>NZ_NEVJ01000001.1:0-640541 GCF_002261425.1 Bordetella genomosp. 9 | reverse complement strand
GCGACGCCTCATATGGCCCGCATGGCCGACATGGCACAGGCTTTGCATATCACTCCGTATCCCACACAGGAGTGGATCATGCCAACGTCCTCGATATCCCCGATCACACGCGCCGGCCGGCTGTCCGCCTGCGCGCTAGGGCTGGCCGCGCTACTCGCGGCCGGCATCACCGGCGCGGCGGAAACGCAGCCCGACGCGAGTCCGGCGCCACCGGTCGGCGCGGCGCCGCCAATGAACGCGGCAGCGCCGGCTGACCCGGCGCCGCCGACGAACCCGGTCCCGCCCGTGGGTGTGATGCAAGCGCTTCCGCCGGTACCCCCGCCTCCGCCGCGTATCGGCGCCGGTCCGCCACCCATTCCGCCCGCCGACGAAGGCGCGCTGGTGACGACACAGGCGACCGTGTCGCGATTCATCCCCAATCCCGACGGCGACGTGGAAGGCTTTCTCAGCACGGACGGCGTGCTGGTGCGCTTTCCGCCGCACCTGAGCACCGAGCTGACCTCGACGGTACGCCCAGGCGACGGCGTGCAGATCAGCGGCAGGAAGGACGCCGCCGGGAACCTGAAAGCGGAACGCATCGTCGACACGAGCAACGGCCGCGCGCTGGTCGATCGCCCGCCGGCGCCCGGCACGCCCCCGGTGCCGCCGGGATCGCGCAGCGCCCGGCTGTCGCAGCTGAGCGCCCAGGGCCGCGTGGCTTACGTCATGACCACGCCGCGCGGCGACCCCGACGGGGCGATCCTGGCCGACGGCACCGTCATCAAGCTGGCGCCGCCCGATGCAAGACAGTTCACGGAACTGCTGCGCGCTGGCGCGGACGTCTCCGCGCAAGGCTACGGCATGCGCAACCAGTACGGCACGGCCCTGCAGGCAACGTCGTTCGGCATGCCGGGCAATGAAGTCCGGCTCTACGACCGCGCCCCGCCGGCCCCCTGAACGCCTCACGCCCGCTTTACGGCCTACACCCCAACGACATCCCACAGCCGCCCGCGCGACATGGCGGGCGCTATTTTCGCAACACTGCCAGGATAAGCAACATGCATTGGATCGACCCCGACGGCCTGCCGCAATGGCGCGGAACAGTCAGCCGCTTTCTCATCAACCCGCACGGCGAAATGGATGGCTTGATCCTCGGTTCCCGGCGCCGCCGGCAGGTCCATTTTCCGCCCCATCTGTCGGGGCAGGTCGCGCGCCACATCGCGGTCGGCGACAAGATACGCGTAAGCGGCGTCAAGCCGCGCGGCGCCGACATGCTCGTGGCGGTGGCGCTCACGGCGCAGGACGGCAGGACCATACTCGACGAAGGCCCGCGCCACGACCGCGACAAGCATCACAAGCCCCACCGGGAACGCCAGGAAATGGAAGCCAGCGGCGAGGTCGTGCTCCACCTGTTCGGCGGCAGAGGCGAGCTGCGCGGCGCCCTGCTGGCCGACGGCACCGCTCTGCTCATGCCGCCCGATACCGCGGCGCGATTCTCGGAATACCTGACGCCAGGCACCCATGTCCAGGCATGGGGACACGGCGTGCGCAACCGCCACGGGCGCGCGCTCGAGGTCGACGCCATCGCCGAACTCGTCGACGTGGCGTCCTGACCGCCACGCACGCCGCCAGACACACGCCTCCACACACGCGCCCACACAGCCAGAATCGCCAGGGGCCGCATGATGCGCCAGTACAAACTCGAAGCGCTGAATTTTTTCATGGCCGACGTGCAGGCGGGACTCGGCCCGTTCCTGGGCGTGTTCCTCCAGGCTCAGGGTTGGCGGCCCGACGCCATAGGGGCGATGATGACACTGGGCGGCATCGCCGGCATGCTGGCGACTTCTCCGGCGGGCGCCCTGGTCGATGCGACGCGCCGCAAGCGGGCGCTGATCGTCGCGGCGGCCCTGCTGACCACCCTGGGCTCGCTGGCCCTTTGGCTGTCGCAAGGCTATTGGACGGTCGCCGCGTCGCAGGTCGTCACCGGCGTGGCCGGCGCCGCGCTCGGCCCGGCGGTGGCGGGGGTGACGCTGGGCATCGTGCGCGAACACGGTTTCGGACGGCAGATCGGGCGCAACCAGGTGGCGAATCACGCCGGCAACGTCGTCGGTGCGGCGCTGTCCGGCCTGCTGGGCTGGCGTTTCGGCTTCGGCGCGGTATTCGCGCTGGCGGGCATCTTCGGGCTGATGACGATCGTGTCGACTTTGCTGCTGCGCGCCGACTCGATCGACCACGACAGTGCGCGCGGCCTCAGCCCGGCGTCCGCAGCGGATACCCGATCCGGACATGCCAGCGGCTTTCGCGAACTGGCGAAGAACCGGCCCCTGCTGCTGCTTGCCATGGCGCTAGCGCTGTTCCATCTGGGCAATGCCGCCATGCTGCCCCTGTTCGGACTTGCCGTGGTGGGCGCGCACAAGGGGGACCCCAGCGCCTTCACCGCGCAGACCATCGTCGTCGCGCAACTGGTCATGGTCGTCGCCGCGCTGGTCGCCAACGCGCTGATACGCCGCATCGGCTACTGGGGCGTCATGCTCATCACTTTCCTGGCGCTGCCGCTGCGCGGGCTGCTGGCCGCGTGCTTCATCGACGCCTGGGCCGTCTGGCCGGTGCAGGCGCTGGACGGCATCGGCGCCGGCCTGCAGAGCGTCGCCGTGCCGGCGCTGGTCGTGCGGCTGCTGCAAGGCACCGGCCGCGTCAACGTCGGCCAGGGCATGGTCATGACGGTCCAGGCCATCGGCGCGGCGCTGAGCGCCACACTGGGCGGCGTGATGGCCCAGCATTTCGGCTACCCGGCCGCATTCCTGGTCCTGGGCGGCGTGTCGCTCGGTTCGCTCGCGCTGTGGGCGCGGGCCCGTACAATGCCGCTTTGACACCCACATCGCGCCCCGCGCCAGCCAGCGCGGGGCGCGCGCATTTCATGACTTCTTCCGCTCCCGCCGTCGCCTGCGGCATCGACTTCGGCACTTCCAATTCCGCGGTAGGCTGGCACCGGCCAGGCGCATCGCCGCTGCTGCCTCTGGAAGACGGTCAACCGACCATGCCATCGGCCATCTTCTTCCATGAAGAAGACAGCACCATCAGCTACGGCCGCGCCGCGCTGGAAGACTACCTGGCCGGCTATGAAGGCCGCCTGATGCGCGCCATGAAGAACCTGCTGGGCAGCTCGCTGATCGACGGGCATACGGAGATCCGCGGCCGCGGCGTCCCATTCCGGGTGCTGCTGACCCACTTCATCGCGCAATTGAAGACGCGCGCGGAACAGGCGGCGGGCCGCGCGTTCACGTCGGTGGTGATGGGCCGGCCAGCGTACTTCGTCGATGGCGATGAAGCGGCGGATAAAACCGCGCAGGATACATTGGGCGAGATCGCCGCGGCGGTAGGCTTCAAGGACATTGCCTTCCAGTATGAACCGCTCGCGGCCGCCTTCGACTACGAGTCGCAGATCAGCCGCGAGGAACTGGTGCTGGTCATCGACATCGGCGGCGGTACATCCGACTTTTCCCTGATCCGGCTGGGCCCGGAGCGCGCCGGCCAGGCCGACCGCAAGCAGGACATCCTGGCCCACGGCGGCGTGCATATCGGCGGCGGCGATTTCGACCGGCACCTGAACCTGGCCGCCTTCATGCCGCTGCTGGGCCTGGGCAGCAAGCTGCGCAACGGCAAGGACGTGCCGTCGACCCAGTACTCCAACCTGGCCTCCTGGCACACGATCAACTTCGCCTATACCAACAAGGCGCAGGAAACGCTGGCGTATATCCGCGCCAATGCCGCGGAGCGCGACAAGGTCGAACTCCTGCTCAAGCTCGTCAAGGAACGCGCCGGCCATTGGCTGTCCCTGCAGGTGGAAAAAGCCAAGATCGAGTTGTCCGACGCGCCGCTGGCGCAGGCCAGCCTGGACCGCATCGCCCCGGGCCGCATGCTGGACGTCACGCGGCCCGAGCTGGACCACGCGACCGCGCCGCTGATCGCCCGCATCGAAGATACCGTCGCCGCGCTGCTGCGCGATGCGACGGTGGATAGCGCGGCGATCGACACCGTGTTCTTCACCGGCGGTTCGAGCCGCGTTTCCTGCCTGCGCGAGCGCATCGCCGCGCTGCTGCCGGAAGCGCGCAGCGTGGAAGGCGACCTGTTCGGCAGCATCGGCGCCGGACTGGCGCTGGATGCCGCCCGCAAGTTCGGCTATTGATCGGCCGAAAAGCCTGGTCGCCGTGATGCCGCGCGCCATGGCGAACCAGGCGGCGACGGTTGCGGCAATCGGCGCAAGGCATTAAGGTCAGGCGGCAACGCGCCGCATCCGCCCTGACGCACCGCGGCGCACCTGGGGACCACTGACTGGAGCCTGAACCTTGAAACCCGTCGTTGTAATGCTTGCCGCGGCCAGCCTGGCGCTGGCGGCGTGCGCCCAGCCGCCTCGCCAGCAAGCGAGCGCCGCCATCGATGCCGCGCTGGCGTCGTCCGATCGTCCCGCCGCCGACGTGCAGCGCGATGCCGCCCGCAAACCCGGCGAGTTGCTGGCATTCGCCGGCATCAAGCCGGGCGACCGCGTGGCCGACCTGATGCCGGGCGGCGGCTATTTCACCCGCCTGTTCAGCAAGGCCGTCGGTCCCGGGGGGCATGTCTATGCCGTCGTGCCGCAGGAATTCCTGGCGATCGCGCCCAAGTCCCTGGCCACGGCGCAGGCCATCCCGACCGCGGCCTATGCCAACGTGACCGTCGCCAGCCAGCCGCTGGCCACGCTGTCGCTCCCGGAACCGCTGGACGTCGCGTGGACTTCCGAAAACTATCACGACGTCTACGGATTCGCCGGACCGGCAGCCGCGGCGCAGCTCGACGCCGCGGTCTACCGGGCCTTGAAGCCGGGCGGCGTGTTCATCGTCACCGATCACGTGGCCAATGCGGGTACCAGCGGCCAGAGCGCGCACACCCTGCATCGCATCGATCCGGAAACCGTCAAGCAGCAAGTATTGGCGGCTGGCTTCCAGTTCGTGGCCGAAAGCAGCATCCTGCGCAACCCGCAGGATCCGCATGACGTCCCGGTGTTCGCGCCGGCGGTACGCGGCCATACCGACCAGTTCGTGCTCAAGTTCCGCAAGCCCGGTTGAGTCCTGCCCGCTAGCCGCGCGCCGCCGGCCGCGCGCCGTCGTAGCTTATGATTCGTACCGCGATACCGCGCACGCCGGCGATGCCCGTCGCGTGTGCGCCACTTACACCCATTCGTTCGGCTGCCCTGCCGCGCCCCATGTCTGCTCTGCCCTTGCGCGTGCTGTCTGTCATCCCGCCGATGACGCAGCTGAATACGCCCTACCCATCCACCGCCTATCTGACCGGCTTCCTGCGGTCGCGCGGCGTGCCGTCGTTCCAGGAAGACCTGGCGCTGGCGCTCGTGCTGCGCCTGCTGTCGCCCGCAGGCCTGCGCGCCGTGGCCGCGCGTGTCGACGTGCTGCCCGCGCACACGCATGGCGCGTCGGTCCAGGCCTTCCTCGCGCAGCAGCCGCGCTATCTGGCAACCATCGGCCCGGCGATCGCCTTCCTGCAAGGCCGGGACTCGACGCTGGCGCATCGCATCGTCGGCCGCCACTACCTGCCCGAAGGACCGCGCTTCGACTCCCTGGATGTCTATGTGGATGAGGAAGGCGGCGATCCCCTGGGCTGGGCGTTCGGCGCCCTGGGCCTGCAGGACCGCGCCAAGCACCTGGCCACGCTATACCTGAACGATCTGGCCGACGTCATACGCGACGCCGTCGACGAACGTTTCGAATTCGTGCGCTATGCGGAATCGCTGGCGGGCAGCCAGCCTACCTTCGACCCCCTGGCCGACGCGCTGGCGGCGCCCGCCAACCTGGTGGACGATACGCTGCGCGACCTGACGCTGGACGCGCTGGCGCGCCATGCGCCGACCATGGTGCTGCTGTCGGTGCCCTTTCCCGGCGCCGTGTACGCGGCCTTCCGCATCGCGCAGACCATCAAGGCGCGAGATCCCGGCATCGTCACGGTCCTGGGCGGCGGCTTCGTCAATACCGAACTGCGCGAGTTGAAGGATCCTCGCGTATTCGATTATTTCGACTACGTCACGCTGGACGCCGGCGAGCGCCCCCTGCTCGCCCTGCTGGAGCACGTACAGGGCAAACGTTCGCACCAACGCCTGGTGCGGACCTTCCTGCGCGATCCCGATACGGCGACGGTCCGCTACGTGAACATGGTCGAGCCCGACGTCGCGTTCGCGGAAGTCGGCACGCCGACCTGGGACGGGCTGCCGCTGGATCGTTACCTGTCGCTGCTGGACATGCTCAATCCCATGCACCGGCTGTGGAGCGACGGACGCTGGAACAAGCTGACGGTGGCGCACGGCTGCTATTGGAAAAAATGCAGCTTCTGCGACATCAGCCTGGACTATATCGACCGCTACGAAGGCGCATCCGCCACCGTGCTGGCGGACCGCATCGAAGCCATCGTGCGCGAGACCTCGCAAACCGGTTTCCACTTCGTCGACGAAGCCGCGCCGCCCAAATCGCTGAAGTCGCTCGCCACGGAGCTGATCGCCCGCGACACCGGGATTTCGTGGTGGGGCAATATCCGTTTCGAAAAAACCTTCACGCCGGACCTGTGCGAGCTGCTCGCCGACAGCGGCTGCATCGCGGTGTCGGGTGGACTGGAAGTCGCGTCCGACCGGCTGTTGAAGCTGATGAAGAAAGGCGTGTCGATCGATCAGGTGGCACGGGTGACCCGCGCCTTCACCGACGCGGGCATCCTGGTGCATGCCTACCTGATGTACGGCTTTCCGACGCAGACAGTGCAGGATACGGTCGATGCGCTGGAGTACGTGCGCCAGCTGTTCGAGAACGGCTGCATCCAGAGCGGCTTCTTCCATCGTTTCGCGTGCACCGTGCATTCGCCGGTCGGCAAGCATCCCGAGGAATACGGCGTCACCTTGCGGCCGTTGCCGCCTGCGTCCTTCGCCAGGAACGATGTCGGCTTCGACGACCCGACGGGCGTGGATCACGACAGCCTGGGCAGGGGCCTGAAGAAGGCCATCTACAACTACATGCACGGCATCGGCCTGGAAGAGGACGTGCGCGCCTGGTTTCCTTTCAAGGTGCCGCGCACGACGGTGGCGCGCAATCGCATCGAACGGGCCTTGAGCCAACGGGGATAGTTTATGAACGATCACGCTTTTTCATCGCTGCCCCTGCAGCCCGCCCTGCTGGACAATCTGCAGGGCCTGGGCTTCGCGCGGATGACGCCCATCCAGGCGCAGAGCCTGCCCGCCATACTGGAAGGCCGCGACCTGATCGCCCAGGCCAAGACCGGCAGCGGCAAGACCGCGGCGTTCGGCCTGGGCCTGCTGCACGAGCTGGACGTCGCGCGCCTGGTCCCGCAGGCACTGGTCGTGTGCCCGACCCGCGAGCTGGCCGACCAGGTGGCCCAGGAGCTGCGCCGGCTGGCGCGGCTGATTCCCAATGTGAAGATATCAACGCTGTGCGGCGGCGCCGCCGCCCGTCCGCAGGCGGAGTCGCTGGCCCGCGGCACGCACCTGGTGGTGGGCACGCCAGGACGCATCAAGGACCATCTGGAACGCCAGAACCTGGACTTGTCCGGCTTGCGGACGCTGGTGCTCGACGAGGCCGACCGCATGGTCGACATGGGCTTCTACGACGACATCGTCGCCATCGCCTCGCACTGCCCGGGCAAACGGCAGACGCTGCTCTTCTCCGCCACCTATCCGGACAACATCCGCAAGCTCGCTGCGCGCTTCCTGCGCAATCCGGTCGAGATCAAGGTGGAAACGCAGCATGACGCCAGCCACATCGAACAGGTTTTCTACGAGATCGACGACCGGGAGCGCCTGGACGCGGTGATCACGCTGTTGAACCACTTCCGGCCCGTGTCCACGCTGGCGTTCTGCAATACCAAGGTCCGCAGCCACGACCTGGTGGAGCGCCTGCAGTCGGCGGGCATCAGCGCGCAGGCGCTGAATGGCGACCTGGAGCAGCGCGAGCGCGACGAGATCCTGATCCAGTTCGCCAACCAGAGTTGCGCGGTGCTGGTGGCCACCGACGTGGCCGCGCGCGGGCTGGATATCCAGAACCTGGGCGCCGTCATCAACGTGGACGTGACCAAGGACACCGAGGTCCACGTCCACCGCATCGGCCGCGGCGGCCGCGGCGAGCAGAAGGGGCTGGCGCTCAGCCTGTGTTCGCCGGAAGAAATGCGCTGGGCCAATCTCATCGAGGAATACCAGAAGTCCCCCTTGAAATGGGGCGACCTGAAATCGCTGCGGACCAAGGCCGATCGCCCCTTGCGGGCGCCGATGGTCACCCTGTGCATACAGGGCGGCAAAAAGGACAAGCTGCGCCCCGGAGACCTGGTTGGCGCGCTGACCGGCGATGGCGGCCTGGCCTTCGAGCAGCTCGGCAAGATCAACATCACCGAATTCAATGCCTACGTCGCCTTGAATCGGCAGATCGCCAAGCAGGCGTACGCGCGACTCTCGCAGGCCACGATCAAGGGGCGCAAGTTCCGGATGCGTTTCCTGGAAGAGTTCTGATCGGCCGGTACGCGCGACCTCGACGAAAAACATCGGCGCGAATTTCGGTGCGGACGCAGGTGCGGCCGCAGGTTCGGCCGCCGGCGCGGCCTTTCAGCGCAGCCGTGCGCGCATCGCGGTGCGGAAGCGTTCGTCCACCAGCGCGCCGACGTTGCACCGCGACCATCGTGACGACGGTTCCGCGTCGACGCTGAACACCCGTCCCGGCGCGAGCAGGATTTTCTCCGGCATCAGTTCGCGCGCCAGCGCGACGGTATCGTCGATGCCGGGGAAGGCCGACCACAGATAGAGCGAACTCGCCGGGCGCGTGAAGACCTCGGCGCCCAGTTCGTCCAACACCTGTAGCGCCCGCGCCGTGGCGGCCTCCAGCCGGCGGCGCAAGCGGAACAGGTGGCGCTCGTAGTGGCCTTCGCGCAGCATGACGTCGACCATGCGCTCGCAGTATTCCGAGCTGCTCACGTGGACCAGCGCCTTCAGGTCCGCCAGATCGCTGGCCAGCGCCGTGTCGCAGGCGATGAATCCGACACGCAGCGCCGCCGAGAACGACTTCGAAAAGCTGCCGATATAGAGGGTGCCCGCCAACTGGTCCAGCGCCGCCAGGCGCACCGCCGACGTAGGCTTGAAATCCGCCAGCGGATCGTTTTCGACGATGGTCGCGCCATGAGCCTGGCATAGCTGCAGCACGCGATAGGCCTTGGCGGCGGAGATGTCCGAACCCGTGGGATTGTGCGCCAGCGATTGCGTGAAGAACAGCCGCGGCTTGTCGCGCGCCAGTAGCCGTTCCAGTACCGCGACGTCCGGCCCGTCCGGCAGGCGCGGAACGCCCAGCATGCGCGCGCCCGCCAGCTTCAGCTTGCCGAACAGCGGGTAATAACCGGGATCGTCCACCAGCACGGCCGCGCCCGGCGGCACGAAATAGCGGATCAGCAGGTCCATGGCTTCGTTGGCGCCATGCGTCAGCACCAGCTGGGACGTGGACGCATGCACGCCGATGTCGCCCAGCTTGCGCACCAGGCTTTCCCGCAAGGGGGCGTAACCGAAGCGGCTGCCGTAGCGGAACAGGCTGCCCAGGCCGGTGCGCACGACCTTCTGGTGATAACGATCCATGCGCATGTCGGCCAGCCATTCCACCGGCGGAAAGCCGTCGCCGACGGCCACCGCGTCGGGTTGGGTCTTGAGCTGCTCGCGCATCAGCCACACGATGTCCATGGCGCGGCTCAACTGCCCGGATTCCTCTTCCACGGGCTTGCGCACGTAATGGCGGTCCGCGACGTAGAAGCCCGAACCCCGGCGCGGTTCCACGAGGCCCTGCGCCACCAGTATTTCGAACGCGACCACGACCGTGTTCTTGGCGTAGCGGTGCAGTTGCGCGACCTCGCGCAGCGACGGCAATTTGTCGCCGGCGCGGTACACGCCGTCGGCGATCTGCTGGCCGATCAGGCGGGCCAGGCCTTCGGCAATGGGGGCGCCGCGCGCCTCGCGCGGCGCGCGCCGTGCCGGCGTTTTCCTGCTGTCGTCCATGGCCACCATCCTCGGGCATCCGCAAAAATTGGTGCAGTGCGATGGTACTGTTTGCCCAAACTGTACCTGTCAACAGCGGTACAGTTTACCTAGCATCGACCCGTTGATTCCCAAACGGAGCATTTCCATCGTGGTCGATTCACGCTTGTCCAATTTCCGCGCCCTGCCCCCATCCGAACGACTGCTGGCCATCGCCAACGCGGCAGGCCTGGACGAAGGGGAAAGGCTTGCCCTGTCCCGGCCCGGCGCGCTGGCGCTGGACCGCGCCGACGGCATGATCGAGAACGTCATCGGCACGTTCGAACTGCCGATGGGCGTCGCCGCGAATTTCCAGGTGAACGGCAAGGACGTGCTCGTGCCCATGGTGGTCGAAGAGCCTTCCGTGGTCGCGGCGGCTTCCTATATGGCCAAGCTGGCGCGCGAATGCGGCGGCTTCGAAACGTCCAGCAGCGCGCCGGTGATGCGCGCGCAGATACAGATCCTGGGATTGACCGATCCCCAGGGCGCGCGCCTGTCGCTGCTGCGGCAAAAGGAACGCATCCTGGCGCTGGCCAACAGCCGCGACAAGCTGCTGGTGGAGCTGGGCGGCGGCTGCCGCGACATCGAGGTGCATATCTTCCCCGACACGCCGCGCGGCCCGATGGCGGTGGTGCATCTGATCGTCGACGTTCGCGACGCCATGGGCGCCAACACGGTGAACACCATGGCCGAAGCGGTCGCCCCCGTGGTGGAAGAGATCACCGGCGGTTCGGTGCGGCTGCGCATCCTGTCCAACCTGGCGGACTTGCGGCTGGCGCGCGCCCGCGTCAGACTGAGGCCCGCCGTGCTGGCCACGCGCGAACGCGGCGGCGAGGAGATCATCGAAGGCATCCTCGACGCCTGGGCGTTCGCGGCGGTCGATCCTTACCGCGCGGCCACGCACAACAAGGGCATCATGAACGGCATCGATCCGGTCGTGGTCGCCACCGGCAACGACTGGCGCGCGATCGAAGCCGGCGCGCATGCCTACGCCGCGCGGACGGGCCGCTATACCTCGCTGACCGCCTGGGAGAAGGACGCCTCCGGCGCGCTGGTGGGTTCCATCGAAATGCCCATGGCGCTGGGGCTGGTGGGCGGCGCGACCAAGACGCATCCGCTGGCGCGCGTGGCCTTGAAGATCCTGGGCGTGCGCTCGGCGCAGGAACTGGCGGAGATCGCGGTGGCCGTCGGCCTGGCTCAGAACCTGGGCGCCTTGCGCGCCCTGGCGACCGAAGGCATACAGCGCGGCCACATGGCGCTGCATGCCCGCAATATCGCGCTGACGGCAGGCGCGACGGGCGCCGAGGTGGACACCATCGCGAAACGCATGGCCGCTGAAAAAGACGTACGCACGGACCGCGCCATCGCCCTGCTGAAGGCCTTGCGCGAGCCGGGCTCGGTCGCGTAGCGCCAAGGACACCGCATCGCGCGAAGGACAATAACGGCGGCGGACGCCGCCATCAGGAGGAGACCACAATGAGCATCGACATCAGCCCTCACGGGCAGCGCACCGTGCCGGATCGCGCATCCGCATGGCAACTCGCGGAAGTCTGGAGCGACACCGTCGACCTGCGCCACCTGGCATGGTCCATCGTCATCGGCGTCGCCATCAGCGTCGCGGCCTTCATCGCCGCCGGCCGCTGGCTGAGCGGCGTCGCGGCGTCGGCGGAACTCGCGCATGCCTACGCCATGCTCGCGGGCCTGGCGGGCAGCGTGATCGCCGGCGTGGTCTGCGCCCGCCTGTTCCCGCCCAAGCGTGAAGTCGTCGAGGACACGGCCCTGGCCGATCCCGCCTGGCGCGCGGAAGTGCTGGCCGAGCTGGCCGGCGAGCCGGGCGGGTTGGGCACGCTGGCCGACCTGCCGCCGGCCGCGCTGCGGGAGCTGCGCGAGCTGGGCCTGCTGGAGCTGTTCGACGGACAGCCCGAGCCGCGCGATGCGCGCCTGCCCCGGACCAAGGAGGCGCTGGCATGAGCGATCCCGTATTGTTGAACCAGATCCTGGCCGCGGCCGCGATGGGCATGGTGGGCGCGGTCGTCTTCGCCGCCATCGGCCTGATCTCGGGCACCGACGAAACCACCACCATCGCGCCCCTGACCCTGCTGGTCGCCTTGCTGGGCGTGCCGCCAGCCGGCGTGTTCACCTTCTTCCTGGCGGGCGCGGTCGCGAAGCATATGACCCATGCGGTCCCTACCGCGCTATTGGGCATACCCGGCGACACGCTGGCGACGCCGCTTCTGCAGGACGCCAACATGCTGCGCAAGCTGGGCGTGCCGCACATCGCCCTGCGCAAGATGATTTCCGGCGCCATCATCGCCGCCTTCGTCGCCGTGCCGCTGGCCGTCCTGTTCGCCGTGCTGCTGGCGCCGTTCGGGCCGGCGATCACGCGCTCGGCGCCGTGGATATTCCTGGCGGCCGCGGTGCTGATCGCTTACTTTTCCGCCGGTCGCTGGGCCGCGGTCGCGCTGCTGATTCCTTTCGTCGTGGTCATCGTCGCGCTGCAGAGCCTGACGGCCCGCTATGGCGTCAAGCTGAGCGTCAGCTACTTCCTGGGCATCGCCATCGGCCCGCTGATCGCGGACCTGTTCGCCGTCATGTCGCCGCAGGGCCGCAAGCGGATGGCGCGCGACAAGGTCCATACGCTCACGCTGGCGCCCGACGTGAAGGGCTGGTCGGGCTATTTCCCCAATCCGCTCAAGGTGCTGGACCGCACGCAGACGCGCTGGACGCTGGCCACCGCGGCCGTCTCCAGCGCGACCTTCGTCTTCAGCCCCGTCGCGATGACCGTGGTGATGGGCGAGATGGTAGGGTCGCGCATCCGCCATGCGTATCACCGGCTGACGACGGTGCTCAGCGCCCGCAACGGCGTGACGGAGGCAACCTACATCGCCGAAGCCCTGATCCCGCTCATCGCCTTCGGCCTGCCCTTGAGCCCGGTCGCGGCCGGCCCCGCCGCGCCCTTGTTCAACGCGCCGCCGCGGTTCACGGTGGACAGCGCCACGGGGCAGACCCACAACCTGCACAACCTGATGAACCACTGGGAATTCCTGGGCTACGGGATGCTGGCGGTGATCATCGCGTCCCTGGTGTCCTATCCCTTCGCGATGAACTACGCGCGCCGCGCCGCGCTGTTCGTATCGCGCAAGGTCAGCCACGAAGCCATCATCGCCACCTTCGTCGGCCTGATCGTGGTGATCAGCGTCTGGGAAGGACAGCTGCTGGGACTGCTGGTGATCCTGACCATGGGGCTGATCGGCGGACTGCTGTCGCGATTCTTCGCGTTCAACACGGGCGTGCAGTTCATGGGCTACTACACGGCGGTGCTGACCGTGCCGGCCCTGGTCAAGCTGATGACCTAGCCGGCGCCGGGCGACGCACGCGTCGCCCGGGTTTTCGTCATGTCGGGCGGAATGGGGATCTCCACGGGAAATGGCCGGCTCGGATTATGCTTGCGCGAGTACAGGCCGTGAATACAGGCCCCATTTCAATGGAGACGTCCATGACCCGAGTTGTCCGCTTTCATGAGTACGGCGATGCGAGCGTGCTTCGCATCGAAGACATCGATGTCCGCGCGCCCGCCGCGGATGAGGTGCAGATCGCCGTCAAGGCCATCGGCCTGAATCGCGCCGAGGTAATGTTCCGCACCGGCCGCTACCTGCAGGAAGCCGTGTTTCCGTCCCAGCTGGGCTACGAGGCCGCGGGCGTGGTGCGGACGATGGGCGACGACGTGGCCGGCTTCGAGGAGGGAGATGCCGTCAGCGTGATACCCACCCCCGACATGGCGCGCTGGCCGACTTACGGCGAGCTGATCAACGTGCCCGCCAGGTATGTGGTCAAGCACCCGGCACGGCTGAGCTTCGAACAGGCGGCGGCGTCGTGGATGCAGTACGTGACGGCCTGGGGCGCCTTGATTGCGCAGGGACGGCTGCGTTCCGACGATTTCGTGATCGTCTCGGCCGCGTCCAGCAGCGTCGGTATCGCCGCGATCCAGATCGCGCGCAGCGTCGGCGCCACGGTGATCGCGACCACGCGCGGCAGCGCGAAGGCGCAATCGCTCAAGGACGCCGGCGCGCACCACGTGATCGCGACCGCCGAGGAGGACCTGGCGGCCAGGGTCATGGCGATCACGAACGGCAAGGGCGCGCGCCTGGTGTTCGATCCCATCGGCGGACCGGCCATCGCCCAGCTGGCGGAATGCATGGCCTTCGGCGGCATGCTGCTGGAATACGGCGCCCTGAGCACCGAGGCCGGCGCCTTCCCCCAGTTCGCCTTGCTGGGCAAGTGCCTGACCTTCAAGGGCTACCTCTACATCGAGGTCATCACGCACGACGAACTGCTGGCGCAGGCGAAGGCGTTCATCAACGCGGGACTGGAGTCCGGCACGCTGTCGCCACTGATCTCGCGGACGTTCGCGTTCGACCAGATACAGGACGCCACGCGGTTCCTGGAATCGAACGAGCAGGTCGGAAAGATCGTGGTCACGGTCGGTTGATCGCGCGGGTGCGTATACTTTGCGGCCGCACCCCGCACGAGCAACGATCCAGGAGTACCCAGGCAGTGAACGACATTCCCGCGGACGACGCAGAAACCCCCGAGGACCGCAAGACGCAGGAGGCCAGGCTCTGGTGCGATGACGGCTGGACCGCCCGGGTCATCAAGAACGAGGACGACGACGGCTGGGCCGTGGAAATGACCAAGGACGGCGAAGCGGAACCGGCCCTGGTCGGCCCCTGGACGATGGGCCGCGACAAGAAGAATCCGAAGCCCCTGGATGCGCCCGCCTTCTTCACGCTGGTCAAGACCGCCAATGAAGTGCTGCGCCGGCACGAACAGCAATTGCACGCGACGCTGCACAAGAGCGTGAAGATAGACGTCGAAGGCGGCCGCCTGACCGTCAAGCTGGACATCGTGCCCGACGAGGACGAACCGTACGCGGTGTTGAGCGCCTACGACGAGCTGGGCGAGCAATTGGCCCAGGTCAACGTCGCCCCGAACTACAAGCTCAGCGTTCAACGGGCGTCCGAGTGGGCCGCGGGCGGGTTCGGCAAGCCGCGCTGAAGCAGCGCCGCGTTACTGCAGGCTTCCCCAGCGGCCGACCGCCGGTTCCGCGGCGGCCCAGCGCCACTGCTGGTCGCTGTTGCGGCACACCTGGGTGACGAACCATTGCGAGGTCGCGGTTTCCGCCTCGCCGGTGACCACGGAAAACGCAACGTCGCGGCATGTCGTCAAGGCGTTCTCCGTCTGGTTGAGCACCTGCAGTTCGCCGTGCTCATCGAAGAAGCTGATCGAGTAATGCGCCGCCCATACGCGCTTTTCACCCGGGGCCATGGTGCCGGCGGCGCGGGCGATCAGGGTCTGCTCGGTGTCCTGCATGTTGCGATACACCCGCTGCACGGCCGCATCGGTGGCGGCCTTGACGGCCACGCCGACGCCCACGCCGATCGCCGGATTGCTGGTCGCCGCGCCCGTCGCGATACCGGCGGCGGCGCCCGTGAAGCCGCCGATCGAGCTGCAGCCGGTCAGCGCGACGGCGAGCAGGCAGGCGGCGATTGCCAGGCGCGCGCCGGGCATGCGCGCACCCGCGTCGCGGTCGCTCTCGCCGCGCGCGCCCGAGCATGAACAGGGTTGCGCCATCACTGCAAGGATCCCCAACGCGCGGTGGCGGGCTCGGCCGATGCCCACTTCCAATGGCCCGCCTGCTCGCAGATCGTCGCGGTGTAGAAGTCGCTGCGCGGCTTGTCCTCCACCACGTCGTCGACCGAGAAGACGATTTCCTTGCAGTTCAGGTCGCCGGCGCTGATCTGGCGCGACACCGTCACCCTGCCGTGCGCGTCCGGTTCGATTTCCACGGCATGGCGGCTTTCCCACTTGGCGGTCTTGCCGATCGCCAGGGGGCCGGCCGCGGAGGCGATGCGGTCCTGCTGCTCTTCGTGATAATTCTTCTCGACATACTTGACGCCCGCCTGCGCGGCGGCCAGCGCACCCAGGCCGATGCCCGCGGCCACCGTCGGATTGCGGGTGACCTTGCTGGCCAGCGCGGCGCCACCGACGCCGGCTCCCGCGGCGGCGCCTTCGCTGAACAGCGAACTGCACCCGCTCGCGGAGAGCAGCATGAGCGCACCTGCCAGCACCGCGACGGCGCACCGGGCGCCGCGCGGCACACTGCCACGACAGGGATGATCGGGACCGGGCAGTCTTGTGCCGGCACGTGGACTGAACGCGTGCGCTCGCAAATTTTCGAACGCGCTGGATGCAGGGGGCATAGGGATGCTCTCGCTGATGGAAACTTATCGGCGCCCGAAGCGAGTCGCACCCCGGACGCAGCAGCGGTGCGCGGCTGTACCGCGCAAGACGGAGAGTTTACGCGAGCGCGCGAGGATGCACGGTAGAGCTAGCCGCCACAGATGTGCATCAGAAAATCCGCACTGGAGATCACGCCCCCCGATCTCCCGGGCGCCCGCTGCCCGCTCCAGTACAGATTGGTGTGCCGGATCACTGCATCCGCCGTGGGAGCGCCCTGCCGCGTCCTGTCGATGGTCGTATGGCCGTCGCTGACCAGCACCGCGTCATAGCCCCGGACCAGCGCGCCATGCAACGTCGAACGCACGCACATGTCCGTCAGCGCGCCGGCCACAACGAGCTTGCCCACATGCAGCCTGGCGCAAATGGCTTCAAGCTCGGTATCCTCGAACGCGTCGCGGTAGCGCTTGTACACCACCGGCTCATGCGATCGCGGCACGAGTTCGTCGACGAAGCGCCACGCGACGCTGCCCTCGGCGAGCTCGTCGTCCGTATGCTGCACCCAGATGACGGGCATGCCCTCGCGCCGGGCATGCTCGACCAACGTCCTGACGACCTCGATCACCTCATCACGCCGGTATGCTTCGGCGACCACGCCGTTCTGCAGGTCGATCACCACCAGCGCCGAATTGGCGCGATTCGTCAGCGTTGTCATGAAAGCCCCTGGTAAGCGGTTTATTCGAGCCAGTTCTCGACCGCGAGGCCGCGAATGCGGGCGAACTCGCGTGTATTCGCGGTCACCAGCGTGAGGCCAAGGGACTGAGCGTGGGCACCGATCAACAAATCGTTGGAGCCGACGATTTCCCCGGTTGTTTCGAGCGTGGCTCGGATATCTCCGTACTCGACATCCGCCGGGCATTCGAACGGCAAGACGGTGATCACATCCAGCAGGCTCTCGACCTTGGCGGTCAGCCTGGGCGATGCCTTCTTGGCGCAGCCATACCGTAGCTCGGCTGCCACGATGATGCTGGTGCAAACCGCGCGATGGCCCACTAGCGCGACACGGCGTGCGGCGTGACCATCGGGTTCACGCAGCAGTGCACTGATGATGTTGGTATCGAGGAGATAGCCGCTCACAAGATATCCTCGGGCCGGAGCGGCGCATCGCTGATCTCGGGAAACTGATCTTCAGGCCCTAGCGGCTCTTCCTTTCGCCACTGTGCCAGGAGCTCAACGATATTCCTGGGCCCGGTCAATGGCTCGATGATCAGCCTTGCCCCCTCTCGTCGGATGAGCACACGGTCGCCGGGGAGTTCGAACTCGACGGGGATGCGAACAGCTTGGCTGCGGTTATTGCGGAAGAGCTTGGCTTCCCGCGGCCGCGTCGCATGAACATGGGTAGCCATGATGCCGCCCTCCAGGTTGTATATGCCAGATTGTATATGCCAGCCGAGCCTTTGAAAAGTCCCGGGGCAACGGGGATCTATTCGGCTAAACCCTGAACTGCCGCCTACGCTGCGATGCCAAACACATCAGGCCGGTTGGCCAGGTACCACGCCACTGAGCGCGTGACGTGCAGCTGCCGTATTTCGTGTAGCGGGAAATAAGCGGCGCCCGCGCCTTCCAGGACGCGGAAGTCGCCCCATTCGACGGGGCGGCGCAGCAGCATCAAAGGGGCTTCCTGGCCATCGCTGCCGGTGCGGCGGCCTATCTCGATGAAGTCGGCGGGAAGCGCGGCGATATCCAGTTCTTCCGCCAGTTCGCGTGCCGCCGTGTGGAGATGATCCGCGTCTTCCGGCTCCACGCCCCCACCCCAGAAGCTCCAGGCCAGCGGGCCGTTGGGGGCGTTGCCGTCGCGCATCTGCAGCAGCGTACGACCCAGCCCGTCACGGACGAGAATTCCGACGTTGGTGATCACGGTGGCTCCCGGGCCGCCAGTTGACGCGGCGGCCGTTATCCATAATAATAGAATCAATATCCAATATTATAGATGATCGTCGACATCAATTCATGGACATCAACCAGCTTATCGCGTCCCGCCTGCGCGACCTGCGTAACAAGCGGGCCTGGTCGCTGGACGTGCTTGCCGATCGCAGCGGCGTGAGCCGGTCCACCATCTCGGTGATCGAGCGGGGCGAAAGCAGCCCCACCGCCATCATCCTGGACAAGCTCGCATCGGCCCTCGACGTCCCGCTCGCGTCCTTGTTCGAACGGCCGCCTTCCGAAGCAAGCCCCTCGCCCATCTCGCGCGCCGACCAGCAGGCGGTCTGGAAAGACCCCGCATCGGGCTACGTGCGCCGGCACCTTTCCGCGGCCTTTCCCTGTCCCACCCAGCTGATCGAGATCCATTTCCCGCCAGGCCAGAGCGTCGCCTACGAGGCGACGATGCAGAATCCCGACGTCATACAGCAAGTGTGGATGATCCGCGGAACGATGGACGTGCGGGTGGGCGACACCACCTGGCAGCTGGCGAAAGGCGACTGCCTGACGATGCCGCTCGACGTGCCGACCGCTTTCCATAACCCAGGCGCGGCCGCCGCGCATTATCTGGTCGCGATCACGACGCCTCCCAAAGGACTTTAGGATGACCACCGAAACCAGGATCCGCATCGTCGGCGCGGACGAAGCCCCATCGCTGGCCGGGCCGCTGGCCGAGCTCTTGATGGACTGCGTCGACGGCGGCGCGTCGGTCAGCTTCATGACGCCCCTGGACAAGCCGAAGGCCGAACGCTTCTGGATGAAGGTCGCGGCCGGCGTGGCGAATGGCGACCGCATCCTGCTGATTGCCGAATCCGGCAACCGCATCATGGGCACCGTCCAGGTCGTCATCGGCCTGCCCGAGAACCAGCCGCACAGGGCGGATGTCTCCAAGCTGCTGGTGCATCGCGATTTCCGGCGCCTGGGCGTCGGCGCTCGGTTGATGGCGGAAGTCGACAAGGTCGCCGCCCAGGCCGGGCGGACGCTCCTGGTCCTGGACACCGCCACAGGCAGCGATGGCGAACGGCTTTATGCGCGCTCCGGCTGGATCCGCGCGGGTGTCATCCCCGGCTACGCCCTGAAGCCGCATGGCGGCGCGACGGACACCACGTTCTTCTACAAGCAGCTGTCGGCCGACGGCACGCCGGTCGATCACGCGAAGAACGCGGCCGCCTCGCACGCGCCGGGCGCCGCGCAGCAACGGGGCGCGCACGCTATCGAACCGGCGCGGCCCGCCGATGCCGCCGCCATCAAGGCGCTGGTGGACGGCGCCTATTCCATGTACATCGAGCGCATGGGGAAACTGCCCGCGCCGATGAAAGCCGACTACGCCGCGCTGGCGGCGTCGGGCGACCTGTACGTGCTCCGCGCACACGGCGTCATCGCGGGCGCGATCCTGCTCACGCAGGACCGCAACGCGTTGAAGGTCAACAACCTGGTCGTGGGACAGGCGGACCAGGGCAAGGGCTACGGCCGCGAACTGATGCTGTTCGCGGAACGCATGGTGCGCTCGCGCAATCTGCGCGCCCTGACCCTGTACACCAATGCGCTGATGCATGAGAACATCGCGCTGTACCAGAAGATCGGCTTCGTTGTCACGGACCGTGTGTCTGAACACGGATTCGACAGGGTGTACTTCCGCAAGCAGCTGGCCCCGTGATCCCTGGACGGGCTACCTGCCCAGCCAGCGAAGGCGCGTCGATCTAGCGTTCAGTCGGCGCGCAGGCGTGCGTCGAATGCCGCCGTGTCGCCGCCCAGGAGTTCCGTCAGGCCGCGGGCGGCTCGCATCAGCGTGGGCCACATGGTTTCCGCGCCGCGCGCTTCCAGCCGGTACCGGGGGCCGGAAACGCTGAGCGCGCCGAGCAGGGCCTGCTGCACGCCGAAGACCGGCACGGCGACCGCCGCCATCTCGGGGTGGGCGCCGCCAAAGGTGGCCGCCCATAACTGGACGCGCACGGCGTCCATTTCCTTGCCTTCCGCTCCACCAAAAGCCAGCAGGATGGTTCCCGTGGCGCCGCCTTCCAAGGGCAGCCAGTCGCCTTCGCGCACGGAATCGACGATCACCTGGTTGCTGGCGCTGACGCGATGCAGGCAGAGCCGCCCGCCATTCTGCGGAATGTAGAAGGACGCGCTTTCGCCCAGTTCTTCCACGATCCGGTGCAGGAAAGGCGGAACGTATTCCGCGGTGCGCATCTGACGCTGGAAGATGGCCCCGAGCTGCAACGGCTTGGCGCCCAGCTGGTAGCTGCCGTCCGAAATCCGGTACAGGTAGCCTTCGCGCACCAGGGTATCGATCAGGCGCGACGCCGTGCTCTTGTACAGACCGACGCGTATGGAAAGTTCGGTCAGGGTCAGGCTGTAGTCATCTCTCCGGAACGCGGAAAGCAGGCTCAGCGCGCGGCTCACCGCCGCCACGCCCTTGTCTTCCGCCTCTGGTTTGGGCCCCGCCATGCTTGCTTTCGTGATCATCACGAGATTCGCCCCGACGGGCGCCAGTCTCAAACCGGCAGATTGTCTCACGCAGGGGAAATTCCATCAGACAGGACCGGGTTTTATTTTTCGGTTGCGTCAAACAGGACTCGATTCTATTATTTCGATATTGCACCAGCAGCAGTCCTAGCGCCCCAGGGTTCAGAGAGGCGCGGAAGGGTGGAGGCAGCGCGTGCAATTCCTGAAACATCTTCTGGAATTGACCCATGAAACTCAGTACTTTCCTGGGCCGCGCTGTCGTCGCGGCCTCGATGTCCGTCTGCGCCACGGGCGCGCTCGCGGCAGACAACTATCCATCGCGTCCCGTCCGCCTGGTCGTCGGCTTCGCAGTGGGCGGCCCCACCGATATCGTGGCGCGCGTGGTCGCGAACGAGCTCGGCAAGGCGTTGGGGCAGACCGTGATCGTGGAAAACCGCCCCGGCGCGAACGCCACCATCGCCGCCGCCCTGGTCGCCCGCGCGCCCGCGGATGGCTATACCGGACTGATCGCCGCGACCAATCACACGATCAATGCCGTGCTCTACCGCGATCTGCCGTTCAAGAGCGTCGACGACTTCGCGCCTGTCGCGGCCGTCGCGGTGGCGCCCACGGTGCTGGTGGTGAACAAGGACTTTCCGGCCAAGGACCTGAACGAATTCCTGCAGGTCGTGAGGGCCAACCCCGGCAAGTATTCCTATGCATCGGCGGGTAGCGGCGGCACGCCCCATCTGTCCGCGGAGCTGTTCAAGAAGCTGACCCATACGTCGCTCGTGCACGTGCCGTACAAGGGCGCGGCGCCCGCCATCAGCGACGTGATGGCAGGCCACGTCGCCATGTCCTTCGCCACGCTGGGGTCGGTGCTGCCGCAGATCAAGGCGGGCCAGGTGCGCGCGCTGGCGGTGGCGGCGCCCCAACGGTCGCCGCTGCTGCCCGACGTGCCCACCTTCGCCGAATCCAGCAGCGAGCCGGAACTCAAGCAGTTCCGCCTCGATTCCTGGTACGGGCTCATGATGCCCAAGGACACGCCGAAAGCCATCGTCGATCGCCTGGCCAGTTCGCTGCAAGGCATCGCGCGCACGCCGGAGTTCGCCGCACAGATGGCGACGGCCGGATTGCAGCCCATCACCGACAGCACGCCGCAAAGCTTCGAGAAGCAGTTGCGGGACGAGGTCGCCCAGTTCGCCGATCTGGTCAAGAGCAGCAATCTGAAGATCGACTGATCCGCCTCGCAATGTGATCGCCATCTCCGCAACGATTTCATCTACCCCATACAGGCAGCGCGCATGAGCAACACCCCCAGCCAATACCAACTCTTCATCGATGGCGCGTGGACCGATCCCGCTTCCGGCGTATGGTTCGACTCGGTCGAGCCTTACTCGGGCGAGGTCTGGGCGCGCATTCCGCGCGGATCGGCCGACGATGCGGATCGCGCGGTCAAGGCCGCGCATGCGGCCTTCACGTCCGGCGTCTGGCCCACGCTCACCGCGACCCAGCGCGCGGCCATGCTGCGCAAGCTGGCCGCGCTGATCGAAGCGAATGCCGACCACCTGGGCCGTGTGGAACAGCGTGACAACGGCAAGCTCATTACGGAAGTGCGCGGACAGGTGCTCAATATCGCGCAATGGTTCTATTACTACGCGGGCCTGGCCGACAAGGTCGGCGGCGATGTGATTCCCGTGAACAAGCCGGGCGTCATCAACTACACCCGCTACGAACCGCTCGGCGTGGTGGTGGCGATCACGCCCTGGAATTCGCCGCTGTCGCTCACCGCCTGGAAGATGGCGCCCGCGCTCGCGGCGGGCAATACCATCGTCATCAAGCCATCGGAACACGCCTCGGCGTCCATACTCGAACTCGCCAAGCTCGCGGAACAGGCGGGCATCCCCAAGGGCGTCGTCAATGTGGTCACGGGCTTCGGCGCCGAAGTCGGGGAGCCGCTGGTTCGTCATCCCCTGACGCGCAAGATCGCCTTCACCGGCGGCGACGCCGGCGGCCAGAAAGTGAATGAGCTGGCGGCCAGCGGCTTCAAGCGCGTCACGCTGGAGCTGGGTGGCAAATCGCCCAACATCGTGTTCGACGACGCGGACCTGGACCAGGCGATGAAAGGCGTGATCGCGGGCATCTTCGCGGCCGCGGGACAGACGTGCATGGCGGGGTCGCGGCTCCTGATCCAGGAAAACATCCACGATGATTTCGTGGCGCGGCTGGCCGAACTGACGCGGCAGGCGCGGATCGGCGATCCCTCGCTGCCCGAGACGCAGCTGGGCCCCATCGCGACGCGCCAGCAGTGGGAGCATGTGATGCGCATGATAGACGTCGCCAAGGCGGAAGGCGCGCGCTGCATCCTGGGCGGACACGCGCTGAGCGGCGAAGGCTATGGGCAGGGGCAGTTCGTCGCACCGACCATATTCGTCGACGTCGACAACCAGATGGAAATCGCGCGCAAGGAAGTGTTCGGCCCCGTGCTGACGGTCATCCGCTTCAAGGACGAAGAAGAAGCCATGCGGCTGGCCAACGACAGCGACTTCGGCCTGGCGGCCGCGGTCTGGACCCAGGACCTGAGGCGCGCCATGACCTGCGTCGAACGGCTGCAGGCCGGCACCGTCTGGGTCAACAACTATCGGACCACCAGCTTCACCTCGCCGTTCGGCGGCTACAAGCGCAGCGGAATGGGCCGTGAAGGCGGCGTCGACGCCATCAAGGAATACATGCAGGTGAAGAGCGTGTGGATCACGCCGTCGCCGCGCCGCGACAACCCCTTCGTGCTGGGTTGATCGCTGGGGTTGATCGCCGGGGTTGATCGCCCCGCGAGCCTATACCTGCACTCGCCATCCGGACGCCGGCGCCGGCGTCCCTCGTCCACCTATCGGAACGTCACGAATGAAACCCAATTCCATGCTGGCCGACGCGCCGCCGCCATTTGTCCTCGGGACCATGGCCATGACCGGCTACTACGGCCCCAGCAGCGAGAGCCAGGCACTTGAAACGCTGGACTATTACCTGACCCAGGGCGGCCGGTGGATAGATACCGCCGATCTCTATGCCAATGGCGCGAACGAAACCTTGATCGGCAAAGCCATCGCCGGACGCCGCGATGGCGTCGTGCTGTGCACCAAGTTCGGCTATCTGTTCGGCGAACGCGCGGACCAGCGGGGCCTGGATGCCCGTCCCGAACGCGTCGAGGCGGCTTGCGATGCCAGCCTGCGCCGCCTCGGCACCGACGTCATCGACCTGTTCTACCTGCACCGCGTCGATCCCAACGTCGCCATCGAAGACACCTACGGCGCGATGGCGCGCCTGGTCGAGAAAGGCAAGGTCCGCGCGCTGGGCCTGTGCGAAGTCGGCCCGCGGACCTATGCGCGTGCCGCCGCCATCCATCCGGTCGCCGTGGTGCAAAGCGAATATTCCTTGTGGAGCCGCGAACCTGAAACCGACATCATTCCCACGCTGCGCCAGCACGGCACCTGGTTCTTCGGCTATGCATCACTGGGACGCGGCATCCTGAGCGGCAATCTCAAGTCGCCGGCGGACCTGCCTGCCGGCGACCAGCGCCGCGACATGCCGCGCTTCCAGGGCGAGAACTTCTACAAGAACCTGGAACTGGTGGATCTGCTCAAGCAACTGGCTGCCGAAGCCAAGGTCAATGCGGCCCAGCTCGCGCTGGCCTGGTGCCGGCGCCATGGCGAGGCCAGCCCCATCGTGGGGGCCACCGAGCCGCAACACGTGCGCGACGCGCAGGTGGCGGCTTCGCTCGAGATTCCCGCCAGTGTCTGGCAGAAGCTGGATGAAGTGTTCTCGCCCGACGCGGTGGCCGGGCAGCGCTATCCCGAGTCCGCGATGAAACGCCTGGAGAGCGGACGCTAGGCAGCCGGGTCCGGCTCTCGAGCCAGCCTGCCCTGCTCCTCGGGCCGGCAGATCTCCAGCACCACCGAGCGCAGCCAGCGGTGCGCCGGATCGCGGTCCAGGCGCGGATGCCACATCTGCGACACGGTGATGGCCGCCGTGGGCATGGGCAGCGGAAAGGCGCGCAGGCTGCCGCGCTCGCGCAGGTGTTCGAAGTAAGAAGCCGGGATCAAGGCGACCAGGTCGGTGGCGGCCGCCACCGACAAGGCGGTGTTGAAGCTGGGCACCACGACCGCGGCGTTGCGCGCCAGGCCCATCGCCGCGAGCGCGTCGTCAACCGGACCCGCGCTGCGGCCGTGGCGCGAGGTGACCACATGCCCCCAGGCGGCATAGCGTTCGGCCGTAATCGCGGGTTCGTCCAGCAACGGGTGGCCGTCGCGGACGACCGCGATGAAGCGGTCGCGAAACAGCGCCTGCACGCGTACCTCCGGGCCCGCCTCGCCCAGCACGCCGATATCCAGGTCGAGCAATCCTTCGCGCAGCGGACGGACGTCCTTGTCAGGCTTGGGCGCGAAGCGCAGGCGCACGCCGGGAGCCTCGCGCGCGGCGCGCGCCACCAGCCGGTGGGCGAAGGCCTCGATGAATCCATCGTTGGCACGTATGGTGAACAGGTTCCGCAGCGTGCCGGGGTCCAGGTCCACGCCGGCGGGCTGCAGCACCGCGCGCGATTCCTGCACCAGTTCCCTGACACGGTCGCGCAAGCCCAAGGCATGGGGCGTGAGCACCATGGCGCGGCCCGCCCTGACCAGGAGCGGGTCGGCGGTCGCTTCACGCAGGCGCGTCAGCGCCCGGCTCATGGCCGATTCGCTCAAGGCCAGCCGTTCCGCGGCCTTGGCGACGCTGCCTTCGGAAAGCAGCGCGTTCAATGCCAGCAACAGGTTCAGGTCGGCTTCGGTCGGCATGCCGGAAATCTAGCATGCGCGCGCGGGTTTCGACAGGCGTCGCACGCAAGGACTCATTGCGCGCCACGCGCTGGGCAGGCGGCGCCGCGACGCCTAAGCTGACCTGACCCGAATAGAACCCGCACGCATAGGTATTCCGACCATGAAATCAACCTTGTCCGGCCCGATACCGGCCCATACGCCCTCCACCCATGCGCTTTCCACCCATGCGGCCGCCCCATCCGCGCCCGTCCAGTCGGGGAACGACGCGGATGAGGCCGATGGCCTGCCGCTGCCGCGCCGCATCGCCGCCGTCACCGCCGTGCTGGGCGCGGGCGTGCTGGTGGTGCTCGACGGCGCGATCGCCAATATCGCGCTGCCGGAAATCTCCAGCCAATTGCAGGCCGCCCCCGCCGATACGATCTGGATCGTCACCGCGTATCAGCTGGCGGTCGTCATGTTCCTGCTGCCCGCTTCCGCGATCGGAGAGCGCTACGGTTATCGGCGGATCTTCGCCGGCGGTGTGGCGCTGTTCACCGTGGCGTCCGTCATGTGCGCGCTGGCGCCATCGCTGCCATGGCTGGTGGCCGCCCGGTGCCTGCAAGGCCTGGGAAGCGCGGCCGTCATGCCGCTGGGCCTGGCGCTGCTGCGTTTCACCTACCCGCGCCGTTTGCTGGCGCGCTCGATCGCCTGGAACGCGCTGGCCGTCGCGGCCGCTTCCGCGGCGGGACCGACGCTGGGCGCGCTGATACTTTCCGCGGCAAGCTGGCCGTGGATTTTCGCGGTGAACCTGCCGGTCGGCCTGTTCGTGCTCGTGGCCTGCGCGGCCCTGCCGACACCGGCGCGTTCGAATCGCCGCATCGATGCCTGGAGCATCGCGTTGAATGCCGCCATGTTCGCTTCGTTCGTGTTGGGGAGCGACCGGGTGGTCATGCAACCGGGCCAAGGTGGCGCGTTGCTGGCCTTGGCGCTGATCTGCTTGGTCTCGCTGGTGCGGCGCGAGACGTCCAAGTCCGCTCCCCTGATCCCGCTCGACCTGCTGCGTGTGCCTTCGTTCCGTGCGTCGGTGGTGGCGTCCGTGTGCTGCTTCACCGGCCAGATGGCCGCCTTTGTCGCCCTGCCTTTCTACATCCAGCATGAACTGGGGCAGAGCGCCGTGACCGCCGGGCTGCTGATGATCCCGTGGCCGCTGGCGGTGATGGTGGCCGCGCCGCTGTCGGCGCGCCTGGCCCAGCGGGTGCCAGGCGCCTGGCTGTGCGCGGCAGGCAGCACGTGCTTCGCGCTCGGCCTGGCCTTGTGCGCGGGGTGGCCGCTGCAAGGCAATCCGGCCTTGCCTATCGTCGCGTTCACCAGTCTGGCGGGCCTGGGGTTCGGCTTCTTCCAGACGCCGAACAACCAGAACATGCTGCTGTCGGCGCCCAAGGAGCGCAGCGGCGCGGCCGGCGGTGCGCAAGGTACCGCGCGGCTGACCGGTTTGACGCTCGGCAGCCTGATGATGAGCCTGATGTTCGCGCTGCTGCCAGCACACGACGCGGTGCATTGGGGATTGGCGTCCGCGGCCTTGGCCGCACTGGCCGGGAGCGTCGCCAGCTTCGCCAGGCGCCGTTGAAACGCTTCGCGCGGCCTCCTCAATCCCCACAATGTTGGCATGGTCTATGTCGTTTTGTGCCAACGACCAACATATTTTGCGGGGAATCTTCAAAAACCACTGCTAATCTTTCGCCCGATGCAACGCTCTGCAACGCTCTTGTACTATTTAGTCACAACTACAACACTGGCGGACAGCGTGGTCGCGGTACGCCCGAAAGACAACTGGAGAGGACCGCGAGAATGGAGCCGTCGATCGATGTCGGGGAAGACACGCAACGCATAGCGAAAAGATTCAGCCCCGACAATCCAATAAACAGAAATAGATCGATCCACACTGGTTTCCCCAAGTCCTTCAAACCACATGCGCTCGCCGGCGCCCTGCTCGCCGCGATGCCGGTCATGGCGGCCCATGCGCAGTCCGGGATCTCGGTAAACAACAGCACCACCATCAACCAGACGGCCGTCGACAGCAATGGATATATCTTCGGCATCTGGCAGAGCCAGTCCGGATCGACCGGTTCCTCGGGAGGCTCGACTTCCAACGGCGTCACCATCAACAACACCGCGGCAATCACACTGAACGCCAGCGGTCCGGCCTTGAGCGGCGCGGCGATCTGGGCAACGGACCAGGGCGGCAACGCCAACAACGGCGGCGCGGGCGGTGCTTCCTCCGGCGTCACCATCACCAGCTCCAACAACCTCATCACCGCCACGGCATCGGGCACGGCAGGTTTCGCCGACATCCAGGCCATGTCCTACGGCGGGAACGGCAACAACGCGGGCAGCGGCGGAAATGGCGGCACGGCGCAGGTAACCTTGAACCAGGCCGCCAGGCTCAATTGGACCTGGCAGAACGCCGGCAGCGGCAATAGCGGCGTCTACGGCGTCCAGGCCTTGTCGCAGGGCGGCCAGGGAGGAACCACCAACACCGGCAGCTCGAACAGTAACGGCGGCTGGGGCGGCAACGGTGGTTCGGCGATCGTGAACCTCAGCTACTACGGCGACATCTACGTGAATGTCGCCGGCACTCCCCCGAGCGGGCAGCCCGCCATCCCCAGCGGCGCCGCGGTTGCGGCCAGCGTGGGCGGCAACGGCGGGTCCGCCATCCAGGGCAACAACAATTCCGGCGGGCAAGGCGGAAGCGCCGGCGCGGTGACGATCAGCCATGCGGATTCCAGCATCACGACCAACAACGATTACCTGCCAGGTTTCGTGGCGTATGGCGTCGGCGGCGCCGGCGGCAATGGTGGGACGCCGTCTTCCCAGGTCGGCGCCGCGAACCCGTCGCAGAACGGCGGCAACGGCGGGAGCACGAACGGCGCGAGCATTACCTTCAGCGCCCCAACGCGTTGGGCGTCGATAACGACCAGCGCCTCGGGGGCCGGCTTTTCGCCCGCGATCGCGGCGACACAGGTGGGCGGCGCGGGCGGCTTCGGCGGCTACAGCCACGACACCGGGTTCTCGGCCTCGCACGGCGGCGATGGCGGCGCGGGGGGCAATGCCGGCGCCATCAACGTGACGGTCCAGGGCAGCAACGGCCACTTCGTGGGCCTGACCACGGATGCGCCCAGTTCTCCAGGCATCTATGCTTCGAGCCTGGGTGGCGCTGGCGGCTATGGGGGCTATGCCGATACGTCGGCGGCCGGCAATGCGCATGGCGGCGACGGCGGAGCCGGTGGCACGGGCGGCGACATCACCATATCGGTCACCAATGCCATCATCACCACCAATCATTCCAACTCGCCGGGGATCATGGCGCGTTCGGAAGGCGGCGTCGGCGCGGAAGGCGGCTCGGCGGATGCGGGCACCGGCAAGGCCTATGGCGGCGACGGCGGCGCGGGCGGAAACTCCGGCGGCATAACGATCACCACGGACAGCTACTCCACCATCACGACAACCTATGGCACGGATGCCATGGGCATATTCGCGCAGAGCCTGAGCGCCGCGGGCGGCAACAACAACGGCAAGAACGGCGGCTTCGGCGGCGACGACGGCACCGCGGGTGCCGGCGGCAGCGTAGGCACGATACAGATCAACAACGGCGCCACCATTTCAACCGCGGGCCCGACTTCCCGAGGCATATTGGCGCAGGCCATGGCAGGAGCCGGCGGTACCGGCGGATCCAGCTGGTCGCTGGGCCATTCGGGCGGCGGCACCGGCGCGTCCGGCGGCGCGGCCGGCACGATCAACCTGACCAACAGCGGCGCCATCAGCACCGCCGGCGACAGCGCGCAAGGGATCCTGATGCAATCGATCGGCGGCGGCGGCGGTGCCGGCGGCGCGGGGTCCGGCATCATCTCCGCGATCGGTGGCAACGGCGGCAACGGCAGCGACGGCGGCACGATCATTTTCAACAATACCGGCAGCGTGTCGACCACCGCGGCGGGCAGCATCGGCGTGCTGGGCCAATCGATCGGCGGCGGTGGCGGCGATGGCGGCGGCGCCTCTGGCATTTCCGTCGCGATCGGCGGCAACGGCGGCAATTCCGCGAATGGCGGGAGCCTCACGGCCAACCTGAACAGCGGTACTGCGATCACGACCGTCGGCGACATCGCGCATGGCGCGGTCTTCCAGTCCATCGGCGGCGGCGGCGGGAATGGCGGCAATGCCATGGCCACCGGCATCAGCGTGTCCGAAGCGATCGGCGGCACGGGCGGCGCGGCGGGCACGGGAGGACAGGTGACCGTCAATACGAACGGTGCCGTCATCACGACGTCGGGGAGCAAGTCCGTCGGCCTGGTCGCCCAGTCGATCGGGGGCGGCGGCGGCACCGGCGGATCGGCGATGAGCACGTCCATCGGGCCGCTGTACGACGTCTCGATCGCGGTGGGCGGCGCCGGCGGCAGTGCGCCGAGCTACGGCGGCATCGCGGCGATCAACATGACCGGCGGTTCGATTGCCACGGGCCAGAGCCCCAGCCTGATCAACGGGTCGTCGGCCGCGACGGGCATCTGTCCCGGAACCTCCAACGGCGCCTGCAACGTGCAGCCGGTCGACAGCTACGGCGTCGTGGTGCAGAGCATCGGCGGCGGCGGCGGGCATGGCGGCGCCGCCAGCGCGCAGGCCATCGCGATTTCCACGACGTTCGAACCCGACGGCAGCCAACTTGCGCTTTCGGAGGCGCTGAGCGCGGGCGGCAATGGCGGCGGCGGCGGCAACGGGGGGACGGCGATGTTCGCCATGTCCACCGGCGCGAAGATCGTCACGGCGGGCAACGGCGCGACCGGCGCGCTGGTGCAAAGCATCGGCGGTGGCGGCGGCAATGGCGGCGACTCCTCCGCCATGGCCGCGGCCGTCGGCTACACGTCCAATTCCGCTCCGACGGGCTTCTCGCCAGGGATCAGCTTGACGGCCACCGTTTCGGGTAATGGCGGCAGCGCGGGCGCCGGCGGTCCGGTCCAGGTCGCGATCGGCGGCGGCACCGACCAGTGGGGCGGATTCTGGGGTGACGGCAGCGGCGCGGCACCGACCTCCATCGTGACCTACGGCGACTACGCGGCCGGCATCAAGGCGCAATCCATCGGCGGCGGCGGCGGCGACGCCGGCGTGGGCTCGGGCAATACGCAGAACTTCGGTACCGGATCGACCACGTCGCTGTCGATCAACCTGGGCAGTTCGGGCTCCCCGGGCGGCAACGGCGGCAACACCACCGTCGCGCTGTATCCGGGCAAGGGCATACAGACCTTCGGTTCCGGGGCGGTGGGCATCATCGCCCAATCGATCGGCGGCGGCGGCGGCACGTCGCAAGGGGGCTCCTTCAGCTTCGCGCAGTCCGCCAAGCAGGATAACGGTCCCGACGTGAAACCCGGCGTGAATCTCGCGCTCGGCCACGCAACGAGCGCCAGCGGCGGCTCGGGCCAGACGGTGGTGGTGAACGTGCAGGCCCCCATCACGACCCATGGCAACGATGCGACCGGCGTGGTGGCGCAGTCGATCGGCGGCGGCGGCGGCGTGGGCGGCTCGTCCGGTTCGGACGGCTCGGGCGACAACCCGGTGCTGCAAGCGATGCAGGGGCGCGAGTTCGAAAGCGACGTCACCAACTGGCTGAACGACAAGTCCCTGCCGCAGGAAAACACGACGCTGAACATGAACGTCGGCGGGCAAGGCGGCGCGGGCGGCGACGGCGGTCCCGTGACGGTGTGGCTGTCCTCGACCATCGCGACGGTGGGCAACCCGGTCGTCGCGGGCGGCAACCAGGCGCCCAGTTCCGGCGACTGGGCGCATGGCATCGTGGCGCAATCCATCGGCGGCGGCGGCGGCAAGGGCGGTACTGCCCTCGCATCCAGCCGGGGCGGCGATTGGGCCGAGATCAACGCCTCCTATAACCTGGCCGTGGGCGGCACCGGCGGCCAGGGCGGATCGGGCGGGACCGTGACGGTGAACCTGCAGGATACCGGCGTGGTGCAAACCGTCGGCTATGGCGCGACGGGCGTCGTCGCGCAGAGTATCGGCGGCGGCGGCGGCATGGGCGCCGATGGCTCCGATGCGCTGGGCGGACGCATTTCCCTGGGCGCCTCGGGCGGTGGCGGAGGCGGTAGCGGCGGATCGGGCGGCACCGTGTACATCCAGGAGGACGGCAACCTGGGCAGCACGATCACAACGTCGGGAACCTTCGCCGACGGCATCAACGCGCAAAGCATCGGCGGCGGCGGCGGCATCGCGGGCGCGGGGTCCAGCGTGTGGGCCGAGTACGGATCGAAGCAGGTATCGGGCAGCATGCAGCTGACGGCAGGCGGCGGGAACAACTCGGGCGGCTCGGGCGGCAGCGTCTACATCAACCAGAACTTCCAGAACTATCCGCTGTTCGTCAACGTGTCCGGCTATGGCGCCTATGGCATCCTGGCGCAGAGCATCGGCGGCGGCGGGGGCAACATCATCGCCAACCAGGCCGTGTCGGGAGGGACGACGACGCAGCTCGGCAGCCTGAGCACGTCGGGCGGCGCGTATGGCGGCGGCGTCTATATCAACCTGACTTCCGGCTCGATCATCAGCGCCAGCGGCACCGCCGGCATGGGCGTCGTGGCGCAATCCATCGGCGGCGGTGGCGGCATCATCCGCGTGAACGACGGCACCGGCACGACGCCTTCGCTGTTCACCGGCTACCAGCCGTCGTTCACGAAACAGACCAACACCAGCGCGGCCAACGGCGGCCCCGTCATCATCACCTCGTACGCGAACATCAGCGCCAACGGCCCTGGCGGCATCGGCATATTCGCCCAGAGCGTGGGCGGCGGCGGCGGCCTGATACTGAACGGCTCGTCGCTGTATGCGGGCACGCCCTTGGCGGATGGGTGCAGCCAGGCAAGTTGCGGCGGCACCGGGGCCAACGGCAGCGATAACTTCACGGTGACGCTGCTGGGCGGATCGGTGTCGGCCACGGGCGCCAATGGCATCGGCATCTTCGCGCAATCGACCGGCTTCGCGCAGTTGGCGAACGCCACGCCCAACGTCGTGATCGGCAGCGGAGACCCGACGAACATCGTCACGGTCACGGGCGGTTCCGGCAGCGGCGCGGGCGTGTGGATCGATCGCCCCGGCGGCGATTCGAACGACAACCAGGGCTGGCTGAAGATCCAGGAAGGCGGCGTGCTGACGACCGTGTCGGGCTCCGGCGGCATGGCGGTGAATGCGACCGGCGGCGGCAGCGTCGCGGTCACGAACCTGGGCACCATCGTGGGGTCGATGTCCCTGGACACCACCGAGACCAACTACAACAACGCCAGCTGGACGCCCGGTCCGGTGGACAGCAAGGGCATGCTGCAGAACGATCGCGGCGCCCTGCTCAACCGCGGCACCTGGGTGCCCGGCGCGTCTGCGCGCGCCGACATCCTGAACCAGGGCATCATCGCGTTCGATAGCCCGACAATGGCGACGAACGTCCATGGCCGCTTCATCCAGTCCGGCACGGGCAGCCTCAGTCCGGTCATCGATTCGCTGAACAACCAGGTCAGCCACTTCAACGTGAATGGCGCCGCGACCCTGGACGGCTTGATCGTGCCGAACGCCGTGTCGCTGCTACCCGGCACCACGCCCGCCGTCTTGACCGCCAACAGCTTCGCCAGCACCGCGCAGGCGCGGGATTCGCTGGTATTCGATTGGGACGCCACGACGTCCGGCAACTCGGTCGCGCTGACCCCGAAAAGCTTCACGCCGAATATCAACGCGCTGAACGGCAGCCAGTCTTCGCTGGCGAATTACTACAGCCGGGGCTGGGGCAACGTCGATCGCGGCCTTGCCACCACATTCGCGGGCCTGTCGCACATCGACGACGTCGACACCTACAAGAAGACGCTGAACAACCTGTCGAGCAAGGCGACGCAGGCGCAGTCCATGGCCGTCATCGAATCGGCCGGCACCATACTCGGCGCCGGCATGAGCTGTCCCGTATTCGTGGGAGACAGCGTGCAGCTGGGTGAGGACAACTGCGTCTGGGGCCAGATCAACGGCCGCTGGACGGATCAATCGTCCACCAACGACATCCAGGGCTATCACGTCTCGGGCACCACCTACCGCATCGGCGCGCAGCACCAGGTGGCGCCGAACTGGTACGTGGGCGGATCGCTGGCCGCGGGCCAGACCTATGCGCGCACCAAGGGCGGATCGTCCGGCGACGGCGACGTCTACGACGGCTCCGTCACGGTGAAGCACCTGGCGGGCCCGTGGTATTTCGCGGGATCGCTGGCCATGGCGACGGGATCGTTCAACAACAACCGACAGGTCGACGTGTTCGGCGATTCGGTTTCGCTGGGCAGCGATTCGAACATCTTCCTGGCGGGCGGCCGCTTCCGCGCGGGCTACGAGTTCGATCGCGGGGACTGGTACATCCGGCCCTACGGCGACGTGGATGTGGTCTACACGCACGCTCCGGGTTTCAAGGAAGGCGGATCATCGCCCTATGCCCTGAACGTGCGCACGACCGACCAGACCAACGTCTCGTTCTCGCCCATGATCGAATTCGGGCGGCGCGGCGACCTGGACGCGAAGACGACCATACGCGCCTACGCCGCGTTCGGCATTAGCTGGCGACCCGACAATACGCGTACGGTGAAATCCAGCTTCTCGAACGCGGACTCGTCCAACGGCACCTTCACCGACTACATCAAGTCGCCCGAGGTGCTGGGCAAGGTCGATCTGGGCCTGCAGTTGTTCCGCGCGGGCGGCTACGAGCTCAGGGCCGGATATACAGCCGATATCGGAAACCACTTCATCAGCCAGTCGGCGACCGCCCGTTTCGCTTACCACTTCTAGGATGGCGAAGGATGGGCGCGCTGTCCGGTCCGACCCTTCCCCGACCGGACGCGCCTTGCGCGTCCGCGCCGCGATTCATCGACAAAAACCCCCGATTCGTCGAAAAAAAGTCGGGATTTGCAGGTCCGCATGGCACACTCGCGCGCTCCCGAGAATCAAAAGAACCATCGCGGTCGTTCGAGTCGAGGCCGCTGCGCGGAGCAGATGCAGGATGAACGAAACGGCCGGGTTTCCCAAGCAGCACACCACGACGAAAGACGCGCCCGCGCGGCATGCCTCGCATGCGGACCTCGCGCCTGGGCCGATCCCGCCGTCCGCCGGTACATGGCCACGCCTGTCCGTGCTTTCCGCCGCGGTGGCATGCGGCTTGATCGGCGTCCTGCCCCGTGTGGCGCAGGCATCGTGCAGCTCGAGCACGGCCAATGGCACCACCACGGAAACCTGCAGCATCTCCAGCGGATCGTATTCCACGGGCCAGGCGCTGCTCTATAGCGGCGCCAGCGGCACCAGCAGCAACAAGACGGGCAGCGCCGGGCCCCAGGTGTCGATCACCAACGACGGCAACTTTTCGCTGAATTATTCGACGTCCAACATCGTCGGCGGCGCCGCGATCCTGGGCGGCAGCGAAGGCGGCACGGGTTATGACGAGGGCACCGCCGGCTCCGCCGGGGCCATCACGCTGACCAACAACGGCACGCTGAGCGCTTTCCTGAACGGCTCGGGCGGCGGTTTTTTCCCCACCGGCAAACTGCTGTATGCGCTGTCCGCGGGCGGGAGCGGCAGCCAGGACAACAAGAACAACAACTCCAATGGCGGTCTCGGCGGCAACAGCGGCACGGTGACGGTGACCAACAACGCCGCATTGAGCATGTCGGGCACCGTCTCCGGTGAAGGGTTCTTCGGCATATTGGCCGACGCCCGCGGCGGGCTCGGCGGCGAACAGAACAACTCCGCCTTCGGCGACCAACTGGGCGGCGGCGGCGGCAGCGCCAGCACGGCCACGGTCAACAACAACGGCAGCATCGCGCTGGGCAGCAGCGGCAGCCGCGTACAAGGCGTGGCGCTGGGCGCCGCGATCCTGTCGCAATCCGTGGGCGGCAGCGGCGGACCCAACAACGGCAACGCCGGCGCCGGCGGCTACGGCGTGATCACCAACACGGCGCCCATCAGCGTCTACTGGAACGCGACGACCCAGGGCTACCTGTTCGGCCTGGCCGCCAGGTCGGCCGGCGGCGACGGCCTGCCCTCCACCGACAACAGCGACCGCGGCGGCGCGGGCGGCAACGCGGAATACGCCTCGGTCACGGCGTCGAACGCGAACGTATTGCTGGACGTCACCGGCTCCCCGAGTGCCGTGGGCGCCGGCATCGCGGCGCTGAGCCATGGCGGGGCCGGGGGCCAGGGCCCCGGCAGCGACGAATATGGCGGCAGCGGCGGCGCGTCCTGGGGTTCCCAGGTAAAGCTGATCGATGGCGGCTCCGTGACCACGCGCGGCGATTCGATGTTCGGCATACTCGCCGAGTCCTTGGGCGGCCTGGGCGGGGACGGCAGCAATGGCGGCGCGCTGGCCGGCACGGGAGGCGGCGGTGGCTTCGGCGGCAACGGCGGCCTCGTGTACGTGTACACGGACGCAAGCACGACCATCACGACCAGCGGAAACTATTCGGCTGCCATCGTCGGCCATTCCGTGGGCGGCGGCGGCGGCACTGGTTCCGATTTCGTCGGCGTGCTGGGCGGCTCCGGCGGCAACGGCGGCAATGGCGGCGACGCCTCCAGCGTGACCATCCAGGCGGCCGGAAGCATCAATACCAGCGGCGACCATGCCTACGGCATCCTGGCGCAGTCCGTGGGGGGCAGCGGGGGCAATGGCGGCGTGGACACGTCGTCGCTGGTGTCGCTGGGCGGTTCCGGCGCGGGCGGCGGCACGGCGGGCATGGCGCAGGTCGCCAATACCGGCCCGATCACCACGGCCGGCTACGCCGCCCACGGCATCGTCGCGCAGTCGATAGGTGGCGGCGGTGGCGCCGCCGGGTCGTCCAACGGCCTGCTGGCCGTCGGCGGCAACGCGGCGGGCACGACGACTTCGCCCGGCGGCATGGTCCAGGTCTACAACTCGGGCGCGGTCACCACAAGCGGCAACGCGGCCATCGGGCTGTTGGCGCAGTCCGTGGGCGGGGGCGGCGGCACGGGCGGCAGCGCCAAGGGCATCGCCGGCGTGGGCGGCACCGGATCGGCGGGCGGCGCCGGCGGCGCCGTCAATATGTTCAACCTGGGCACGATACAGACCACGGGCAGCTATGCGATCGGCGCACTGGCCCAATCGGTGGGCGGCGGCGGCGGCAACGGCGGCGACACCATGACCGTCTCGACGGGCGTGTCGCTCGGCATCGGCGGCAGCGCCAGCGGCGGCGGCAACGGCGGCACGGTGTGCGTGGACAACACGGGAGCCTGCGGGCCCCTGCCCGCCATCCTGCCTGGCGTCATCACCACGCAGGGCGACTACGCCGTGGGCCTGGTCGCGCAATCGGTCGGCGGCGGCGGCGGCAACGGCGGCAGCGCCAGCAACGTGAGCCTGGCGTCGTTCGTGCAGCTGCAGATCGGCGGCTCGGCCGGTGCGGGCGGCAGCGGCGGAAACGTCTCGGTGCAGCAGGATTTCCTGTCGATCGCCACCAGCGGCCAACACGCCACGGGCCTGCTGGCCCAGTCCATCGGCGGCGGCGGCGGCAACGGCGGCGACTCGTCATACTTCAACGCAACGATCGGCTTCGACGCGGGCGTGGCCATCGGCGGCAGCGGCGGGGCCGGCGGCTCGGCGGGTACGACCACGGTCACCCTGAACAACGGCAGCATCGTGACTGGCATGCCGCCGCCGAACGTCAACCCCGCGACCTTCGCGCCCGACGACGCCTTCGGCATCCTGGCGCAATCGATAGGCGGCGGGGGCGGTAACGGCGGCAGCGCCACCGCCAAGGATTTCGTGCTCGTGGCCCCGACCGGAACCGGCGTTCCCGTCGCGGTGAATATGCAGGCCTCCGTGGGCGGCAACGGCGGCATCGCCGGCGCGGGCAACACGGTCACCGTCAACCTGGCCAACGGCACATCCGTCGCGACGCTGGGCGACGGATCGCATGCGGTGGTCGCGCAGTCCATCGGCGGCGGCGGCGGCAATGGCGGCGACGCATCCACGCTGTCGACCACGCTGGGCGATTCGGACAGTGTAGAGATTTCTTCGTCCATCGCCATCGGCGGCATCAACACCGGCAGCGGCAGCAACGGCGGCCAGGTCAACGTGACGCTGGGCGACGCCGGCAGCGCATACGCCCGCATTCCGGCCGCGCTGCAACTGCCGCCCGTCGACGTGCGGCCGCCGGCTTCCACCATCGTGACCTACGGCGACTACGCCAACGGCGTGCTGGCGCAGTCCATCGGCGGCGGGGGCGGCAACGGCGGCGTCGGCGCCAGCAACGCCTATGCGCAAGGCGGCCTGGTGAATCTCAAGGCCACCGTGGGGCTCGGCGGCCAAGGCGGCCAGGGCGCCGATGGCGGCACGGTCACCGTAACGCAGAACCCCAACCAGACCATCCAGACGCTGGGCTCGGGGTCGCGCGGCATCACCGCGCAATCCATCGGCGGCGGCGGCGGCAATTCGCAGGGCGGCACGCTATACCTGGGCGGCGCGGTGAACGGCTATGGCGGTCGCCTGAGCGTGGGCGTGGGCAAGACCGGCGGCAGCGGCGGCAACGGCGGCGCCGTGACCGCGACGACGTCCGGCGCAATCGCCACGGCGGGCGGCGATGCCGACGGCGTCATGCTGCAATCGGTAGGCGGAGGCGGCGGCCTGGGCGGCTCCATCGGCGCGGATGCCTCTTCCAATCCCATCCTGGATCGCATCGGCACCTTCGAGGACAACAAGAACCGGCTGTCGGATTCCGGCGCAACCTACACCCTCACCGTCAACGTCGGCGGCAGCGGCGGCGGCGGCGGGGACGGGGGCGCGGTCACCTTCACGCATGCCGGCCAGATCGCCACCCAGGGCGACTGGGCGGACGGCTACGTCGCCCAGTCCATCGGCGGCGGCGGCGGCGCCGGCGGCTCGTCCACCGCATCGGGCAGCAAGGTCAATGCCAACATCACTGTCGGCGTCGGCGGCACCGGCGGCGTGTCGGGCAACGGCGGCGACGTCAAGGCGGTCTTCGACGACGACCATGCCAACCTGATCACCACCGCGGGCTATTCGGCCTACGGCGTCCTGCTGCAATCCATCGGCGGCGGCGGCGGCCAGGGCGGCGACGGCTCCGACATGGCCAGCGGCAACATCACGGTCGGCGGCGTGGCCGGCGGCGCGGGCGGCGCGTCGGGCTCGGGCGGCACGATCACGATTCCCACTGGAGGCAGCTGGATCAATATTTCCACCACGGGCAGCGACTCGCCCGCCCTGGTCATGCAATCCATCGGCGGTGGCGGAGGCATCGGCGGCGCGGGCAACACGAGTTACGCGCTCGGCCTGAACACGCACGAAATCGCGCTCGCGGTGGGCGGCAAGGGCGGCGTCACCGGGGACGGCGGCAGCATCAACGCGTCCACGGGCGGCGCTTTCACGACCACGGGACCGCGCGCGTATGGCGTGCTGGTGCAGTCCATCGGCGGCGGCGGCGGGATAGGCGGCGCGGGCAATAGCGGCAACCTGCTCGGCGCGGGACTGGGCGGCAGCGGCGGCGCCGGCGGCAATGGCGGTTCGGTCAACCTGGCGCTGACCGGCGGCAGCCGATTGAATACCTCGGGCGCGGGCGCGCATGCCATCGTGGCCCAATCCGTCGGCGGCGGCGGCGGTATCGCCGGTGACAGTTCGCTGAGCCTGCAACTGGACCCCGCCGACTGGAGCGGCAAGCCCGCCGACGCGAATGCCAGCGGCAACGGCGGCCCCGTGACCGTCTCGGCCGATGGCGGGGTCAACGTGTACGGCACCAACGCCTTCGGCATCCTGGCGCAATCGATCGGCGGCGGCGGCGGCGTGGGCGGCGTGGGCGGCAGCGGCTTCGCCGGCAACACCAACGTGTCCGCCCAGGGCACGGCCGGAGCCGTGCAGGTCACCCAGGCGGGCACCTTGAACGCGACCGGCAGCGGCGGCACCGGCATCTTCGCGCAGAGCCAGGGCCCATCGGGCAACGGCATCATCACGGTCACCGTGAACGGCAGCGTGCAGGGCGGCACCGGCGACAACGGCAACGGCGTCTGGATCGTCTCCGGCACGGACAACGTCCTGAACGTCGGCGCGGGCGGGTCCATATCCGCCCTTTCCGGCGTGGCGGTGCGCTACAGCGGCGATAACGAGACCTCGCTCGGATCGGTTTTGACGATCAACAACAGCGGCACCGTCCAGGGCAACGTCATCTGCAACAACCTGAGCGGCAACACGGCGTGCACGGGCAACCTGCCCGACCTGAACAACGCGAGCACCGGCACGCTCGCGAACGCGAGCATCTATCAGGCCGACGTCGACAACGCCGGCCTGATGGTCATCGGCACGCCCGGGCGCTACGACACCACCAGCGTCAGCGGAAGCTTCCGCCAGCAGCCTGCCGGCGTCCTGCGCGTCACGACGGACTTCGATCAGTTGCGTACGAACAGCCTGGTCGTGCAGGGGCCGTCGACCCTGGACGGCAAGGTGGACGTGACGCCCACCAACCTGCTACCCGACCGCGAGGTCACGGTACTGACGACCCAGGGCGCCACGCAGGGTCAGCTCGATGCGGTGGATTCGCCCGTCATCGACTACGCGACGCGCCAGGCCGGGCCGGACGTACGCGTGCGCGCCGCCGGCGCCGATTTCGCGGCCTCGTCGATGGGCCTGCGCCATAACCAGGAGACCGTCGCGAACAATCTGCAGCGCGCGTGGGACGCCGGCGGCAACCCGGGGTTCGGCGTGCTGTTCGCCGCCCTGGACCAGGCCTCGCGCCAGGGCGCCGACACCTACCGGCAAAGCCTGTCCGACCTGTCGCCCGGCGTGGCGCTGGCGCCCGCGGTGCAGATGCAGGCCAGCATGGCCCGCTTCAACAACGGCATGATGTCCTGCCCGGTCTTCACGGGCAGCGGCCCGCTGACCGGCGAACGCGACTGCCTGTGGGGCCAGGTGACCGGCCGCAGCACGCACCAGGATGGCAACGGCGGCACCGCGGACCTGAAGTACGACAGCATGACCTACCAGTTCGGCGGCCAGCGCCAGTTCCGCCCGGACTGGTTCATCGGCGCGTCGGGCGCCTACCAAAGCAGCCAGCTGCGCGGCCAGGATGGCCGCGTCACGGGCGATGGCGATAGCGGCTACCTGGGCGTCGTACTGAAGCACCAGGCCGGCCCGTGGACCTTCTCCGGCGCGCTGGGCGGCGGCTACGGCTCGTACGAACTGGATCGCAACATCGGCATTCCCGGACTGCAAAGCACGGCGGACGGCAATCCGGACGTGTACAGCATGGGCGCCAAGCTGCGCGCGGCCCGCACCTTCGCGCCCACCGACAGCTTCTACCTGAAGCCTTACCTGGACCTCGACGCGACCTATGTGCGCATGCCCGGCTACAAGGAATCCGGCAACGAGCTGCACCTGTCGGTCGATGGCAGCGACCAGTTCGTGATGGCCTTGTCGCCCATGCTGGAAATCGGCGGCCGCGCCGAGCTCGGCAACGGCGCGACGATGCGGCCCTATGCCTATGCCGGCGCGTCCTTCCTGTCCAAGGACAAATGGCGCACGAACGCGAGCTTCCAGGGCGCGCCCGCCGGTTCCGGATCCTTCAGCACCACCATGGAAACGGACAGCGTCATCGCCAGGATAGGCGCCGGCCTGCAGGTCACCACGAAATCGGGCGTGGACTTCCGGCTGCAATACGACGGCGAACTGTCCGGTCGGATCGCCAGCCATAGCGGCACGCTGCGGGTGATGGCGCCGTTCTAGCGCGTGCCGATGGCCTGGCCGATTTCTTCAAGGGTGTTGCGCAGGATATGCGCCACCTCGCGGCAGGCCAGCGTCATCGGCCGCACCTCGGAGGTGGCCAGCGTGATGCTGCGCGTCAGCGACGGCTTCACGATCACCGCAGCCTGCAGCACACCGGCCGCGCGATCGCGCGCGACCGCGTGCTCGGCCAGCACCGCATACAGGCCGCCACGCATCACCATATGCTTCTGGAACTGCAGCGAATCGCATTCCAGCGCCACGTTCAGCGTGACGCCCAGGCGCCGCGACAGCTGGTCCATCTGCCGGCGAAACGCACTGGGCGCGCCGGCCAATATCAGCGGCAGTCCCTGCAAGGCGGCGAACGGCACCGTCGCGTTGCGGGTCAAGGCGTCGCCCGGCGCGGCCACCAGCAGGTGCCGCGCGGCGAACAGGGTGCTTTCACGGCGCCGGTGGTCGCCGCCTCCGCGCATCAGAATGCCGATGTCGACGTCGCCGTTCTCCAGCCACTCGCTGACCGCGGCGCCCACGCCGTCGCGGATGCGCAGCCGTATCTGCGGATGAAGCTGGCGGACGCGGTCGTAGGCGCGTGACAGGTGTTCATGATCGATGGATGACAGCACCCCCACCCGCACCAGCCCGGCGGGCTGGTCCACCGCGCGGACCGCATCGCGGCTCAAGGCGTCGGCCTCTTCGATCCATGCCACCACGCGCGGATAGAGCTGCCGTCCGGATTCCGTCAGTTCGACGCCCCGGCCCGTGCGGTGGAACAGGCGGCCGCCGCACTGCTTTTCCATGGCGGACAACTGCCGGCTGATCGCGGACTGGGCGCCGTCGCGCAGGGCGGCCACCTTGGATAGGCTGCCCTGGTCCGCGATCTGGACGAACAGGCGCCATTGGTCGAGGGTAAGCGCGACCATGCGGGCTCCCGGCTGATATAACGCCAGAAGCATATCTGATCTTCCTGCTATACCTCTGGCAGGCCGGCGCGCGCTCCCCTAGACTGGGCGGTCATCTCCTTACGTGGAATCACCTGGGCGGCTCGTCGCCGGCGCCTCGCGACGGTTCATCCAGGACGCATATGCCTCATCCCAACGTGCTCTTCGTCATGGTGGACCAATGGCCCGGCGCCTTGCTGGGCAGCGCCGGCCATCCCGTCATCCAGACCCCCACGCTCGATCAGCTGGCCCGCCTGGGCACCCGCTATCCGCGCGCCTACTCCGAATGTCCGATCTGCATCCCGGCGCGGCGCACGGTCATGACGGGCACGTCGCCGCGTGGACATGGCGATCGCAATTTCGCCCCGGCGATGGAGATGCCGGCCCTGCCCACGCTCGCGCAGTCGTTTCGCGACGGCGGCTACCAGGCCTATGCCGTGGGCAAGATGCACCTGTATCCGCAGCGCGACCGCATTGGCTTCGACGACATCCTGCTGGCCGAGGAAGGGCGGCCGCAGCTGGGCGCGGTGGACGACTACGACATCTTCCTGGCCGAACAGGGCGCCGCCGGCGAACAGTACCTGCACGGCATGAACAACAACGACTACATGCACCGGCCCTGGCATCTCGCCGAGAAGCTGCATGTCACCAACTGGACCACGCGCGAGGCCGCCAAGATGATCAAGCGGCGCGACCCGCGCCGGCCGGGCTTCTGGCACGTGTCGTATACGCATCCGCACCCGCCGCTGGTGCCGCTGGCCGCCTATCTGGACCTGTACGAGCGCGCCCGCATCGACCTCCCCCCGCAAGCCGATTGGGACACGGGCACGTTGCCGCCCGCGCTGCAGAGCATCCGCGACCACTGGCCGATCCGGGACGCCGACCTGCAATCGATACGGCGCGCCTTCTACGCGCTGTGCACGCACATCGACCACCAGCTGCGCGTGCTGATCGGCACCCTGCGCGAAGAAAACCTGCTGGACGACACCATCATCATGGTCACCGGCGATCACGGCGATATGCTCGGCGCGTTCGGCCTATGGGCGAAGCGCCTGTTCTACGAAGGCTCGGCGCAAGTGCCGATGATCCTGGTGGACACGGCGCGCGATGCACGCGTGGCGGCGGGCCATGTCGACGAGCGCCTGGTGGGCCTGCAGGACGTGATGCCCACGCTGCTGTCGCTGGCCGGGCTGCCGATACCGGACACCGTCGAAGGCATGCCGATGGTGGGCGCGCGGCGGCGCGACTTCCTGTACGGCGAGTGCAAGGAAAACGTGCTGGCGACCCGCATGGCGCACGATGGCCGTCACAAGCTGATCTGGTATCCGGCCGGCAACGTGCTGCAATTGTTCGACCTGCGGGAAGACCCGCGCGAATGCCGCGACGTGGCGGACGTGCCTGCCTACGCGGACGTCAGGCGGCGCCTGGAGCAGGTCCTGGTACAGAAGGCCTGGGGCGTGGACGAGGCGTGGATCAAGGACGGGCAACTGGTCGGCGTCGCGGCGGACACGACCCGACGCGGGGCCGACCGCGCGTTCGGTGGACAGCGCGGCCTGCATTATCCGCAGCCGCCGCTCAGCGATCCCACGCAGACGGTGGGGTCGCCGGGTTGATTTTCCTCGGGATGCCGGCGGCAGGTTACCTCCGGCGGCCCGAAACCATAACGCTGCGGCCCAGGCAATCGGGGCACGCACGATAACGACAATGGAGACAGCATCATGTATCGACCGAGAGCGGCGATTGCCGGCCTGCTGGCGATGTTCGCTACCCTGGCAATCGCGCCGCGTCCCGCGGCCGCCGCGGAATGGCCCGCGGACAAACCCATACGGCTGATCGTGCCCTACCCCGCCGGCGGCAACTCCGACGTCATCGGCCGTGTCTTCGCGCGCAAGCTGGGCGATGCGCTGCACCAGTCCGTCATCGTGGACAACAGGCCGGGCGCGGGTGGCTCCATCGGCGCGGCGCTGGCCGCCAAGGCCGAACCCGACGGATACACGCTGCTGCTGGGCGACATCGCCACGCATGCCATCAACCGCCTGTCGATGCCCAACCTTCCCTATGACGCGCAGGCCGACTTCACCCCCGTGTCACGCCTGACCAGCATTTCCCTGCTGCTGGTCGCCAACCCGAAATACAAGTTCAAGTCGGCGCGCGACTTCATCGACTACGCGAAGGCCCATCCCGGCAAGATGGCCTACGCCACGGGCGGCAACGGCACGCCCAGCCAGCTCGCCATGGAAATGCTGCGCGGCGCGGCGGGCCTGGACATCCTGCAGATTCCCTACAAGGGCAGCGCGCCCGCGCTGACCGACGTGGTATCCGGGCAGGTGGACGTGATGATCGACGGCGCCGCCACCCCGCTGGTGAAGGCCGGCAAGCTGGACCTGCTGGCGGTAACGGCGGACCGATCGCCCGCCTTCCCCGACACGCCCACGCTGGCCGAATCCGGCGTGCCGGGCTATCGCTTCGTGTCATGGCATGGCGTGTTCGCGCCCAAGGGCACACCGCAAGCGATCGTCGACAAACTGGCGGGGGAACTGCAACGCGCCGCGCAGGACCCGGAAGTGCGGAAGCAGTTCCAGGCGCTGGGAATCGGCCTGGATACGCAGAACGGGCCGGCGTTCGCGTCCTTCATCGCGGACCAGCGGAAATCCATCGAGGACCTGGTGAAGGAACGCGGCCTGCAGCTGGCGCAGTAGGCCGAAGGCGCCGCTTATTTCGCCTGCGCTACCGGCATTCCCGCATGGCTGCGTTCGAATGCGGCGGCCAGGGCCAGCACCCGCGCGTCGTCGCCCGGCCGCCCCAGGAACGAGATACCGACGGGCATATTGCCCGGCGCCCAGCCTGCGTTAACCGTGATCTCGGGGAAGCCGGTCGCCGACGAGATCTTTCCGGCAGCGTAGGCGTAGCTGTTGCAGACGAAGGTCGGATCGGTCTTTCCCGGCACCACCGGCGCCGTGCACGCGATGGTGGGGAACACCAATGCGTCGTAGCCGCCCTGGTCCATCAAGGCGAGCAGGCGCCGCTTCAGGTCGGGGATCACCACGCTCAACATCCTGATGTACGCCGCCGAATCGGTCGTATGGGTCTCCAGGTTTTCCACCAGGCCCTTGTAGCGGCCAGGATTGATGACCTTGGTTCCCCGGTCGGTCGGGCCGTCGAGCGCGCGCAGGAACGCCGGCAGGTCGTGCGGCTGCCCGGCTGGTAGTTTGGCCAGATAGGCCTCAAACTGCGGACGGAATTCAGCGAGCCCGATCGGGCCCAGCAGGTCCGGTTGCAGCGTGGCGTACGGCTTGGGCAGGCGGAGCTCGACGATACGGGCGCCCGCCTTCCGCAACCCGGCGACGGCCTGGCGCTTGACCGCGTCCACATCGGGGCTGCCGCCATCGAAGTTGTCCACCACGGCGATCGACTTGCCGGCCAGCGCCGCGCCGGCCAGGCCCGATGCCAGCGAAGACAACGGCCGAGCGACGTCCACGGTCGCGCCATCGGCATCGTCCTTGCCCTGGATCGCATCGAGCACGATGGCCTGATCCTCCACGGTCCGCGTGATCACGCCGGCCACGTCGGAGGTGAGCGACATGGGAATGATGCCCGAGCGGCTGATCAGACCCATGGTCGTGCGCATCCCGACCGTCCCCGTGACGCTTGCCGGGGCACGGATGGATCCGGTGGTATCGGTGCCTAGCGCGAACGGCGCGAACTTCGCGGCCACAGCGGCGGCCGAGCCGCTGCTGGACCCGTCCGCCGTGCGCAAGGGGCTGTAGGGATTCAAGGTCTGCCCGCCCACCGAGCTGTATCCATACCAGCCATACGAGGCCGCCAGCTCCGACAGATTGGTCTTGCCCAGCAGGATGGCGCCCTGATCCAGCAAGCGCTGGATCACGAATGCGTTCGTGGCCGGAATGGACGTGCGCAACGCGAGCGAGCCGCCCGTCGCGGGCATGCCCGCGGCATCGTAGTTGTCCTTCGCCAGGAATGGGATGCCGGCGAGCGGCGCGCTCGACTTGCCCTGGCCGTGCCGCGCATCCCACGCCCTTGCCTGGGCCATGGCGTCGGGATTGAGCGCGATCACGGCATGGAGTCCTTGTTCGCCGCGATCGCCGGCCTCGATGCGCGCCAGGTAGGCGCCGACCAGCGCCTCGGCGCTCAGCGCGCCGCTGTCGAGCGCGGCGCGCAATTGCGGCAGGCTCATGGCGACGATTTTGTCCGCGGGCATGTCCGCCGCCCACAGGGTCGTATGCGCACCCGCCAGCAATAGCGCGATGGCGGCAAGCCGGCGCGTCCCGCGCGGGCGACGGGCAGGGCGTGACAGGGATATCGGGACATGATTCGACAGGGCGTGCATGATGGCATGCCTCCTCAGGGACAAACGTGGTGAAACGGAAAGCGGCAGGACCCGCCGGCAGCAGACCTGGCCGGTCAGTCCACCTGCGCGCCCGAGGCCTTGACCACGGGTGCCCACAGGGCGCGCTCCTCCCGCAGCAGCGCGGCGAAGGATGCGGGATCTCCGCCCGAGGTGCCCGGCGGGCGATCGATGCCCATGACCCGCAGCTGGCTGGCGACCGCCGGGCCCTGCATGGCTTTGTTCACCTGGTCGTTGATCTCGTTGACGACCGCGGCAGGCATGCCCGCCGGACCGACGAGGCCGAACACGACGCTCGCTTCCATGCCCGGATAACCCGCCTGCGCCATGGTCGGCACGTCCGGCAAGGTGCCGAGCCGATGCGGCGCCGTCACAGCCAGGGCGCGCACCTTGCCGCCCTTGATCATCGGCAAGGCCACCGGCACCGATGCGAAGAACATGTCGACCTGGCCGCCGATCAGGTCCGTCAGGGCGGGCGCGGCGCCGCGGTACGGCACGTGCAGCATGTCCAGTCCGGCTTGGCCTTTCCACCGCTCGCCCATCAGATGCGCCAGGGTGCCGTTGCCGGACGACGCGAAGGTGATCCGCGTTTTCCGGCCGGCGGCCGCGAGGTCCGCGACGCTGCCATACGGTCCGTTGGCGGCGACGATCAGCACCAGCGGCACCTTGGCGAGCAGCGCGATGGGCTGCATGTCCTTTTCGATGTCGTACGGTGTGCGGTGGTAGAGGAACTCGTTGACGATCATGTTGCTGGACTCGCCCAGGGCCAGCGTGTAGCCGTCCGGCGCCGAACGGAAGGCCTGGTCGAAGCCGATATTCCCACCCCCGCCGGGACGGTTTTCCGCCACGACGTTCCACTTGGCCGAATCCGCCAGGGCATTGGCCAGCAGCCGCGCCATGGCGTCCGTGCCGCCGCCCGGCGGCGCCGGTACGATCAGCCGGATGGGCTTGACGGGAAAGTCCTGCGCGACGCCGGCGCCGGCGGCCGCGCAGGCCGCCAACAGGAAAGCCGAACGCAGCACCGTGCGGCGCCGGCGATCGATAGGATGGCTCGTGATGGTCATGGCTGATCTCCCTTGCAATGTTGTTGTTCCGTCCCGCCCGATACGTCCAGGACGCCCGATGCGCCCACCGCGCGCGCCAGGGGCGCGCCGTCGCCGTGACGCAGGTCCGAGATCGCATCGAGCACGGCCTGCTGACGGACGGGCGACAGCCCCGCGCGCGTGGCCACGCGGAACTTGGTTTCCAGCTCGGCCCATCCCAGGGGCGTGGCGGGGTCGCCGCGCGGATCCATCACGGGCGAATACAGGCGCCTTCCGTCCTTGAGGCTGACGGTGACGCTGGCCGGCGAGCGGGCGGGAAAGAGCGCTTCCACCCCGGCGTCATGCACGACCGTGATCCGCGCGGCCAGGTCCCGTACCCCGGCGTCACCCAGGTGCATTGCTTGCAGCGGGACCAGGGCATCGCTGCCGCGCAACGCGCACAAGGCCAGGCAATAGGGAACGCTGTACTGGGCTTCCACCAGCGTGCGCGGGGCCGGGCTGTTGGACAGGTTGAACGTGGCGCGATAGGTGCGGACCTGCATTCCAGCGATGTCTCCGGCCTCCAGGCCGTGCCTGGCCCGCAGATGCAGCCACGCATCCAACGGCGCGTGGATGTGGCGGCAACATCCGTAGGGCTTGAAATAGGTACCCCGGATCAGCGGCGTGCCGCCCAGGTCGCGCAGCGCCATGTCGGGATCGAACAGCCGCACGTCATCCAGGACCGCGATCGGGCCCACGTATCCCGCCATCGCCAGGCGCAGCGCGGCCCAGCCGGCCGCCACGCCGGCCGCGATGCCCTCTTTCACGTCGGAGCCGGCAATGCCCGCCAGCGCGGGCAAGGCGGGCGCCGTCTGGGCGGCGATCGCCAGCGCATGCGCGATCACGGCGGGATCGAGACCCAGCATCTTCCCGGCCGTGGCGACCACCGCGTAGCCCGACCACGCGCCCGAGGGTGCATAGGCAGGCCGGGCCATGGCCAGGCGCAGGCCTACCTCATACCCGGCGACGATCGCCGCCACCAGGTCCGCGACGGTGCGGCGCGGGTCCTCACCCATCAGGGCGAGCGCCGTGGGAATGACCGCCGCGCCCGGGTGCCCCCGCGCCTGCCGATAACCGTCATCCAGGTCGAGCGCCGCCGTGGCCGCGCTGTTGGCGAACAGGGCGGCGGCCGTGCTGGCCGGCTTGCCCGTAAACCACATGGGCACCGCGCCGCGACCGTACAGCGCCAACGCGGTCTCCCGCGCCGCCCGTACCGCGGGCAGGTCGAGCGCGGCGCCCGCGCTGGCAAGCGCGTCCAGCAAGCAACGCCAGACAGCTTCCCTGGTGGGTTCGTCGACCGCGTGGGTGTCCAGGCCGGCGACGTAACGCCCCAGCCGCAAGGCCAGTCCGGCGTCCGGCGCGCGGTGGGCGCCGTGCCCGGCCGGCGCGCGCGGCACGTCCGTTCTGGGTTCCTCTATCCCTTTATCATTACTTTTGAGCATATTCCCACGGGCGCCTCGGCCGAGTACTTTCCCGGCCCTACTACGCATCAACAGCAAGTCCGTGAATAATAGACAGGCGCCAAGCCGCGAAATAGTCAAGAATCAACGCCTGCTTATGCCTTTGAGGTATAGATGAAGATCGACATGAACATGCGCCATATCGAAGCCTTCCGGGCGGTCATGATCTCCGGGAGCGTCGTGGGCGCGGCCAGGCTGCTGAACGTCACGCAGCCCGGCGTCAGCCGCACCATCGCGTTGCTCGAACTCCGGCTGGGCTATGCGCTGTTCCAGCGCAAGGGGCGCCGGCTCGTGCCGACGTCGGAAGCCGAAGCCCTGTATCGCGAGGTGGAGCATCTGTACGTCGGCATCGAACGGATCACGCAGGTGGCCTACGACATCGGCCACCATCGCGCGGGCGCGCTGCGTGTCGCCACGCTGCCCGCCCTGGCGCACTGGTTCATCCCCAAGGTGATCGCGTCGTTCCTGAAGACGCGCCCCAAGGTACGCGTCTTCGTGCAGACCTTGCCGTCCACGCAGATCGCCGAACTGGTGGCGACACGGCAATTCGATATTGGCCTGGTCGAGCTGCCGATGTCGAAGTCGGGCGTCAGCGTGCAGGCGCTGCCGGCCTGCCGCATCGTCGCGGTCATACCCGCGCGCCACCGGCTGGCCGCCTCGGATCGGATCGCGTTGCGCGACCTGGATGGCGAACGGCTGGTGCTGCCTTCTCCGCAGAGCTATCTGCGCTACCAGATCGACGACGCCTTCAACCGCCAGGGCATCACGCCGGATGTGATCGCGGAGACGCCGACGTCACCGCTGATCTGCGGCCTGGCGGCGGAAGCCTCGGGTATCGGGTTGGTATCGGCCTGGACGCCGATGCCGCAGGGCGACCCGCGTATCGTGCAACGGCCGTTGAAAGAGCGGCTGGTGTCGCAGTACGCCTGCGTGCGCGCGGACAACGCCGTTCCCATGGCATTGGCCGATGAGTTCGAGTCCCTGATCGGCACGCAGATACTGGACCTGGCGCCGGAACATGCGTAGGCAGAACTTTCAGGCGAAGGCCTGCCTGTTCTGGCCGATGAACTCCCGCACGGACAAGGCCGGCTGGCCGGTGATCCGTTCCACCGCGTCGTTGGTCCCGGCGAAAATGCCGTTCTGGTAGTCCTGCGCGACTTCGACCAGATGCTGGGTCATGAAGGGATGGAAGCGGTAGGCATGTTCCATACGCTCGCGAAATTCTGGGATGGACAAGGGCGCATACGCTATCTTCGCCCCCAGCACCTCGCTCATTTCGGCGGCGATTTCGTGGTGGTTCATTTCGCGCGGACCATGCAGCGTGTAGGTCTTGCCTTCATGGCCGGCCGGCTTGGCCAGCAGGTGCGCGATGACGCGGCCCTGGTCGTCGGTGCTGATCGGCGCGTGGCGCCCATCTCCGAAAGGAAATTCGATCCGCTTGCGCGCCCAGATTTCCTTGGCGAAATGCGGGTACACCAGCCAGTCGGCAAAGAACGTCGGCCGGATATGCGTGGTGGGGACACCCCATGCGTCGAACACCCGCTCTGAAATCCAGTGATCCCGGGCCGCATTGCTTTTCGAATCGCGCCGGGCGGAGATCTGCGACATGTTGACGATCGCCTGCAGTCCCGCCTCCTTCGCGGCCTGGGCGAAAAAGGCGCTGGCCTGGACGATGCCGGGACTGATCGGATGCAGGAAGTAGGCGGAACGCACCCCTTGCATGGCGGTCCGGATCGCGTCGATATCGGCGAAGTCGCCGATGGCGATCTCCACGCCCCTGCTCCGCAGCGCGGCCGCCTGCTCTCCGTCCTTGCGCACGTAGGCGCGCACCCGCTTGTTCATGTCGAGCAGCGTGTCGATCGCGACGCCGCCCGTGCGGCCTGTCGCGCCGCTCACGAGAAATTCCGCCTGGCTCATCGTCTTTCCTTCATTTTTGGGATACTTGCAGTCTAGCCACGCGCAACATGGCATGAATGACTCTTTTCGGTCGTTTCATGCCAGAATCAGGCGATCTCGGCTGGAGCAGCCGGGGCCGTTGAACCCCACGGATGCTCGCTATGTCCAAACGCGCCAGTTCGAAACCGACACCGCCGCGGACCGCTCCCCGGCGCGTCGTGATGCTCGCCCTGCAACCGGTGGACGCGCTCGACGTCATCGGCCCCGCGGAGGTCTTCACCCTGGCCAACCTGCTGCACGACGGCTCGCCGTATCGATTCGAGTTGGTCAGCACCGGGTCGACGAACGAGATCGAGACGGAGTCGCGCATCGGCCTCAAGGCGCACAAGACACTGGCGGAAGAGCGGCGATCCCGCCTGCCGATCGACACCTTGATCGTGACGGCGGGCTTCGAGCCCTTGACGGGACTGACCGACGCCACGCTGCGCTGGCTGCAACGGATGGCGCCGGCAACGCGGCGGGTGTGCGCCATCTGCGTCGGCGCCTTCGTCCTGGCCGAAGCCGGCCTGCTGGACGGCCGGCGTGCCACCACGCACTGGCGCATGACCCGCCAGCTGGCTGAACGCTATCCGCGCGTCAGGGTCGATCCCGAACCCATCTGGATCAAGGACGGCACTTTCTACACGTCCGCCGGCATCAGCGCCGGCATCGACCTGGCGCTCGGGCTGGTGGCCGAGGATCTGGGAGACCCGGTGGCGCTCGACATCGCGAAAAACCTGGTCCTGTTCCTGCGCCGGCCTGGCGGACAGGCGCAGTTCAGCTTGGCCTTGCAGTCCCAGCAGGGATCGGATTCCCGGCTGGAAGAACTGTGCGCATGGATAGGCGAACACCTGCACATGGATCTCTCCACCGAAACGCTGGCGGACAGGCTGGCCACCAGCGTACGCACGGCGATCAGGATGTTCCGACGCGAGCTGAACACCACGCCCGCCCGGTACGTGGAAGATGCGCGCATGGAAGCCGCCCGCCGGGCGCTCGAAATGGGCGGCCATACGATGGAGGACATCGCCAGGCAATGCGGCTACAGCAGCGTCGCCGTACTGCGCAAGACATTTCTCCGGCGTCTGGGTATCACGCCCAGGGAATATGCGGCGCGGTTTATGATCGGGCAAACCCAGACTTAGAAAATCATGGCGACCCCCATCATGGCAACCCTCACCTGCATCTCGTCGATGGCGACGAAACGCCTGCTCGAAGAAGCCGCGGCGGACTTCCGCTCGCAAACGGGAATCAGCGTCGCGCTCGAATCGGTGGGCGGCGTCCTGGCGGCAAAGCGCGTGTCGGATGGCGAGCCCTTCGACGTGGCCGTCCTGGCGCAGGACGCGCTGGACGCCCTGGCGGCCGCCGGCAAGGTCGATCCGTCCACGATGACGCCCATCGCCCTTTCCCAGGTCGCCGCCGCGATGGCGGAAACGGCGCCCGCGGTCCCATTCGAGCGAGCCGACGACCTGCGCGCGCTGATGTCTTACGCGACGCGCATCGGCTATTCGACCGGTCCCAGCGGCGTCGCCCTGATATCCCTGATCAAGGCATGGGGCCTGTACGACGCGCTCGCGCCCAAGCTGATGCAGGCGCCGCCCGGCGTGCCGGTCGCCAGCCTGATCGCCGACGGGACCGTGCAGCTGGGCCTGCAGCAGCGTAGCGAGCTGCTGGGCATGCCCGGCATACGGATCCTGGGCGACATGCCGCCAGGGGCGGAGATCAGCACCGTTTTTGCGGGCGCGGTGTGCGTGGCCGCCCCGGCGCGCACAGATGCGGCGAGCTTCCTGGCCTATCTGGCGTCCGACCGCACCGCCGCGCTGAAGCAAAAGATCGGCATGGCGCCCGCCCCCGCACGCTAGGCGACGGCCGCCGGCGAAGCACCGCTCACGCGGATGCGTCGAAGGCCAGGGCGATGTCCCCGGCAAACTTGCGCAGGATGGGAACGTTGGCGACCATCTCTTCGTAAGTCATGCGCGCCGTCGGCGCGGACACGCACAGCCCGATGAACGCGGAGCCTCGCAGCGGTATGCGTACCCCGCAGCCGACCACCCCCGCGTTCCATTCCTCGTTGCAGGATGCCCACCCCTGGGCGCGGATCTCGTTGAAGTGCGCGCGCAGGCGCGTCTCGCCGGTCAGCGTCTTGCTGGTGAACTTGCGCCGGGTGGACGATCGCAGCCACGCGGACAGCGCGTCGTCCGGCATATGCGCCAGGTGCAGCTTGCCGATGGACGTGCAGTGCAGCGGACCGCGGTTGCCCTGCTCCAGGTGCAGGCCGCCGGGCCGGCGCACCGCGGCGGCGTCCACGCAGACCAGCTCCCCGTCCACCACCATGCTGATCTGCGCGAACTCGCCCAGCGACATCGCCAGGGACTTCAACAAGGCGTGGGGCTGGTCGGCGTTCAAGGACGCCTGCACCGCGTCGATACCCAGGCGCGTCAGGCGGGCGCCGGCCATTACCCGCTTGGAAGCCAGGTGCCGGGCCAGCACGTTGCGCTCCGTCAACTGGACCACCAGCCGGTGCGTGGTCGGCATCGACAGCCCGGTCAGCTCGGCGATCTCGGTCACCGTCAGGGGACGGCGCGACCCCGCCACGGCTTCCATGATGGCGAGCGATTTATCGATGGGCGCCTCTTCCATGTGTCCCCCAGGGATTTCCACAATCAAGAACAAATATTCCGGAATCTGGAAATTCGCGGTTGTTCGCGGTGTGGGGCGAGCATAGCATCGTGCCGCGTCGACCCATATCGACGCAACGATCAAGTGACCCATATCGATGGTCCGAATATTCCAAGGGGTAAGTCATGGCTCAAGGCATTGAAGGCGTGGCCGGCGTGGACGGCGGCGGCGCCTACACCGGTTCGATCGAGGATCGCCAGGTCATCGGAAAGGCGGCGCGCCGCCTGATTCCGCTGATCATGATCCTGTACGTGTGCGCATATCTGGACCGGGTGAACATTTCGTTCGCCGCGTTGCAGATGAATGCGGACCTGGGACTGTCGAATGCGGTCTACGGCTTCGGCGCCAGCATGTTCTTCGTCAGTTATTTCCTGTTCGAAGTGCCCAGCAACCTCGTGCTGGACAAGGTCGGGCCGCGCCGGTGGATCGCCCGCATCATGATCAGCTGGGGCATCGTGTCGGGCTGCATGGCCTTCGTGCAGGGCGAGACCAGCTTCTACGCCCTGCGCTTCCTGCTGGGCGTGGCCGAGGCGGGATTCTTCCCCGGCATCGTGATGTACATCAGCTACTGGTTCCCCAAATCCTACCGGGCGCGCTTTACCAGCATTTTCATGATGTCCATCCCCGTATCCGGCCTGATCGGCAGCCCCATCTCGGGCTCCATCCTGGACGGCATGAACGGCGTCGGCGGCCTGGCCGGCTGGCAATGGATGTTCATCGTGGAAGCCCTGCCGGCGGTGGTGCTGGGCATCGCCTGCCTGTGGCTGCTGACCGATCGCCCGGCCAAGGCCACGTGGCTGGCGCCGGCCGAACGCGACCGGCTGGAAGGCATGCTGGCCCATGAGCGCGCCAGCCTGGAATCCGTGCGCAAGTACAAGCTGTCGGAGGCCTTCACCTCGCCCGGCGTGCTGTTGCTGGCCGGCATCCTGTTCTGCATCGTATTCGGCACGACCGGCATTGCCTTCTTCCTGCCGCAGATCATCAAGAGCTTCGGCTTCACCAATACGGCGGTGGGATTCCTGAGCGTGCTGCCCTACCTGGGCGGGGTCTGCGCCATGTATCTCTGGGCGCGGCACTCCGACCTGAAGCGCGAGAAGATACGCCACCTGGGTGTGGCGCTCGTGCTGGCGGCGGTCGGCTTCATCTTCACCACGCTGATGCTGGGCAATCACGCCGCCGCGCTGTTCGGCCTGGTCGTCGCGGCGGCGGGCGTCTACGCCGCCAACACCATGCTGTGGACCTTGCCGACGTCATTGCTGACCGGCACGGCGGCCGCCGCGGCCGTGGCGCTGATCAATTCGCTGGCGAACCTGAGCGGCATCCTGGCGCCGCCCCTGCTGGGCTGGAGCCGCGACGTAACCGGCGGCTTCGCGGCCACGGGCATCATCTTCGCGGCCTTCGTCGTGCTCGGCGCGCTGCTGACCTGGGCCTTCTGGCACAGCGAGCTGGCCGCCGGCGAGCGCCGCCCCACCCCCAAGGAATCCCATGGCATTGCGCCACATCGTCGTTCGGCCTGAGGCCGGGGAAACACGCCTGGCGCCTTATGGCGTGGTCTTCCCGGTCACGCCGGGCGATGAACGCATCCCCGTGCCCTTAGGCGTCGACGAATCCGCACGCGGCGCGTTCACCGCCACGGTGGTACGCGCGCGGGCCTGCCGCGCGGCGGGCCCGCTCAACAGCGTGGAGCGCCATCCCTATTCGGTACAAGCCTTCGTTCCCCTGGGCGCCTGCCGGCTGGTGGTGGTCGCGGCGCCGCCGGGCCCCGCGCCGTCCCGGCTGGATCAGTTGGCCGCGATCCACGTGCCGGCCGGATGGGGCATCGCCTATCACCCCGGCGTCTGGCACACCGGGCTGATGGGAGACGGGATGGAAGCCGCACTGGTGTCGATGGTGCGGCGCCTGCCGGACGGCAGCGACACGGAATTCGCCACCCTGCCCTTCGAGATCGAGATCGACGCGATCGCAACCTGAAGCTTCAGCCATGACCCATAGCCCCCCTCTTCCCCGCGACCTGGCGGGATACGGACAAACGCCCCCCGACCCGCAATGGCCGGGCGGCGCGCGCGTCGCCGTGAACATCGTCATCAACGTCGAGGAAGGCTCCGAACCGTCGGTGCCGGACGGCGATGACGACAGCGAGGTCGGCCTGATCGAAACCGGCGGCCGGGCCTTTCCCGGACGCGACCTGGCCGCCGAATCGATGTTCGAGTACGGCAGCCGCGCGGGCTTCTGGCGCCTGTGGAAAATCCTGCGCCGCCATGACGCGCCGGCCACCTTCTTCGCCTGTTCGCGGGCACTGGAACGCAATCCCGACATCGCGGCGGCGATCCGGGACGGCGTCGCGGCATCACGCCACGACGTGTGCGGCCACGGCCTGCGCTGGGAGCGCCACCAGGCCCTGACGCCGGAGGCCGAAGCCCAGGCGATACACACGGCCTTCCAAGGCATCGCGCGACTGACGGGCGCCGCGCCCGCCGGCTGGTACTGCCGCTATGCGCCCACCGTGCACACGCGGCGCATCGTGGCGGAGCATGGGGGCTTCCTGTATGACAGCGACGCCTACAACGACGACCTGCCCTACTGGACCACCGTGGACGAACGGCCGCATCTGGTCGTGCCGTACACGCAGGTGATGAACGACGCCAAGTTCCTGCGTGGCGGCTTGAACACGGGGGCCGATTTCTTCGACGTCCTGCGCGAGCAGTTCGATGCCTTGTGGGAAGAAGGCGCCACGGAGCCCAAGATGATGTCGATCGGCCTGCATTGCCGCGTGGCGGGCCACCCTTTCCGTGCCACCGCGCTGGAGCGCTTCCTGAAGCACATCCGCGCACGGCCGCAGGTGTGGCTGTGCCGCCGCGTGGACATCGCGCGACACTGGATCGAGCACCATCCCTTCCGTGACGGCGCGCGGGCCGGCTGATCGCTTTTTGTAGCAACGCCGGGCTCCCATTACCGCCGGGACTGCGTTATATCTGCTGGTCGAGCCGAAAACCCCTATCACCGGTGAGCCATGGCAGAGCAGAGCGCGACACGCATAGCACTGATCGGGATGTTGTCTGTCGCCACTGCCATCGGCATTGGACGTTTCGCCTACACGCCCATCCTGCCGGTCATGCTGCAGGACGGGTGGCTCACCCTGGCGGAAGGGTGCTGGCTCGCCGAAAGCAATCTGCTCGGCTACTTTTTCGGGGCGATCCTGTGTTCGCTGATTCCCGGCGCCTGGATGCGTTGGACCCGCCGTGAGGCGCCCGACGAACGCCTGGCGGTCGCCGGACTGGCTGCCACGGCGGTGCTGACGGCGGCGATGGCCCTGCCGTGGCCCTGGCTGTGGCAATGGCTGCGCTTTTTTTCGGGCCTGGCCAGCGCCATCGCATTCGTGTTCACGTCGAGCTGGTGCCTGCGCCGGCTGGCGCAGCAGAACGGCACATCGCTGGCGGGCCTGATCTATTGCGGCTCCGGCGTGGGCATCATGCTGGGCGGCATCCTGGTCAGCGCCACCATCTCGCTGGGCTGGAGCGCGAGCGCATGCTGGAAGATCCTGGGCGCCGTGGTCGGGGCCTTCGTGCTGTGGATCGCGTACGAATGCCGCCGCGACCGCCGGCATGCGGCGCGGCACGCCAGCCTCGCCAACGATGCCGGCGCCGTCCCCCACATGCCGCAGTCGCCGTCGGAACTGGTCGAATCGCTGGCCGCCAACCGTGGGTTGGCCTGGCTGATGCTCGCCTATGGCCTGGCAGGCTTCGGCTACGTCATCACCGCGACCTTCCTGCCGGTGATGGCGCGCGAAGTCCTGCCGGACTCCATCTGGGTCGACTGGATCTGGCCGATCTATGGCGTGTCGGCGGCATTGGGCTGCCTGGCTTCCACGCGGCTGCCGCCCCATTGGGACAACAGCCGGCTCCTGGCGGCCTGCTACGGCACCCAGTCGCTGGGCGTGGTGATGGGGCTGTGGTGGCCCGATGTGGGTGGCTTCGTACTCAGCAGCATCCTGGTGGGCGCGCCGTTCACCGCGCTGACCCTGTTCGCCTTCCGCGAGGCCAGGCGACGCTGGCCGCACCGGTCGACATCGGTCATCGGCCTGATGACCGCCGTCTACGCCATCGGCCAGATCCTGAGCCCGCCGCTGTTCGGTGCGCTGCTCCGGAGCGGCATCGGCCATCGCCAGGTCTTCTCGTGGTCGCTGCATACCGCAAGCGTGGCGCTGTTGATCGGTGGCGCCATCTGGTTCTTCGCGGCGTCGCGCTTCCCGAGCCGGCGCCCCGCATCGCAAGCGACTGGATCTTGATGTCCGCGCGCCCCGCCCGGCTCAGACCGCGATCGCCCGCATCAGCGCCTGCACGTCCTCGGGCCGGTCGGCGCGTCCGCTCAGCACCACCCGCCCGCGCTCCAGGGCATAGAAGCGGTCGCACAGGGTCAGCGCGCGCGAGACGTTCTGCTCGACCAGCAGGATGGACTGCCCGGCCGCCTTCACCTGCGCCATGACCTCGAACAGGTCGTTGATGATCAGCGGCGCCAGGCCTTCGGTCGGCTCGTCGATCAGCAGCAGGTCGGGCTGGCCCAGCAGCACGCGCGCGATCGCCAGCATCTGCTGCTCGCCGCCCGACAGGGTGGTGCCGGGCTGCGCGCGGCGCTCGGCCAGTCGCGGAAATCGTTGATAGATGCCATCGAGCCGCGCGCGTTCCTCGGCGCGGCCCAGGCGAGCGCGCTGCATGAAGCCCATGGCCAGGTTTTCCTCGGTGGTCAGGCCTGGAAAGATGCGCCGGTCCTCGGGGACCAGGCCGATGCCGCGCCGGCATATTCTGTCGGACGGCAGGCCCGCCAGGGATTCGCCCCGGAAGCGGATCTCGCCGCCGCTGGTCGTCGTCCAGCCCGCCACCGTCTTGACGGTCGTGGTCTTGCCCACGCCGTTGCGGCCGAACAGGCCCACCACTTCGCCCGGCCCGACTTCCAGCGTCAGGCCTTGCAGGACGTGGCTGAGTCCGTAATGCACGTGTACGTCGCGCAGTTCAAGCATGCGCGGCCTCCCCGAAATAAGCGGCCTGGACCGCGGGATCGGCGCGCACCGCCGCCGGCCGTCCTTCGGCCAGCTTGCGGCCCTGCGCCAGCACGATCACATGGTCCGACACGTCCATGACCAGCCCGACGTCGTGCTCGACGAGCAGGATCGTCAGGCCGCCGCCCAGCCGCTTGATCAGCGCGGCGGTTTCCTGCGTGTCGCCGTGGGACATGCCCTGGGTGGGTTCGTCCAGCAGCAGCAGCCTGGGCCTGCAGGCCAGCGCGACCGCGATCTCCAGGCGCCGCTGCTCGCCGTGCGACAGCGCGCCGGCGGGGTCGGCCGCCTTGGCCTGCAAGCCGAACTCCTCCAGCAGCTCGTCGACCCGGGCCTGCGCGATGCGCGAGGCCGACAGCGGCCGCAGCCCGTTCCAGCCGCCGTCCAGCACCTGCGCGGCGAGCCGCAGATTCTCGGCCACGGGCAGCTCGAAAAACAGATTGGTGATCTGGAACGAACGCGCGAGCCCGGCGCGCAACAGCGCATGGGGTGTCCAGCCGGTGACGTCGCGGCCATCGAAGGCGACCTTGCCCGCCGTCGGCCGCAAGGCGCCGCTGATGAGGTTGAACAAGGTGCTCTTGCCCGCGCCATTGGGGCCGATCAGCGACGTGATGCCGCCGCGCGCGACCTGCAGCGTCACGTCGTCCACGGCCCGCAGCGCGCCGAAGCGCACGCCCAGGTGCTCGACCTGCAGGATGGGATCGCCGCTGGCGGCCGTTCGGTCGGTCGTGCTCACTTGCGCCTCCGCAATGCACCCACCAGCCCGGCGGGAAAGAAGATGACCGCGATCATGAACAGCACGCCGATCACGATCAGATGATGTTCGGTGTAGGTGCCGATGATCGATTTCAGGCCGAACAGGATGACGCTGCCGTAGAGCGCGCCGATCAGGGTCCCGACCCCGCCCAGCACCACGGTGATGACGGCGTTCCCTGACGTCTGGAAGTACAGCAGCTCCGGCGAGGCAAAGCCGCGCAGAACGGGGTACAAGGCGCCCGCCACGGCCGCCAGGACCGCGGCGATCACGAAGGCCGCCAGCTTGTACCGCCAGGGATCGAAGCCCAGGAACGACAGGCGCTGCGGATTCGCGCGCAACGCCTGCATATTGCGTCCAAAGGGAGTGTTCAGCAGGTAGCTGAGCACGCCGTACATGATCATGACGATGGCCAGCACGACCAGGAAGAATCCCAAGGGGTCCGACGCGGGAACCTGCCAAGGCCCCACGCCGACGGCCACCACCGGAACGCCCATCAGGCCGTCGGAAGCCCCCAGCGCCTGGATGTTGTAGACCGCCTTGGCCGCGATCTGCGCCAGGCCGAAGGTGATCAGGGCGAAATACACCCCGCGCGCCCGGATGGCGATGATGCCGGCCACCAGGCCCGCCACCGCGCCGCCAGCCGCCACCACCACCAGCATGGGCCAGAAGGACAAGCCCGCGTCGCGCAGCAGCAATCCCGCCAGGTAGGCGCCGAACCCGAAGAACAGCGCCTGGCCCAGCGACAGCAGGCCCGCGATGCCCAGCAGCAGATCCACCGCCATGGCGAGCCCGCCGAAGATCAGCGCTTCGGTGGCCAGCCGCAGATAGAAAACGTTGTCCGTCAGCCAGCCCGCCAGGCCGCCCGCCAGCGCAAGGATCACGAATACCAGGGCCAGTCCGGGACGCACGCGCGTCCGCTGGTTCGCCGCGCGCGGCAATGCGATCGTGTCAGCCATGGCCCAGCCTCCCGAACAGGCCTTGCGGACGGAACATCAGGACCAGCACCATGATTCCGAACAGCAAGGGATCCGACCACACCGGCGAGATATACAGGCTGGACAGCGCCTGGACCTGGGTCAGCAGCAAACCGGCGATGATCGCGCCCTTGATGCTGCCCAGGCCGCCCACGATGACCACCGAGAACGCCATCAGGATGAAATCCTTGCCCATGGTCGGAAACACCGAATACACCGGCGCCAGCAGCACGCCCGCCAATCCGGCCAGCGCGACGCCGAAGGCGAAGGTGGCCGCGTAGACCCGCAGCACCGGGATACCCAGCGAGGCGGCCATGTTGCGGTCGTAGGCGGCGGCCCGCACCATCGCCCCCAGGCGGGTGCGGTAGACCACCCACCAGACGGCGGCCACGATCGCCACGCCCACGCCCATCAGGAACAGGCGATAGGTGGGGAAGATCATCCCGAACAGCTCCGTCGCGCCGGTGATGGGCGCGTCCGGACGCAAGGGATTGGGACCGTAGGCCAGCTTGAACAGGTCTTCCAGCACGATCGCCATGCCGAAGGTCAGCAGCAGGGTCAGGATATGGCGGTCCTTGTGGTGGAACACGCGCTGGATCAGCGCACGCTCGGTCAGGTAGCCGATCGGCAGCATGACCAGCGGCACCAGCACCAGCGCGGCCCAGAAATCCACGCCCATCGCCAACAGCGACATGCCCAGATAAGCCCCCAGCGCGTAGAACTCGCCGTGCGCCATATTGATGACATCGAGCAGGCCGAAGATGATGGTCAGGCCCAGCGCCATCAATATCACGGCCACGCCCAGCGACAGGCCGTTGACGACCTGCGGGGCATAGACGAACTGCAGGCTTTCGAACAAGGCGTTCATGGCATTCCTTGTGAACCGGGCCTACCAGCGCTTGCAGACGCTGGCATCGATGGCGTCCTTGCCGTCGACCTTGCTGACGATGGTGAATTCACCGTTCTGGATGCGCACCACGTACATGTCCTGGATCGCCTGGTGATCGGCCGCGCGCATGGTCTTGCGGCCTTGCGGCGTATCCCACTCCAGTCCTTCCATGGCCTTGCGGACCTTGGCCGTGTCGGTGCTCTGCGCCTTTTCGACGGCGGCCTTGTAGAAATACAGCACGCCGTAGGAATCGGCGCCGTACAGATCGGGCAGGACCTTGTTCGCCTGCTTGAACTTGTCGACGAACTGCTTGTTCTCGGGCGTATTGATCTCGGGCGAGTAGCCGACGCCGGTGACGAAGCCTTCCGCGTTCTTGCCGATGGCCTTGATGTTCTGCGCGGTGATCGCGCCGGACACGCCGACCATGGTCAGGTTCTTGTTCATGCCGTATTCGCTCATCTGGCTGAACAGGCGCACGGTGTCGTTGCCGGCCGTCGACGTGTAGAAGACCTGCGGCCGTGCCGCGCGTATCTGGCCGAAATAGCTCGAATAATCCTTGCTGTCGAGCGGCGCGAACAGGTCGCCCACCGGCTTGATACCGCGCTGCTCGGCGGCGCTCTTGAACGCCGCCACCGTGCTGCGGCCCATTTCGTAGTCCGGTCCCAGCAGGAACAGCGAAGAACCCGGCTTTTCCTTGGCAAGCCAGGCCGCCAGCGCGACCGATTGCTGGCCCGCCTTGGCGTTCACCCGGAACACGTTGGGCGAACACTTGTCGCCGGTAATGGCGTCGGAGAAGGACACCGTCGTGGCGATCAGCTTGTTGTTGCGCTCGGCCACCTGGCCCACGGCCAGCGTCGACCCGGAGTTCACCGTGCCCGTCAGGAAATCCACCTTGCTCTGCTGGAACAGCTTTTCGGCTTTCTGCACCGCCACCTGGGGATTGGCTTCTTCGTCTTCGTACAGCAGCTCGACCTTGCGGCCCATGATGCCGCCCGCCTGGTTGATCTCGGTCAGGGCCATGTCCAGGCCCATCTTCACCTGGGCGCCGATGGGCGCGTAGGTGCCGGACAACGGCGTGACGACACCCACGCGTATCGGCTGCGTGTCCTGCGCCAGCGCGCCCTGCGCGCCCAGCGCCATCACCATGGCCGCAGCCATATGCAGGGGGAACTTGCGTTGCGTGGTGTTCATGCGATGTCTCCTTGTCGTTTTATGCAGGCCGGCGGCCAGGCGGCGCGCCGGTCGGTCCCGCGTTATGGCTTGCGTTTGCCGTACGTTACGTCGTCATGCCGCCCAGACGGGCGGCGCCCATCAACTACCCTTGAAATCCGGCGCCCGCTTGCCGTGGAAGGCTTCCACCCCTTCACGGAAATCGTCGGAGCTGCGCAGGCGGCTGTAGCAATGCCCCTCCAGCTCGATGGCGATCGACAACGTGGAATCCTCCGTGTCGTTCAACAACTTCTTGGCCGTACGCTGGGCCAGCGGCGAGAATCCGACCAGTTCTTCGACCAGGCGGTCGGTGGCGGCTTCCAGCTCGGCATCGGGCACGCACTCGGTGACGATGCCCCAGTCGTAGGCCTGCTTGCCCGGGATGCGGCGCGAACGCATCACCACGTCCTTGGTGCGCGTGATGCCGACCATCTTCTGCAGGCGCGCCGAACCGCCCGAACCCGGAATCTGCCCCAGCTTCTGCTCGGGCAGCGCGTAGCGCGTGGTGTCGGTGGCGATACGGAAATCGCAGGCCAGGGAAATCTCGAAGCCCACGCCAAAGCAATAGCCGCGGTTGGCGGCAATCACCGGCTTGCTGCAGCGCGCCGGCGCGGCGATGTTCCAGGCCAGCTGGGAGACATGCTCCGGCGTCGCGGCCAGGAAGCCCTTGATATCCCCGCCGCTGGAAAAGTGCTCGCCTTCCGCGCGCAGCACGATCACCCGCACCGCGTCGTTTTCGTCCAGCGCTTCGAACACCAGGCGCAGCTGGTCGCGCTGCGGCATGGAAATGATATTGAACGACGGGCGCGCCAGCACGATGTCGGCACGCTGGCGGGATTCGTCGATCTCGACGCGGAAGCCGTCGAGATCGGCGAGCAGGTGTTGGGCCGGATGCTTCAAGGTAGACACGAGTACTCTCCTGGATGAATGGTTGCGGTCCGGTGCCGGGATCAGGATGGATCCCGCTCGAACTCCCCGGCCACCAGCAGGCGGCGCAGGATCTTGCCCACGGGCGATTTGGGGATGACCTGCACGAAAACATAGTCGCGCGGGCGCTTGAAATTGACCAGGTCGGACTCCCGGCAATGGGCGTCCAGCGCCCCGGCATCCACCGGCTGGCGGCGCTTGACGAAGGCGACGACCCGTTGGCCCCAGCGCTCGTCCGGCAGGCCCACCACGGCGACCTCGTCGACCGCGGGATGCAGCGAGAGCAGCGATTCGATTTCGACAGGCGATATGTTTTCACCGCCGGAAATGATCATGTCGTCGACCCGGCCGGTCACGTAGAGATCGCCGTCGGCGTCGAGATAGCCGGTATCGCCGGTGAAGTACCAGCCGCCGCGCAGGGCCTTGGCGTCCGCGTCCGGGCGATTCCAATAGCCTTCGAAGGCTTCGTCGCCGGCCAGGTCGGCGATGATCTGTCCTTCTTCGCCCTGGCGCGCCAGGTCGTCCGGTCCGGCGGCATCCAGGCGCACCACGCGGATGCGGGTATTGATGCCGGCACGGCCCGCGCAGCCGGCCTTGCGCGGCGCGTCCTGGTTGACCGTGCAGGTATAGACTTCCGACGACCCGTAGTGATTGGCGAACAGGGCGGGCTGGAACGCCGCGTCCAGCCGCTTGAGCAGGGCGTCGTGCATGGGCGCGCCGGCGAAGCCGATCTTCCGCACCGACGATATATCGGTGCGCGGAAAATCCTCGTGGCCCAGGATGTCGTGATACAGCGTGGGAACCAGGTACAGCGTGGTGATGGCTTCGTCCTGGATGGCGCGCAGCACCGCCGCGGGATCGTACTTGGGGATGCAGACGAACAGGCCGTCGACCAGCGCCATCGACAGCAGCGAGCGCACGCCCATGGTGTGATACAGCGGCATGACGCCCAGCGTGCGTTCGCCCACCCGGTAGGTATTCTGCGCGACGTGGGCCAGCGCCGCGGCGCGCTCCTGGCGATGCCGGCGCGGCACGCCCTTGGGCTTGCCGGTGGTGCCCGAGGTGTACAACATGAGCGATATGTCCTCGGCGCTTGCCCGTGGCGTATCCGCGTCTGCAACGTCGGCGCCGCCGCGCAGCAAGTCGGCGAACGACAGGCCCGGACCGGCGTCTTCGCCCACCACGATGCGCGGCAAGGCGCCGGCGGCGGGAGAAAGCGCCACCGCGTCGGCGCTGACGCTTTCGTAGGCAATCGCACGGGCACCCGAATCGCGCAGGCAGTATTCGATCTCGTCGCCCTTGGCGCGCCAGTTCAGCGGCGTCGAGATCACGCCCAGGAACTGGCAGGCCCAGTGCAGGGTGGCCATTTCCCAGCGATTGCGCAGCACCATCAACAGATGATCGCCGCGCCCCAGTCCCAGGCCGGCCAGTCCGGCGGCGGCGGCCCGCACGTCTTCATGCCACTCGCCGTAGCTGCGCCGCACCGCGCCGTCCACGATGGCCAGGGCCGCCGGACTGCGCTCCACGCTTTGCAGGAAGGTGCGTCCCAGGTCAAGCATCCGCGTCGCCTCCGCCAAGATGGGTCCTGGCCAGGCGTTCGCGCGCCGTTTCCATCACCGCGCGGACGATATTGGTGTACCCGGTGCAACGGCACAGATGTCCCGACAAGGTTTCCCGGACCTGCTGTTCGGTGGGATCGGGCACGCGCGCCAGGAAATCGTCGCAGGTCATGAGTATCCCGGACGTGCAGAATCCGCATTGCAGGGCGTGGTTGCGCTTGAAGGCGGCCTGCAGGTCGCCCATGGCGGTTTCGGACTGGTGCTTCCGCGCCAGCCCTTCCACGGTGTCCACGCGCAGGCCTTCCGCCTGCACCGCCAGCATCATGCAGGACCGCATGGCCACGCCGCCGACCTGCACCGTGCACGCGCCGCACACGCCGTGTTCGCAGCCGACGTGGGTGCCGGTCGCGCCCAGTTCGTGGCGCAGGAAATCCGCCAACAGCGTGCGGTTGTCGCATGCGCCCGTGCGCGCCTTGCCGTTCAGGGTGATGGCGATGGTGTCGCGCTGTCCCCGGTCCAGAGCTTTCATCGGGTAGCTTCCTCTATCACGCGCCGTCCCAGGTTGCGCACCAGGTGGCGGCGATACACCGCGGTGGCATGCGGATCGTCCTGGGCATCCAGCTGCCACGCGAAATCGTTGATGGCGCTCGCCAGTTCGCTCGCGTCCAATCGCGGCAAGGTCAACACGCGCGGGCGGTCGGCCACACCGCCCACGGCCAGGCGTATCTCGCGCTCGTCCGCCACGGCCGCGCAGGCGACGATGGCGAAGTCGCCGTGCCTGCGGCTGACTTCGGCGAAGGCATAGCGGGTTCCCGGACGGTGCAAGGGATAGTGCACGTCCTCCAGCAGTTCGTCGTGGCGGCGCGCGGTGGTCAGCATTCCCTGGAAGAATGCTTCAGCTTCCAGTTCACGGCGCCCCTTTCGCGATCGCAGCCTGACCTTGCCGCCCAAGGCCGCCAGCGCCAGCGGCAGCTCCGCGCTGGGATCGGCGTGCGCCACCGACCCGCATACGGTGCCCCGGTTGCGGATCTGGAAATGCGAAATCCTGGGAAAGGCGAGCGCCAGCAGCGGCACTTCCCGCGACAGGCTGGCGCGCCACTCGACGGAGGCCTGCGTGGCCGATGCGCCGATCGCCAGGAAGCCATTCTCGGCGCGCACGTAGTCCAGGCCTTTCACGCGGGAAATGTCGACCAGTACGCGCGGCTGCGCCAGGCGCATGTTCAGCACGGCCATCAGCGACTGGCCGCCCGCCAGCACGCGGGCGTCGTCGCCGTATTCGTCGAGCAGGGCCAGCGCCTCGTCGACGGTGTCGCAGCGGCGGTAATCGAAGACGGGAGGCTTCATCTGGATATCCCCATCCAACGCAGCAGGCGCCGCCAGAGCGGCACGGCCGGCGATTGCCCGGCGGCGTGGCCGCCGGCCGGCGCGCCGGCCTGGCTGCCCAGTTTCTCGAAGAGCTGCGCCAGTACGATCCTGGCGGCGCCTTCCAGCATGCGTCCTCCCACCGCGGCCACCTTGCCGCTGACTTCGGCCTGGTAGTCGTAGCGCAGCAGCGTGCCCGAACCCTGCGGCTCCAGCTCCACGCTGCCGCTGCCACGTGCCGTGCCCAGCGATGAAATTCCCGAGCCGGACAGCCGCAGGCGATGCGGCGGCTCGAGGTCGGAAAGCGCGATCTCGGCGGCATAGCGCGCCTTGACCAGGCCCACGCCGATCGTCACATCCGCGCGGTAGCGATTGGGCCCGGCCGGCTGCAAGGCATGGCAGCCGGGGATGACGCGGGCCAGGCTGTCGGGGTCCAGAAGCACGTCGTAGACGGCTTGCGGCGGCGCCTGCAAGCGCACCTCGCCGCGCGCGGTCAGCCCGCGCCCCTTTCCGGCGGGCGCGGCCGCGGACGACCCGGCGGCTGTCCCCGCGCCGGAGGCCCCGGCGGTTGGCGTTCCACCGGCCGGTGACTCGCCAGCCATCGATCCGCCCGCCCGCGCGGGCGCCCCGCCGGCAGGCGGGGGATCGGCCATGCCGATCAGGTCCATGACCCGCGACGAACTCAACGGCAGGCGCACGTCCGCCACGTCCAGCGCGTCGGCAACCGCATTGGCGATGCAGACCGGCGTGCTCATGTTGTTGCCTTCTCCCAGGCCCTTGGCGCCCAGCGGTGTGAAAGGCGACGGCGTTTCCATGTGGACGATCACCGGCTCGGGCACTTCGCAGGCGGTCGGCACCGTATAGTCCGCCAGCGTGCCCGACAGGAAACTGCCATCCGGTCCGTAGACGAACTCTTCCATCAGCGCCGCGCCCAGGCCCTGCGCATAGGCCCCGCGGATCTGTCCATCGGCCAGCGCCGGATTCAGGATGCGGCCGGCGTCGTGGCAGGTCACGTAGCGATCGATGCGGACCTGCCCCGTATCGCGATCGACTTCGACCGCGCAGATGTCGAACACGAATCCATAGGCGGCCGACGTGTTGATGCGATCGTCCTCGGTAGGCGCGGTCAGCTGTTCGGGCGTCCAGAACACGGTCGCCCGCAGGCTGGGATCTTCCCCCGGCGGGAGCAGCGCGGGCGCCCAGTGCGCCCCGCTGGACAGGCGGGCGAACGGCAAGGCCTTGTCGGCACGCCCTTCGGCAAAGACCTTGCCGCCGGCGAAGCGCACGTCCTGCGGGGCGCAGCCGAACTGCCCGGCGGCGATGCGCGCCAGCTTGTCGCGCACCTGCACCGCCGCCAGATGCAGCGTCCCCGCGACCGCCCCGGCAAAGCGGCTGGAGTAGTTTCCCGCCGCCACCGACCACGCGTCCTTTTGCGTATCCAGCTCCGCGTTCACGGTGATCTCCGACGGATCCAGCCCGAGCACGTCGGCCACGATCTGCGCGGCCACCGTGCGGTGCCCCTGGCCCTGCGGCGTCGAATCGATGACGGCCGTCACACCGCCAAGCAGATCGATCGCGACCGTGGCGGCGGCCAGCGCGCCATTCTTCGGCCCGGCCTTGGCGCGCTGCTCGGGCGTCAAGGCCGTGGTGATATAGCCCATGTTGGAGATGGACGGCTCGACGATGGCCGCATAGCCGATGCCATACAGGCGGCCTTCGCGGCGGGCGGCCTCGCGCCGCGCCAGCAGTTCATGCAAGCCACCCTGCTCCACCGCCAGCGCCAGGGCCTTGGGATAATTGCCAGAGTCCAGCAGCGCGCCGGCCGCCGCGCGATAGGGAAAGGCGCCCGGCTGCACGAAGTTGCGCCGATACACGTCCAGCGGATCCAGCCCGAGCTCGACAGCGATGCGCTGGACCAGGCGCTCCAGCGCGAAGTACACCTGCGGCCCGCCGAAGCCGCGCACCAGGCCGGCGGGCGTCTTGTTGGTCAGCACCACCCGGTTGCGCACGCTCAGGTTGGGAATGTCGTAGGCGCCGGTCAGGCAGCCGTGCATGCGGTAGAAGGTCGCCGGCTCGGGCGCGCGCAGATAGCCGCCGACGTCGTCGAACTGGTCATAGTCCAGGGCCGTGATGCGGCCATCGTCTTCGACCGCGGCGCGCAGCGTGGTCAGGCGACCCGTCGCGGACGTCGCCGCCACCAGATGCTCCAGGCGGTCCTCCACCCATTTGACGGGGGCGCCGGCCTTGCGCGCGGCCAGGCACATCAGCACGATGTACGGAAACACTGCCTGCTTGACGCCGTAGCTGCCGCCGGAGTCGGGCGGCGTCTTCAGCCGCAGCCGCGCGGCGGGCATCTGCAAGGCCAGGGCCATCACCGCATGCAGCGAGAAAGGCCCCTGGAAATTGGAGAGGACTTCATAGCCGTCGTCGTCCGACACGTGCTCGGCGCAGACCACGAAGCATTCGATGGGTGTGCCCGAATTGCGCGGATAGCGCACCGTCAGTTGCACGTTGTGCGGCGCTTGCGCGAACGCCGCCTCCGGATCGCCGTAGCGGAAAACGCGATCGCTGGCGATGTTGCTGCCCACCTTTTCATGCAACAGGGGCGCGTCGTCGGCGATGGCCGCCTCTATCTCGACCACCGGATCGAGCGGCTCGTACTCGACCTCCAATTGCTCCAGGGCGTCTTCCGCCAGCGCGCGGCTTTCGGCGACCACCACGGCCACCGGCTCGCCGACATAGCGGACCGTATCGACGGCCAGGCACCAGTGCTCCATGGGTTGCTTGACGCCCACCACGAAGGGCCGCGTCCAGCGGCGGACGTCGTCGCCCGCGAGCATGGCATGCACCCCGGGCAGCGCCAGGGCCCTGGTCCCATCCACCCGCAGCAGACGTGCGTGCGCATGCGGCGACCGCAGCACGGCCGCGTACAGCGTGCCGGGCTTGGTGCCCAGGTCGTCGGCATAGCGTCCCTTGCCGGTCAGCAAGGTATCGTCCTCGATCCGCTGACGGGCGTCGCCCACGTGCCGTACGGCGCGTTGCTGGCCAGTATCCAAGTCTCGTCCCGTTGGACAGCGGCTTCAGCCGCCCGTCCTTGTCATTCGTATTGGGGGCAGCTTAGTCAGGAGAGGGATCGGTCGTCTTACCGGAAAATCCGGCAACTTACCCTGGAGTCTGATTTTCGTAACTCTGGACGACCCGGCGGTAATCGATGGGCGCCGTGCCGATGTGCTGGCGAAAGAAACGGGTGAAGTGCCCCGGCGCCGAAAAGCCCAACCGGTAGGAAAGATCGGTCAGCGTCGTGTCGCCCCGGCTCAGCGCCTGCAGAGCGGCCTCCATGCGCAAGACGTTGCTGAACACATTGGGCGTCAGGCTGGTGCTGCGCCGGAACAGCTCGAAGAAATGCGCGCGCGACAGCCCGCTGCGGGTCGCCAGCGCGGCCATGTCGACGGGCGCGCCGATGTTCTCCCGCATATACGCCATGGCGCGCCGGATGCGCGGGTCCATGGCGTTCGTGGTGTGCTTATAAGGGATTCCCCGCAGATTGCGCCATTCCGAGAACGGATCGATGACGGCGATCATCAGGTCGAACAGCACCGCCTCCAGCCGCTGCGGCGAAATCTGGTCGGCGAAGTACATCTCCATGGCCAGGTCGTCGGCCAGCTTGCGGATGCGGGGCGCGATCTCCACGCAAGGCTGGGGGAAAAACTGCGGATGGGCGGACACCCAGAGCTGGCGCTGGATGTCCGCCAGCCAGGAAGGTTCGATGTACAGCGCCAGGATGACCGTGCGCGGCGCCAGCGGGCCAGGATGCTCGTAGGAATGCAGCTCCCAGGCGTTGACCAGTACGGCGGTATCGTCGGTCAGCGGGTTGAGGCGATCGCGTACCGAAAAGAACGTGTCGGCGCCGCTGGCCTTGATCAGCACATGGCAATGGTGATGCGCGTGCGGGATGAGCGGCTTGTCCATGTCGAGCAGCGCAACCCGTCCGAACCGGCCGTGAAAGACCTTGATGGCCGTCGACAAAACGTTCTCCTCGTCAGCACCCTGTCGCGTTTTTTATTTCTTCTGTGCTGCCATTATAAGAACGGGCGCGCGCGGCGGGGATTAGCGTTGACCCATGCCAGGGCGGAGGGCCGGTTAGAATTGGGGACAGAACTAAGCACCCGGGCGGGCTGACGCTAAGCGCGGATTCGCCCTGCCGCGCAGGCGTGGGCGGCCGTAGAATCCTTCTCCGTTGCTTCTCAAGAGCCATTGCCATGACCGCGTACCTGATGAAAAGCGAGGAAATCGCCGCAATGGCGGGCCTCGGCAAGACCCATTTCAGGAATCCCAACGCCAAGCGTGTCAATAAATCGCTGGGCGACGCGACCGGGCTGACCGGTTTCGGCTTCCACATCATCGAGGTCGAACCGGGCCACGAGACGACCGAGCACCATGCTCATCATCACGAAGACGAATGCGTGTATGTGCTGAGCGGCACGGCAACCGCGCTGATCGGAGACGAGTCGTTCGCCATCGGCCCTGGCGATTTCCTGGGCTACCGCAAAGGCGGCCTGGCCCACTCGATCAGGAACACCGGGACCGAAGTCCTGCGCTGCATCGTCGTCGGCGAACGGCTCCCCCACGACGTCTGCGATTACCCGCACCAGAACAAGCGCATGTTCCGCAACCCGGGCATTGGCATGCCCGCGAATCTCGTGGACCTTGCCGCCATCGAGGAAGTCGGAGGCAACGTCGGGAAGAAGTGATCCCGGCGTGGGAACCGGGATCAACCTACCCGGCTCGCCATGGAGTCAAGCTTTAGTTAGGATGGCGTTATTTAAGGTTAAAGGTATTAAGCTTAAATAAGACACCATCCTATTAAAGGTTTTCCTTCGTGCGCAAGAGTGAACTCCATCCCCGCCTGCGGGCCGCATGCGCTGCGATTCCGAGACGTTCCGGGATATTTGCGGTCGTCCCGTTGCCGACGCCCCGCTGCATTAACGTACGTTGCATTCGGGATGAATGGCTGCCTCAACAAGGCACAGCCTCCCGGCCGTGGGCCGTGCGCGGACAACTCAGGCTTGAGGCGTTTACAGCCTGTGGTTTGTAAATCTGAAATACAGCCTTTGATTTGTATTTGCCGAAAAATAAGCGCCCTGGTCCCCTTCTGGCCGGCTAGCGCCTAGGCCGCGATGACGCCTGGAGCATCAACCGATCCAGCGCATTGCCGAAGGCGCGGCGATCGGCCTGGCTGAACGCCGCGGGTCCGCCGATGTCGACGCCGGCATTGCGCAGGTCTTCCATCATGTCGCGCATCGACAGGCGCTCGCGTATGGTGTCAGCCGTAAAGCGCTCGCCGCGCGGGCTGAGCACCTGGGCGTGCTTGTCCAGGACCTGCGCCGCCAGCGGGATATCGCCGGTGATGACCAGGTCCCCGGCCTCGACGTGCTGCACGATGTAGTCATCGGCCACGTCGAAGCCACGCGGCACCTGCACCGCCCGGATCAACGGCGACGGCGGTGTTCGCAGCATCTGGTTGGCCACCAGCGTCAGGGACCGCTGCCATCGCTGCGCCGCGCGATACAGGATTTCCTTGATGACGGCGGGACAGGCATCCGCATCGACCCAGATATGCATGCGATCAGTCCTTCACGGCGATGGCCGGCGGATGGCGTTGCGCACGGCCCCGGACCTGTTCCAGGCATAGCCTGATGCTTTCCGACAGCGTTTCCGCCGTCACCTTCACGATCGGCGACAACGGCTTGCGCGCGTCGATGGCCACCCGGATGACCTGCGGTTCCGCGCCCTGGTCCCGCACCGGCACGAAGCGCAGGCAGCCATCCAGCAGTTCCGGCGCCGCATCGAGCTCCGACGTTACGGACACGTAGCGTCCCGTCCGGGCGAGCTTCTTGATCAGGGGCAGGGAGTTGGTCTCTATCCGGTTCTGGTTGTCGCCGAAGAGCCAGCTGTAATGCGATTCCAGATAGCGGCGAATGAACAGGCTCTTGCTCTGCAAGGCCACCGGATACGCGCAGATTTCCTGCAGGCTGACCGACGCCTCGTTCGCCAGCGGGTGATCCGGCGCGACGATGCAGCCCAGCGGCAGCTCGCTTTCCCACAGGACATGCAGATGGCGCCCCGGCGACAGGTTGAACGCCGCCGCCAGGTCGGCGGTGCCGTCGAGCAAGGCGGCGCTGGCCTCGTCGGTATTGCAGATCTCGACCGACAGCGAAATATTGGGGTGCACGGCGGCCAGGTCCGTGATCCATGCCGACAGGAAGCCGTCGACATGGCTGCCCATGGCGACCAGGCGCACATGGCCTTGATGCACCCCCTGCAGTTTCCGGATGTCCTCGGACGCCCGGCGTTCGTCGTTGCGCCACCGCCGCGCCATGGACACGATGGCATCGCCCGAGGACGTCAGCCGCATGCCGCGCGGCATACGCTCGAACAGCGGCACCCCCAGTTCCTCTTCCAGCCGCAGCAGCTGCCGGTTGATGGCGGACGCCGCGACATTGAGCTCCCGGGCGGCCCGCTGTATCGAGCCCGAACGCGCCACCTGGTCGACGTAGCGCAGCGCGGTGGGTATCAAGGATCGGCCCATGGGCGCTCCCATACTAATTTTGAGTATGGATTGTTGCTTAATCGCTGATGGACGGCAATGGTTCGGGCTTCTTAAGATGTGCCAACCCCACATCACCCTGCTCGCCATGCCTACACCTGTCACCCTGGATGCCCTCAATACCTGCAGCGAGGCGGAATTCGTCGAACTCCTGGGTACGGTATTCGAAGACGCCCCCTGGGTCGCCCGCGCGGTGGCGGGCCTGCGGCCCTTTGCCGATGCCGACGCCCTGCATGCCGCCATGATGGCGCATGTCCGGGGCCTGCCTCGCAGCCTATGCCTGGAATTCCTGGTCCTGCATCCGGAACTGGCCGGCCTGGCGGCGCGCATGGGCGTCATGGGCGCGGAGTCCACCCTGGAGCAAGGGAGCCTGGCCCTGGCGGCCCTTTCTGTGGACGAGGCCGCTCGCTGGGAAGAGCTGAACCAGGCGTACCGGCACAAGTTCGAGTTTCCGTTCATCCTGTGCGTCCGGCGGCACACGCGGGCGTCCGCCCTGCGCATCTTCGCCAAGCGTCTCGCCAATGACCACGACACCGAATTCGCGGCCGCGCTGGACGAAATCGGCAGGATCACGCGCTTGCGCCTGGCCGGCCGCATCGAAGGACACGGCATGGCGAACATCGCCGGCCGCCTGACCACCCATGTGCTGGATACGACGTCCGGCCGGCCCGCCGAGGGTGTCCGCGTCCAGCTCTTCGAGACCGGCGGCGCCGAGCGCCTGCTGGCCGACCGGAACACCGATCGTAAAGGCCGCACCGAACAGCCGCTGCTGGATGGCGGCCCGCTGCCGACGGGTCAATATGAACTGCGCTTCCACCTGGGCGACTATTTCCGCGCCCAGGGCCTGAGCGCGGAAGAACCGCCATTCCTGGACGTGGTCAGCGTCGCTTTCGGCATCGCCGAGCCCGAGTCGCACTACCACATCCCCTTGACCGCCACGCCTTGGGCGTACTCCACCTACCGGGGAAGCTGAATGGACAAGCGCGCCGGCCACGCCCTGCGACTGGAACACATCGGACACCGTTTCCAGGCGTTCGAAGCGGTACGCGACGTCGACCTGGAGATCGGGGCCGGCGAACTGGTCGCCTTGCTCGGGCCATCGGGCTGCGGCAAGTCGACCTTGCTGCGCATCGTCTCGGGCTTCCTGCGGCAGACCTCCGGCCGCGTGCTGTTTGACGGCGTACCGGTCGATCACCTGGCGGCGGACAAGCGCGGCGTCGGCATCGTCTTCCAGAATTACGCGCTGTTTCCCCACATGACGGTCAGGCAGAACGTCGGATATGGCCTGGAAGCCCGGGGCTGGCCGCGCGCGCGCATCGCCGCCCGTGTCGACGAAATGCTGGCCATGGTGCACATGGAGGCGCATGGCGCGCGCCTGCCGAAGCAGTTGTCGGGCGGGCAGCAGCAGCGCATCGCGCTGGCTCGTTGCCTGGCCGTCGATCCGAAGATATTGCTGCTCGATGAGCCGTTCGGCGCATTGGACAAGAACCTGCGGCTGGACATGCAGATGGAAGTCAAGCGCCTGCAGCGGGAGTACGGCATCACCACCATCCTCGTCACGCACGACCAGGAGGAAGCCCTGTCGATGGCCGACCGCATCGCCGTGATGAACCTGGGCGCGATCGAGCAGATCGCCACGCCCGCCGGCATCTACGACCAGCCGGCCACGCCTTTCGTCAACACGTTCGTCGGGGCGACCAACCTGCTCGATGGGCAGGTCGCCGCCGACGGCCGCGCGGTCGAAGTCGCCGGCGGTGCGACGTGGCGGCTCGCGCCCGGCCATGGACTATCGCCCGGCGCGCCGGTGCGGGTATCGGTACGGCCCGAACACTGCGGCATGGACGCCAGTGGTGAAGACGGCCTGCCCGGCAGCGTCGACGCGGTGCTGCCCCTCGGCCCGCAGGTCGTCTACGGCGTGCGGCTGGATACGGGCGTGTCGATCAAGGTCAGCCAGCCGCGGCAGCGCACCCGGCAACCGCTGGCAACGGGCGCCCGGGTCCGCATCGCGCCCGTGTCGCCGGAGGCCTGCCTGGTCTTTCCCCGACCCGCCTAGTTCCGCGTACCCACTCACTTCTCGACCCAAGGAATCACCATGCAATTGAATCGCAGCCGTCGCAGCATGTTGTTCGCCACGCTGGGCCTGGGGGCCGGCGCCATCCTTCCAGGACGCCTGCTCGCCCAGGGACGATCGCTGGTCGCGGCGACGTTCCCGGGCACCTGGAGCGAAGCCCATCGCGCCATCCTGGCGCCCGCTTTCAAGCAGCGCACCGGCGCCACGGTGACGCAGTCCATCCTGCTCGCGCAAGACCAGGTCGCTCGCCTGACGGCAGCCAAGGGCGGCAAGCCGCCTTTCGACGTGGCCATCTTCGATGAACCGCAAGTCCCTGACGCCATCAAGGCCGGCGTCCTGGCGCCCTACCCGGCCGCCCAGTCGCCCAACTATCCCGACCTTCTGCCGGGCTTCCAGGGCCAATGGGGCCCGACGATCTCCATGCAGGTGATCGGCATAGGCTACAACCCCAAGCGCATCAAGACGCCGCCCACGAGCTGGGACGAGCTGTGGGATCCGAAGTACAAGGGGCGCGTGGGTCTGACCGCGCTCAATAGCCAGCTGGGCATCGCCTTCCTGGCCGAACTCAACCGCCTGCGCGGCGGCAGCGCCGACAACTTCGATCCGGCGTTCAAGGCGATCCGCGAATTGATGCCCAACGTGGGCGCGGTGGCCGCCGACCTGGGCGCTTTCGCGACCCTGTGGCAACAGGAGCAGATCGACATCGCGCCCTATAACTTCAATTTCGTGCAGACGCTCAAGAGCAAGGGCGTGCCGGTGGAGCTGGCCATCCCCACGACCGGCGCCGCCGGCTGGAAAACCAGCATGCACCTGGTGGCGAATGCGGTGGAACCGGACCTGGCCGTGCAGTACATCGACACCCACCTGGACCCGGCGGTCCAGGCCGCGATGCTCAAGGCCCCCTACGACGTGATTCCCACCAATCGCAAGGTGGCGCTGGAAGGACCCGTGACGCAGGCCATCGCCAAGACCCAGGACGACCTGGGCAAAATCCGCGGCTTCGACTGGGCCGCGATCAATCCGCGACGCAGCGAGTTGATCGCCCGCTTCAACCGGGAAATCCAGCAGACCTAGGATCCCGCCATGCGCATACCGGAAAGCCGCCTGGCCTTGCCACTCGCGGCGCTGTTTGTCGTCTGCTTCGTCGCGCCGCTGTTCGTCCTGCTGGCCCTGTCGCTGCAGGCCGGCACCGAGGCGCAGGGGTTCTCCCTGGGCCGGGTATCGATCGCCCATTACCGCGACTTCTTCGCCGACGGCTTCAACGATCGCATCCTGGCGCAGACCCTGCTGCTGGGCATCAAGGTGACCGCGGTGTGCCTGCTGTTCGGCTTTCCCGTGGCCTGGATCGCCGCGCGCGCGCGGGCGGGCTGGCAAAGCACGCTGACGCTGCTGATCGTGCTGCCCATACTGACGAGCGTCGTCGTCCGGACTTTCGCGTGGATCGTCATCCTGGGCCGGCACGGCATCGTCAATCAATTGCTCCAATGGCTGGGCCTGACCAGCGACCCGGTCAACCTCCTGTTCACCGAGACGGGTGTGATCATCGTCCTGGCCCAGGTCCAGATGCCGCTCATGGTGCTGCCCATCATGACGGTGCTGTCGAAGCTGGATCCCAATCTGCTGGACGCCTCCCAGGCATTGGGCGCGGGACCGTGGCGCACCTTGCGCCGGGTCGTCGTGCCGCTGGCGGCACCTGGCATCCTGGCCGGATGCATCCTGACCTATGCCGCGTCCGTCACGGCATTCGTCACGCAGACGCTGATCGGCGGCGCCCGCCTGGTGTACATGCCGCTGCGGATCTACCAGGAAGCCATGGGCGCGAACAATTGGCCCTACGCCGCCGCCATTTCGATCATCTTCATGGTCGCGGTGCTGGCCGTCATCGCCATCGCCGGCAAAGTCGGCAATCTCACAAGGAGTCGCGTCCATGCCTAGCCCCGCGCCCGTTTTCGGACGGAGGATCGACTCCGTGCGCCTGGTGTTCGGCACGATGACCGGACTGGCGATGATCGTGCTCGTGCTGCCGACGATCGTCATCCTGGCGACCTCGTTCACCGCGTCCGAGTCGTTGCAGTTCCCGCCGCAAGGCTATTCGCTGCGCTGGTATCGGGAGCTGCTGGACGCGGACCAGATGCGGCAGGCCGCCTGGAACAGCCTGGTGCTGGCCTTCTGGACGATGCTGCTGTCGGCGATCCTCGGAACGGCGGCGGCCCTGGGCCTGTCCTCGGCGAAATCGCGCTGGGCCAAGGCGGCCGACACGCTGTTCATGTCGCCGCTGGTCCTGCCCGCCCTCGCGTTCGGTTTCGCCGCGCTGGTTTTTCTTTATGGCATCGGCCTGCGGCCGAACATGGCCCTGCTGGTGCTGGGCCACACGGTGGTCTGCGTGCCTTTCGTGATACGCACCACGCTGGCCGCCCTGTCGCAAGTGGACCCCGTCCTGCGCGATGCGTCACGCAGCCTGGGCGCCAGCCACAGTCGCACCTTCCGCAAGGTCACCCTGCCGCTGATCGCCAAGGGCGTGGGCGCCGGCGCCTTCCTCGCGTTCATGTCTTCGTTCGACAATGTGCCGGTGTCGCTCTTCCTGGCCGACGAACGGACGGAAGTGCTGCCGATACACCTGTGGCAGCAGATCTCGTCGAACCTGGACGTGCGGGTGGCCTCGGCGTCAGGCGTCATTGTCCTGTCGACGCTGGTCCTGATGCTGCTGGCCGAACGGTTCCTGGGCCTGACGCGCCAGCTGGGCCGCTAGCCGTACGCCAAGGGCGATGCATGCCCGCGGATCATGGGGCGTCGCTATGCCCTGCCCGCCGTTCTAGCGCGCAGTGCGCGGTTCAGCGGCGTGGAGTACCAGCGTGAGACCAGCGCGCCCAGCACGGACGAGCCGACGAAAAACACCAACAGCAAGCCCAGCCGGGCGGCCCCCTGGTAATGCGCGGACGGCGCGTAAGTGCGCAGCAGGCCCAGGACGATCAGGTGCAGCAGATAGATCTCGTAGCAATCGCGCCCGCAGCGCCGCAGCAGGCGCCGGGCCGGACCGGCTGAAGACGGACTCGCCTGGTCACGGCCCAGCAGCAACAACGCCGCTCCCAGCGCCATCGCCGAGACGCCAAGAACGTTGCTCCGACTGATCGGCCACGCCAGGTAGAGCGCGGCCATGGCGATGCCGGCAACCGGACGCACGAAAGTCCGCCGCACCGCGGGCCACGCCTGCGATCGCGCCAGCACGGCCGCGCAGCAGCCGATGGCGATCGCGTCAAAGCAGGCGAGATAGCCGTACAGCCAGGCTTCGGCATCGCCCTGATTCATCAGCCGGTAGAGCGGCCCCGCCACGATCAGCAACCCGGCCAGCGCCAGCAACCATGCGCCGCGCCGCAGCAACACGCAAGCCAGCGGGAACAGCAGGTAGAAGGCCATTTCGACCGACAGCGACCACATCACGCCCAGGGCATAGTTGATCCATCCTTCGCGGATGACCAGCACATTCATCCAGGCGCCGAGCGCGGCGGCATTGGTGGTCCAGAGTGATACCGCGCTGCCCGCACGGTTGCCGAATAGCGGCAGGCCAGCCAGCGCGAGCGTGTCGACGAGCACCAGCGTCAACACCAGCGTGGGCACGATCCGCGCCAGGCGCAGCCGCCAGAAGGGGATCGGCCGGATGGCGTCCAGCCGATCCCAACGCTCGAGCGCATTGCGGGTGATCAGAAACCCCGAGATAACGAAGAAGATCGTCACGCCGTAGTTGCCGTTGCGCGCGACGGCCTGCAGCAGTGGCCAGATCGCATAGCCTCCCAGCGCCGTTTCGCGCAGCGGATACGCGATATTGAAGTGGTGCAACAGCACCAGCAGGATCGACACCCCGCGCAGCGTATCGATGCCGCCATCGCGCGTCGTGGCATACACCGCTGGCGGAGGCTTAAGAGAAACCGGAGCGGATTCGACAGGGTTGGAAGTTTTATCCAGTGGATCCGCAATTTTGCCGTTCATTGTCAGCCTAGCGTGGCTTTGTCGCAAGAGATCGTATGGAAGTGGGATGGTATGCGCTCCCGTGCGGCATTGCGAGTCCAGGAGGAAGCGAAGAATAACGCGGCAGAAATCGACCCAGTGACGGCCAGGCCGAGTAGGAGCGTGTAAAACAGGAAGTTGCCTATCCCGAAGTGTTGATGTCGACCATTCCCAAGCCCGTCGCAAAGAAGTAATAACAATTTGGGTTGTCTCACGATTGAGCAAGCTCGGCTAGGCGCGATACATCGATCATGGACGAACATGACGCCTGCCGTTCAATTCAGATAAATCATGCCAACTCATGCCGATTCCAACAGTGCTTATGCGAAGCGCTTCAACGCCGTACTCACGTACATCGAGATGAACCTCGATGGCGACTTGTCTGTGGAAGCGCTAAGTCGCGTGGCGAATTTTTCGAAATTCCATTTTCATCGACAGTTTGCAGCCTACGTCGGGACGCCAGTTGCACGCTACGTGCAATGGATGCGTTTGCGGCGAGCCGCCCATCTCCTGGCAGCGCGGGAGCCCTGCTCGGTGCTTGACGCGGCGTTCGGCGCGGGGTTCGACAGTCCCGAAGCATTCAGCCGCGCATTCAAGCGAACGTTCGGCATGACACCGACCGCCTTTCGGCAACACCCAAATTGGCAGATCTGGAGTGCGACGCTTGTAGTCCCCTACCTTTCAAGGAAACTCACCATGCAAGTACGAATCGTCGATTTCTCGGCAACTCGCGTTGCCGCCCTGGAACACAACGGGCCACCTGGGCTCGTGAGCCAAAGCGTGAACAAGTTCGTCGACTGGCGCACGCGAAGCGGGCAATCTCCCGTTGCGTCGAGCAGAACGTTCGGCATTCCGCATAACAATCCGGACACGACTCCTGCGGATGAATTCCGCTTCGATATATGCGGGGAAATCCACGAACCCATTATGCCGAACGCCCATGGCGTTCGCGAGTCCATCATATCTGGTGGTCGATGCGCAGTAGTTCGGCATGTCGGGTCGACCGATCATATTGGCGAGACCATCTATCCAATCTATCGGGATTGGCTCCCAACCAGCGGAGAGGAACTTCGGGACCATCCGCTGTTCTTTCACTACCTGAGCGTCTTTCCGGAAACGCCACAAGATCAGTGGCAAACGGACATCTATGTTCCGCTCAAGTGACGGAAGACGATTCTTCGCCGCAGCCGCGGCTATCCACCCTTTGGCCCAGGATCAGGACGCCGTCTCGCGTGGCGGCAACTGGAAGGCCACGGCGCCTGGGCGACCCTCCACGAACAGCGACGCGGTCGCCGGCGGTGTCGTCGCGATGACTTTGCCCGCCCGCATCACCAGCAGCCGCGTGGCGCGCAGGCGTATGGCTTCGACCGGGTCGCGCGCCTGCAACAGTACCAGGTCGGCACGCTTGCCGGGCGCGATGCCCAGGTCGTCCAGGCCCAGGATGCGCGCCGGGGTCTCCGTGACCGCGGTGAAGCACGCGCGCATGGCGGTTTGCCCCGTCATTTGCGCCACATGCAATCCCATGTGGGCCACTTCCAGCATGTCGGCGCTGCCCAGGCCGTACCAGGGATCCATGACGCAATCGTGGCCGAAGGCGACCGGCACGCCGGCTTCGAGCAGTTCCGGGACGCGCGTCATGCCGCGCCGCTTGGGATAGGTGTCGTGGCGACCCTGCAGCGTAATGTTGATGAGCGGATTGGCAATCGCCGCGACGCCGGACTCACGTATCAGAGGCAACAGCTTCGAGACATAGTAGTTATCCATCGAATGCATGGAAGTCAGGTGCGACCCCGCCACACGGCCCTGCAGGCCCAGGCGCTGCGTATGGAATGCCAGCGTTTCGATATGGCGCGATAGCGGATCGTCGCTTTCGTCGCAGTGCATGTCCACGCGCAAGCCCCGCTGCGCCGCGAGCTCGCACAGTATGCGCACCGATTCCGCGCCATCCTGCATGGTGCGTTCGAAATGCGGGATGCCCCCCACCACATCGACGCCCATATCCAGTGCCCGCTTCAGGTTTTCCAGCGCGTTGGGCGCCCGCAAGACGCCGTCCTGCGGAAACGCCACCAGTTGCAGGTCCAGGTAGGGCCGTACCCGTTCGCGGACGTGTAATAACGCCTCCACCGCCAGCAGGCGCGGGTCGCAGACGTCGACGTGGCTGCGTATGGCCAGCAGGCCTTTGGCCACGGCCCAGTCGCAGTAGGCCAACGCCCTTTCCACCAGCGCCTCCTGGCTGAGCAGGGGTTTCAGTTCGCCCCACAAGGCGATGCCTTCCAGCAGCGTGCCGGAGCCGTTCACGCGCGGCAGGCCGTACGACAACGTCGAGTCCATGTGGAAGTGCGCGTCGACGAACGGCGGGCTGACCAGCTGGCCGGCGGCGTCCACCACGCGCGCGGCTTCGGCCTGCAATCGCGGCTGCACCGCCGCGATGCGTCCGTCCGCGATGCCGATATCGATACCGGTACGGCCGTCCGGCAGGGTGCAGTCTTTCAGGATGGCGTCAAGCATACGATGGCACTCCCAGGAAAGGCGGACGCTGGTCGCGACAGCTTATACCGGGAGTCCTGCCGGACCGGTGCATGCCGCCACAGCTCAGCAATAACCCTGATCTTGCGGGTTATCCCTCTTTGCGCCGCCGTGGAAGCGCTGCAAGCTGTCGACAGACGACAGTTATAGACCATCCCGGCCGCACAATGGCCGTGCCCACCCAACGATCGAAGGTAAGTCATGGCCGTGCAAACCCTGCAGCAGCGTCCGGCTTCCATGTCCGAGGCGGAACGCCAGATGCGCGTCGACCTCGCGGCCGCCTATCGGCTGGTCGCCCATTACGGGATGGACGACAGCATCTATACGCATATCTCCGCGCGCGTGCCGGGTACGGAAGACCAGTTCCTGATCAACCCCTTCGGCATGCTGTTTCGGGACATCACGGCATCCTCGCTGGTCAAGATCGACCTGGACGGCCACATCGTCGAGCCGAACGGCCATGATGTGAATCCCGCCGGCTTCACGATCCATAGCGCCGTGCACATGGCCCGCCATGACGCCACCTGCGTCCTGCATACCCATACCGTCGCGGGGGTCGGGGTGTCCTCGCTGGCCTGCGGCCTGCAGCCCTGCAACCAGTGGGCGATGCAGTTCCACAACCGTGTCGTCTACCACGAATACGAAGGCATCGCGCTCGATCACGGCGAGCGCGAACGCCTGATCGAGGACCTGGGCCCGACTTCGCGCGCCATGATCCTGCGCAATCACGGCCTGCTGACCCTGGGCTCCACCGTGGCCGAGGCCTTCATCCTTCACCTGAATCTGGAACGTGCGTGCCGCGTGCAAATGGCCATCCAGGCCACCGGCCAGGCCGTTCATCCCGTGCCTGAGGACATCGCCGAACGCACCGCCCGGCAGTACGAGAGCGGCGACAGCAACCGCCTGCCGGGACGTCCCGATCCCAACGCGCGCGAATGGCGCGCGATGCTGCAACGCCTGGAACCGCCAAGCAGCGCGTCCTATCGCGACTGACCCGCCCTACCCGCATCGCCCGGATGCCGGGCGCGCCATTCCATTCCGTTCATCCAGAAGGATCCACCCGTCATGAATCGTCGTGAGCTCATCAAGTTGGGCGCAGCAGGCCTGGGCATTTCCATCGCCGGGGTACCGTTGTCCGCGCTGGCGCAAGCCAAGAAGGGCGGCACCCTCAACGTCATCGTGCAGCCGGAACCGCCCGGGCTGATGCTCGGCATCATCCAGAACGGGCCTGCCCAGATGGTCGCCGGCAACATCTACGAAGGCCTGCTGCGTTACGACGAGAAACTGGAGCCGCACCCGCAACTGGCGACGTCCTGGACCGCGAGCGACGACGGCCTGACCTATACCTTCAAGCTCAAGCCCGACGTGAGCTGGCACGACGGCAAGCCCTTCACCGCCGACGACGTGGTGTTCTCCGCCGATGTCTTCCTGCGCAAGACGCACGCGCGGCTGCGCGGCAATCTGGAGGCCGTGGACACGATCAAGGCGCTGGACCCGCTGACCGTCCAGTTCAAGCTGAAGTATCCCTTCGGGCCGTTCCTGGGCCTGTTCGAAAACGGCTCCATGCCCATGGTGCCCAAGCATATCTACGAAGGCACGGACTTCCTTGCCAACTCCGCCAACAGCACGCCCATCGGCACGGGCCCCTTCAAATTCAAGGAGTGGGTCAAGGGCTCGTACATTCATCTGGTGGCGAACGACAAATACCACGTCAAGGACCTGCCCCTGGTCGATAACGTCTATTTCCATGTCATCCCCGATGCGGCCTCGCGCGCCGCGGCCTTCGAGTCCGGCAAGGTGGACATCGTGCCGGGCGGCGCCGTGGAGTTCTTCGACGTCGCGCGCCTGGCCAAGCTGCCCGGCGCCGCGGTGACGACCAAGGGCTGGGAGTTCTTTGCCCCGCAATCGTGGCTGTGGCTGAACAACCGCAAGGCGCCGATGGACAACGTCAAGTTCCGGCAGGCCGTCATGTACGCGATCAATCGCGACGCCATGACGAAGATTGCGTACCAGGGTTATGCGAAGGTCGCCACCGGTCCCTTCAACAGCCACATCAAGTACTACAGCGACGATGTGGCCAAGTATCCCCATGACCTGAACAAGGCCAAGCAGCTGCTGGCGGAATCCGGCTACAAGGGCGAGACGCTGCGCCTGCTGCCCTTGCCCTACGGAGAGACCTGGCAGCGCCAGGCGGAGATCGTGCGGCAGAACCTGATGCAGGCGGGCATCAAGATCGACCTGACGCCCTCGGATGTCGCCGGGTGGAATCAGCGGCTGAACGAATGGGATTACGACATCGCGTTCACCTACGTGTACCAGTATGGCGATCCAGCCCTGGGCGTGGCCCGCAACTACACCAGCAGCACCATCGCCAAAGGCTCGCCTTTCAACAACGTCGAAGGCTACAGCAACCCCAAGGTGGACGAATTGTTCGCCAGCGGCGCGCGCGCCGTGGACCCGAAGCAACGTGCCGACGCCTATCTCCAGGTGCAGAAAATCCTGCTGCAGGACGTACCCGTGGCCTGGCTGCACGAGATCGAGTTTCCCACCCTGTACCGCACCAAGGTGCATGACCCCGTCAGTTCCGCCATCGGCTTGAACGACGGCCTGAGCCGCGCCTGGATCGGTTGACCCGCGAGCGATGAAACGCCTGCAATTCATGCTGACCCGGCTGGCGCAGGGCCTGGTGGCCCTGATGCTGATCGCCACCGTCAACTTCCTGCTGATACGTGCCGCTCCGGGCGATCCGGTGGCGGTCATGGCGGGAGAGGCCGGCGCCTCGGACGCGCAATTCGTTTCGCAATTGCGCGGCCAGTTCGGCCTGGACCAGCCCCTGGGCACGCAGCTTTTCAAATACCTGCAACACGTCGTGCATCTGGACCTGGGCTATTCGTACCGCCAGCAGCAGCCCGTGATGGCCCTGATCGCGGATCGCCTGCCGGCGACCCTGCTGCTGACCGGCAGCGCCTTCGTGCTGTCGCTGATACTGGGCGTCATGGCGGGCGCGCTGGCCAGCCGCCGCGCCGGCAGCTGGGTGGACAGCCTGGTCACCGTGGTCTCGCTGGTGTTCTACGCCACCCCGCTCTACTGGCTGGCCATGATGGCGGTGCTGCTGTTCACCGTCAAACTCGGCGTGCTGCCCGGCTTCGGCTACTTCACCGTCGGCGCGGACCTGCACGGCATGGCCCTGGCATGGGATATCGCCCAGCACCTGGTGCTGCCCGCGCTGACGCTGGCGCTGTTCTATATGGCGGTCTACGCGCGCATGACGCGCGCCTCGATGCTGGAGGTCGCGCAGATGGATTTCGTCAAGACCGCACGCGCCAAGGGCGTACGGCCGGGACGCATCCAGCGCGCCCACATCCTGCGCAATGCGTTGCTGCCGGTAGTGACGCTGGCGGGAATCCAGGCCGGCGGCATGATAGGCGGCGCGGTCCTCACCGAAACCGTATTCGCCTGGCCCGGTATCGGCCGGCTGATGTTCGATGCCTTGATGCAGCGCGACTACAACCTGCTGCTGGGATGCTTCCTGGTAGCCGCGGCGATGGCCGTGCTCTTCAACCTGATCACCGACTTCGTCTACACGCTGGTCGATCCTCGTATCGAGTTGACCTAGGGGCGGCCGACACGCCCTGGCGGAAAAAAAGGGGAAAGCCCATGAGCAAAGCATTCTGGCGGCGCTTCTGCCGCAACAAGGGCGCCGTGGCCGGCCTGCTGGTGCTGGTCCTGACCGCGGCGGCGGCCATCTTCGGTCCCATGTTCGCCCCCGGCAATCCATGGGACATGACACAGATGCCATTCCTGGCGCCGGGCGCCGAACCGGGCGTGCTGATGGGAACGGACACGCTGGGCCGCGACATCCTGTCGGGCGTCATCTATGGCGCCCGCGTGTCGTTGCTGATAGGCGTTGTGTCCACCGTGGTGTCGCTGCTGATCGGCGTGGGCATCGGCGCGGTGGCCGGATACTTCGGCCGCTGGGTCGACGCGGCGCTGATGCGCTTTACCGAAATCTTCCAGTGCATACCCAGTTTCGCGCTGGCCATCGTGCTGGTCGCCATCTTCCAGCCGTCGGTGCGATCCATCGTGGCGGCGATAGGCCTGGTGTCCTGGCCGCCGGTGGCCCGCCTGGTGCGCGGCGAATTCCTGACGCTCAGGCAGCGCGATTTCGTCGCCGCGGCGCGCCTGGCCGGCCAGTCCACGCCGCGCATCATCCTGACGCAGATCCTGCCCAACGCCGCGTCGCCCATCATCGTGATGGCGTCGCTGATGGTGGCCACCAGCATCCTGCTGGAATCCAGCCTGAGTTTCCTGGGACTGGGCGACCCCAACGAGATGAGCTGGGGCTACATGGTGGGCTCCGCGCGCAGCGTGCTGCAGCAGGCCTGGTGGATGGCCGTGTTCCCCGGGCTGGCCATTCTGCTCACCGTGCTGGCCTTGAACCTGGTGGGCGAAGGCTTGAACGACGGCCTGAACGCCCGGCTGGATGGGAGAGGCCGATGAACGTGGCCTCGATGAGCGTGGCCTCGATGAGCGTGGCCCCAATGAGCATGGCCTCTACGCCAGGCATGGACGGCGATGCCGCGCCAGTCCTGGATGTGCAGGACCTGAGCATCCGCCTGCCCAAGGGCGGCGACCGCGAACTCGCGGTGCGCCAGGTTTCCTTCGCCATCCTGCCCGGCCAGACGCTGTGCGTCGTCGGCGAATCGGGTTCGGGCAAGTCGATGATCGCCAATGCCGTCATGGGCCTGCTGCCGCGGCCCGCCGTATCGCCCGTCGCCGGCCGCATCCTGTTCGAAGGGCAGGACCTGCTGGCCCTGGACGAAGAGCGGCTGCGCGCGCTGCGCGGCCAGCGCATGGGCATGGTGTTCCAGGAGCCGATGTCCGCGCTGAACCCGGTGATGCGCATCGGCGAGCAGATCGCCGAAGTCTTCGACGCCCACATCAGGCTGCCCGCCGCGGAAAAGCGCCGGCGCATCGTCGCCGCGCTGGCCGATGTGGGCCTGCCCGATCCGGAACTCCTGGTGGACGCCTATCCCTTCCGCCTGTCGGGCGGGCAGCGGCAGCGCGTGATGATCGCCTGCGCCCTGGCGCTGGAACCCCGGCTGCTGATCGCCGACGAGCCGACCACGGCGCTGGACGTCACCACGCAGGCACAGATCCTGGCGCTGATGCGGGACCTGCAGCGGCGGCGCGGCACCGCGCTGCTTTTCATCACCCACGATTTCGGGGTCGTCGCCGAGATCGCCGACCACGTGGTGGTCATGCAAACCGGCAGCGTGGTGGAATCCGGCCCCGCCGCGCAGCTGCTGTCGGCCCCCCGGCAGCCGTATACGCGCCAGTTGATCGCCGCCATTCCCCAAGGCACGCCGCGCGCCGCCGAGGCCGCGCCGGATCCGCTGCATCTGCTGCAAGTGCAGGATCTGTGCAAGACCTATGTCACGGCAGGCAGCCTGTTCCGCCGCGGCCGCGAAGTGCCGGCCGTCAGCGACGTCAGCTTCACGCTGCGCCGTGGGCAGACACTGGGCCTGGTCGGCGAGTCCGGCTCCGGCAAATCCACGGTGGGACGCTGCATCGTCGGACTGCAGGATTTCGATCGCGGCCGCGTCCTGTTCAAGGGGCAGAACCTGCTTTCGGGGGCGCGCTTCCGCGAACTGTCCCGGGGCCGCATCCAGATGGTGTTCCAGGATCCCTATGCATCCCTGAACCCGCGCCATCGTATCGGCGCGACCATCGCCGCCGGCCCCATCGCCCAAGGCATGCCGAAAAAGCAGGCCATGGCCAAGGCCATCGAACTGCTGCAGCTGGTCGGACTTGGACCGGAGGCCGCCGACCGCAACCCGCACGAGTTCTCGGGGGGACAGCGCCAACGCATCGGCATCGCGCGCGCCCTGGCCATGGAGCCGGAACTGCTGGTCGCGGACGAACCGGTATCCGCGCTGGACGTTTCCGTCCAGGCACAGGTGCTGGACCTGTTCGCCCGCGTGCGCGAGCAGTTCCGGCTGGCCATGGTGTTCATCACGCACGACCTGCGCGTGGCCGGGGAAATGTGCGACCACATCGCCGTCATGCAACGCGGCCGGATCGTCGAATACGGTGCCACCGCGGATGTCCTGCGCAACCCTCGCCACGCGTACACGCGGACGCTGATCGACGCCGTACCCAGGCTGGCGCGCATCGAAGACGGACAGGCGGAACGAGGATGACCGATATCGCGATGCGTGGCGTGGGCGATGCATGCCCGGACGATGTGCAAGCTTTTGCCGGATTCGACGGATGGCGCCCGCGTGTCGCATTGCTCAGCACGCAGCTCGATATGCGTTATCTGCTGCCGGCCTTCGCCGAACTGTTTCCGGAAGCCGACGTGCGCCTGGAGCCTGCGCTGGGCGATCTTCGGGAGATCGATGCGGCGGTGTGCTGGATGCCGCCGCGCGGCCTGCTGGCCCGGATGCCCGGGCTGAAGCTGATCCAGTCCATCGCCGCCGGCATCGACCACATCACCGGCGACCCGGCCTTGCCCGCCGTTCCCTTGTGCCGCATGGTGGACCCCGACATGGCGGCGGGCATGGCGGCCTACGTCTGCTGGGCAGTGACGCATCACCAGCGCCATATGGACGCTTATGCGGCGTCCGCGGCCGCGGGGCTGTGGCAGGAACAGCCGGTGGAGGCCCCGGGCGAGCACCGTGTAGGTATCGCCGGACTGGGCGCGCTGGGCGTACGCTGCGCCCTGGCCTTGCGTGCCATCGGCTACCGCGTCAGCGGCTGGAGCCGCGGCGCCAAGTCCGGGCTGCCGGACGACATCACGCTGTTCCATGGAGATGCGCAGCGCGCGGCCTTCCTGGGCAACTGCGATACCCTGGTATGCCTGCTTCCGTACACGCCAGAAACGCATGGGATCCTCGATGCCGAATGCTTCGCCCTTCTGCCGCGCGGCGCGCATCTCATCAACGTGGGGCGCGGCGCACATGTGGTGCAAGACGACCTGCTGCAAGCCCTGGACAGCGGCCAGCTGGGCTACGCCACCATGGACACCTTCACGCAGGAACCCCTGCCGGCCGACCATCCTTACTGGGCGCATCCGCGCGTACGGGTGACGCCCCACGTCGCCTCGCGCACGCCGGCGCGAGCGATCGCGCGCCAGACCCGGATCAACCTGGCGCAGATCGCGCGGGGCAATACGGCCATGGTCGCCGTCGATCCTGCCAGGGGCTACTGAGATGGCCTCCCACGCGCGCGTCGCATCCACGACGGTAACGACCCGCGACGCGGCCCGCGACACGGCCCACGATGGGGCCCACGACGGGGCCCACAGCGCGGCCGTCGCGGGCGATGGCGGCGCCGCGTCCGTGCGCGTCGGCATCGCGCTGTTCCTGGCCGCCTTGTGCGCCTTCGCCACCTTCGATGCCTTCTGCAAGCAGATGCTGGCGACGTATTCGTCGCCTTTCATGAATCTCATGCGCTACGTCGCCACCAGCACGATTGCGGCGTTTTGGCTGGCGCGGCAGGCGCGCCATGGCGTGTCCTTGCGCCTGTGGCGAGCGCCGCATCGCGGATTGCTGCTGGCGCGCAGCGTGGCGCTGGCCTGCGTGGCCACCGCCTTCATGACCGCGCTGACCATCATGCCGCTGGCCGAGGCGACGGCCATCTACTTCACCTCGCCCCTGATCATGGTGGCGCTGTCGCCCTGGCTGCTGGGCGAGCGGGTCGGTCCGATGCAATGGACCGCCGTCATCGCCGGCTTCGCGGGCATGCTGCTCATCGTGCGGCCCGGCGGCGACCTGCCCTGGACGGGCGCCGTGCTCATGGCCATCGCCGCCGTCAGCTATGCGTTCTTCCAGCTGCTGACCCGCCGGCTATCCGGGCTGGTGGCCGCGCCGGTACAGTACGCTTATATGGCCGTGGTCTGCCTGGTCATTACCGGCACGCCCGCCCTCTTCGCCTTGCCCGCCGCCTGGCCCGGATGGCCGCAGCTCCTGCTGCTGCTGGCGGGCGGCGCGTGCAGCGGCGTGGCGCAACTTCTGCTGCTCGCCGCCTTCCGCCGGGCGCAGGCTTCCATCCTGGCCCCCTTGAACTACCTACAACTGATGCTGGCTGTCCTGATAAGCACCTTCTGGTTCGACCGCCCCCCCGATACCGTCGCGCTGGCCGGCATCGCGCTGATCATGGGCAGCGGCGCGTGGCTGGCGTTGCGCCGGCACAATACCCGCGCTGGCGCGCCCGGCGGTGGCGCATCGGCCCCGTCACGATGAAGACCACCACGATCCTGGACGACGATGGCGGCTTCGCCCCCATCGAGGCCACCGACCTTGTGGCGGAAGTCGAAGCCCAGTTGATACACGCGATCGCCGCGGGCCAGCTGCCGCCGGGCGCCCGCATCATCGAGGCCGAGCTGGCGCGGCGCATGGGCATCAGCCGCGCACCCGTTCGGGAAGCCGCGCGCCGCCTGGAACGCCAAGGCATCGTCGTCGCCCGTCCGCGCCACGGCTTCATGGTGCGGACCATCACCGCCGGCGAAATCGACGATCTGTACCAGGTTCGCCTGCACATGGAACTGCAGGCCGTCGAACTCGCCTGCAAAAACGCCGACGACGCCGGCATGCACCGGTTGCAAGCCGCGCTGGCGCGCATGGTGGCCGAAGCCGCCAGCGCGCCCCAGACGCAGCGGGTGATGCGCGACCTGGAGTTCCATACTTTGATCTGCGAGCTCTCGGGCAACGGCTACCTGCTGCGCCTGTTCATGAACATGCGCACGGAGCTGCGCATGATCATGGCGCTGATCGAGCTGGCCTACCAGGATCCGCAACGCGTCGCCGAAACGCATCAGCCGATCGTCGACTGCCTGCGCCGGCGCGACGTCGCCGCGGCATCCGCGGCGATGCGCCTGCATCTGGAGGACGCGCGGCTGCATGTGCGCGCGCTTTACCAGGAAAAGCATGGAGTCCCGGCATAGGGCCGGGACATAAGGACACGCGAACATGAAAGCCTATTTCCACGAAGACCAGAAACTGCATCATCCCCGCACCTACTTTTCGCGGGGGAAGATGCGTGATCCTCAGGAAGTTCCATCCCGCCTGGACGGCCTGGTCGGCGCCTCGCGCAAGCTGGGCTTCGATGTCCAGGCGCCCGCCGATCACGGCGCGGGGGCCATCTCCGCGGTCCACTCGCTGGAATACCTGCGTTTCCTGCAATCCGTGCACCAGCAATGGAAGCAGATGCCGGAAGACTGGGGCGATGAAGTCATGTCCACCATCTTCGTGCGCGAGCGCAATCCGCTGCGCGGCGTGCTGGCGCAGGCCGGCCGATATCTGGCCGATGGCAGCTGCCCGGTGGGCGAGCACACGTGGCATTCCGCTTATTGGTCCGCGCAATGCGCCATCGCCGGCGCGCAGACGCTGATGGCGGGGGAACGCCAGGCCTACGCCATCTGCCGTCCGCCCGGGCACCATGCCCGGCGGGAGGCCGCGGGCGGCTTCTGCTACCTGAACAATGCCGCCATCGCCGCGCAATGCCTGACGGCGAAGTATCCCAAGGTGGCGATCCTGGATACCGACATGCATCACGGCCAGGGCATCCAGGAAATCTTCTATACCCGCAGCGACGTGCTCTACGTGTCCATCCACGGCGATCCATGCAACTTCTATCCCGCCGTCGCCGGCTTCGAGGACGAACGCGGCGACGGCGAGGGCTACGGCTACAACATCAACCTCCCCATGCCGCATGGGTCGCCCGAGTCGGTGTTCTTCGAACGCCTGGCCGAGGCCCGGCGCGCGATCGACCTTTTCCAACCCGACGCGCTGGTGCTGTCGCTGGGCTTCGATATTTTCGAGAAGGACCCGCAGGCCAAGGTGGCGGTCACCGAGAACGGCTTCGAACGCCTGGGTCGCGAGGTGAGCGCGCTGAAGCTGCCGACCCTGGTGGTGCAGGAAGGCGGTTATTACATCGAGGGACTGGAGTCGAACGCGATGCGTTTCTTCGGCGGGCTGCAGGGCGGTTGAAGACCAGGCGCATTGGACAAGCCTATTCGGCGGCTATCCCCGCATCCTTGGCCACCGCCGCCCACTTGGCGATCTCCTTCACGATAAAGGCGTCGCACTGCGCGGGCGTGGTGCCGGCGGGTTCGAAGCCATGGTTTTCCATGGTCTTCGCGAAGGCGGGATCCTTGACCGTTTTCACCAGCACGTCGTTGAGACGATTGATCACCGGCGCCGGCGTCCCGTTGGGAACGAACATGCCGGACCACAGATTGGCCTGGAACCCCGGCACGCCCGCCTCAGCGACGGTGGGGAGATCGGGCAGCGAAGGAGAACGGTGGTCGTCGCCTATGGCCAGCGCCCGCAGATGCCCGGACTTGATATAGGGGATGGCCGAAGCGGCAGCAATGAAGCCCATCTGTACCCGCCCCGCGATCATGTCGGTCAGCGCCGGCCCCGACCCTTTGTAGGGTACGGCCGTCAGCTTCAGGCCCGTCATCCTGGCGAACAGCTCCATCGGCAGTTGCGACGCCTTGGACGATGTGCCGAAGTAGAGCGCGTTGGGATGGCTCTTCCCGTAGTCGATCAACTCCTTGACGCTGCGCACCGGCAGGGACGGCGTGACCACCAGCACGATCTGCTGCACGGCGGTCTGCGTGACGCAGCGCAGATCCTTTACGGTATCGAAGCTGATGTTCTTGTACAGGGTGGGATTGACCGCGTGGCCGCTCGACACGAAGGCCACCGTGTAGCCGTTGGGCTTGGCCTGTGCCACGTAGGCCGTGCCTATCATGCCGTCGGCACCGGGGCGGTTCTCCACGATGACGGACTGGCCGACCGCGGCGGACAGTTTCTGGGCCAGCAACCGGCCCAGCTCATCCGTACCGCCGGCGGGGGCATAAGGAACGACCATGCGTATGGGCTCGTCGGGATAGTCACCAGCCACAACGTCGGTACCGGCCGCCAGCGTCGCCAGCCCCAGCAGTGTCGCCATACAGGAAGCCCGGCGTGACGCCGGAAGCAAATTCAGTCTCTTCATTTGTTCCTCCGTGGTTCTCGTTTTTCTGGCCGCGTCGATGCGCGGCCCCCTGCCTGTGCCGGCAGTCGTGCTCAGACGGGACGCGTGCCGCGGATCTGGACACGGTGCATCAGCCGGCGTTGGCCGGGATAGTCGTCCAGTGCCAGATGCTGACAGCAGCGGTTATCCCAGAAGGCGATCGAGCCCGGCTCCCAGCGGAAGCGGCAGGTGAACTCGGGCCGCGTGCTGTGCTCGTACAGGTAATTCAGCAAAGGCTGGCTCTCGGCGATGGTCATGCCTTCGAACCGTTCGGTATGCATCTTGTTGACGAAGAGCGCCTTGCGGCCGGTGTCGGGATGGGTACGGACCACGGGATGCACGGCCGACATGGTGCCGTCCTTGTTCCCCAGGCCCTGGCCCGGCGCGAGGACATCGTCCACTTCCAGCGAGGCCAGGATGCGGCTGTTGGAATGAACCGCTTTTATGCCGTCCAGCATCGCCTTCATGGCGTCGGACAAGGTGTCATAGGCCATGTACTGGTTGGCGAACATGGTGTCGCCACCCACCGGCGGCAGTTGCCGCGCAGCCAGCACCGATCCCAGCGGGGGAACTTCCAGGTGCGTGGTATCGGAGTGCCATTCCCAACCAAAAACCAGGCCCGTGTCGGGCTTCTTGTCGATAACCAGCAGCTCGGGGAACTGGCCGGGGTGCTGGCGATGAGGAGGCAGCACGGCCAGATCGCCGAAGTGACGGGCAAAGCGGGCCAGATCGTGATCCGACGCTTCCTGGTCCCGGAAGAAGATGACCAGATACTGGTTGAACGCGCGCTTGATCTCGGCAATCGTGGCCTCGGGCATTTCGCCGGACAGTTGCGCGCCGAAAACCTCGGCGCCCAGGGCGCCCGAAAGCGGTCGAACTTGAATGTGGGAATACATGGGACCTCGTCTCATCGGTGGTTGGATAGGGAGCGCACAACGGTTTCGGGCGAACCGTTTGGCGTCGTTGCTGAACTCAAACGTTCATATATATGAACGGTCATTTTTATACGTGAACGTATGATACCCATCAAGGTGGCGGTCCGCAATGTGCTTTAGAATCCCGCGACTTCAGGGAGCGTCATGAAAAACCCCTCCGAGACCGACGTGAAAAGCGCACGCCGGGTCGTGCAGATCTTCCAGTTGTTCGCGGAATTGCGGCAGCCGGTGCCGCTTGCCCTGATCAGCAAGCGGCTTGAGCTTCCCAAGTCCAGTTGCCTGGCCTTGCTGAAGACGTTGGAGAGCAACGGGTACCTGTATCGCCTGAATGACGGCAAGGATTACTACCCGACGCGGCGCATCTTCAATGAGGCGCGCATCATCACGGAGAACGATCCCTTGCTGTCCAGCATGGGTTCCCTGCTGCACGGCCTGCGGGAAGCCACCGGCGAGACGGTCTACCTGGCGAAACGCGAAGGCCATCTGTCGCACTACGTCGAAGTGGTCGAGTCAGACCAACCCTTGCGTTACGCGGCCTCCGTCGGGGAAAAGCGCCAGTTGCACATCGGCGCGGCGGGTCAATGCCTGCTCGCGGCCATGCCAGATGACGAACGGGATGCGTTGATCGACGAACTCGATCTGACCAAGTACTCCGCCAACACCATCACCAGCGCGGCAAAGCTGAAAAAGGCGCTGGCCGAGGGCAAGGCGCGCGGGTGGTACCTGTCGGTTGGCGGCTACCAGTCTGGGGTTGCCTCCATCGGCGGCCATGTGTGGATCAACGGCGAGCCCTACGCCATCGTCGTGGCGGGCCCCACGCAACGCATCATCGACAACGAACAGGCCATCGGCCGCGCCGTCGCGGCGCTCTGCAAGAGGGTGACGCAGCAGCGCTGAAAGGGCACGCATCGACCGGCGGAGAGCCGGTAGCTGACGGGTAATGCACATACCAGCATATTCATTGAGCTGTTTGTGCCGTCGCGCCGTCGGTAGGATGAGCGGGGTCAAAACCGACTATCCCATCCCGAGCCCCTCATGAAACGCTTCCACATCGCACTGGCGGTTGCGAACCTCGATGCATCGATCGCGGACTACAGCCGCCGCCTGGGACAACCACCGTCCGCCGTCGTACCAGGCCAGTACGCGATGTGGCGCACCGATATCCTCAACTTCTCGATCAACGAGAAACCCGGGCAGGCGGGACAGTTACGCCATGTCGGGTTCGAAGACGATACCGCAGAGGGTTATTCGAGCAGCACCGACGTGAACGGTCTCGAATGGGAACAGTTTTCAGCCGCCGAACAGGACGCGCGTATTGTGGGTGCCTATGGCATTCCCGTGCGCGACCGACGGGGATAGGTAGCCCCAGGCTTCGAGTCGCTATGCGGCATCGAAAGCGAGATCCGTGCCTTCATCGAGGATTTCCAGAAAAGCACTGTAAGCGTAGACGCGGCCACGCCGCTTGCCGGTCAACTCTTGGATGACGCCTTCGCGCTCGAGTATTTCCAGGCTGCTGTTGACAGTCGGCATACTCAGTCCGGTTTGCTTCGCTGCCTGGGTGGCGGTGACGAATGGCCGCGCCTGCAGGAAATCGTGAAGCCGCAGCACCGAGCTAGTTCTATCGCCAAGCTTTGCAATACGGTCCCGGTCAGTCTTGAAAAGAGTGACGATCCGGAGCGCACTATCGTGAGCATTGTTGGCGGTCTGGGCAACGCCATCCAGGAAGAACTCCAGCCAGGTTTCCCACGTTCCGCGCTCCCTGACTTCCTGCAGCAGCCGATAGTATTCGGAGCGATGCGTTTTCAAATACAAGCTGAGATAAAGCAGTGGCTCGCGGAGTACTTTCCTGTCCACGAGATAAAGCGCCACCAACAGGCGCCCCAACCGGCCGTTGCCATCAAGGAATGGGTGAATACTCTCGAACTGCACGTGCAGCAACCCTGCCTTGATGAGTGGGGGTATCGACGTCGTCTCGTCCTGCAAGAACGTCTCGAAATTGCTCAGGCAGTCCGTCATCGCATCGACCGGTGGAGGCACATACACGGCATGCCCCGGCCGAGCGCCACCGAGCCAGTTCTGCGATCGGCGAAATTCTCCTGGTTCCTTGGCCTGACCGCGTCCATTGCGCAGCAAACGGGCATGCATTTCCCGGATGAGGCGCAGACAGAGCGGCAGACCTCGCGGCGAGGCGTCGCGCATTCGCTCCAAGCCGTACAACATTGCATCGACATAGCTGGACACTTCGCCGACATCGTCGATGGGTTTGCCGGCGGTCGCGGCGCTTTCGAACCGCAGCAGGTCGTCCAAGGTAGACTGGGTACCCTCGATCTGCGACGACAGCACGGCCTCTTTCCGCACATACATGTACAGGAAGAGCGCCTTGTCCGGCAGCATCAAAGTAACGCCATCCAAGCGGCCGATCGCGCGGTCCGCTTCGCTCAGTCGATGCAACTCAGGGACTTATAGTCCTGCGTCGGGTTCAACCCTTCGCCAAATCGGCGAGTTGTAACAACGACGGCCCACCCCCTTGAACGCCAAAGAACCGCCCCTATAATTAGCACTCGCCGCCAATGAGTGCTAACACAGCCTCTGGCCGGTCCCTAGAGACAACCCCACATCGTACTGAATACAGGAGTTCTTCATGGCCCTGCGTCCTTTGAATGATCGCGTGATCGTCAAACGCCTGGACAACGAGCGCAAAACCGCCTCGGGCATCGTCATCCCCGACAGCGCGGCCGAAAAACCTGACCAAGGCGAAGTCGTCGCCGTCGGTCCCGGCAAGCGCACGGAAGACGGCAAGGTCCTGCCGGTTGACCTGAAGGCCGGTGACAAGGTGCTCTTCGGCAAGTATTCCGGCCAGACCGTCAAGGTCGATGGCGAAGAGCTGCTCGTCATCCGCGAGGAAGAAATCCTCGCCGTGATCCAGTAATTCCCCCGTCCGAATACCGAATTCGACAGAATTCCCACAGAATTCCAGTAAGGAACCACTATGGCTGCCAAGCAAGTCCTGTTTGCCGATGACGCCCGCGTGCGCATCGTCCGTGGCGTGAATGTCCTCGCCAACGCTGTCAAAACCACCCTGGGCCCCAAGGGCCGCAACGTCGTGCTGGAGCGCTCCTTCGGCGCCCCGACCGTGACCAAGGACGGCGTGTCCGTCGCCAAGGAAATCGAACTGAAGGACAAGTTCGAGAACATCGGCGCGCAACTGGTCAAGGACGTTGCCTCCAAGACCTCCGACAACGCCGGTGACGGCACCACGACCGCCACCGTGCTGGCCCAGGCCATCGTCCAGGAAGGCCTGAAGTACGTGGCCGCCGGCTTCAACCCCATCGACCTGAAGCGCGGCATCGACAAGGCCGTCGCCGCCGCCGTCGAAGAGCTGAAGAAGCTGAGCAAGCCCGTCACGACCAGCAAGGAAATCGCCCAGGTCGGCTCGATCTCCGCCAATAGCGATTCGTCGATCGGCCAGATCATCGCCGACGCGATGGACAAGGTCGGCAAGGAAGGCGTCATCACCGTCGAAGACGGCAAGTCGCTGGAAAACGAGCTGGACGTGGTCGAAGGCATGCAATTCGATCGCGGCTACCTGTCGCCCTACTTCATCAACAACCCCGACAAGCAAGTCGCCGCGCTGGACGATCCCTTCGTCCTGATCTTCGACAAGAAGATCAGCAACATCCGCGACCTGCTGCCCGTGCTGGAACAAGTCGCCAAGTCGAGCCGTCCGCTGCTGATCATCGCTGAAGACGTCGAAGGCGAAGCGCTGGCCACCCTGGTTGTGAACAACATCCGTGGCATCCTGAAGACCACCGCCGTCAAGGCGCCTGGCTTCGGCGACCGCCGCAAGGCCATGCTGGAAGACATCGCCATCCTGACGGGCGGCGTGGTCATCTCCGAAGAAACCGGCATGTCGCTGGAAAAGGCCTCCCTGCAAGACCTGGGCCAGGCCAAGCGCATCGAAGTGGGCAAGGAAAACACCACCATCATCGACGGCGCTGGCGACAGCAAGTCGATCGAAGCCCGCGTCAAGCAGATCCGCGTCCAGATCGAAGAAGCGACGTCCGACTACGACCGTGAAAAGCTGCAAGAGCGCGTGGCCAAGCTGGCCGGCGGTGTTGCCGTGATCCGCGTCGGTGCCGCGACCGAAGTCGAAATGAAGGAAAAGAAGGCCCGCGTCGAAGACGCCCTGCACGCCACACGTGCCGCGGTGGAAGAAGGCGTGGTGGCGGGTGGCGGCGTGGCCCTGCTGCGCGCCAAGCAAGCCATTGCCCAGCTGAAGGGCGATACGCCCGACCAGAACGCCGGCATCAAGCTGATCCTGCGCGCCGTCGAAGAGCCGCTGCGCACGATCGTCGCCAACGCCGGTGAAGAATCCAGCGTCGTCGTCAACGCCGTGCTGGCTGGCAAGGGCAACTACGGCTACAACGCCGCGACCGGCGAGTACGCCGACCTGGTCGAGCAAGGCGTGCTGGATCCGACCAAGGTCACCCGCACCGCCCTGCAAAACGCCGCGTCCGTCGCCAGCCTGCTGCTGACGGCCGAGGCCGCCGTGGTCGAGCTGGTCGAAGACAAGCCCGCCGCGCCGGCTGGCATGCCTGGCGGCATGGGCGGCATGGGCGGCATGGACTTCTAAGCAAGTCCTGCTCGCAGGCCCGGCCCGGATCATCGGGACGGGCCGGCCGCAAGCCAACGCAAGTGAAAAAGGCCAGGTCTTCGGACCTGGCCTTTTTTTATGCCGCGCGCGCACGGAGCGGATCGCGCGGCGCGGAACCCGGACCGTGCCACCGTCGCCGCCGCGCCGGCAGGCAGCTACCTGGGCGGCACCGTGGGCGGCACCGGATCGCCGGGCACGGGCTGGGACAATCCCTGATATTTTTGGCGCCAATTTAGGATAAACTTTTCCGCTCCCCCTGCCCGCAGCGCATGCGCCAGTCCGGCGCCGGCTCCTGCCGGACACTCCCTGCCCACGCCAGGTACGCCATGCCCACCACTCCGCAGCAGTTCCCTTTCATCTCGGTCGCCGGGAAGCCCTATGAACGAGGCGTGCAGTACGGGCGCGCGGCGGTGGACCGGGTGCGCAAGAGCGCGGCCATGTACGGCCAGACCCTCGTGACCCTGGGCTACGACGGTCCGGCGCGCACGCAGCTGATCGAGTCCTTCGCCAAGGAAATCGAGGCCTACGGCCCGCACTACATCGAAGAGATGCGCGGCATCGCGGACGGCGCCGGCGTGCCGCTGGAAGACATCGTCATGATCAACGCGCGCACCGAGGTCGTCGCCAAGGCGCGCGCGGAAAAGAAGAAAGCCGCCGAACTCGAACCCGGCGACGGCTGCACCGGCGCGCTGGTGCTGCCGGAGCGCTCGGCCACCGGCAACCTGCTGCATGGCCAGAACTGGGACTGGCGCGCCGAATGCGCCGAGACGTCCATCGTGCTGCGCATCCGGCAGGAGGACGGCCCCGACATGCTGACCTTCGTCGAAGCCGGCGGCCTGGCGCGCAGCGGACTGAACAGCACAGGGATCTCGATCACCGCCAACTACCTGGAATCGGATCGCGACTTCAAGCAGCTGGGCGTGCCGCTGTCGCTCATCCGCCGCAAGGTGCTGGAACAGCAGCATTTCGCGCTGGCGGTGAAAGCGGTGGCGACCACGCCCAAGTCCTGTTCCAACAACATCATGCTGGGCATGGCGGAAGGCTTCGGCATCGATTTCGAATGCACGACGGACGAAGCCTTCCCCATCTACCCCGGCACCGACGACCTGATCGTGCATGCCAATCACTGGGTCAGCGAAGTCGCGCTGTGCAAGCTGCGCGATACCGGCCGCGCCAGCACCCCGGAAAGCCAGTACCGCGATTGGCGCGTGCGGCGGCTGCTGAACAGGCGCGACGCGCTGACGCGCGACGACCTGCGCGCCGCCTTCTTCGACAACTTCGGCGCGCCCTACTCGGTGTGCCGCCCGCCGCGTCCGGGCAGCCACGACAATCTTTCGGCATCGGTCGCGATGGTGGTGATGGAACCGGCCGTCGGCGAAATGGACGTCGTGCCGCTGCCCGCGCTGAACCAGGTCTACACGCGCTACAGCCTGATCGCGGAACCCGAAGTCATCACCTACACCCCCCGTTGACGGCAAGGAGCGCGGCATGAAGACAACGCACACATTCCGCCGTCCCGCCGCCGCGATGCTGGCAGCGACGGCACTGGCCATCGCCGCCACGGCCGGCCTCGCGACACCCGCCCATGCGGCCGACGGCACGCCCTTGCGCGTCGCCATGACGGCGGACATCCGCTCCACGGAACCCGGCGTGAACCGTGACGCCAACAGCGACATGGTGGTGATGCATATCGTCGAAGGCCTGGTCGCCTTCGGCGAACATGCGGAGATCAAACCCCTGCTGGCCAAGTCGTATGCCATCAGCGACGACGGCAAGACCTACACCTTCACGCTGCGCGACGGCGTCACCTTCCAGAACGGCGCGCCGCTGGCCGCGCAGGACGTGGTGTGGAGCTGGAATTACTTCATGAATCCCAAGACGGCATGGCGCTGCCATGGCGATTTCGACGGCAGCGGCGGCGCCAAGGTGACCTCGGTCGACGCCCCCGATCCGCATACCGTGGTGTATCACCTGGAAAAGCCCTACGGCCTGTTCCTGGGTTCGCTGGCGCGCCCCGATTGCGCGGGCAGCGGCGTGGTGCATCGCGATTCCGTGAATCCGGACGGCACATGGAACAAGCCCATAGGCACCGGCCCGTTCATGCTGAACGAATGGAAGCGCGGGCAATACATCAGCCTGGTCAAGAATCCCCACTACGCCAACCAGGGCGGCAAGCTGGACGGCTTTACCGGTTCGAAGCGGCCCCTGGTGGATGAAGTCCGCTTCATGATCGTGCCGGACGACGCGACGGCCAAGGCTGGCCTGCAGCGCGGCGACGTCGACATCATCCAGGACCTGTCGTATTCGGACGTGAAGACCATGCAGGCCGTCAAGGGCGTGAAGGTGGCGACCTCGCCGGTGATGAGCCTGACGGCGCTGCTGATGCAGACGCGCGACCCCCTGCTGTCGAACGTCAAGCTGCGGCAGGCAATCGTGCACGCGATCGATGCCGGGCAGTTGGTCGCCGCGGTGGGCGATGGCTTGATGCAGCCCAGTACGTCCATGGTGCCGCTAATCTCTTCCTACTACGACAAGACCCAGCAGGAGGCCTGGAAATATGACCCCGCGCTGGCGCAGAAGCTGGTGCGGGAATCAGGCTACAAGGGGCAGGAGCTGGTCATGATGGCGACCAAGCGCTATCCCGAGACCTACTCGTCCGGCGTGATCATCCAGGCGATGCTGCAGGCCGTCGGCATCAACGCAAGGCTGGAAGTGCAGGAATGGGCGTCGCAGCTGGACCGCTACAACAGCGGTAAATACCAGATGATGGTGTTCCCGTATTCCGCGCGCCTGGATCCCAGCCTGAATTATGAAATGATGGCGGGCAACAAGGACAAGCAGCCGCGCAAGGTGTGGGACGATCCCAAGGCGCTGGCCTTGATCGATTCGTCATCCCAGATCACCGATACCGCCCAGCGCCAGGCGCAGTTCGACGAGCTGCACAAGCTGTTCCTGGCGGATGCGCCGATGATGCCTCTGTTCAACGGCCTGGACGTCGGCGCGTTCCGCGACACCGTGCAGGGCTATACGCCCTGGGCGCTGAAGCGGGCGCGGGTATGGGAGGTTTCCAGGAACTAGCGCGTCGGGTTACAGGGGCGTCAGTTGCGCTGCCGGGGCAGGACCACGACGGCCTTGCGCAGCTGCTCGATCTGCGCCGCCATTTCGCGCATCACCCAGTCGGGCCCCTGCAGCGTCGCCACCCAGCCGGCGGCCGGATCGGTGGCAGAAGGGGTGGCAGAAGGGGTGGCCCCATCTTCGCCCGCGGCGCCGGCAGCCGTACCCAGCACCGACGTGTCACCCTTGCGCAGCGCCCGGGCGATCATCAGCAGGCCGCGCCGCAGCGACTGCCCCTGGCTGCCGCGAAACGCCCGCGACAGGTTCAGTTGATCCTGCGCGGACGCATGCAGGCGGGCGTTGGATATCATCTCCAACGCCGCCACGATCGCGCGCTGGTGCTGCTGGATGCGTTCGATCTGCGAGCCGCTCAGCTTCATCTCCTTCGCGGCCGAGGGCATCAGTCCCCGCAAGGCGATGGACCGTTTGCTCAGTTCGGAGAACATCGCGCTGCGCGCTTCGGGCGTGAAGGGCTGGTCCGTCTGCAGGCGCCGGATCTGCTGTTGCGCGCGCCGCAGGTTCAGCGCCAGGCTGTAGCGCCAGGAATAGCTGGCGTTCAGGGGCAAGGCGAACGAAAAGGCGAGCGCCACGGCGATGCCGATACATACCTGCAGCGTGCGCCACAGGCCGGTCGCCATGGGATCGCCGCCCTGCCCGCCCACGATGACCATCGTGATTGCGGTCAGCAAGGCGATATAGCCGCCGCGCCCGATCGCGTAGTAGGCGCACAGTCCGCCGATGGCGCACATGGCGATTATCGTCACGACGGGCGGCGCGCCGAACTCCTCCGCGAAGATGAGCAGCAATCCCGCCAGCGCGCCCAGCATGGTGCCCAGGCCGCGCTCCATGGCTTTCTTGCGGATGTTGCCGTGATGCTGGATGCCGCCGATGACCGCCAGCAGCGACACGCTGGCCCACACGCCGTGCGGCAGGTCCAGCAGGCGCGACAGCAGCACCGTCGTCAGCATCGCCAGCGCGACCCGTATGCCGTGCAGCGCGCGGGCATGGCGGTAACGCTGATACGGCGAACCCAGGTTGCGCAGGGCGAACACCATGCGGCGCAAGGGGTCCTGCACATGGAACAGGACGTGGGAGAATGGCGAACGGCGGGGCCCGGCAGGCGATTCCGTATCCATCGATCGATGGCTCCAGCGAAGACGGATGGACAGATTAGCCCGGAAACCGCCGCGCGTGCCGGATGCCGCTTTTGCGAAACGGCCGGCCATTCAACCATGGCCGGCGCGGAAGCTCAGGCCGCGGGCGCCAGTTCGTCGGGACGGCTCATATACAGGGCGTACTGCCGCGTGAAGATCGCGCCGAAAAAGAAAATCTGCGCGGAATAATAGATCCACAGCAGCAGGGCCACGACCGAGCCGGCCGCTCCGTAGGCCGACGCCACCGCGCCCCGCCCCAGATACAGGCCGATGCCCCATTTCCCCAGCAGGAACAGCGCCGCCGTCACCACCGCCCCCGGCAGCACGTGCCCCCAGGGAATCACGGCGTTGGGCAGCAGCTTGTAGATCACGGCGAACAGCGCCGCCACCACCGCGAACGAGAAAACGCCGGACAGCACCTCGGCCACCATCGCGAAGGCCGAATTGGTCCAGAGGGCGCCGTAGTAACTGTGCGCCGCGCTCAGGCCCGCGTTCACGGTCAGCGAAATCAGCAGGAACAACGCCAGCACCAGCACCAGGCCGAAGGACAGCAAACGGCTGCGCACCATGCCGTGCACGCCGCTGCGGCGCTTGCCGCGCACGTCCCACAGCTCGTCCAGGCTTTCCTTGAGTTCGGCAAAGGCGGTCGTCGCGCTGAATATCAGCACCGCGATGGACATGACAGTCGCGACCAGGCCACTGCCGGATTCATGCGCGCTGGCCAGGACGATCTGGATGACTTCCGCGCCGCGATCGCCCATCAGGTCGCGCAACTGCCCGACCAGCTCGGACCGCACCGCCTGTTCGCCGAAGAACGCGCCGGCCACGGCAATCACCAGGATCAGCATGGGCGCCAGCGAAAAAATCGTGTACAGCGCCAGCGCCGCGCCCTTGCTGGACGCGCGGTGCTCGGACCATTGCTTGCCCGACGCGATCAGCAGCCGCAGCAGGACGGATGGCGTGGCTCGGACTCGGGACAAGTAGGACATGTGCGAACTCGGCGTATTCAACGTGGAAGGACTGGATTCAAACCCGCGATGCCTGCGCGGGACGATGCCCAGCAATCGATGTTCCCGCCGCGCATCACCGCCGATGATACGGCCCGCCACCCACCGCGTCCTGCGCGCCGGTACGGGATTACCCGCCTTGCGGCCCCTTACGGCGGTGAATAATATTGGCGCCAATTTAGTTGCACACTGTCGCCGCGAGATCGGTCGACTGGCCGCACGCCAGCCCACGCATTTCTTCCAGAGCACCCCATGCCCCAAGATTCCTCGCCTTCCGACAGCGCCAGCCTGGCGCGCGCCCTCTACGACCTGGGCCCCGGCATCATCTACGCGTCGCGCGGCGACGCAAGGTTTTCCTATTGCACCTACGTGCCGCCGCACCTGGCGCAGGCCACCCGGCCCATGCAACTGGTCGTGATCGTGCACGGCACGGGCCGCGCCTTCGTGGAATACCGCGATTCCTTCGCCGAGTTCGCGCGCTGGAACGACTGCATCGTGCTGTGCCCCCTGTTCCCGGCGGGCGTGCTGGGCGACGGCAATCGCGACGGCTTCAAGCATCTGCGCGAAGGCGACATCCGCTACGACGACGTGCTGCTGGACATGGTGGACGAAGTCGCGGAAAAGTACGGCTGCGATTTCAGCCGCTTCATGCTGTTCGGCTATTCCGGCGGCGGCCAGTTCGTCAACCGCTTCGCCGTGCTGCATCCGGAACGGCTGCGCGCGGTGTCCATCGGCGCGCCCGGGTCGGTCACGCTGCTGGATGCCGACAAGGACTGGTGGGTGGGCACGCGCGACATGGCGGCCCGCTTCGGCAAGAGCCTGGACCTGGACGCCCTGCGGCGCGTGGCGGTGCATATGGTGGTGGGCAAGGCAGACATGGAAACCTGGGAGATCACCCACCAGCCCGGCGGCAAGTACTACATGCCCGGCTGCAACGACGCCGGCCGCACGCGTCCCGAAAGGCTGGCCACGTTGCGGCGCTCCTTCGAGGCGGCCGGGGTGACGGTGGACATGGACGTGGTCGACAACGTGCCGCATGACGGCCTGAAGGTGGTGGGCATCGTGCAGGACTTCTTCGCCAAGGTGCTGCGGCAGGACCGCGGCCAGGACCGTAGCGCATAGGCCCGGCGGCCAAGGACGGTAGCCATGCTGCGTTTCGCGCTGACCCGTATCCTGATGACCCTGCCCACGCTGCTGATCGTGGCGGTGGCGGTGTTCGTGATGATCCGGCTGATCCCCGGCGATCCGGCGCAGCTGATGCTGGGCGACCTGGCCGATCCCGCCAGCCTGGCCGACCTGCGCGCGCGGCTGGGGCTGGACCAGACCTGGCCGGTCCAGTTCGGCATCTGGTTCCGCAACATGCTGCATGGCGACCTGGGCGTATCCATCACGACCGGCCAGCATGTGCTGGGACTGGTCTGGGACCGCTTCGTGGTCAGCGCGCAGGTCGTACTGGCGGCGGTGCTGTTCGCCACCGCGGTCGCGGTGCCGGCCGGCATGATCGCGGCATGGAAGCAGAATGCGCTGCCCGACGTCATGCTGGTGGGCGGCGCGACCCTGCTGGTGTCGATCCCCACCTTCTGGGGCGGCCTGCTGTTGCTGCTGCTGTTCGGCGTCAAGCTGCAGTGGCTGCCGGTGGTGGGCTATGTGTCGGTGTCCAGCGACTGGAAAGCGGGATTGCTGTACCTGATCCTGCCGGTGCTGACGCTCTTCCTGCATGAGATAGGCGTCATCATGCGCATGGCGCGCGCCAGCACGCTGGAAGTGCTGCGCCTGGACTACATCACCCATGCGCGCGCCAAGGGCCTGTCCGAGCGCACGGTATTGATGCGGCATGCCTTCAAGAACGCCTTCGGCCCGACGTGGACGCTGATCGGGCTGGTGCTGGGCAACCTGCTGGGCGGCATTGCGGTGGTGGAAACCGTGTTCACCATACCGGGGCTCGGCCGGCTGCTGGTCGATTCCATCTTCGGCCGCGACTACCCGGTGATCCAGGGCTGCCTGCTCTTCGTGGCGGTGATCTACGTGGTCGTCAACCTGGTCGTCGACCTGTGCTATCCCTTCTTCGATCCCAGGGTGACCGTCGAATGAGAAAACGCGTGGCAGCCAATGCGCTGGTGGGCGGTGTCCTGGTGGGCATCGTCGTCGCCGCCGCCATCGCGGGCGTGGCGTGGACGCCCTACGATCCGCTCAAGATCAACTTCGTCGCGCGCCTGCATGCGCCGGGCGGCGCCTACCTGCTCGGCACGGACGAGTTCGGCCGCGACGAGCTGTCGCGGCTGATGGCCGGGGCCGCCGCCAGCGTGTGGATCAGCCTGCTGACGGTGGCCTTCGCGCTCGTCGCCGGCACCTGCGTGGGGCTGCTGACCGGCTTCGTGCGCGGCTGGACCGACCGCATCGTCATGGCCTTCAACAACGCGCTGCTGGCCTTTCCCGGCCTGCTGCTCGCGCTGGGCCTGCTGGCCGTGGTGGGCGCCAACAAATACGGCATCATCCTGGCGCTGGGGCTGGCCTACACGCCGTCGGTCACGCGCATCGTGCGCGGCACGGTGCTGTCGCTGCGCGAACGGGAATTCATCGAAGCCTCGCGCGTGCTGGGCAATTCCGAGCTCTACACCATGGCGCGCCACGTGCTGCCTAATTGCCTGGCGCCGCTGACCGTGCTGGCGACGTCGATGTTCGGCTGGGTCGTGCTGGCCGAAAGCGCCCTGTCCTTCCTGGGCCTGGGCGTGCCGCCGCCCGCCCCCACCTGGGGCAACATGCTGTCCGCGGCCCGGCCCTTCCTGTCGCAGGCGCCGTATCTGTCCATCCTGCCCGGCCTGTGCATCGCCATCACGCTGCTGGGCATCAACCTGCTGGGCGACGCCGTGCGCGACCGCCTGGATCCGCGCATGCGGGGAATGCAATGAACCCGCGCGGCGCAACGGACATGGGAGGCGCGGGGCAGGCGCTGGTCAGCGTACAGGGCTTGACCCTGGCGGTGGGACATGGCGGCCGCGAGATCGTGCGCAACGTGTCCTTCGACATCGCGCCCGGCGAAATGGTCGGCATCGTCGGCGAATCCGGCAGCGGCAAGACGCAGGCCGCACGCGCCATCCTGGGCCTGACGCCGCCGCCGCTGGTGCGCGTGGGCGGGCGCATCCTGGTCGAAGGCACCGACATCACGCAGGCAGCGCCGTCGGTGCTGCGCCGCCTGCGCGGCGCGCGGATAGGCATGGTGTTCCAGGAGCCCATGACGTCCCTGAATCCGTCGATGACGATAGGCCGGCAGCTGGAAGAAGGCCTGGCCCTGCATCGTCGCGACCTGGGCACGGCCGCGCGCCGCAAGCGCATCCTGGACATGCTGGCCCGGGTCGGCCTGCGCGATCCCGAAGGCGCCCTGAAGGCCTGGCCGCACGAGTTTTCCGGCGGCATGCGCCAGCGCATGATGCTGGCGTCGGTGATGCTGCTGGCGCCGGCGCTGCTGGTGGCCGACGAACCCACCACCGCGCTGGACGCGGTCGTGCAGCGCGACGTGCTCGAACTGATGGTGGGCCTGACGCGCGAACACGGCACCGCCGTGCTGATGATCAGCCACGACCTGCCCATGGTCGCGCGCTACACGGAACGCGTGGTCGTCATGTCGCAAGGGGAAGTCGTGGAAAGCGGCCGCACCGCGGACCTGCTCGCGCAGCCGCAGCACCCGTATACCCGCAAGCTGCTGCAGGCCATGCCGCGCCGCATGCCGGCGCGACTGCCGTCGCGCGAAGCGCCGGTGGTGGAAGTCCGGCAGCTCGTCGTCGACTACGCCGGCCGCCAGCGCATGCTGTCGCGCACCGCCGCCAAGCGGGCCCTGGACGGCGTGTCGCTGGCCGTGCACCCGCGCGAGGTCGTGGCCGTGGTGGGCGGTTCGGGATCGGGCAAGACCACCCTGGGCCGCGCCATCGCCGGCCTGGTCGCGCCGACGGAAGGCCAGATCCTGTTCCGGGGCCGGCCGGTCAAGCGCGGCGACGCCGCCTGGAACGATTACCGCCTGAACTGCCAGATGGTGTTCCAGGACCCCTACTCGTCGCTGGATCCGCGCATGACGATCGCCCAGCTGGTGGGCGAAGCCCTGCGCCTGGCGCCGGGCCTGGGCGCCGCCGACAAGACCCGTCGCGTCGGCGAGGCGCTGGACGAAGTCGGCCTGTCCGCCGAACACGGCGCCCGTTATCCGCACGAGCTGTCCGGCGGCCAGCGCCAACGCGTCGCCATCGCGCGCGCCGTGGTGCGGCGTCCGTCCTTCGTCATCGCCGACGAGCCGGTCTCGGCGCTGGACGTGACCGTGCGCGCGCAGATCCTCGACCTGTTCGCCGACCTGCAGCGCAGGCATGGCTTCAGCTGCCTGTTCATCAGCCACGACCTGGGCGTGGTGGAACAGGTCGCCGACCGCGTCATCGTGATGCAGGACGGCGCCATCGTCGAACAGGGCACGCGCGACCAGATTTTCGATGCGCCGCAGCAGGACTACACGCGGCGGCTGCTCGCCGCCATCCCCGTGCTGGTGTCCACGGAGGCCGGCGGCGTGCGGCTCAAATGGCGCTTCGCCGAACCGGCGGCGGCGACCGCCGCCGCCTGATCGTGCCGGCCGCTGCAAAGGTCGAGGCAAATTTCATAAAATCCGCGTGAACCCATAACGGAATGAAATCATGCCGAAGACGGCGGCCTCTACCGCACCGGCTACGCTGGCCGATCAACTTGCCCGTGATATCCAGTCCGGCGTGTTCGGAACCGGCGCCTGGCTCAAGCAGATCGACCTGCAAGAGCGCTATGGCGCCAAGCGGCTGGACGTCCGGCGCGCGCTGGACCACCTGACCCAGAAGCGTGTCATCGAACACGTTCCCAACCGGGGCTATCACGTCCACGCGATCGACGAGCGGCGGCAGAACCACATCCGCGATATCCGCGCCATGCTGGAAGCCGGCGCCGCCGCCGACCTGATGCCCCAAGTCACCGACGCCAAGGTCGCGCAGCTGCGCGACCTGGCGGAACGTTTCGAACAGCTGGTCCTGACGGGCACGCTGCTGCAGCAGTACGAAGTGAACCTGCAGTTCCACGAGATGCTCTACGACCTGTGCGCCAATCGCGAACTGGTGTCGCTGATCCACGACATGCGCAGCCGCGCCGTCGCCGCGCCGGCCACGCAATGGATGACACGCGCCCGTATCGAAAAATCGGTGCGCGAACACTTCGATATCGTCGCCGCGCTGCAAGCCCGCGACGTCAAGCGCCTGCAGAAAATCATCCGCGAACACGTCATGCAGACCATGCCCTGACCCCAGCGTTCGTCCCGGGTGGAACCCCGGGAGGAGCCCCGGGGGGAGCCCTGGGGAAAGCCCTGGGTTACGGATCGCCGGCCGCGTCTCCATAATGCCCAAATTTGGCGCCAATATTGTCATTTCTGTGCGCCCCGGGCTTCGTCGGGAAAGCGTAGCCCCGTGACCGGCCTGAGGAGAAGCGCTCGTGAAGTCCGTCCCAACATTCCGCGCCACCGTCGCCCTGGCGCTGCTCGCCGCCGCGGCATCCGCGCAGGCATCCTCCTATGTGATTTCCGAGCCGGCCGACATCCGGTCGAGCAATCCCGGCGTGAATCGTGACGACACCACCGACGGCGTCGTGCTGAACATGGTGGAGGGCCTCGCGGGCTATCGGGCCAACGGCACCGTGGGACCGCTGCTGGCCAAATCCATCGATGTGTCCGCCGATGGCCTGACGTACACGTTCACGCTGCGTGACGGCGTCAAGTTCCACAATGGCGAACCCATGACGTCCGCCGACGTCATGTGGAGCTGGAAGCGCTACATGGACCCCGCCACCGACTGGCGCTGCCGCACGGAGTTCGACGGCCGCAACGGGCTCAAGGTGGAAGAGGTCTCCGCGCCCGACGCCAGGACCTTCGTGATGAAGCTCAACCACAAGTCCGCGGTGTTCCTGGACACGCTGGCGCGCACGGATTGCGGCATGACGGCGATCCTGAACAAGGCCTCCGTCAAGGCAAACGGCAGCTGGGACAAGCCCGTCGGCACCGGGCCCTTCATGTTCGGCGAGTGGAAGCGCGGCGAATACATCGTGCTCAAGGCCTTCAAGGACTACGTGTCGCCCCCGGGCGATAAGGGCGACGGCTATCTCGGCAACAAGAAGCCGCTGGTGGACGAAGTGAAGTTCCTGGTCGTGCCCGATGCGTCCACCGTCAAGGCGGGGTTGATGTCCGGGGCGATCGATGCCGGGCAGATCCCCTACACCGACGTGCCCGAACTGAAATCGCAGAAGGCGGTCCGCATCCTGGTCGCGTCCGATTCGGCCAAGCACACGATGCTGTTCCAGACGCGCGATCCGGTGTTGAAGAACCCCAAGCTGCGCCTGGCCATCGCCGCTTCGCTGGACATCCCGCAGATCGTCCAGGCCGCGACGGAAGGCCTGGGCACGCCCAACGCATCCGCGGTGGCGCGCGATTCCGCCTTCTACGACAAGGCGCAGGAGCAAAGCTATCACTACGATCCCGCGCTGGCGCAGAAGCTGTTGAAGGAAGCCGGGTACAAGGGCGAGAAGATCGTCATCTACGCCAACAAGCGGGCGCATGTTCCCAGCTATCAGGTGGCCGTGATGGCGCAGGCCATGATGCAGGCCGTGGGCATCAATGCGCAGATCGAAGTGCTGGAATGGGCGACGCAGCTGGACCGGTACAACAAGGGCAACTACCAGATCAGTTCGTTCAGCTACTCGTCGCGGCTGGATCCGGCGCTGAGCTATGAACAGTTCTCGGGCGACAAGGATAAGCAGCCGCGCAAGGTCTGGGACGATCCGCAGGCCCTGGCCCTGATCGACGAAAGCTTCTCGGAACTGGATACCGCGAAGCGTCAGGCGATCTTCGACAAGCTCCATGCCATGATGATGGCGCAGGCGCCGCTGATCCTGCTGTCGAACGGCAACCAGCCCTGGGGCGTCGGCAAGCGGCTGAACGGCTTCACGGTGTGGGAAGGCAAGCCTTTCGCGTGGGGCGCTTCGGTGCAGTAAGCGCGCGGCGACGGGCGGCGGCGCTGCGCCAGCGCCGACTCAGCGCCCGTCGCGCACCACCGGCAGGGCGACCCGCAGCCGTTCGCCCCAAGCGCTGATTTCACTCCATAGGCCGGGTTCGATAGGAATCCCTCCGGCCCCGCGGCGCGCCGCCGCGTCGAGCTCCGGATCGCCCGGCATGCGCGGCGATCCGGGCTGTCGCGCCAGTTCACGCGCCATCTGCTCGACCGTCGCGGCCAGCGCCGGGCCGCCGGGAAACCGCGCCGGATCGACGACGATGAAGAAAGCCCCCAGGCGCCGCGGCATGTCCAGCTTGTCGTACATCGGCGAAATATGCGGCCCGAACGGATTCCCGTTCAAAGGCCCGCACAGCAGGTCGATCATCAACGCCAGCGCATACCCCTTGTGTCCATAGGATGGCCCGCCCAGCGGCCGCAGCGCGTTCGCGGACGCGGCATCCTGCGCGTCGGCGCCGTGCGCATCCACCGCCACGCCCGGCGGCAGCTCGGCGCCTTCACGCCGCGCGTTCATCACCCGATTCCACGGGATGGACGTGGTCGCCATATCCAGGCAGACCGGCTCGCCGCCCGCGCGCGGGAAAGCGATCGAGATCGGGTTCGTGCCGAGAAACGGCACATGCCCGCCGAAGGGCGCGGCGATGGCGTCCGAATGGGTGAAGCCGATGCCCACCATCCCCGCGCGCGCCGCCACGCGCGTGTACAGCCCGATCGCGCCGCAGTGCGACGAATCGGAAATCCCGACCGCGCCGACGCCGCTTTCCGCCGCGATTTCCATCGCGGCCTCGTTGGCACGATGGGACACCACGATGCCCAGGCCCTGGCCGCCGTCCACGTGCGCGGTGGCCGGCCCGGTGCGCCGTACCGCGATCGCCGGCCGCGCCAGGATGGACCCGTGCGCGAGCCGGTTCAGGTAATGCGGCAGCCGCGCGATGCCGTGCGAATCGATCCCCCACAAGCTGGTCTGCACCAGGCTGCGCGTGACCAGCAGCGCGTCTTCCGGCGGTACGTCGTGCGCGCGCAGGCAGGCCGCGCCCCATTCGATCAGCGCATCGGCATCGCAATAACGCATGGTGTCTCCACGTCCATCATGTTCACATAACCGCGCCCAGCTGCCAGGGCACGAACTCGTTCTGCCCGTAACCGTGCGCCTCGCTCTTGGTCACGCGGCCCGATGCCGTATCCAGCATCAGGCGGAAAATGCGTTCGCCCATCTCCTGCACCGTGGCCCGGCCTTCGACGATGGCGCCGCAATCGATGTCGATGTCGTCCTCCTGCCGCTCCCACAGCGCGGTATTGGTGGACAGCTTCAGGGATGGCGCGGGGGCGCAGCCATAGGCGGAGCCCCGCCCGGTGGTGAAGCAGATCAGGTTCGCGCCGCCGGCGACCTGGCCGGTGGCGGACACCGGGTCGTAGCCGGGGGTATCCATGAAGACCAGGCCGCGCGCGGTGACGGCTTGCGCGTACTCGTACACGTCGACCAGGTTGGTCGTGCCGCTCTTGGCGATCGCGCCCAGCGACTTTTCCAGTATGGTCGTCAAGCCGCCGGCCTTGTTGCCCGCCGACGGGTTGTTGTCCATCTCGGCGTCGTTGCGCCGGCAATAGTCTTCCCACCACCGCAGCCTGGCGACGAGCTTTTCCGCCACGGCGGGCGACACGGCACGGCGCGTCAACAGGTGCTCGCCCCCATAGATTTCCGGGGTTTCCGACAGGATGGCGGTGCCGCCGTGCCGCACCAGCACATCCACCGCGGCCCCCAGCGCCGGGTTGGCGCTGATGCCGGAATAACCGTCCGAGCCGCCGCATTGCAGCCCCACCGTGATGTGGCTGGCGGACACCGGCGTGCGCTGGACGCGGTTGGCGTCTTCCAGCATCCATTCCACCAGCTCGATGCCGCGCGCCACGGTCTTGCGCGTGCCGCCGGTGTCCTGGATGTTGAAGGTCTGCAACTGCCGGCCGGGCTGCAGGCCCTCCTGCTCCATCAGGCCGCCGATCTGGTTGGTTTCGCAGCCCAGGCCGACCAGCATCAGCCCGGCGAAATTGGGATGGCGCGCATAGCCGCCCAGCGTGCGGCGCAGGACCTTGAGCGGTTCGCCTTCGCTGCTGGTGGCGCAGCCCGCGCCGTGCGTCAGCGCCACGACGCCATCCACGTTGGGGTAATCGGCCAGCGCGCCTGGATTGATGTCGCGGCGGAAGTGGTCGGCGATGGCCCGCGCGACGGTGGCGGAACAGTTCACCGACGTCAGTACGCCGATGTAATTGCGGGTGGCCACGCGGCCGTCCGCGCGCACGATGCCATCGAAAGTCGCGGGCGCTTCGACGTAGGCGGTGGGATGGGCGTCGCGGCCGGCGGCGTAGTCGCGCTGGAAATCGCTGAATTCCAGATTGTGCGTGTGCACGTGCTGGCCGGCCGCGATGTCCTGGCGCGCGACGCCGATGATCTGGTTATAGCGCCGCACGGGCGCGCCGGCGGGAATGGCCCGCACGGCGATCTTGTGCCCCGGCGGGATCAGGCCGACGACGGTCACGTCCTCCATGGGCAGGCGCGTGCCGCCCAGGAGCTGCCGCCGCGCGATGACGACGTTGTCGGCCGCATGGATGCGGATGACAGGATTTTCGCTTGCATTCATGTTCATGCTCTCCCCGCCACGCAACTTTCCGCCTGCGGCGCGCGTCGGACCCGCGCCCCGCAGCGCGTCCGCCGTATCGATGTGCGCCGCGTGACGTCGCGGCGCAGGCATATCAGCCGTCGATAAGCTCCGGATTCCAGGCATGCACGGGCTGCTGCTGCTCGCCCAATCCGTCGATGCCCAGGCGCATCCTGTCGCCGGCCTTCAGGTACACCGGCGGCTTCATGCCCAGGCCCACGCCCGGCGGCGTGCCGGTGCTGATCAGGTCGCCGGGATACAGCGTCATGAAGCGGCTGACATAGCTGACCACCTGTGCCACGTTGAAGATCATGGTGCGCGTGCTGCCGGTCTGCATGCGCTTGCCGTTCACGTCCAGCCACATCGCCAGGTTCTGCGGATCGCCGATTTCGTCGGGCGTGACCAGCCAGGGACCGACCGGTCCGAAGGTATCGCAGCCCTTGCCCTTGTCCCAGGTGCCGCCGCGCTCGATCTGGTATTCGCGTTCGGACACGTCGTTGACGATGCAATAGCCGGCCACGTGCTTCAACGCATCGGCTTCCGACACATAGCGCGCCCGTGCGCCGATGACCACGCCCAGCTCCACTTCCCAGTCGCCCTTGACCGAATCCTGCGGCAACACCACCGGATCGTTGGGTCCAATGACGCAACTGGTCGGCTTCATGAACACCACCGGCTCGGCCGGGATCGGCAAGCCCGACTCGGCCGCATGGTCCGCATAGTTCAGCCCGATGCACACGAACTTGCCCATGCCACGCCACGGCGGCGCAATCCGCCCCGGCTCGGCCACCAGCGGCAGGCTGGCCGGATCCACCTTGGCCAGCGGCGCCAGGCCCTGCGGCGTCAGCAGATCCGCGGTGATGTCCGGCACCACGCCGGACAGGTCCCGCACCTTCCCATCGCGGTCCAGCATGGCCGGCTTTTCAGCGCCCTTGGCGCCATAACGAAGCAACTTCATTGCATTCCCTCTCGTATGAATTCAGTGACAGCCAAGGCCAAGGCAACGGCCAGACCCAGGCCAACCCCCAATCGTCGCACGAAACGATACCCCCCACCCCACACCGCGCCCCCGCCGCCGCTAAAGAAGCACACCGCCAGCCGCAATCGAAGACGCCGCGGATCCGGGTCCCCCGGTCCGCCAGCGTCGCCCCCCTGGGGGGGAAGCGCGCAGCGCTTCGGGGGGGACCTCAATTACTCCACCCCCCGTCGATAATCTGCGTCGTGCCGGTCGTGAAGGCGGACTCGTCGCTGGCCAGGTAGACGGCGAGCGCGGCGATTTCCTCGGCGCGGCCCAGGCGGCCCATCGGCTGGCGCGCCACGAAGGCGGCTTCGACTTCCTGCGGCGACTGCCCGTTCTGGCGGGCCTGCGCGTCGATCCGGTCGCGCAGGGACGGCGACTCCACCGTGCCCGGGCAGATCGCGTTGCAGCGCACGCCCTTGCCGACGAAGTCCAGGGCGACGGACTTGGTCAGTCCCACCACGGCGGCCTTGGTGGTGCTGTAGACGAAGCGATTGGGCACGGCCTTCACGCTGCCGGCCACCGACGCCATGTTGATGATGGAACCCGACCCTTTGGCGACCATGCCCGGCAGGAATCCCCGGATCAGGCGCATCATCGCCCGCACGTTCAGCTCGAAGGCGAAGCTCAGGTCTTCGTCCTTCGCGTCGAGGATGCCGCCGGCGTGGACATAGCCCGCGCCATTGAACAGGACGTCCACGTGGCCGGCGTCGGCCACCGCGCGCTCGACCGCCCGCGCATCGGTGACGTCCAGCTCCAGCACGGTGCAATTGGGCAGTTCCGCCAGCGCGCTCAATCCCGTCGGATTGATATCGGCGGCAATCACGCGCGCGCCCTCGCGCAGGAAGGCTTCCGCCGTTGCCCTGCCTATGCCCTGCCCCGCCGCCGTCACGAACGCCGACTTACCCGCCAATCGCTGACCCATGATGTTGCTACCGCCTCCAGTGGAATCAGTTGCCCATGCCCAATGCATGCGGCAACCACAACGTAATCTGCGGCACGTAGGTGATGGCGATCAGCGCCAGGAACAGCGGCACCAGCCAGGGCAGGATCGCCATGGTGGTCCGTTCCACGGACAGCCGCGCCACACGCGCCAGCACGAACAGCACCATGCCCAGGGGCGGGTGCAACAGGCCGATCATCAGGTTCAAGGTCATGATGAGGCCGAAATGGATCGGGTCGATGCCCAGCTTCAGCACGATGGGCAGCAGGATGGGAACCAGGATGGTGATCGCCGCGATGGTGTCGATGAAGCAACCCACCACCAGGATCAACACATTGGCCAGCATCAGGAAGACCCACTTGCTCTGCGTCACGCTGAGTATGGCATCGGTCAGGGCCTGCGCCGCCTGCGTCGTCGTCAGCAGCCAGGCGAATACCGAAGCCGCCGTCACGATGAACAACACCGATGCCGTCGTCTCGATGGTCTCGAAAGTGGCCTTGGCCAGCAGGCGCAGGGTCATGCTGCGATAGCGCACCAGGCCCAGGAACAAGGCCCATACCACGGCGGCCACCGCCGCTTCGGTGGGCGTGAACCAGCCCAGCGTCATGCCGCCGATCAGGATGACCGGCGCCATCAGGGCCATGACCGCGGAGAAATTGAAGCGCCAGTCCAGCGCCAGCAGCACCACGAAGGCGATGAGGGCGGCCCAGTTCGTCGCCACGCCGTAACGGGTCATCAGCCAGATGGAGAACGGGAACGCCAGCACGATCACCACTTCCAGCGCGGCTCCGCCCAGGCGGCGCAGATCGAAGCCGACGTCGCCGCCCCAGCCGTTCCGGCGCGCGTAGTAGGCGACGGTGAACATCATCAGCACCGTCAGCACCGCGCCCGGCACCACGCCGGCCAGGAACAGCGAGCCGATCGAGACATTGGCCATCATGCCGTAGATGACGAAGGGCAGCGACGGCGGAATGATCGGCCCCAGCGTGGCCGACGCGGCCGTCACGCCGACCGCGAACTCGGTCTTGTAGCCATGATCCTTCATGGCCTTGATCTCGATGGTGCCCAGCCCGGCCGCGTCGGCGATGGCGGTGCCGGACATGCCCGCGAAGATCACCGAGCCGATGATGTTCACATGGCCCAGGCCGCCCCGCATCCACCCCACCAGCGCCACCGCGAAGTTATAGATGCGCCCCGTGATCCCCGCGATGTTCATCAGGTTGCCGGCCAGGATGAAGAAGGGCACGGCCAGCAGCGGGAAGGACTCCACGCCGGCGATCATGCGCTGCGCGACCACCACGTCCGGCACGTCGCCGGAGACCAGCAGGTAAAGCAGGGAGGCGCCCGCCATGGACACCGCCACAGGCATGCCGATGATCATCATCAGCAGGAAAGCACAGATCAATATCCACATTGTCCAGCCCCTTGTTCGCGCCAGCGGCTCAGTCGAGTTTGTCGTAGGCGTCGGGGCGTTCCAGATTGGAATAGCCTTGCCGCCAGTTAACGATCGTGACTTGCAGAGACCGGACGGCCATCAGCGCGAAACCGAGCAGGGCCAGCCAGTAGACATAGGATTTATTCCATTCGATGGTGGTCATCGGCTCGTCGCCGACCAGCTGGATATAGCGCCAGACCAGCCAGCAGACGTAAGCGAAGAACGCCGTGCGGACCACGTCGATCAGCGTGGACAGCACCCTGCCCAATGCATGCGGCAGGAAGCGGTACAGCAGATCGACCTGGATGTGGCGGCAGGTGCGCACGCACATCGCCGCCCCGATGAACACCACCCCGATCAGGCAGTAGGTGGCGAGCTCCTCGGTCCAGGCGAAGGAATCGTTCAGCACGTAGCGCGTGAAGAACTGCAGGAACACCAGCAGCGCCATGAGCCAGAAAATCGCCAGGCACAGCCAGTCCTCGAAAGTATGGCCTGACAGGTCGGCGTCCTGGTGATCGGCCTCCTCGAAACTGGAGACGATGGATTCCACGGACGACGCATGCTGCGCCGCCTGTTGCGGCGCTACGCCGACGGGTGAAACATGTGCATCGGTGGCCATGGCGTTTCCTCCGCTCACTTCACGGCCTGGATTTTTTCCCAGTCGGATTTCTCATAGCCGTATTGCTTGAACGGCACCTTGTCCAGCACCGTCTGGCGGAAGTCGGCCACGTTCACGGTGTCCACCGTGATGCCTTTCTTCTTGAACTCGTCCACGAGCTCCTTTTCGCGCGCGATGATCTGCATGGACGCGCGTTCGGCGGCCTGCTGCGACACGTCCGAGAAGATCTGGCGGTCCTCGGGTGACAGCTTCTTCCACAACTGGCCGGAGATGATGGTGTTCAGGTGGTCGACGATGTGGCCGGTCAGCGCGATGTACTTCTGCACTTCGTAGAACTTCTTGGCCTCGATCGTGGTCAGCGGATTTTCCTGGGCCTCGACCGTGCCGTTCTGCAAGGCCAGGTAGACCTCGGCGAAGGCGATCGGCGACGTATTGGCGCCGCAGGCGCGCGGCATCGCCAGGTAGGCCGGCACGTCGGGCACGCGCATCTTCAGCCCCTGCATGTCCGAGCACTTCTGGATGCGCCGGTTGGACGTCGTCTGCCGCGTGCCGTAGTAGGTGGTCGCGACGATATGGTTGTTGGTCTTTTTCTCGTAGCCCTCGACCAATTCCTTGTAGATGTCGCTCTTGGTATAGGCGAGCAGGTGCTGCGGGTCGCGGAAGGTATAGGGATAGTAGGTGACGCCGATGCGCGGAAACGACTTGGCGGCAAAGCTGGAGCCGGAGATGATCATATCCACGGTGCCCAGCGTCAGGCCCTGGTTGATATCGTTTTCCTTGCCCAGTTGCGACGCGGGGTAGACATCGATGTGATAGCGGCCGTTGGTGCGTTTCTCGATTTCCTGGGCGGCCCACACGGATTCCGTGTGGAAAGGTTCCGACGTCTCGTAGACGTGCGCCCATTTCAGCTTGGTCTGCGCGGTCGCGCCCGCCGATACGGCGAGCGCCAGCGCGGCGAACAGTAGTCTGGCTGCCTGGCCTTGCTTCATGTCGTGTCTCCTCTTTCTTGCAGGACGTCGATGCGCTCTGCGGCGCCGCCTGTCGGTTCAATGGAACATCATTCACATACGAGTTGCACCTTGGTACTGCGGGTCCGGTCGGCCGCCAGTTCAAAGGCCGCGACGGCCTGGTCCAGCGGCAATTGCGCGCTCATCAAGGGCCGGACGTCGACCTTGCGCGCGCGTAGATAAGCGACGGCCCAATCGAATTCGGGGCCGGCGCGAAAGGCGCCGACGTAGTCGAGTTCGCGGGCCATGATGCTGTTGGCCGGGAAATGCAGGCCGTCGGCCGGCAGCGTGCCCACCTGCACGATGCGCCCGCCGCGCCGCGTGGCGGCCAGGCAGGTTGCCAGGGCCGCGGGGCTGCCGGCGGCTTCGATGGCGATGTCGGCCACGTCCGCCAGCTCGCCGGCGTCGGCCGTATCGCTGCGCACCGTGGCGTCGGCGCCGACGGCGCGGGCCATGTCCAGCGGACGATCGGCGATGTCGCACACGATGATGCGGGCGGCGCCCGCCAGGCGCGCGGCGATCACCGTCATGCAGCCTATGGTGCCGCCGCCGGTCACGAGCACCGTGCGGCCCATCATTTCACCCGCGCGGCGCACGCCGTGCAGGCCGATGGACAGGGGCTCGGCACAGGCCAGTTCACCCAGCGTAATGTCTTCGGGCACCGGCGTCAGTTGCCGCTCGCCCATCACGAAACGCTCGCGGAACATGCCCTGCACGTGGGGATAGACGCTGGCGCTGCCCAGGAAACGCATGTTGCTGCACAGGTTGTCGCGGCCGGCGCGGCAGTAGTCGCAGCGCCCGCAGGGATGCGAAGGGTTGATGGCCACCTTCATGCCCGGCGCGACGCGGGTCACCGCGTCGCCGACGCGCGTGACGACGCCGGAGGCCTCGTGGCCGGGGATCAACGGCTCGCGGATGACGAAAGCGCCGACCCGGCCATGCAGGAAGTAATGCAGGTCGGAACCGCAGATGCCGGCCGCGCCCAGGCGCAGCTCGACGTCATGGGGCGCCAGCGGCGCGGGATCGTCCGGCTCCAGCCGCAGGTCGCGGGCGCCGTGGATGCGGCAGGCGATGCTCATGCCGGCCGCCCCTGCAGCCTTCCTTGCCGGCCTCGTTGCGGTCCTCGTTGCGGCCCTGCTCGCCGCATTTCCCGCCGCTTCCCTTGCCGCCGGTACGCCGGCGCCTCGCTCGCGACTTTCATTGTGTCTCCTTCGGGGGCGATGGCTACGCTTCGCCCATGGTTCCGGATACCGCCTTGAGTTTGCCTGCCCCACCATCCGCCGCCGACCATTGCGCGGTGAAGCGATCGTGCGACCTGGCCATGTGGTCACGCATGGCCGCGCGCGCGGCCGCGGCGTCGCCAGCCGCGATCGCGTCGACCACCCGTTCGTGTTCGGCGATGGCCGCTTCCCAGCTTTCCGCGTTCTCGAAATGACTGCCCAGCTGCACCGCCAGCGGATTGTGGCGCTCGTCGTAAAGCTCGCCCACCAGCCGCAGCAGCACCGAATTCTCGGTGGCGGCGGCGATGCGCACATGGAACAGGCGGTCGCCGCGCGCGGGGATATTGCCGGAGCCGGCTTCCTCGCGCATGACGTCCAGCGCCTGGCGCAGGCCGGCGATATCCGGCGCCTTCATCACGCGCGCGGCCTGCGCCGCCAGTTCGCCTTCGATCAACTGCCGCGCCAGTATGGTGTCCAGCGGACTTTCCGCCACCACGCTGCCGCCTGCCGCGCCGTCGCCGCGCGCCCGGACGTAGATGCCGGAACCCATCCGCACTTCGACCAGGCCTTCGACTTCCAGGGCGATCAGGGCTTCGCGCACCGACGGCCGCGAAACGCCCATTTTCAGCGCCAGGTCGCGTTCCGGAGGCAGGCGGGTCCCCACGGGAAATTCGCCCCGCTCTATCAGGGCCCGCAACTGGTCCGCGATCTGGCGGTACAGTCGCCGGGGTTCAATGGCGTGAAACGGCATGCGGCTGATCGGTCAAGTGGCCTTACCAATTGACCGCATACTGCGCGCCACGGCATGATGAAACAATTAGGGTTTCTGCTTATCATTGCGGCGGTCGCCCTCTCCGCCGGTCCAACCTATCCGCCATGACGCCTACACCGCAGCACTCGCCCTACAAAAGCACCGGCGGCATGCGCCGCATCTTCAACGCGCTGCGCTACTCCATGCAGGGGCTGCGCGCGGCGATCCGCTACGAAGCGGCGTTCCGCCAGGAACTCGCCCTGGCCATCCTGCTGATCCCGGCCGCCTTCTGGCTGGGCCGGTCCGTGCTGGAAGTCTTCATTCTCATCATGTCGGTCACCATGGTGCTGGTGACCGAACTGCTGAATTCCGCCATCGAGGCCCTGGCCGATGCGCTGTCGGTGGAAATGCACCCGCTGCTGGGACGCGCCAAGGACCTGGGCAGCGCCGCGGTGCTGCTCTGCCTGATCTTCACGGTGGCGATCTGGGCCGCCGTGGCGATCGGCCGCTTCCTGCTCTGAAGGACGCGGCCGCTTAGGCAAGCGGTACACTGGCGCGGTTCACCGACGCGCAACCTTCCACTGACGATGAATTTCAAAGAAAAACTCGACGCCGCCTGGGAGACCTCCGGCTCGCTGCTGACGGTCGGCCTGGATCCGGACGTGCAGCGCCTGCCCCATGAACTGGACGGGGAACCCGACGCCATCTTCCGTTTCTGCCGCGACATCGTCGACGCGACGGCGCCCTACGCCTGCAGTTTCAAACCGCAGATCGCGTATTTCGCCGCCGCACGGGCGGAAGACCAGCTGGAGGCGCTATGCGCGCATATCCGCGAACGGCATCCGGACCATGCCATCGTGCTGGACGCCAAGCGCGGCGATATCGGCTCGACCGCGGAACAGTACGCACGCGAGGCGTTCGAGCGCTACAACGCGCATTGCGTGACCGTCAGTCCGTACATGGGCCTGGATTCGGTCGACCCCTATCTGCGCTGGACCGATCGCGGCGTGTTCGTCCTGTGCCGCACCTCCAACCCCGGCGGCTCGGACCTGCAGTTCCTGAAAACGGAAGAAGGCGAACCGCTATACCTGCACGTGGCCGGCCTGGTCGCGGACAAATGGAATAGCCACGGCCAATGCGGCCTGGTGGTGGGCGCCACCTATCCCAACGAGCTTGCGGCGGTACGCCAGCGCGTGGGCGATGCCGTCCCGGTGCTGATACCGGGCATAGGCGCGCAGGGTGGCGACGTGACGGCCACGGTGACCAATGCGCGCAATGCGCACGGGACGGGCATGTTGATCAGTTCGTCCCGGGCCATCCTGTACGCGTCGGGCGGCAAGGATTGGCGGGAAGCCGCGGGCGCGGCCGCCAAGGACCTGCGCGACGCCATCAACGCGGTGCGCTGAGGACCGGGGCGCGGTCCGCTCCCGGATTCGCTTCGGTCTTCCGTCCCGGCTGTCGTTCGGACATGACAACGGCCCGGCATCGTCATGCGATGCCGGGCCGCGATCGGGCAGCAGGGGTCAGACCAGCGTGGGAGCCGGCTCTTCGACCCTGGCGCCTATGGTTTCGAGCAGGCCCAGCAGGGCGAAGGCCACGGCCTGTTCGCGGATCTGCGCACGGTCGCCGTTGAAGACGTGCGTGGCGGCGCGGGTGGTGATGCCGCTGCCCACGCGCACCGCGAAGCCGAAACACACCATGCCGACGGGCTTGCCGGGCGTTCCGCCTTCCGGCCCGGCGATGCCCGTGGTGGACACCGCCACGTGCGCGCCCAGGGATTCCAGCAATACGCCATTGGCCATTTCCTGGGCCACGGGTTCGCTGACGGCGCCATACAGGTTCAGGGTATCCGGCGATACCTGCAGGTCGACCACCTTGGCCTCGTTGCTGTAGGTGACGAAGCCCCGGTCGAACCAGGCGCTGGAGCCGGCGACCGCGGTAATGGCGCCGGCGACCAGTCCGCCGGTGCAGGATTCGGCCGTACCCATCATCCAGTTGCGGCGCTTCAGTTCCCGACCCAGCGCGGCGGCCAGGTTGATCGTATTGCTGTCGAACGTCGTCATTGAAATGCTCCCAAACGCACTGCAATTGCCATGACCAGCAGCGCGTAGGCCGCTGCCAGCAGGTCATCCCACATCACCCCGATACCGTTCTTCATGCGCGCATCAAAATAGCGGATGGGCGGCGGCTTCACGATGTCGAAAACACGGAACAGGACGAAGGCGCAAAGTTGCGCCACCCACCCGCTCGGCACCAGCCACAACACCAGCCAGAAGGCGGCCATTTCGTCCCAGACCATGCCGACATGATCGGGTTCGCCCAGCTCCTGGCCCGCACGATGACAAGCCCAGCATCCATAGACGATCGCCAGAGCAATTAGCAGGCCCAACGCCAGGTCGCCGAGCCAGTGGGCCGCGGGCAGCCACAGGATCCAGGCCAGCAGGGTGCCCCAGGTGCCGGAGGCCGGCCGGATCAGGCCCGACCCCAGCCCGAAGGCGACGAAGCGGCTGGGGGTCTTGGATATCCACGAAAAGGACGGGAAAGCGACGCGAGCGCGTGCCCGCATGGAAACGGGGTCTGGATCCGGCGTAGTGTGATTCATGAGGAACGGAAGTGATCGAAACCGCGGGGAAGGTCGCGCAACGGGGTGCCGTCCGCATCCAGCACCACGAGCTGGCCGCCGGCATCGACGGCGCCGATGCGGCTCACCGCCACGCCGCATTCGGCGCCGATGCGGCGAATGGCGTCGGCGCGATCGGCGGGGGCCGTAAAGCACAATTCATAAACGTCGCCGCCGGCCAGCACGGCGTGCCGCACACGGGCCGGCGGCAGGCCCGCCAGCGCGCTGGAAACCGGCATGGCGTCCCACGCCAGCCGCGCACCGACGCCGCTGGCCTTCAGGATGTGGCCCAGATCCTGCAGCAACCCGTCGGAGACATCGATGGCCGCGTGGGCGACGCCGGCCAGGGCCGGGCCCAGGGTGTAGCGTGGCTGCGGCCACTCCAGCGCGGTGCGTGTGCGCGCCAGCAGCGCGGCATCGGCGGGCATGTGGCCGCCCAGCAGCCGATAGGCGATGTCGGCATCGCCCAGGGTGCCCGACACCCAGATATCGTCACCCACCCGCGCAGCGTCGCGGCGCAGCGCGGCTTCCGGCCGGACCGCGCCGAACACCGTCACGCTGATGGCGAGCGCGCCGGGATTGCCCGTGGTGTCGCCGCCTATCAGCGGGCAGCCGGCCTGGTCGGCCATGGCATGGAAGCCCTGGGCGAAGGCCGCCAGCCAAAATTCCCTGGCCTCCGGCAGCGCGAGGCCCAGCAGGCAGCCGATGGGCCGTGCACCCATCGCGGCCAGGTCCGATACGTTCACCGCCAATGCCTTGTGCCCGAGCGCGCGTGGATCGACGTCCGGAAAGAAATGCCGGCCTTCGATCAACAGGTCCGTGCTGGTCGCCACCTGCATGCCGGCCGGCACGCCGAACAGGGCGCAATCGTCGCCGACGCCCACCATGCCGGCGGGGGCGACGCGCTTGAAGTACCGGTCTATCAGGTCGAATTCGGAAGCCACGCGGATTCCTTGCAGTGGATCGGCGCCGCGCGAGCAGGTTCCGTCGGGATCAGCGCCGCGCCGCCGCGGCGACTTCCTTGGCCCGTACGTCCGCCGCCAACTTGTCCAGCACGCCGTTCACAAACTTGAAGCCGTCTGTGCCGCCGAAGGACTTGGCCAGTTCGACGGCTTCGTTGATGGCGACCTTGTAGGGGACTTCGACGTGGTGCACCAGCTCGTAGCTGCCGATCAGCAGTATGCCGTGTTCGACCGGCGACAGCTCGTTCAACGGCCTGTCGATGAAGGGCGTGAAGCGCTCGCGCAGGTCGGGGGCTTCACGCAGCACGCCGTGCAGCAAGGTCTTGAACCACTGCGCGTCGGCTTCGGAAAAATCCTCGGCATCGCGCAGATGGGCGTCGATTTCGCCGGCGTCCTGGGTGCCTTCGCCGCCGCGCAGCAGCCAGGCGTAGACGCCCTGCAGGGCGAATTCACGGGCGCGGCGACGCGCGCTGCGCGCGTTGGCGCGTACCTGGGCGGCCTGATCAGCGGCGGTTGTCATCGTCTTCTTCTTCGTCGAAATCTTCGTCGTCTTCCTCTTCCCCGTCTTCGTCGTCTTCTTCGGGTTCGAGGGCGGCGATCAGGTTGGCCATCTCGACGGCGACCTGGGCGCAGTCGCGGCCCTTGCCGGGCGCGCGGGCTTCGGCCTGTTCGTCGGTATCGACCGTCAAAACGCCGTTGGCGATGGGGATGCCGGTTTCCACGGAGATACGGGTGATCGCCGCGGCCATTTCGTTGCTGACGACCTCGAAATGGTAGGTTTCGCCGCGGATCACGGCGCCCAGTGCGATCAGGGCGTCGAATTCATAGGTTTCGGCCATGCGCGCCAGCGTGACGCCCAGCTCCAGCGCACCCGGCACGGAAACCAGCATGACGTCGCGTTCGTCGACGCCCAGCTTGGCCAGTTCTTCCAGGCAAGCTTCCTGTTCGGTCTGGCCGATCTCCTCGTTGAACCGGGCGCGGACGATGCCGATGTGCAGCCCCTCGCCGTTCATGTCGGGGGATAAGGTGTAGGGATTCATCGATGACTGCCTTATAGGGTTGCGGCGGTGGTCGCAAAATTGGAAGCGGCGGGTGTCGGGTGGCGGCACCCGCGAGTGAAGCCTGTGCGCCTAGCGTACCGGGGACGCGGGAGGGTCGCAATCGTAACCTGTAATCGACAGGGCGAAGCCCGCCATGCTGGGCATCCGGCGCGGCCGCGCCAGCAATTTCATCTGGCCGACGTTCAGGTCGCGCAGGATCTGGGCGCCGATGCCGTAGGTGCGCAGCCCGACGCGGTCGGCGCGGGATTCGTCCCTGGCGCCGCTGGCGGGCTCGCCCCAGGCGGCGATCTGTTCGGACAGGTGTTCGCCGCCCGCCTGGCAATTCATCAACACCACCACGCCGGCCGGCGCGGTGGCGATGGTCTGCAGGGCTTGCGCCACGCCCCAGCTGTGCTGGCTGGCGCCCATGTCCAGGACGTCCAGCAGCGACGCCGGTTCGTGCACCCGCACCAGGGTCTCGCGCTGCGGATCGATGTCGCCGTGCACCAGCGCCAGGTGGATGGATTGCGTGGCGGTGTCGCGATACGCCACCGAGCGGAATGCGCCCCACGGCGTGCGCATCGGGCGCTCGCCCAGCCGCTGGATGATGGATTCGTGCTCGCTGCGGTACTGGATCAGGTCGGCGATGGTGCCTATTTTCAGGTCGTGCGCCTTGGCGAACGCCACCAGGTCCGGCAGGCGCGCCATCGTGCCGTCCGGCTTGAGGATTTCGCAGATGACGGCGGCCGGGGTCAGGCCCGCCATGGCGGTCAGGTCGCAGCCGGCTTCGGTATGGCCGGCCCTGACCAGGACGCCGCCGGGGACGGCGCGCACGGGGAAGATATGGCCAGGCTGCACCAGATCGGCCGGCTTGGCGTCGCGCGCCACGGCCACGCGGATGGTGCGCGCGCGGTCGGCGGCCGAGATGCCGGTTTCCACGCCTTCCGCGGCCTCGATCGACACGGTGAAATTGGTGCCAAAGCGGGTGCCGTTGCGGGTGGCCATCAGCGGCAGGTCCAGCTGGCGGCAGCGTTCCTCGGTCAGCGTCAGGCAGACCAGGCCGCGGCCGTGGGTGACCATGAAGTTGATGGCCTCCGGCGTGACGAATTCCGCGGCCATGACCAGGTCGCCTTCGTTTTCCCGGTCTTCTTCGTCGACCAGGATGACGATGCGCCCGGCGCGCAGCTCGGCGATGATTTCGGCGACCGAGGCGATGCCGAAGGATTCGGCTTCGACGGCGGACGCGGCGGGAGTAAGCTGGGCGGACATGACAGGGACAGGCGGCGGAAAAAACCAATTTTACCGCCCCGCGACGGACCACAGGGCGTCGCGCGCGCCTCGGACTCCCCGTCGCCCGCGCGCGAATGACCAATTTATGACAAGTCATCACCCTCTAATCAACGGATGGGTACTATCGCGGGTCCATTTGTTTTGCGGAACGTCATGTCGGAACAGGAACTGAAGCTGCACGTGCCTGCGGCGGCCCGGGCTAACGTCGAACGAGAACTCAAGCAGGCGGGCGCGGAACGCGTCCCCCTGCACGCGATGTATTTCGATACCCCGGACCGCGAGCTCGCGCGGGCCCGGATCGCCATCCGCCTGCGGCGCGAAGGGCGCAACTGGGTGCAGACCTTGAAAACCCCCGGGGCCAACGCGATCACGCGCGTGGAAATGAATCATCCCCGCCCCGGGCCGATCCTGGACCTGTCCGTCTACGCCGGCACCGAAGTCCATGGCGCACTGGCCGCGCTGAAGGGCGAACTGGAACTCCGCTACGAGACGGACGTCATCCGCCTGGTCCGCAAGACGCGCACGCGCCTGGGCACGGTGGAAATCGCCTACGACCAAGGCGTGCTGCGCGCGGGTGAGCTCGAGCTGCCCATTTCCGAAGTCGAGTTCGAACTGATGTCGGGCCGTCCTGCCGCCATCTTCGCCACGGCGCGCACCTGGCTGCCCCGCCATGGCCTGGTACTGGATCCCCGCAGCAAGTCGGAACGCGGCGACGGCCTGGCGCAGCTGGCGCACGCGCTGGCGCGGCCGGACCTGACGGAAGACGCCCGCAAGGCGGCGATCGCGGAATTCTGGGGCCCCCGCCCCGCCAAGCCCATCCACCTGTCGCCGGGCATGACGCCCCCGCAGGGCCTGGCGGCGGTCGCGAGCGAATGTCTGAACCAGATCATGCGCAACGCCGCGATGCTGGCCGAAGTCGATACGCTGGACGTCTATGGCGCCGGCCAGCCGGAACACGTGCATCAGCTGCGGGTGGGCATACGCCGCCTGCGGTCGGCCTGGCGCCTGTTCCGCGGCTGGGCCGAATTGCCGCCGGACGACGCGCAAAACGCCCTGCGGGCGTACTTCGCGGCCTTCGGCGCCAACCGCGATCAGGACGTGCTGCAGGAGTCCATCATCCCGGCGCTGGTGAAAGCCGGCATGCCCACCTTCCCGATACCGGAGGCCGAGACGGCCCCGGTGGCCGCGCGCGAAACCGCCGCCGGCAAGGCCTTCCAGGGCTGGCTGCTGGACATGCTGGAGTGGACGCTGGATGTGCGCCCCGCGCCGGAAACATTGGAAACCGCCGTGGCGGGCGGAATCGCCGGCGGCCACGCCCGGACGAGCCATCCGTTGCCCGGCGGCCTGCATGCCGGCGGCGAGGACGGCGGCCATGGGTCGTCAGGCGGCGCCGGCACGGGCAGCGAGGACAGCGGGGGCGACGCCGGCGATACGGCGAGCCCCGGCACCCCGGGCGCGGATATGGCCGGCGCCAAGGGCATTTCCGCGGCGCCAAGGCACGCCCTGGAAATCATCCATCCCACCATCATTCCGCTGACCCCGCGCGAACCGCGCGACCTGCCCACGCTGCTGGGCCGCCGGCTACGCAAATGGCACAGGCAGGTGTTGGCGGAAGGCCAGCGTTTCGCCGAACTGGATATCCCGACGCGCCACGATCTGCGCAAACGCGCCAAGCGCCTGCGCTACGGCCTGAGCTTCGCGGAATCCCTGCTGCCGGCGAACAGGATGCGCGACTACCGGCGCCGCCTGGCGGCGGTGCAGGACGTGTTGGGCGAGATGAACGATCTGTCGGTCGCGCATGACCTGTATCGCCAGTGGAGCAGCCGCCATCCCCAGGCGTGGTTCGCCCTGGGCTGGATCAGCGCCAGGCAGGAAAAGCTGACCGGCGAGGCCCAGCGGGCCTTCGCCAAGCTGGGCACGGCGAAGCGGTTCTGGCGATAGGCGGGAACCGCCGCGCGGCGGCGGAGCGTCAGTTCAGATCAGTTCAGTTCGACATGCCCAGCAAGGCGGCGGCGAACTCGTCGGCGACGAAGGGCTGGAGGTCTTCCAGGCCTTCGCCCACCCCGATCCAGTAGACCGGTACCGGCCGCACCCCCTGGCTGCCGGCGGCCACCGCGGCCAGGGTGCCGCCCTTGGCCGTGCCGTCCAGCTTGGTCACCACCAGGCCGGTCAGATTGATCGCCGCATCGAAAGCCCGTATCTGCGCCAGGGCATTCTGGCCGGTGTTGCCGTCGACGACCAGCAGCACTTCATGGGGCGCCGCGGGATCGGCCTTGCCGACGACACGGCGGATCTTCTTGAGCTCTTCCATCAGGTGCAGCTGCGTCGGCAGCCGCCCGGCGGTATCGACCATGACCACACCCACGCCACGGGCGCGGCCGGCGTTGACGGCATCGAATGCCACCGCGGCGGGGTCGCCGCCTTCCTGGGCGATCACGGTGACGTTGTTGCGGGCGCCCCATTCCATCAACTGCTGGCGCGCGGCGGCGCGGAAGGTGTCTCCCGCGGCCAGCAGCACGCTGGCGCCCTGCTGCTGGAAGGTGTTGGCCAGTTTGCCGATGGACGTCGTCTTGCCGGCGCCGTTCACGCCGGCGATCATGATCACCAGCGGGGCCGCCCGGCCCAGCTCGAAGCGGCGTTCCAGCGGCCGCAGATGGTCGGCCAGGATCTGCCGCAGTACTTCGCGCACCCGGGCGGCGTCTTCGATGCGTTCTTTCTTGACACGGGCGCGCAGCGCGTTCAACAGCGTCTCGGTGGCTTCAACGCCGGCATCGGCCATAATGAGCGCCGTTTCCAGTTCCTCGAACAGGTTTTCGTCGACCTTGACGCCGACGAACAGGCCGCCGATGCTCTGGCCGGTGCGCGACAGGCCCTGCTTGAGGCGCTGCAGCCAGGATTTTTTCCCGGGCTGCTCGACCGGCGCGGCGGCGGACGTGGTCTGCGCCGGCGTCGCGGCGGATGGCGGGACCGGGGGCGTCGCGGGTACCGCCAGCGGCGCCGGTGCGGGCGTCGACTGGCTGGACGGGGCCAGGCCGGACGTCGGCACGCCGGGCGTCGGCACGCCGGGCGCCGGCACGCCAGGTGCCGGCACGGAGGGCGCGGGCAGGTCTGGCGCCGGCGCGGCGGATACGCCCGCGCCGCCGGCACCCGGAACGCGCGCGGACGTGCCGCCCAGGTCGATGGTGGGTTCCACCCTGGCCGCCGGCCACGGGGCGTGCTCATCCGGACGCCGCGGCGGGGCGTCGGGCGCCGTGGCGGGCGGAACCGGAATCTGCGCGTCGCGGCCGGCCGGCTCGGCAGGCTTGGGAGCCTGCGCGGGCTCAGGGGCGGGCGCGGGGGATTTTTTCTTGAAGAAATTCAGCATGACGAACAAGTATATTCGCATCGTCGGCGGCCAATACCGGCGCACGCCGATTGCAGTGATCGACGCGGCCGGACTGCGGCCGACACCGGACCGGGTCCGCGAAACCCTGTTCAACTGGCTGCACTATTTCTGGGATGGCGACTTCGCCGGCAAAAGCGCGCTGGACCTGTTCGCCGGCAGCGGCGCGCTGGGCTTCGAGGCCGCCTCGCGCGGCGTCGCGCACGTGCAGATGGTGGAACGCGACAAGGCCGCCCTCGCCGCCCTGCGCGCCGTCCGCGACAAGCTGGGCGCCAGCCAGATACGCATCCATGCCGGCGACGCCATGGAAGTCCTGCGCCGCATGGACGCCTCGCGCTACGACCTGGTGCTGCTGGATCCGCCCTTCAACCAGGGCTGGCTGGAACGAGTCGCCCCCCTGCTGCCGGGTGTCCTGGCCGAGGACGCGCTGGTGTACGTCGAGAGCGAAGCCGAGCTGTCGCAGGACGTGCTGCCAGCCCCACAATTCGAAATGTTGCGTAATGACCGTGCCGGCGCTGTCCACTATGCGCTACTTCGGTTTGCTGCAATGCGGAAATAGATCAATAATCGTCGGCTCGGAGAGGCGACATACCCATAAATCAAGGGAGGACGCATGATCATCGCTGTTTACCCCGGCACATTCGACCCGCTCACCCGCGGTCACGAGGACCTCGTACGGCGCGCCGCCGCGCTGTTCGACGAGGTCGTGGTCGGCGTTGCCCATAGCCGCAACAAGAAGCCCTTTTTCAATATCGAAGAACGGGTCGCGATCGCGCGCGAAGTCCTGGGGCATTACCCCAACGTGCGCGTCGAAAGCTTCGGCGGCCTGCTGAAGGATTTCGTGCGCGAACAGAATGGCCGCGTGATCGTGCGCGGCCTGCGCGCGGTGTCCGACTTCGAATATGAATTCCAGATGGCGGGCATGAATCGCCACCTGCTGCCGGACGTCGAAACGCTGTTCATGACGCCGTCCGATCAGTACCAGTTCATTTCGGGCACCATCGTGCGCGAGATCGCTCAACTGGGCGGGGACGTCAGCAAATTCGTCTTCCCGTCGGTCGAGCGTTGGCTGCAGGAAAAAGCCAAGGTGCACCGCGAGCAGAGCTGGCCGCGATGACGCGCGCGCCGGCTGGCGCGGGCAGGGTGGCGGGCGGCACTACAATGGGCGTATTCGCGCGCGCTGCGCGCAGCCCGAGCGGCTTTCGACGCCGCTGTCCGCCATGGCTCTGAAGATCACCGAAGAATGCATCAACTGCGACGTATGCGAGCCGCAGTGTCCCAACGAAGCCATTTCGATGGGCGATGAGTATTACGTCATCGATCCCGACAAGTGCACGGAATGCGTGGGGCATCATGACGAGCCGCAGTGCAAGGTGGTCTGTCCGGTGGAATGCATAGAGATCCATCCGCAGTGGCAGGAAGGCCAGGACGCGCTGATGGCGAAATACCGCCGCCTGACCGGACATGCCTGACCGGCCATGCCTGAACACGTGAGCCTGGGCGGCCGCGCCGGCGCGCTGCGCGGCGATCTTTCCCTTTCCGCCATCGTCGCCGGTTTGGTGGCGGTCGTCGTCAGTTTCGGCGGCACCGCCGTGCTGATGGTGCAGGCTGGCCACACCGTCGGCCTGGACGCCGCGCGCATCGGATCCTGGCTGGGATCGATCTGCCTGGCCCTGGGCCTGGGCGGCGTGTGGCTAAGCATGCGCACCCGCCTGCCCATCGTGCTGGCATGGTCCACGCCTGGGGCGGCGCTGCTGATCACCGCACTGGCCGGCGTGCCCTTCGCCGAAGCCGTCGGCGCCTTCGTCGTCGCGGCCGCGTTGGCGCTGGTGTGCGGCCTGCTCGGCTGGGTCGACCCGATCGCGCGCCGCATTCCGCCGCAGATCGCTTCCGCCATGCTGGCCGGCGTGCTGCTGAACTTCGGCATCGGCGTCTTCGGCGCGATGGGGCGGCAGGCCGCGCTGGTGCTGCCGATGGCGCTGGTTTACCTGATCTTCAAACGCTACGCGCCCCGCTACGCCATCCTGGCCGTGCTGGCCACGGGACTCGCGGCCGCCGCCGCGCAAGGGCTGTTGAGTTTCGGCGGCGCGGAATGGCACATGACCGAGTTCGTCTGGACCACGCCCGTCTTCACGTGGCGCGCGGTCATCAGCCTGGCCGTGCCCTTGTTCGTGGTCGGCATGGCGTCGCAGAACCTGCCCGGGCTGGCGGTGCTGCAGGCCGCCGGCTACCGCGACGTGCCGGCTTCACGCGTGATTGCCGTGAGCGGTGGCGTGGGACTGGTCGCGGCGCCTTTCGGCGCGCACAGCGTGACGCTGGCGGCCATCATCGCGGCCATCTGCGCCGGGCGCGAGGCGCACCCCGATCCGGCGCGGCGTTATGTCGCCGCCGTCGCCTACGGGGCGGCCTATGTCGTATTGAGCGTCGCCGCCGGCGCGGTGGCGGTGTTTTTCCAGGCATTGCCGCCGCCCCTGATCGCCGCCCTGGCGGGGCTGGCCCTGCTGGCGCCCATCATGGGCGGCATGGCGGCCGCCATGCGCGACGAACCCGGCCGCGAAGCCGCGCTGATCACGCTGCTGGCGACCGCCTCCGGCATGACGTTCTGGGGCGTCGGGTCGGCATTCTGGGGACTGGCGGCCGGACTGGTCGCGCATGCCTTCATGAGCGGCCTGCGCAAAGGCTGAAAGGGCAAGGCCGAAGCGCTTACTCCGGCCAGCGGACCGGCCCCATGTCCGGATGCACCTTCATCAAGCGGCATGGAATCCCCGTGAAATTGGATATCCACGCCGCCGCGAGCTCGCCTTCGTCGACGACGTCGACGGCCTGCTGGCCGACCAGCACGGCGGTGCGCACGCTGTCGTCGTCTTCGATGACATCCAGCGGGATATCGATGCGCAACATGCCGGGCGCGCGCAGCACCAGATAGCCGAAACGCAATTCGACCGTGATGTCCGCCAGCCTGGGGCAGGCGTCGCGCGTGATCCATTGTCCGCCGGAGTTCACCGCCAGCCAGCGGCGGTCGTAGTCGGCGGCGCGTGGATCGTCCAGGCCGCCGCACTGCGCGACGGGGTGGTATCGAGTGCTCATTTCCCGGTTATCCCCTTAAGCATCTTGCCCAGGTCGCGCAAGCGATCCCGGCGCGATTCGTTGTCCTGCTGATCGGCGCCCTCGCCGCCCAGCGCGCGTTCCAGCGTCCGCGTGACGGCGTCACCGGCCACGGATCGCCAATCCACCCGATAGCGCAAGTGGTCGTACGGGCCGGCCACGTGCACGGGCACCGCCACGCCGCGCAGCTCGCGCAGATCCACCGGCGGCGGGTCGGCCAGCCGCACGTTCGCGACGACATCCAGTGTGCCCTTGGGCAGGTCGATGATGGCCGGCGAGCCTTCGCTCAGGCGTATCACCGGCGACGCGACGTCCAGCTTCTTGATGGTGGCCACGCCCGCGGCAATGGCCAGGTCGGCATCCATGCGGGTAAAGGTGGTTTCGCGCGACGTATCGGCCGCCACGTCGTCGGATGCGCCGCCCTTGCCGCCGAGTATCAGCTGCTTCAGTTCGCGCAGGGAGCGGGCGACGTCGAAGCCCTTGATGGCGCCGTCGCGCAGCCGCAGCTGAAGGGTGCCCGCCAGGTTGTCCCGCATGGCCGTGGACCGGGCGCCGTGGGTGCTGAGGTTCGCCGACACGCTGCCCACGCCGGTCAGCGAGGATCGTTGGGTCAGATCGGTCAGCAACGGACCTATCGCCACGCCATCCAGCGTGAAGCGGGTGGTGAGCGCGTTGTCGCGGGTCGCATCCAGGGCCACGCTTCCGGCCAGCTTGCCGTTGTAGAGGTTGGCCGTGAGCGGCGCGACGTCCAGCTTGCCTTGCGCCAGTTTGACGCTGGCGGCCAGGTTCTGCATGGTGACGCCCTGCACGACGAGGCGGCCCGCCTTGACGGTGCCCTGCGCGGTCGGCCCGACCAGGGCGGACAGGTCGATGGCGCCCGGCTGGGCCGCTGCCTGCGCGGGTACGGCCGCGGGCGCGGACGCCCCGGTGGCCACACCCGCCGGCGCCGCGGCGCCGGCTGGAGCACCGGCCGTCGCGGGCGTCGGGCTTGCCGCACCGCTGCCCGGCTTGGCGGCGGGCGCGGGCGCGGCGTTGGTGGCCGCGGGCCCGCCGGGCGCGGTCCCCGGCTGCGGCACGGATGGCGCCGTCGATGGCCGGGCCGCCGCGTCCGGCAGCAGCTTGTCCAGGTCCAACGCATCCGCATTCAAGGCGAAACGGACCGCCGGCTTGGCGCCCAGTTGCGTGGCATCCGCCGTCAAGGTCAGCTTGCCGCCCTCTATCTGGGCATCCAGCGCGACATCGGCCGACTTCTTCGCCAGGTCCGCACGCAGCGCGCCCGTGTACGGGACGCGCATGGCGCCGCCCGGCAGGCCCGGCGCGGTGACGACCAATTCGCCCGCCATGGTCGGCATGGCGCCGGCGCGCTGGCGCAGGTCCAGCGACATGGGCGACGCGGCGCTGACGTTCCAACCCCGGTCCCCCTGCCTGATATCGGCGGCGAGCTTCGCCTGCGCGACGGCAAGATGGCTGCTGTTGCCGCTGATCCCGTCGATGGCGAGCCGCGCATCCACGCTATCGGGGCCCGCGATCCGCACCCGCGCGCTGACGGCATCGCCGGAAGCCGCCGTGGACGAGACGTCCAGGGCCGGCGCGTCGGCGGCAAATTCGAAGGGGCCCCGCGGCAGCGTGCCCTTGGCGCGGATCGTCAGCTTGGATGCCAGGATGGCGCCGCTGGCCGGATCGGCGCGCAGGCGTTCCGCCGCCAGGCTGGCGTCGGCGCTGGCCGTCCCGCCTTCCACGTTGGCGATATCGCCCTGGAACACCAGCTCGATGGCGTTGGCGTCCAGGGCCCCCGTCTTGCCGTCATAGCCCAGGTTGCCGCGCGCGGTCAGGTTGCGGGCGTTGGCGTCAGGCAATTGGCCGGACACCTTCAGGTCCAGCGCGCGCACTTCGTAGCGCTGGGCCTCCGGATCCAGGCGCACGACGGCCTTGCCCGCGATGTCCGTGTCGAATCTCGGATTGGCGCCCTGGACGTGCGCCGACACACTGGCGTCGAAGGGCTCGTCGATGCGCATGCGGCCCGTGCGCGCATTCAACTGCGAAATGACCAGCGCGCGTCCGTTGGCGTCGTCCTGCAACTGGATCTCGCCATCCTTGATATCCAGCCCGGCGATGTCGATGGTCGGCGCGGGACCGGACGAACGGTCCTGGTCCGCCGGCTCGGGCGTCGCCGGCCGTGGCTGCCTGGGTTCGCCCAGCAGATCCTGGAAATTCAGCCGGCCCTGCTTGTCGCGCACCACGCGCGCCTTCACGCCGCTGAAGCTGGCGTGGTCCAGGATGATGTGGCGCGACAGCAGCGGCCATATCGCCACGGACATGCGCGCCGTCTCCATCGACGCGAACGTATCGCTGCTATTGGGCTCCGACAGCGTGACGCCCTGCAGCGTCAGTCCCAGGCGCGGGAACAGCGTGGCATCGATGTCCCCCTCGATGGTCAGCGTGCGGTGATAACGCTCCTGCACCCAGGCCTGCAAGCGGTCCTTGTAGGCGTTGGGATCGAAGGTCAACAGAAAGACCGCGGCCGCCGCAACGGCGAGGGCGAGCACGGCCGCCACGCCTATCGATATGCGTTTGGTCCACTTCTTCATGGGTATTCAGCGGCCGGGAAATCTTCGTTCCCCGAACGTCCTGTGTTGGCGGGTTCTACAAACGGCAATGGTAACAAAGCGACCTTGGCAACAAGGCGGCCCCAGGCGATCTCAGGCGATCTTGAGTGGCCCGCGCAGCCCCTGCAATGCCAGCGCCTTCATCCGCGCGGCCAGTTCCGCCGCCGGACAGTCGAACAGCACCTGCAGCGGCGATTCCACGCCCGGGGCCAGGACCAGCAGCACCAGGCAAGGCGCCAGCACGCTCAGCACGCAACAGGTCAGCTCGGGCGTGTCGAGCGGCAAGCCGGTTATCTCGGCAACGATGCCGCTCAGCACCTGGAACTTGGGCAGGGCTTCTTCGCGGATGACCTGCGACAGCAGGGGCGAAGGCGACAGGATCTCGCGCGCCCACAGCCGGGTATGCCAACTGCTTGCGTCGACGATGGCGCTGACCAGGCCTTCCAGGAATACGCCCAGTTTGTCTTCGACGGGAAGTCCGCTGTCGGCCACGCCGCGCAGGAAATCCATGCTCATCACGCGCTTGTGCACTTCGCGCAGCAACGCGAGATAGAGCCCGTCGCGGCTGCCGAAGTAGTAGTTCACCGCGGCGATGTTGGTTTTCGCGCGGGCGCAGATGGCCTTGCTGGTGGTGTCGGCGTAGCCGCGTTCGGCGAACAGCTGGCCGGCCGCTTCGAGGATATTCGCGCGAGTGACCTCGCCGTCGGCGCGTGGACGCGCGGGCGACGGCGTCGCGGCTGGCGGGCTTCTGGGCGGCATGGGGAGGCTCGAAAGCATGACCCAGCGCAATACGCGCGCTGTGCAATGCGGCAAAAATGTAGGTATAGTTTATCTCAAATCCAAATTTGACTTAGACATCCAGCCGGGGATACGACCGACCGATCATGAAGAAAAAAACAGCCATCCTAGTCGTCGTTGTGCTGCTGGCGGCGGCCGCCGCCGTCTTCTGGACGTTGAATCGCAACCACTCCGATCCGAATCGCCTGACGCTCTACGGCAACGTCGATATCCGCCAGATCGCCCTGGCATTCGATGGCAGCGACCGCATCGCGGAGATGAAGGTGGACGAAGGCGACCGCGTCCGCGCGGGCCAGGTGCTGGCGCGGCTGGATACCCGCACGCTGGCCCTGGAATTGGCGCAGGCGCGCGCCGACGTGGCGATGCGCGAGCAATCGCTGCTGCGCCTGCGCAACGGGTCGAGGCCGGAAGAAGTCCAGCAGGCCCAGGCGCAGGTGATCGCCGCCCAGGCCGATGCCGACCTCGCCGCCCGGCAGTTGAAGCGCCTGCAGGGCGTGGCCGGCGACACCGCGGGCCGCGGCGTCAGCCGGGACGACCTGGACAATGCCGCCTCGCGCCTGCGGGTGGCGCAGGCACAGCTGGACAACCGCCAGCAGAGTCTGCGCCTGGCCAAGGTCGGCCCGCGCAAGGAAGATATCGCCGAGGCCGAAGCCGCCCTGCAAGCCGCTCGCGCCCAGGCGGATCTGCTGCAACACCGCCTGGACCTGGCCGAACTGAAAGCGCCGCGCGACGCGGTGGTCCGCGCCCGGCTGCTGGAACCCGGCGATATGGCCTCCCCCCAACGGCCGGTCTACACGCTGGCCATCTACGATCCCAAATGGATACGCGCCTACGTCAATGAAACCGACCTCGGCCGCGTGAAGATGGGCATGGCGGCGCAGGTCTATACCGACAGCTATCCCGGCCAGGCCGTGAACGGCAAGGTCGGCTATATCTCATCGGTGGCGGAGTTCACGCCGAAGAACGTGCAGACCGAAACCCTGCGCACCAGCCTGGTGTACGAAATCCGCGTGCTGGTCGAAGACCCCGAGGATCGCCTGCGCCTGGGCATGCCGGCCACCGTGGCCATCGCCCTGGACCCCGTCACGGCGGGAGCTGCGCGCTGATGGACGGCGACGGCCTGGCCATCGACGCGCGGGACATCGGCAAACGCTTCGCCGTGAAAACGGCGCGCCGCCACGTGCAGGCGCTGGACGGCGTCACGCTGCACGTCGCGCGCGGCACCGTCACGGCCCTGGTCGGCCCGGACGGGGCGGGCAAGACCACTTTCCTGCGACTGGTCGCCGGCCTCATGCGTCCGGACGCCGGGCAACTGCGGGTGCTGGGCTATGACGTCGTCCGCGATCCGCAGGCCGTGCAGGAACGCATCAGCTATATGCCGCAGCGTTTCGGGCTGTACACGGATCTCAGCGTGCAGGAAAACCTGGACCTGTATGCCGACCTGCATGGCGTGCCGGCCGACGCGCGGCGCGAACGCTACGCCCGCCTGCTCGAGATGACGGACCTGGCGCGCTTCACGGAGCGCCTGGCCGGCAAGCTGTCGGGCGGCATGAAGCAGAAGCTGGGATTGGCCTGCACGCTGGTGCGTTCGCCCGACCTGCTGCTGCTGGACGAGCCCACGGTGGGCGTCGACCCGCTGTCCCGGCGCGAACTGTGGGAGATCATCGACCGGATGGTGCGCGACGAATCCCTGACCGTGCTGGTCGCCACGGCGTACATGGACGAAGCGGAGCGCTGCGCCTGCGTGCATGTGCTGCACGAGGGCGGCCTGCTCGCGGGCGGCGCGCCCGCCGCCATCGCCGCGCGCGCGGAAGGCTTGTGCTACGTCGTGCCGGCGCCGCCGGGCGAGGCGCCGCGCGCGCGCCAGGCACGGCTGCTGGACCGTCATGACCAGGTGGTCGACGCCGTGCCGCGCGGTGGAGAGGTGCGATTCATCCTGCGCCCCGGCGGCGATATCGATGCGCTGGGCGGCGAGGCCGCGGATGCGCGGGCCGTGCCAGCCCGGTTGGAAGATGGCTTCATGGTGCTGCTGCGCGCGCGCGTCGACGAGGCGGGCGACGCCGACGACATGGCCAGCGCGGCCGCCTCGGCCGACGGCCCGGCGGGAGCCCGGGAAACCCCGGCGCGGGGCGGCGAGCCCGCGATCGAAGTCCGTGACCTGATCCGCAAATTCGGCGATTTCACCGCGGTGGACCGCACCACGTTCAACGTCGCGCGCGGCGAGATCTTCGGCCTGCTCGGCCCGAACGGCGCGGGCAAGACCACGACCTTCCGCATGCTGTGCGGCCTGTTGCCGGCCAGCGGCGGCACGGCGCGCGTGGCCGGCATGGACCTGCGCACGGCGCGTGCGCAGGCGCGATCGCGCATCGGCTACGTATCGCAGGCCTTCGCGCTGTACGGCGACCTGTCCGCCGCCGAAAACCTGCGTTTTTTCGGCGGCGCCTATGGCCTGCATGGCGCGCATCTGCGCGAACGCATCGCCGCGGTCACGGAACAGTTCGCCTTGCGCCAACATCTGGACCAACCCGCCGGACAACTGCCCGGCGGCATCAAGCAGCGGCTCGCCATGGCGGTCGGCCTGCTGCATGAGCCCGACATCCTGTTCCTGGACGAACCGACCAGCGGCGCCGATCCGCTGGCGCGCCGCGCGTTCTGGCGCCGCATCACCGCGCTGGCGCAGACGGGCACGACGATCGTCATCACCACGCACTTCATGGAAGAAGCCGAATACTGCGACCGTATCGTGATCCAGGATGCCGGCAAGCTGCTGGCGCTGGGCACGCCCGACGAGGTCCGCGCCCAGGCGGGCGCGACGGCGGAACACACGATGACCATGGAAGACGCCTTCATCGGCATCGTCGAACGTGGGCGCAATGGCGCGTCGACGGCAAGGCCTGGCAGCGCCGCGATGCATGCGGAAGGTGCCGGCCATACCGGCCCGGGCGGGACGCCGGGCGATCGACCGGCGGAGGCACGCCCATGAACGGCGCCCCAGCCACGCGCGCGGGCAGCGGATTCTGGCGCCGCCTGGTGTCGCTGACGCGTAAGGAGGTGCGCCAGCTGTTCCGCGACCGCGCCAATATGCTGATCGGCCTGGTGCTGCCCATCATCCTGATCCTGATCTTCGGCTATGGCCTGTCGCTGGACGTGAAGCACGCCCGCGTCATGATCGTGATGGAAGACGCGTCGCCGCAGGCGCACGACCTGGCTGCCAGCATCGCGCTGTCGCCTTACCTGTCCCGCCTGCCCGCAGGTTCATGGCATGACGCCGAACGCGCCCTGGCCGCCGACGAAACCGATGCCATCCTGCGCATCCCCAGCGATTTCGCGCGCCGCTACGCCGCCGGCAACGCCACCGTGCAGACGCTGGTATCGGGCAGCGATCCCACGCGCGCGCTGGTGGTGGGCGGCTACCTGCAGGGCGCCGTCGCCATCTGGCTGCAGAAGCAGGCGGACCGCGGCGCAAGCCTGTCCATGTCGGGCAACGGCAGCGTCACGGTGGTGGATCGCATGTGGTTCAACGCCGCCAACGACAGCACGTGGTATCTGGTCCCGGGCCTGGTCGTGCTGATCATGACGCTGATCGGCACCTTCCTGACCGCGCTGGTCATGGCGCGCGAGTGGGAGCGCGGCACGCTGGAAGCGCTGTTCGTCACGCCGGTGCGTCCGGTGGAAGTGCTGCTTGCCAAGATCATTCCCTATTTCTGCGTCGGCATGGCCGGGCTGGCCCTGTGCCTGGTGGCGGCGCTGTTCCTGTTCCAGGTGCCGCTGCAAGGCTCCATGGGCGCGCTGCTGGCGGGATCGACGCTCTACATGCTGGTGTCGCTGGGCATCGGGCTGCTGATCTCGGCCGTCACCCGCAACCAGTTCCTGGCCAGCCAGATCGCCATCCTGGCCAGCTTCATGCCGGCAACGATGCTGTCGGGCTTCGTCTTCGACCTGCGCAACGTGCCCGCCATCGTGAACATCGTCGGCCATGCGCTGCCGGCCACGTATTTCATGGAGCTGGTCAAGACGGTGTTCCTGGCGGGCGATTACTGGCCGCTGATCCTGAAGGACTGCGCCATCCTGGCCGCCTATGCGGCGGCGCTGCTGATATGGGTGGGCCACCTGACGCGCAAGACGCTGGACCGATGAAACAGACACGCGAAACAAACAGGCCGACATCATGAATGCCTTGATCGCTTATCTTCGTCCGCTGGGCAATCTGTGCCTGAAGGAATTCCTGGCGATCCTCAAGGACCCCGCCAGCCGGGTGGTCCTGATCGTGCCGGTGATCCTGCAAAGCCTGCTGTTCGGCTACGCCGCCACCTTCGACCTGACCCACGTTCCCTATGCCGTGCTGGACCAGTCGCGCGGGCAGGCCTCGACGGAACTGCTGGCGCGGCTGGACGGCACGGGCGTCTTCGAGCGCGTCGCGACCTTGCGTTCGGCGGAAGAGATCGCGCCAGTGATCGACGCCGGCAAGGCATTGCTGGTGCTGCATTTCGGCGACGACTTCGAACGCACGCTGGCCGCCGGCGGCCAGGCGCCCCTGCAGGTCATCCTGGATGGCCGCAACTCGACCACGGCGGGCACGGCGGCCGGCCAGATCCGCGATATCGTCACCGCCTACAACGCCAGCCGGCCGGGTGCCGCGCCCCCGCCGGTCGATGTGGACATGCGGGCCTGGTACAACCCCAACCTGGAAACCCGCTGGAGCATCATGCCGGGGCTGATCGCCTCGCTGAGCATGCTGCAGACGATGACCCTGGCCGCGCTGTCGGTGGCCCGCGAGCGGGAACAGGGCACGTTCGACCAGTTGCTGGTCACGCCCTACCGCCCCATCACCATCATGTTCGGCAAGGCGCTGCCGTCCATCGCCATCGGCGTGCTGCAGTCGTCCATCGTGCTGGCGATCGCGCTGTTCTGGTTCCACATTCCGATGGCGGGCAGCCTGGCCGTGCTGCTCGGCGGCACCTTGATGTTCACGATCGCCATCGTCGGCGTCGGCCTGTCGATCTCGGCGGTGTCCACGACGATGCAGCAGGCCATGCTCTACAACTTCGTCCTGTTGATGCCGCTGGTGTTGTTGTCCGGGCTGACCACGCCGGTGCGCAACATGCCGGAAGCGCTCCAGATCGCCACGTACGCCAACCCCCTGCGCTTCGCGGTGGATCTGGTGCGCAGCGTGTACCTGGAGGGCGCCGGCCTGGCCGACGTCTGGCACGATCTGGTGCCTTTCGTCGGCATCTCCGCCGTTACCTTGCCGCTGGCGGCCTGGCTGTTCCGCCACCGCCTTGCATGAAGAGCCGCGCCATGCCCGCCTATTCCACCTTATCTCCAATGCCCTCGTCTCCGATGCGTCTGCTGCTTGCATCCGCCTGCACCGCCGCCCTGCTGGCGGGCTGCGCGGTCGGGCCCGATTACTCGCCGCCGACCGCCGCGGCGCCCGCGTCCTGGCAGGACTGGCGCAGCGGACAGCGCTCCGCCGACATGGGCACCGCGCCATCGACCGCCGCCGTGCCGGGTTCAACGCCGGCTGCAACGCCGGGTGCAACGCCGGGCGCCTCACCGGCTGCAACGCCCAGTACCGCGCCCGTGCCCGCGCAGTGGTGGACGCTTTTCGACGACGCGACGCTGGACGCGCTCCAAGCCCGTGCCGCGCAAGCCAGCCCCGACCTGCGCACCGCCGCCCTGCGCTTCGCGCAGAGCCGCATGCGGCGGGTGACCGTCGCCGCGCAGCGCGGGCCCACCCTGGACGCCACCGGCGCCGTCACGCGCCAGCGCCAGAGCGAGTATTCCGCCGGCACGCGGCTGGCCAACGCCGTCGCGCCCGCCAACCGCGAAGAGCTGGTATCCATGCTGAGTTCGCCCTTCACCCTTTACCAGGGTGGCTTCGACGCATCCTGGGAACTGGATCTGTGGGGCCGCGTGGGACGCTCCATCGAGTCGGCCGATGCCGACGTGAACAACGCGGCCGCGCTGCTGGATGACGTGCGCCTGGCCGTGGCCAGCGAACTGGCGCGCGACTACTTCGAACTGCGGCTGACGCAGCAGCAGCTCGATCTGTTGAACCAGGACGTGGCGGCCGCCCGCGACAGCCTGTCGCTGCTGCAGGCGCGCGCACGCGGCGGCCTGATCGACGAACTGGACGTCAGCCGCCAGCGCGGCCTGCTGGCCGACCTGGAGGCGCGCATGCCGCCGTTGAACGCGCAGGCAGCCTCCTTGATGAACCAGATCGGCCTGCTGGTGGACGCGCGCCCCGGCGAACTGACCCAGACCCTGGCTGCCCGGCCCGCCACGCCGCTGGCGGCCCTGCCCGCGCGCCTGCCCGACCTGTCGCTGGGCCTGCCCTCCCAGGTCGCCCTGCGACGCCCCGACATACGCGCCGCCGAAGCCCGGCTGCATGGCGCTACCGCGGACATCGGCGTCGCCGTGGCCGATCTCTATCCGCGCATCACCCTGGGCGCGAGCTTTGGCTATGAGTCCTATGAAGGCAGCCGCTTCGGCGAATGGGGCACGCGGGCCTGGAGCATCGGCCCGTCGCTGTCGCTGCCGATCTTCGACCAGGGACGCCGCCGCGCCACCGTGGTGCTGCGCCAGCTGGCCCAGCAGGAAGCCGCCGTCGACTACCAGCAGACCGTCCTGAAGGCATGGCGCGAGATCGACGACGCCTTGACGGGCTACGACGCTGAACGCGGCCGCAACGCCAGCCTGCGCGCCAAGGAAGCCGCCAGCCGCGAAGCCTATGACCTGGCGCGTGCGCGCTACGCCCGCGGCCTGACCGACTTCCTGGTCGAACTGGATGCCGAACGCACGTGGATACAGTCGCGGCGCGACCTGTCCGATAGCAATCACCAGCTCTTCATGCGCCTGATCGCGGTGTACAAGTCCGTCGGCGGCGGCGATGTGGACACGGCCGGGACCACCGCCAGCGACGCGGCAGCGGCCCCAAATCGATCAGGGTCATAACCATATAAGAAACAGAAATAAGGTATCGTCCCGCCTGAAGCCAAGGTGGGGACTATCGCTGTGGGCAGCACATTATTCCAAGGCAATCTGGCGCGGCTCGCCGTCGCGCAGGCGCTGGCCGGCGCCAATACCACCGTCGTCTATGCGACGGCCGCGATCATCGGCAACACGCTCGCGCCAGAGAAATCGCTGGCCACCATGCCGATTTCCATCTTCGTCGTCGGCATGGCGCTGTCCACGCTGCCGGCGGGCGCGATCGCCCAGCGCTACGGGCGGCGCGCGGCATTCCAGGCCGGCACGGGATGCGGCGTGCTGGTCGGCTTGCTCAGCGCCCTGGCCATCATGCTCGGCAGTTTCTGGCTCTTCTGCTTCGCCATGCTGTTCGGCGGCGCGTACGCGGCGGTGGTGCTGACCTTCCGCTTCGCCGCCGCCGAATGCGTGCCGGCGCCGCAGCGCGCGCGAGCGCTGTCCACCGTCATGGCCGCCGGGGTCGTGGCCGGCGTGCTGGGACCGCAGCTGGTGACCTACACCATGTACGTCTGGCCGCCCCACATGTTCGCGGCGACCTATCTTGCCCAGGCCGCCGTGGCGCTGCTCAGCGCGGCCATCCTGATGGGCGTCAAGCTGCCGATTCCCAGCGCCGCGGAAAACGCCGCCGGCCGGCCCCTGGGGCAGATCGTCCGCCAGCCTGCCTTCATCGTCGCGGTCGTCTGCGGCGTCATCAGCTATACCCTGATGAATTTCCTGATGACCTCCGCGCCGCTGGCCATGCGGCTATGCGGCCTGCCGCAGGAGGCCTCCAACCTGGGCTTGCAGTGGCACGTGATCGCCATGTACGGCCCCAGCTTTTTCACGGGCCGGCTGATCGGTCGCTTCGGCGCCGGCCGCGTGGTCATGGCCGGATTGATCCTGACGGGCGCGGCCGCCGTGGCCGGGCTGGCGGGGCTGACGGTGGGCCATTTCTGGACCTCGCTGATCCTGCTCGGGCTGGGCTGGAACTTCGGCTTCGTGGGCGCTTCCGCGCTGGTGCTGGAATGCCATCGTCCGGAAGAGCGCAACAAGGTCCAGGCCTTCAATGACTTCCTGGTGTTCGGCACCATGGTCCTGGGCTCGTTCTCGTCGGGTGGCGTGCTGGCGAACTACGGCTGGGACATGGTGTGCTGGATCGCCTTCCCGCCGCTGGTCATCGCCATGATGGCCCTGGCGACGCGGCGCCGGCTGGCGATGCGGCAGGTCGCGTAGGCATAGCGCGTGGGGGCCGGCGTCGCGGCGACGTCGACACGCGTCCGGGCGCCGGCGGCATGGTCAGCCGCGGCCCTTGCCACGCAAGGGTGGCGGCACGAAATCGTCGGGTGCGCCCGGCGGAATCGGCGGATTGGCGGACAGCGACTGCTGGAACGCCAGGATCATCCGGCGTATGGGCCCGCGCACCCAGCCCTGCGTCGTGTTGACGTCGCTCTCTTCCTTGGGATCCTGCACGATGTTGAAGACATAGGGCGTCTCCAGATGGTTGGGCCCGGCGTTGGGCTCGACTTCCCACACGAAGTGCATTTTCCAATCGCGCCACTTGGCGGCGCGCATTTCGCTCTTGATGTAGTAGACGAAACCCTCGCGGTTGGATTGCTCCTTTTCGCCCAACAGGAAATCCAGTTGATCCACGCCGTCCACCACCCGATCCGTCGGCACGTCCGCGCCGGCGATACGCGCCAGCGTCGGGAACAGGTCGACCACATGGACCATTTCATTGGTCACGCGGCCCGCCGGCACCCGGCCGGGCCAGCGCACGATCAGCGGCACGCGCAGCGCGCCTTCCATCGCCGTGTGATAGGTGCCGGTCCACATACCGGCGCTGCCGCGCCAGGGCCGCCGGTACTCCGGACCGTTGTCGCTGGCGAAGATGAAGACCGTATCGTCCTCCGTCCCGGTCGCCTTCACCTGGTCCAGGATCTGCCCCACGCGGGCGTCCATTTCGACCAGCGAGTCGGCGAACTCGCCCTTCTTCGTGCGCCCTTCGAAATCGCGATGCGGGATGGTGGGGAAATGCAGCTGCGTCAGCGGGACGTACAGGAAATACGGCTGCTTGCCTGCGTTGCGGGTAATGAATTCGCAACTGCGGCGTGTCAGTTCTTCATCGATGCGCCGGCGCATCTCCAGGTCGTAGACCTCACGCTTTTCGGCGGGCTGTCCTCTGCGGCCTTCCATGACGCAGGGTAGCTCGACCACGGCGGGATCGAAGCCGACGGCCTCCATGAACATGCTTTCGTTCGTGGTGCGCGGAATGCCGTACCACTCGTCGAAGCCCTTGTCCTTGGGATAGCGGCCCTCTTTGTCCCCCAGATGCCATTTGCCGTACATCGCGGTCGCATAGCCGGCGTCGGACATGATTTCGGCCATGGTGCGTTCCCAGGGGATGAGTCCCTGCGGCAGGCCGGCCGGCACCGACTGCAGCGCGCCCGTGCGGATGGGATGGCGCCCCGTCATCAGCGCGGATCGCGTCGGCACGCAGTCGCTTTCGACGTTGAAGTTCAGGAAGCGGGTGCCTTGCGCCGCCAGTTCATCGATACGCGGCGTGGGCGCGCCGCGCAACGCCCCGCCGCCGTAGCAGCCCAGCTCGCCCCAGCCCAGGTTGTCGGCCAGGATCAGGATGATGTTGGGTCGTTGCGTGCCCTGCTGTGTCTGCTTCACGTGTGTGCTGCCTCGATGATGTGCCGGCATTCCGCGTCTGCTTCGCCGGTGTTTTCCGCGTCGTTTTTCGCGTCGTCGGTGTTTGCTTCGTCGCTTACCGCTATTCCAGCCGCAGCGACAGCGTCGATATCAGGTGCTGCCATTGATCCACGGTGCGCGCCAGGAAAACGTCGAACTGCGCCGCCGGCATGGGCCGCACGTCCAGGCCGCTTTCCTTCAGCTTGTGGACGATCTCCGGCTTGGCCAGGATCCGGGTCACTTCGTCGGAAAGGCGTTGCACGACCTCGGGCGGCGTGCGCTTGGGCGCGACCAGGCCCACCCATTGCGTCAGCACGATGTCCTTGTAGCCGAGCTCGCGCAGCGTCGGCACGTCCGGCAGTTCGGCACTCCGGTTCTCCGAAGTCAGCGCCAGGATGCGCACATTGCCCGACCGGTATTGCCCGATGACCGGCGCCAGGCCGAGCACCGCGGCGGGCACTTGATTGCCCACCAGGTCGGTGATCGCCTGGCCGCCGCCCTTGTAGGGTACGTGCGTCATCTGCACCCCGGCCTCGCGTGCCAGCCACTCGCCGGCAACCTGTTGCGATGTGCCCAGGCCGGACGTGCCGAAGGCGATGGCGCCAGGTTTGGCCTTGGCGGCTTCCAGCAGGTCGGCCAGCGATCTGTACGGGCTGCGCGCGGATGCCGCGACGACGATGGGCTGGTCGGCGATCATCGAAACGCCCGTCAGGTCACGCTTGAACTGCCAGGGCATATCGCGGCGCACGGCGTTCAGGATGGTCGCGGTGTCGGACGCGATGGCCAGCGTATAGCCATCGGGCTTGGACTGCACGGCCGCCTGCATGCCGATCGCACCCGATGCGCCGGGACGGTTTTCCACCACGACGCTTTGATTCAGCGCCTTGCCCAGCTCGACGGCCACCAGCCGCGCGGCGGTATCGTTGGTGCCGCCCGCCGCCTGCGGCACGATGATGCGGATAGGTTGATCCGCCGGCCACGCGGCCTGGGCAGCCCCGGGGGCCGCGATCCAGGTGGCCGCAATAGCCGCGACCGCTGCGGCTCGACGTTTCCAGCGCTGTGCTTTCAAGATTATTCCCCTTGCATGAGTGGGCCTGACCGGGCCTCTGATGTCTGAAAAGCAGTCTAGCCAGCCATCGGTGAAAGGACATAATCGAAATATCCGATTTCGTGATACGGTTTGCCTATCACGGAGGGGGGCCGCTCATGCCGCATTCGCCCATGGCGCTGTCGCATCTGAAATTCCGCCATCTGCTGTTGATCGAGTCGCTGATCGAGCAAGGCACTATCCACAAGGCGGCCCGGCAGCTGAACATCAGCCAGCCCGCCGCGACGGCCATGCTCAACGACCTCGAGGCCCTGGTCGGATTTCCGCTCTTCGTGCGCAGCCGCCAGGGCGTCACGCCGACCGCGCAGACGCAGGCCTTGCTGGGCCGGGTGCGCACCATCCTGAACGAATTCGACGAACTTTCCGCCGTCATCGGCCGCGTGGCGGCGGGCCGGTCCGCCCTGCTGCGCGTGGGCGTCGTCCCGCAGGCCTTCATCGCCTACCTGCCCAGGGCGATAGATCTTTTCCGCCAAGCGGGCGGCTGCGCCATCCGCACACATGAAAGCACCGCGCGCCAGTTGCTGGACATGCTGATCGCCGGCGAACTGGACTGCGTGATCGGCCGCCTGCCCAACGCCAGCAGCGCGCTGGCGCAGGCTTCCAGCCAGTTGTCCTTCGTCAACCTTTACCGCGAGGAAATCTGCATCGTGGTCGGGCCGCATAACGCCGCTGCCAGCCGGCGCGACATCAGCTACGAGGACCTGGCGCGATGCGAATGGGTCATGCAGCGGCCGGATTCCGCCGTGCGCGGCGCCCTGGCCGAAGCCTTTCTGCGGCATGGCGTGCAACCGCCCGAACCGGTCGTCGAAACATCGACCTACATCCAGAACCTGGCCATCGTCGCGCAATCGAACCTGTTCACCGTGGCGCCGCGCCGCGCGGCCGCCATGCACCAGGAGCTGGGGCTGGTACGCATACTGGACGTGCCGCTGGACGTCGTCCCCATGCAGGTGTGCCTGATCCGGCGCAAGGCATCCAGCCGGGATCCGACGCTCGCGCTGTTCGAAGAGGCTTTCCTGGAAAGCGTCAGGATCGGCGACGAGTCAGCGCACCACGCCACGATGCTCCGCAAGCCTCACCGATAGGCGACCGATCGCGCCAGCACCCCGCGCACCACGTCGCGCAGGATGCGGCCGGCGGGCAGGCGCTGCCGCTTCGCCAGCGTGATCAATCCGACCGGCGGCATTTTGAACGGCGCCGGCAGGTCCACGGCCTTGACCCCACCCCAGGTTTCGAGTTCCATCGCGATATCCAGGGGCAGCAGCCCCAGGACCGCGATATCGCCGCTGATCGCCGTATGGATCAAGCGGGCCGAGGTGGTCTCGATGCGCGCGGAAGGCGGCGTCGCGCCCCGTGCCACGAAGAGCTGCGCGAACGCGAGCCGCGTCGGACTGGCCTGCGGCGGCAGCACCCATTCATGCCGGTGCAGGTCCTCCAGCTTCAATGCCTTGCGCCCGGCGAGGTCGCTCCTGGCGTTGACGAGCACGGACGCGCTCTGCGTGAACAGCTTTTCCTGATGCAGCTCGCTCGTCGCGCCGTCGACCGTGATGCGGCCAAGAACGGCGTCCAGCTCCTGGCGGCGCAGCGCGGACACCAGTTGATCCGTGGATGCTTCATACGTGCTGATGGACATCGCGTAGGGACCCGTCGTCAATTCCTTGAGGATCTCGCGCATCAACTGGTTGGATACGAAGGGGATGACACCCAGGCGCAGATGGGTGCCCCTGCCTTCCTCGAAAGCCAGCAGTTCGCCGCGCAGGCCGTCGGCTTCGGCAAGCATTAATTCCACGCGGGACAGGATCAGGCTGCCCAAGGGCGTGGGTTCGAGGCGCGCGGCCCGATCGCGGGAAAATACCTGCGTGCCCAATGCGGCTTCGATATCGTGCAGGGCGCGGCTCAACGCCGGCTGCGTCAGTCCGCGCGATTCCGCGATAGCCGTCAGGGAGCGTACCGTGGCAATTTCCCGCAGCAATTCGAGGTCGCGCACGCGCAGCTTGGCGAAGTCGGGGCTTTTCATAAGACAGGTCATAACAAAACAGTTATGACAATAACGATTCAGATAAAAGGAAAATCATCATCTCATAACTAGCACAACCCAGGGGAATTCTCATGCAGCTGTCTTCCAGACCAGAACGCCGCCGCGCCCTGCTCGCGGCCATTTCCGTGCTTGCCCTCGCCGCCGGTGCCGGCGCCGCCCTGCCCGCGCACGCCGGCACCGGCGCTTATCCGGACCAGCCCCTGCGCATCATCGTCCCCTACGGCCCGGGCGGCACAGGCGACGTCATCGCGCGTTTCGTCGCCAAGCAGCTGTCGCAGGATCTCAAGCAAGCCGTCATCGTCGAAAACAAGGCCGGCGCGGCGGGATCGATCGGCGCCAACTACGTCGCGAACGCCGCGGCCGACGGCTATACGTTGCTCCTGGCCTATACGTCCGAAATGGTGATCAACCCGGTGATCCAAAAGGGCGTCAGCTACAACGTCACGCGCGATTTCTCGCCCATCGCGCTCGCCGGGTCCACACCCCTGTTGCTGGTATCCAACCCATCCGTCCCGGTGGAGAATATCGAAGGCCTGGTGAAGCTCGCCAAGGACAAGCCCGGCACCGTCACCTACGCGACGGCCGGCACCGGCAGCCCGGCCGACATCGCGGGCGCCCTGCTGGCCAAGGACGCCGGCATCAAGATCATGGCCGTCCCGTACAAGGGCGGCAGCCAGGCCGTCACCGACACGGTCAGCGGCGTGGTGAATATCTACTTTTCCGGCATGCCTCCGGCCGTGCCCTTCGTCAAAAGCGGCAAGCTGAACGCGCTGGGCGTCACGTCCACCACGCCCAGCCCGGCGCTGCCCGACGTGCCCGCGCTGGCGTCGCAAGGGTATCCGCGCCTGGACCTGGCCGGATGGTTCGGCTTCTTCGTGCCCAAGGGCGTCGCCAGCGACCGCCAGGAACTCCTGCACGACAAGATCCTCGCGGCCCTGCGCGCCCCGGAAGTGCAGCAAGGCCTGGCCATGCAGGGCGTCCAGACCAGCGACATGTCCGCCGCCGCCTTCGGCGAGTTCGTGCAAGGCGAACAGGCCAAGTACAACGCGCTGATCAAGGAATTGAATATATCGGCGGAATAACGCGGCCGGCCGTCTGGCCGGCCCGCCTGGCTGGGCTGCTTGGCTGCCTCCGTATGGCTGGCCCATATGGCTGTCCAGTTCGCGGGCCAGGCATACGCGGCCGTCTCAATGAACCACGCGTCAACCAATCACGCATCAACGAACCACATCAGGAACCACCATGGAACTCTGGCTGCTGGGCACCGGCACCCCCACCCCTTCCCTGCGCCGCATGTGCTCGGGCTATGTCGTCAAGGTACGCGACGATTACCTGGTCTTCGATCACGGCTTCGGCGCGCACCATCGCCTGCTCGAGCTCGGCATACGCGCGACGGCGGTATCGCACGCCTTCTTCAGCCACCACCATTACGACCACATGGGCGACTATCCGCGCCTGCTGCTGACCCGCTGGGACCAGGGCGCCGGAAAGATCCCGGACATGCACGTCTACGGCCCGCCGCCGCTGAAACGCATCACCGAACGTCTCATCGGCGACGACGGCGCGTTCGGCCCCGACCTGATCTCACGCACCGAGAATCAGTGCAGCATCGACGTGTACCGCGCGCGTGGCGGCGAAGGCCAGCGGCTTCGTCCCGCCCCCGTGCTGCACGAGTTGGGCGACAGCGACACCGTACAAGGCGATGGCTGGACGGTGCGCGTCGCGCCGGTGAATCACTTCGCGCCGCATCTGGTGTCGTACGGCTATCGCCTGGACGCCGACGGCCAATCCTTCGTCTATTCCGGCGACACCGGCCCCAGCCGGGCCTTGTCGGCGCTGGCGCAGGATTGCGACGTACTCGTCCACATGTGCCATTACATGTCCGGCACGGCCCCCAGCAAGACCTTCGAGGCGTTCACCATGGGCCACATGGAGCTCGCCGAAATGGCCGCCGGCGCCAACGTCCGCAATCTGGTGATCTCCCACGTCACCGAGCAATTCGACCGCCCAGGACTGCGCGAACGCATCGTCTGCGAGATCGGGCAGGTCTACAAGGGCAATATCTTCTTTGGCGAAGACGGCATGCGGATCCCGTTCGAAGGCCCGGCCGCGGTCAAGCTGGATTAGGTCCCGCGGGCGCGTCGGCCAGTTCATAACTGGTGCTGCGTCCGCCAGCCTGCGAGCGGCGCAGTACCCCAAGCTGCACCAGTTCGCTGATGTCCCGCAATGCGGTGTCCGGCGAGCATTTCGCCAACTTCGCCCATTTGCCGCTGGTCAGCCTGCCTTCGAAGCCGTCGAGAAGGCGATTGAGCACCTTTACCTGGCGCTCGTTCAGCCTGGCGCCCGGCAGGCGCTGCCAGAAGCGGGCCTTGCGCAACACCGCATCCACGGTGCCATGCGCGGATGCCACCGCCGCGTACAGCGTCTCCAGAAACCACGACAGCCAAGCCGTCACATCCATGGAGCCCTTCTGCGTGGCCTCCAGGATGTCGTAGTACGCCTTGCGTTCACGTTGTATCTGCGCCGACACGCTGTAGAAGCGTTGCGGACTGCCGTCGGCGCGCGCCAGCAATAGATCGCCGACCGCGCGCGCGATACGGCCGTTGCCGTCATCGAAGGGGTGTAGCGTCACGAACCATAGATGCCCCAGTCCCGCGCGGATCAGCGGCGGCTCCGCCGTGGCGGCGCTGTTCACCCAGGCGAGGAAGGCGGCCATTTCTTCCGGCAGGCGGGCCGCGGGCGGCGCCTCGTAATGCACACGCTGCCTGTCCAAGCGACCCGACACCACCTGCATCGGCCCATGCGCATCGTCTCGCCAAGCGCCCGTAGTGATCTTGCTCAGCCCCGAGTACCCGGTGGGAAACAACGCCGCATGCCACGCGAACAAGCGCTCGGCCGTCAGGGGCGCATCATGGGCGCCGGTGGCATCGAGCACCATCTCCACGATGCCTTCCACATGGCGATCCACGGGCGCCAGCGCGCCGATATCCACCCCTAGCCGGCGAGCGATGGATGAGCGTACCGAGGCGACGTTCAGATGTTCGCCTTCGATTTCGCTGGTGTTGATGACTTCGTCCGCGAACGCCGCCAGCCTGACCGCATTGCGTGTTGCCGAATCGAGGTCGACCATCTTTGACCGCAACAGGCCCAATGTACGGTTTGCCTGGGCCACGGCCCCCGCCAGCACACCAAGGTTGTAGCACCAGGTCGGCCAGCCGGAGGCCGTCCAGATATAGAGAGAGGCGCCGCTATTCATGCGGCGATTATGAAAGACGTGGAAGAATCAGCGGTATGCGCCGCATGTTATGCGGCGAACAGAAGGCCTATGCCACGCAAACGTGCGTACCGCGCACAAGTCACCCCTTCACAAAGGCGGATCGCGAAACGCTGTACTCGTAGTACGGCAGCCCCTCCAGCGCGCCTCGCGACCCGCCGCCGGGATCCTTCAGGAGCTGGCTGTCCATGCTCAACGCCATCGTCTGGCGATCGCCATCTCGGTATGGCGCCCAATGCGGCAGCGTCGAATTGCCGGGATTGCCCGTGCGGGCGAATGTTGCCCAGGTGGCCATTATGCGTCGGGTCATGGGTTCGATGTCCGCGCCGGTACCGACCTGCGCCTCGGCCGCCTTGGCCGTGCCGAAGATGAACGGCACCTCGCCGGTATGCGGCGTATGGATGCGCCCGCCCTGTATCGGCGTCTGCCGCGCGAAGACATAGGCATAGACCGGCGCCTGGCCCGCCGCGGCCTGCAGCGACGCCACCTTGAGCGTGTTGCGCTTGAACAGGTAGTCCGTCGTGATCGTCATCAGGATTTCGCTGGGATCGTAGGCCGGGTATTCCGATCGATAGGCTTCGACCAGCGCGTCGACCCGAGCTGCATCCGTCTTCAGGAAATGCTGCAGCCTGCGCTGTACGTCCGCCATGCCCAGCGAAAAATTGTTGGGATCGACCTGCAGGTAGTAAGTGCTTTCCGTATTGGCATTGCCGATCAGCAGCGGAATGTGTGCCGACATGGCCGGCGCGTCCGGATAGTAGGGATCGCGCAGGAAGTTGCGCCCGTCGACCACCGGCCGGAAGGGATCGGCGACGCGCTTGAGCGCGGCGACCAGCTTGTCCATCGGCACCTGCTGCAATGCCGCGCCGTCCACCGATTGCATGTCCAGCGCCGATGCCAGCGCATGCGCCTGCCGCGCGGCCTCATCCGGGCTGTCGATGCGCATGCCGCCGGAGCAGCTCTGCACGATGGCCTTGTGGAACAGGCCCTGGGCCGCCGGCATTCCCATCAGGGCAATGACCTTCGCGGCGCCGCCCGACTGGCCGAACACCGTGACGTTGCCCGCATCGCCGCCGAAGGCCGCGGCGTTGTCGCGCACCCAGCGCAAGGCCTGCAGAATATCCAGCACGCCGGCGCTGCCCGCATCGGCGAAACGTTCGTCCTTGTCCTCCAGCCACAGATAGCCGAAGGCGTTCAGGCGGTGGTTCACGGTCACGACGACGACATCCTGCGCGGCCGCCAGGTTGGTCCCGTCGAAGCCCGGCGCGGTCCCCGCGCAGCTCGACCACGAACCGCCGTGCAGCCACACCATGATGGGCCTGCGCTTATTGTCGTTCACGCCGGGCGTGAAGACGTTCAGGAACAGGCAGTCTTCGTTCGTGGGCTGTATGGCCGTGTACCAGGCGTAGAACGGGTCTTGCGTTTCCGCCACTTGGGGGCAGGAAGCGCCCCATTGCGTGGCGTCCTGGATGCCGCTCCACTTACGCGGCGGCCGTGGCGGCAGGAAGCGATACTCGCCGCCCGTGGTGTCGCCGTAACGCATGCCCTTGAAGACATGCACGCTGCTGCCCGAGGCGCTTGCATAGACGCTTCCACGGACCTTGCCGTTGGACGTCTCGACCACCGACGCCGCTGCCCACGCCATGCGCGGCACCAGCGACACCATCACCGCGGCACTCGTCGCCGCCGATGCATGCTTAAGAAAGGCGCGCCTGTCCAGCGCACCGCGTGTTGCAGTCTCCATCGTCCAGCTCCTTTGCTCCGCTTGTCCCAACGGTCGCCGGTGCGACCGGCGGAGTGATGGTATTGCGAAGCAGGGGAGCTGTGCTTTCGGCAGACTGAATAATGGGAATCTGGCGAGCCAAGTAGTTCGACATACTCTCACTATTCAACGTATTGCCTGACCCATTGGGCGGGTAGCGGTAGACCGTTGATCTATGTCGCCTGCATCGGGTCTCGGTCGTGCCAGATTGGCAGATCGTCCCAATTGTCCGGGAAGCCCATGCCGGCGACAGGAATGTCATGTCTCGCAATCAGCTCCCTCAGACGGAGTCGCCAGTGATGTGCGGGCGCGATCACGTCCATGCAGTGGAGAAGTATGACCAGCGCGTTGTAGACCTTCCGTGAACCCGTCTGAAATTGAGCCGGCAATCCCGCCGGCTTACTCCGCGGCAGCAGCGGCGTGATGGTGAACTCGCGGTTCCACAACCGGCCATGATGAGCGCAAGTATTACGCACCAAGGAAAGATGCCGCAACCAAGATTCAAGCACGCGTTCGTCCAACCCGTATACCGCAGCCACGGCGCGGCGCGTGGCCATGGGTTTCAGATTGTCGTACCACCGGGATAGCAACCCAAGCGACATCACTTCGCACACCGCCCACACCGGTGGCATCGCTTCAACATAAGTGTTGCGAAGATGTTTGATAAAAGCTTCGTCAGAACGTGAAACTTCCAACCCTAGCTTATCGAGATTCGCCTGCCAACGATGGGGCTTGAATGCTAAAGCCACGTCCAGGTGCGCATGCGGACCGTGGTGATGAGCCAACTGGTAAGCCCACTGGCTACGCACCGAGACTTCGACGCGTTCGATGGCATCCAGCACCAACAGGCGCAATTCACGATCGAATACATAGAGATTCAGCACCTGTGAAAACCTAGTGCCCGGCCGAAAGATGTGGGTGGCGTGATCTGCCTCAAACGGCAGCCAGTACGCGCCCAAGCGGTAATAATTGATGTGTTGCAGATAAAACTCGGCGGCTGCCGGGTCATCGATGACCATGCCGCGCTCTCGCAGCTAGGCAACCTGCTGGGCGTACGTAGTGGCTGGTTTACTAAACGGACGCTTCATCACACAACCGGTGTCCACTCGGCCCACGGCTATGGACGCACCAAAAAGTAACCCGCCGGTTTGAGGATACGCTCGCGCGCATAGCCTTGGCGGGTTTTGTTGTTTAAGAGTATATGTCGTACAGAGGCTTCGGGCAAGTAACCATGCGGACTCGAGGCACTCGCTAGCACAGCGTGGGTCGCTCACTACACGGTGCTTGACGAAACCTCACCCTTCCCCGGACGGCCCACTCCAGGCCCCTCGTCGAACTCTGGACAAAATCAGACGTTGAACAAGAAGTTCATCACGTCCCCATCCTGCACCACATACTCCTTGCCTTCCGCGCGCATCTTCCCCGCTTCCTTCGCGCCCTGCTCGCCCTTGCACGCGATGTAGTCGTCATAGGAAATCGTCTGCGCGCGGATGAACCCACGTTCGAAGTCGGTATGGATCACGCCAGCAGCCTGCGGCGCCGTCGCGCCTATCGGGATCGTCCACGCGCGCACTTCCTTCACGCCGGCGGTGAAGTAAGTCTGCAGGCCCAGCAGCTTGAACGCCGCCCGGATCAGCCGGTTCAAGCCCGGCTCTTCCATGCCCATATCGGCCAGGAAAGCCGCGCGGTCTTCTTCGGGCAGGTCGACGATTTCCGATTCGATGGCCGCGCAGATCGCCACCACCGGTGCGTTGCGCGACTTGGCGAATTCGGTCAGGCGGTCCAGCAGGGGGTTGTTGGTGAAACCGTCATCGCTGACGTTGCCCACATACATCGCCGGCTTGGACGTGATGAAGCACAGCGGCGCGATCAGGGCGCGCTCTTCCTGCGTCAGGTCCACCGAGCGCACCGGCTTGGCCTGGTTCAATTGGGCGATGCATTTTTCCAGCGCCGCCACCAGCCGCTGCGCTTCCTTGTCGCCGGAGCGCGCGGTCTTGTTGTAGCGATGCAGCGCTTTTTCGGCGGTCTGCAGGTCCGCCAGGGCCAGTTCGGTCTCGATGACCTCGATGTCGGCGATGGGATCGACCTTGCCGGCGACGTGGATCACGTTGGGATCCTCGAAGCAGCGCACCACGTTGACGATGGCGTCCGTCTCGCGGATGTGCGACAGGAACTGGTTGCCCAGGCCTTCACCCTGGCTGGCGCCGGCAACCAGGCCGGCGATGTCGACGAATTCCACCGTGGCCGGCAGGATGCGCTCGGGCGACACGATCTCCGCCAGCTTCTGCAGGCGCGGATCGGGCACTTCCACCACGCCCACGTTCGGCTCGATGGTGCAGAACGGATAATTTTCCGCCGGGATGCCCGCCTTGGTCAGGGCGTTGAAAAGGGTCGATTTACCGACATTCGGCAGGCCGACGATGCCGCATTGCAGAGCCATGGAGAACCTATAAAAGTATCGAGGCGCCGCATGCCCAGGCGGGCGGGCGGTCTGCCCGATTCGCCCCGGAAATCCGGCAGCGTTCATGTGGGATGGCGCACAGGCACGAAACGCGGATTGCCATGTTTCGTCCGCCAGGAAACCAGTGATTTTAACCGGTCGGCGCGATGGCAGTGACGACCTCGAAATCACGGCTCCGCGGCCAAGCGTCTAAACTCCCCGCATGTCTCATCCCCCCACCCGCGTCGCCATTGTCGGCGGCGGTCCTGCTGGCCTGGCGGCCGCCGAAGTCCTTGCCGAAGCCGGCATGGGCGTCGACCTGTTCGACGCCATGCCGTCGCTGGGCCGCAAGTTCCTGATGGCCGGCCGGGGCGGGCTTAACCTGACGCATAGCGAACCGCTGGACGCATTCCTGGCGCGCTACGGCGCCCGGCAGGGCGAGCTGGCGCCGCTGGTGCGCGCCTTCGATCCGCGGGCGCTGTGCGATTGGGCCCGGGGCCTGGGCGTTGAAACCTTCGTCGGTACGTCCGGCCGCGTTTTCCCGCGCGAGATGAAAGCGGCGCCGCTGCTGCGCGCCTGGGTGCATCGGCTGCGCGAGCACGGCGTAGTGACGCACGCGCGGCATCGCTGGGTCGGCTGGGAGGGCAGTGGCCGGCTGCGCTTCGCCACGCCCGACGGTGAGACGACGCACGAGGCCGCCGCGGTCGTCCTGGCGCTGGGCGGCGGGAGCTGGGCCAGGCTGGGCTCGGACGGCGCCTGGATCTCGCTGCTGGCTGAACATGGCGTCGCCATCGAAGCGCTGAAGCCGTCGAACTGCGGTTTCGACGTGGCATGGTCGCAATTCTTCCGCGACAAGTTCGCGGGCGAACCGGTCAAGAATGTCGTCGCCAGTTGCATGGCCGACGATCCGATCAAAGGCAAGGCTGGCGCGACCCTGCGCCGCCGGGGCGAATTCGTGGTCAGCGAGCACGGCGTTCAGGGCAGCCTGATCTATGCCTTGTCCGCATCGCTGCGGGACCAGCTCGAACGCGATGGCCGTGCCACGCTGACGCTGGACCTGCTCCCCGACCGCGGCGCGGAACGGGTGCTGGAGGATGTCTCGCACCCGCGCGGCGCACGTTCGTTGTCATCGCATCTGCAAAGCCGCGTCGGCATCGCCGGCGTAAAGGCCGCGCTGCTGCGGGAAGTGCTCGACAAGGAAGCGATGCTGGACACCCGCCGGCTGGCCCAGGCCATCAAGGCCTTGCCGCTGGTCCTGACCGCGACCCGCCCCATCGATGAGGCGATCAGCACGGCCGGCGGCGTGCGCTTCGATGCGATGGACGCGAACTTCATGCTGAAGCGCCTGCCTGGCGTGTTCTGCGCCGGAGAGATGCTGGACTGGGAGGCGCCCACCGGGGGCTATCTGCTGACCGCCTGCATCGCCAGCGGCCGCGCCACGGCGAGGGGTGTCCTGGGTTGGTTAAGACACTGACCAGGCGCGCGTCAAGACCTGATCAAGACCTGATCGAGACCTGATCAGACCCGGATCAAGCCCAGACCAAGACCCGATCAAGGCCGGATCACCGCCGTCCCGTTGATCGTAATCCCGGGCCCGGCCGGCGCGACCGGATACACGGGCACCACCACCGGCTCGACGTACTTCTGCGGCTTGCATTTGCGTTGTTCCTGGTACTCGCCGTTTTTCTTCCACTTGCGCTTGACCTCGCAATCGCCATCGCGATACTGATCCTTGTGCTTGCCCTTGTAGTTGTCCGTGTACTCGCGGCCGTCGGCGATGACGTAGCCCTCGTCCGGTTCGCGTTTATCCCGGTCCGCTTGAGCCGAGCCCAGCGGCAGCAAGGCGCATGCGAACAGGCTGGCGGCGACTAGTTTTTTCATGGCATACCCATCCCGGTTGCAGAGCACCGAATGGTACGTGCCCATCCGCGCGCGGCCATGTCGCGTAGTTACAGACCCCGACCGCCCATTGCGACGCCCCACAAGAACGCGGCTCGCGTGACAAAACGTCGCAACCACAGGACCCTCAGTCGGTCTACGACACGATCTCCGGCGCCCACTTCATCAGCGCCAGCACCAGCAGCACCGGTCCCGCATTGAACATGGCGTGCATCATGATCGACGCGCCGATGCCGCGACGCGTGCGCATCCAGCTCAACACCAGCCCGGTCAGCCATTGCGGCAGCACCAGCAGCGGCATCAGCCACAACGGCGTGTGGTTCAGATAGAAATTGCCCAGATGCATGCCAGCGAACACCAGCGTCGCCGAATGCAGTATCCACGGGAAGTAGCGCACGTAGCGCCGCCGCCAGTCCCAGCTCCATTCCCGGCGCGCCGCGCCGCCGTCCCGCTGGGTCCACGCGATGGCCGCCAGTACCAGCACCACCAGCGCCGCGGTCCAGGGGTTCGGCCCCTTCAGCAGGGGCCAGATCATCAAGGGCACCACCCACAAGGCCTGCACCGGTCGGCGCAGGCCATAGCGGAACAGCATTTCCTCGACGATGGGCGCCCATACGATCGCGGTGAACCACGGTATCGCGCCCATCTCCAGCTTGTGATGGGCGCCGCCCAGGGTCGCCACCGCGACGGCCAACGGCCCCAGCGCGAAGAGGTTGATCACCCAGAGCATGGCCACCCAGGCCAGCAGCCGGCGCGCCCGCACGGGCGGCAGCCAGTCGGCGCGCTGCCCGCGCCCCAGGCGGTGGGGCGGCAGGTGGCGCAGCGTGGGCCGCCGCAGGAAGCGCCAGAAATCCGCGATGTCGGCGCGCAGGCGCGGCAGGGTGCCGCCGATGTGCCGGCCCATGGTCAGGCCTCGTTCGCGCGATGCAGCTGCTGCGTGGCGCGCGTGAAGTCGCCGTCCAGCAGCATGGGGATAACGGCTCGGCAACGATCGATGACGGCCTCGATGGCGGTCATTTCCTCGCGGCGCGGCTGGTGCAGCACGAAATCGGCCACCTGCTGGGCCAGCCCCAGCGTGCGCGGATGGCCGATGCCGATGCGCAGCCGCCAGAACGCCGGGCTGCCCAGCGCGGCCTGGATATCGCGCAGGCCGTTATGGCCCGCATGGCCGCCGCCCTGCTTCAGCTTGACCTGTCCCGGCAGCAGGTCCAGCTCATCATGCAGCACCAGTATCTGCTCGGGCGCCGTTTTGTAGAAGCGCGCGAGCGCGCCGACCGACTGTCCGGAACGGTTCATGTACGTCATCGGCTTGAGCAGCACAACGTTCTCGCCGCCATGGCGGGCCTTGGCGACGAAGCCGTTGAACCCCTTCTCCATCGCGAAGCTGGCGCGCAGATCGTCGGCGATATGGTCGGCCAGCCAGAAGCCCGCGTTGTGGCGGGTGGTTTCATATTCGGGCCCGGGATTGCCCAGGCCGACGATCAAGCGGATGGGTGTGGACATGACTGATGGATGGCGGTGCGGAAAAGAAAAACCCCGCGTATGGTAGACCACACGCGGGGTTCGTAGTGCGCAGCCAGGCCGATGGCCCGGCTGGCGCGACGTGCACGACTAGGGCGATCAGGCAGCCGGGGTGGCGTCGCCGCCTTCGGCTTCTTCGTCACCAGCGTCGGCCGCGCCACCCTTGACCAGCGCGGACGCCAGCACCGGGTTGGTGTCGCCGCCGTGCGACATATAGGTGACGCCCTTGGGCAGCTGCACATCCGACAGGTGCAGCGAAGCACCGCCGATCAGCTTGGACAGGTCGACTTCGATGTACTGCGGCAGGTCGCCCGGCAGGCAGGCGACTTCGATTTCGTTCAGCACGTGGGTGATGATCGCGCTGCTCAGCTTCACGGCCGGCGAAACTTCGGCGTTCATGAAGTGCAGCGGCACCTTGGTATGCAGGACCTTCGAAGAATCCACACGCTGGAAATCGACGTGCAGCACTTGCTGTTTGTAGGCGTGCCATTGAACGGCGCGCAGCAGCACCTGCTCGCCCTTGCCGCCTTCGACTTGCATGTCGAGGATGGAGGAGTGGAACTCTTCCTTGCGCAGGGCGTGGTAGATCTCGTTGTGATCGAGTTCGATGTTCAGGGGCTGGCTGCCCGCACCGTAAACGATGGCGGGAACCCGGCCCGCGCGGCGCAGGCGGCGGCTCGCACTCGAACCCTGGACGCTACGCGCAGTGGCGTTGAATTTCATGGAGGACTCCAAACATGGAACACCTGGGTGTTCCTGAAAAAAACACGGCCGCACCATGCGGACCGTGGCTTTGCTTACCCGCCGCGACCAGCGGGCAAGCAGAAGACGGGAAGCGGACTCAGTCGGCGAACAGCGAGCTGACCGATTCCGCGTTCGAAATACGCAATATCGTTTCGCCCAGCAGGCCGGCGCACGACAGCTGGCGGATCTTGCCGACGGAGCGGGCATGCTCGGACAAGGGAATGGTGTCCGTGACGACCAGCTCGTCCAGGTCGGACGCCTGGATGCGGTCGACGGCGCCGCCCGACAGCACGGGATGGGTGCAATAGGCATACACCGCGCCGGCGCCGCGCTCCTTGAGCGCCTGGGCCGCCTTGCACAGCGTGCCGGCGGTATCCACCATGTCATCCATGATGATGCAGGTGCGGCCGTCGACTTCGCCGATGATGTTCATGACTTCCGACACATTGGCGCGCGGGCGCCGCTTGTCGATGATGGCCAGGTCGGCTTCCAGCTGCTTGGCCAGCGCGCGGGCCCGCACCACGCCGCCGATGTCGGGCGACACGACGACCAGGTTGGCGAAATTGCGGCGCCAGATATCGCCCAGCAGGATCGGGCCGGCGTAGATGTTGTCCACCGGGATATCGAAGAAACCCTGGATCTGGTCGGCATGCAGGTCCATGGTCAGCACGCGGTCGACACCGGCGACCTGCAGCATATTCGCCACGACCTTGGCCGAAATGGCCACGCGGGCGGATCGCGGACGGCGATCCTGGCGCGCATAGCCGAAATACGGAATGGCGGCGGTGATGCGGCCGGCGGACGCGCGGCGCAGCGCATCCACCATGACCATGATTTCCATCAGGTTGTCATTCGTCGGCGCACAGGTGGGCTGCAGAACGAAGACATCCTTGCCGCGGACGTTCTCGTTGATTTCCACCATGACTTCGCCGTCGGAAAAGCGACCGACGGACATCTTGCCCAGCGACATGTCCAGATGATTGGCCACATCGACGGCCAGCCGCGTGTTCGCGGTGCCGGTGAAAATCATGAAACTTTCTTTTGTCATGATGCAGACGCTTAGTTCGTTTCGAACAGTCGTTTCGAAGACAAACAAAAAAGCTGCTGAACCTGGGCCGGCGAGGCGGGCGTGTTCAACAGCTTTTTCTATAGATATGTTGGGCTGGGGAGGAAGGATTCGAACCTTCGCATGCCGGAATCAAAATCCGGTGCCTTAACCAACTTGGCGACTCCCCACTAGCTTGCAATCCAGTGCCGCAACGGATGCTCGATCAACCCAGGACTCGCCTGCACCAACCGGAACCGCACAGGCGATTCACGCACTGCCTGCGACTTATCCGCCATTTTACCGGCGTCGCGCATTGTAGCGGCTATTTTTCGCTCCGCCAAAATCGCCGCCGGCATATCGGGAAATTCGGCGAACAGACACGCACCGGAACCCGACATCCGCGCAACGATTCCAACATCCGAGCTTGCCAGCCATTCAGCGGCCCGGGAAACTTCCGGAAAACGCTTGTAGACCACAGGCTCCATGTCGTTCCGGCCAAACATTGCGTTTGAAGGCAATTCGCCGAAAACTGTCGAAGCGAGAAAGTCCGCTATTGTGATACATGCCGTATCCCTTGTCAAATCCGGATCACCGAATACGACGGGCGTCGGCACGCTGGCGTCGGGCTGGGCCACCACATAGGCGCGCTCGGGCAGCGGCACGGCGGCCAGGGCGTCGCCTATGCCTTCGGCGAAGGCCGACTGGCCGAATATGAAGACGGGCACGTCGGCCCCCAGGGGCAGCGCCAGGCGCATCAGTTCGGCGCGCGACAGCCCCGTATTCCACAAGCGGTTCAAGGCGATCAGCGTGCTGGCGGCGTCGCTCGATCCGCCGCCCAGGCCGCCTCCCATGGGTATGCGCTTTTCCAGCCCGATGGACACGCCCTGGCGCGTACCCGTGGCGGCCTGCAGCGCGCGCGCGGCGCGCACGGTCAGGTCGCTGTCCTCCGGGACGTCCGGCAGGGGATCCACGCGCGCCACCTTGCCGTCGGCGCGCGCTTCGAAATTCAGCGTGTCCGCCAGGCCGATGAAGCGGAATACCGTCTGCAGCAGGTGATAGCCGTCGGCGCGGCGGCCGACGATGTGCAGGAACAGGTTGAGCTTGGCGGGCGCCGGGACATCGTAGAGATTCATGGCTCAGGAAGGATCGACGACCAGTCGCAGCAAAATGCGGCGATCCGGTTCGCGTCGTTCCAGCACCAGGACCTGCGGCCCCATGTCGTCATAGCGCGACAGCCTGGCCTGCCAGCCGCCTTGCTCGAAAGACGCCGGGCGCTGCGACGCATCGCGCTGCACCTGGGCCGCGGGCGGCTGGTCCGGCAACCGTCCGCGCAGCCAGTCGCGCAAGCCCGAGACGGGAATGCTGCTGCCCAGCGCATCGGCGACCAGGGCATCCGGGTCGGCGGCCTGCAAACGGGTGCCGTCGGATTTGGTCAGCACCGCCATGCCGGGCTGGCCTTCCACGCGCGCCTGCGTCGAGCCCAGCGGGTTGGTCAGGTCCAGGACGTAGCGGCGGCCGTCGTCCAGCCAGGAAAAACCACCCTGCAGCGCGTCCTGCTTGCCATCGTCGTAAGTGACGGTCAGCGCGAAGCGACCGACCCGGGAGAATTCCGCGGCGCCGCCCTTGCCGGCGATGCGGCCGGGCGTCACGCAGGCCGCCAATAGCAGGCAGAGCGCCGCCGCGAGGACGGCGCGCCAACGTGCCAGGATCACAACGAGACTCCCAGGCGCTTGAGGGTGTCGCGCAGCGTCTTGTTGTTCGGATCCTTGCGGGCGGCGGCGGCGAAGATCGCGCGCGCCTCGTCCTTGCGTCCCTGCGCCCACAGGACTTCGCCCAGGTGGGTGCCGATTTCCGGTTCCGGACGGCGCGAATAGGCCCGCTGCAGATAGGTCAGCGCCGACGCGTTATCGCCCAGGCGGTACTTCACCCAGCCCATGCTGTCCATGATGTAGGGATCGTCGGGCGACAGGTCCAGTGCCTGGGTGATCAGCTCCTGCGCCTCCGGCAGGCGCATATTGTGGTCGGCCAGCGTATAGCCCAGCGCGTTGTAGGCGTGGGCGTGATCCGGATCCAGCGCGATCACCTGCCGCAGCAGGCGCTCCAGGTCGGCGATCTTATCCTGGCGCTCGTACAGCATCGCCAGTTCGTATTTGATTTCCACCGTATCGGGAATGGCCCGGTCGGCGCCCGACAGCAAGGCCACCGCCTGATCGGTCCGGTCGGCGTCGCGCAGGATCTGGGCCTTGGTCAGCACGCCGAGCACGCGCTCTTCCTCATCCTGCGGGTTGGCCTGGTCCACCATCTTCAGGGCGGCGTCGATATTGCCCTGCTTGGCGCGCAGGGTCGCCTGGCGCATGCGGGCCTGGTAGCGCATGGCCGGATCGTCGATCCTGCCCAGTTCGGCGATGGCGTCGTTGTAGCGGCCCTGGTCTTCGGCGATCCGGGCCAGCAGGATGCGCGCATCGGCGGCCGCGCCGGGCGCGTCCGACGAGCCGGGAATCAGCGCGTGCTGGCGCTGGTTCTGCACATCCAGATACTGTTCCAGGAAACCGCGGGCGTCATCCAGCCGACCGGCCTTGTAGGCCAGTTGCGCCTGCATGAACATCAGGTCGAAGTCTTCGGGCGACCGGCGCGACATCGCGCGCAATTCCGCCAGGGCGCCGTCGTAATCGCCCATATCGGACAACTGGCTGGCCAGCATCAGCCGCAGGCGCCGGGCGTCGGGGTGCCTGGCGATGAAGGCGCGCGCGTCGGCGGTGGCCTGGCGCGGGTCGACTTTCATGCCGTATTCCAGGACGCGCTGCGCGGCGGCTTCCGACTTGGGATCGGCCTGCTGCGCCGCCTGCGCTTCCTGCAGGGCGCGGGCGTTGTCGCCAGCGGCCTGCGCCACGTCGGCCAAGGCCAGATGCGCCGCGGGCAGCTTGCGCGTGGCCGGGCTCAGAGCCTGGTCGAGGATGGCCAGCGCGGTCTTGCGGTCGTTGATGCGGCCCAGTACCGCCAGGGCCTGGGCGATCGCGGCGGTCTTGTCCGGCGCGGCGTCGATGCGCTTGCGCAGCGCTTCGCCCAGGCCGGCGGTCTGGCCGTTGGCGGCGGCCAGGGCCAGTTCGGTGGTGCCGGCTTCGGGATCGTTGGGCGCCAGGCGCGACCAGACGCGGGCGGCTTCCAGCGCGCCCTTCAGGTTGCCGCCCGCCAGATAGAACTCCAGCGCGCGGCGCGCCACGCGCGGATCGGCGACGTCATTGGCCAGGCCGAGCATGGTCGAGGCGGCCGTGCCGTACATGCCACGCTGCGCGGCGATTTCCGACGCGAGGATCCGATAGAGGATGCCGGAAGTCAGACGCACGTAAGGCAGCTGGCCTTCACGCAGGCGGATGACATCGGGTTCCTGACGAGGCGCCCGCTGCACGCGGGGCGCGATGGTGTCGGCGGTATGCCTTTCCGCGGCCTGGGCCGGCAAGGAATACGCGCCGGCCAGCGCCAGCATCAGCGCGGCGAACCCATATTTGATATGCATATGCGACGACTTCACGCGTCCCGTCCGATAAATGGCACAATCTGTACACGCAACTGATCATCTTACACTGGCTGATGCCTGAACTGCCCGAAGTCGAGACCACTCGGCGGGGAATCGCGACTGTCATGACGGGCCGGCCGCTTGTCCAGCTGGTCGTAAGAGAACCCCGCCTGCGCTGGCCTGTCCCGGCCGACCTTCCCGATACATTGTCCGGCCGCACCGTCCTGGAATGCGGCCGCCGCGGCAAGTACCTGTTGCTGCGTTTCGAGCACGGTACGCAAATCGTGCACCTGGGCATGTCGGGATCGCTGCGCCGGGTGGTGGAAGGCGAAGCGCCGCGCCGCCACGACCACGTGGAATGGATCTTCGAACACGCGACCCTGCGCCTGCACGATCCGCGCCGTTTTGGTGCAGTGCTGTGGCATCCCGCGGACGCCGGACCGGTCGAGTTCCATCCGCTGCTCGCGCGGCTAGGCATAGAACCTTTCGACCCGCGTTTCGGCGGGCAATGGCTGCACGACCAGTTCCGCGGCCGGGCGGCGCCGGTCAAGCAACTGCTGCTGGCTGGGGAAGCGGTGGTCGGCGTAGGCAATATCTACGCATCCGAAAGCCTGCACCGCGCGGGCATACACCCGGCCGCGCCGGGGCGGCGGCTGTCGCTGGCGCGTTGCGAGCGCCTTGCGCAGGCCATCCGCCAGACGCTGACCGATGCCCTGAATTCCGGCGGCAGCACGCTGCGCGATTATGTCGGCGCGGGCGGGGAGCCCGGCAGCTATTTCGACATCCACGCCGCCGTCTACGAACGCGCGGGGCAGCCGTGCCGTGTATGCGGGACGGCGATCCGCCGCATCGTGCAGGGCCAGCGCGCCACTTACTATTGCGTCAAATGCCAGCGCGCCTGAAGCGCCGCCCGCCCCCAGGTCGGCACGGCGGGCAAGCTCGCGACGCCTGACTGGCAAGCGCGCGAGCGGGCTCTACCGTTGCGCGAAGCTGTCCACGATCAAGGCGCGCAGCCATTGGTTGCCGCCATCGCGTTGAAAGCGCGCGTGCCAATATAGATTGCTTTGCAGCGCGGCCACACGGATGGGCGGCGTCAGGATGCCCAGGCCGAAGCGCGACGCCGCGCTGTCAGCCAGCTTGCGCGGCACCGTCGCCAGCAGATCGGTGGCGCTGACGATGTAGGGCACGGCGGTGAAATGCGGCACGCTGAAGTGGGACGCCAGCATCAGGCCGGCTTTTTCCAGGGCCTGGTTGACCTGGCCATAAGGCGCGGCATGCGACACCAGCAGATGCCGTTCGGCGCGAAAGGCCTTCAGGCCCATGCCTTCATGGGCAGTGGGATGGCCCTGGCGGAACAGCGTCGCATAGCCCTGGCGAAACAGCATCCGCTGCAACAGGCCGCCCGCCAGGCCATGGAAGGCGCCCAGCGCCATGTCGACCCGGCCCGCGTCCATTTCGCGCTGCAGCTCCGGCCCTTGCAGCCGCACCGACTCCACCCGCACGCCCGGCGCCTGACGCGCGCAATGCTCCATCAGGGCGGGCATGAAGTGGATTTCGCCGACATCCGTCATCGCCACGCGGAAGCGCCGGCTGCTGCTGGACGGATCGAAACGCGGCGGGGCTTCCAGCGCGTGGGCCAGCGTGCCGAGCGCGTCCGCCACCGCGCCGCCCAGGTGCTGGGCATAGGGCGTCGGCAGCATGCCCTGGGCGGTGCGTACGAACAACGCGTCGTCGAAGGTCGCGCGCAGCCGGCGCAAGGCATTGCTGGCCGCCGGTTGCGTGATGCCCAGGCGCCGCGCGACGGCCGAAAGATTGCGGTCTTCCATCAGGTACTGGAAGACGACGAGCAGGTTCAGGTCCAGGGCGCGCAGGTCGGGCATGACGCCGATTATCCCGCATTATTCATGAAACTTATGGCCTATATTTTTCCATTCACCTAGCGGCAAAGCCCCGGGTCGGGGGAAAATCGCCTTGCGGCCCCTGCGGACGCCCTGCCGGCGCGCCATGCCCTCGAACGGGCCGCTTACAACGAACGGAGACACTCCATGAGCTCGCAGCCCGCTGCCGCCGCTGACGCGGCCCTGCGCTACATGACCGGCTTTGGCAATACCTTCGCCACGGAAGCGCTGCCCGGCGCATTGCCGGTGGGAAGGAATTCGCCGACCCGCTGTCCCTACGGCCTGTACGCCGAGCACGTTTCCGGCATGGCGTTCACGGCGCCGCGCGCGGAAAACCGCCATGGCTGGCTGTATCGCATCCGGCCGTCCGCGCGCCAGGGCGCGTTCGTTGCGTGCACCCAGGCGGGCGGCTGGGTCAGCCGCTTCGGCGCCCAGCCGGTTTCGCCCAACCGCCTGCGATGGGGCGCGCGGCCGATTCCCCAAACGCCCACGGACTTCATTGACGGCATCGCGACGATAGGCGGCAACGGCGGCCCCGACGAGGACAACGGCGTGGGCATCCACGTGTACACGGCGAATGCGCCGATGCGCGGGCGATATTTCTACGATGCCGACGGTGAACTGTTGATCGTGCCGCAGGCCGGCCGCCTGCTGGTGGATACCGAACTGGGCCGCATGGAAATCGCGCCGCTGGAAATCGCCGTCATACCGCGCGGCACGCGTTTCCGCGTCACGCTGCCGGACGGCACGGCGCGCGGCTATCTGCTGGAAAATTTCGGCGCGCCGCTGCGGCCGCCGGAGAAAGGCCCGATCGGTTCCAACGGCCTGGCCAACGTACGCGACTTCGAAACCCCGGTCGCCTGGTACGAGGACCTGGAAGGCGACTTCGAACTGGTCGCCAAGTTCGAAGGCGGTTTCTGGCGGGCGCCGCTGGACCATTCCCCCTTGGACGTGGTGGCCTGGCACGGCAATCACGCGCCGTACAAATACGACCTGCGGCGTTTCAACACCATCGGTTCGATCAGCTTCGATCATCCGGACCCGTCCATTTTCACGGTGCTGACGTCGCCTACCGATACCGTGGGCACGGCCAATATGGACTTCGCGATTTTCCCGCCGCGCATCCTGGTCATGGAGGATACCTTCCGGCCGCCCTGGTTCCACCGCAACGTGGCCAGTGAATTCATGGGCCTGATACAGGGCGTCTACGATGCCAAGGCGGAAGGCTTCGTGCCTGGCGGCGCCAGCCTGCACAACCGCATGAGCGGGCATGGACCCGACGCGGAAACCTTTGAAAAGGCGTCCAACGCGGACACGTCCAAGCCGCACTATATCCGCGACACGATGGCCTTCATGTTCGAAACGCGCCGCGTGATACGGCCGACGGAAGCGGCGCTGGCGTGGCCGGAACTGCAGTCCGGCTACGATGACTGCTGGCAGGGACTGCGCAAGCATTTCGACCCGACGCGGCCCTAGCGGCCGCGGCTTTCGAATCAACGGGCTTAGCCCTTACACCCGGATAACACCCTCATGACCGAGCTGAACGAAACCCACGACCCCGCGCTGCGCAGCTGGCTGCAAAGCGCCAACGACGACGCGCTGGGTTTCCCCGTACAGAACCTGCCCTTTTGCGTATTCCGGCGCGCCGGCTCGACGGAAAGCTGGCGGCCGGGCACGGGCATCGGCGACCGTATCCTGGACCTGGCCGCGCTGGCGCAGGCAGGCCCCTTCGACGGCGACGCCGCCCGCGCGCTCGCGGCGTGCCAGGGCCCGGACCTGAACGCCCTGATGGCGCTCGATGCCACCTGCTGGTCGGCCTTGCGCCTGGCCCTGTCCCGCGCGCTGCGCGCGGGCTCGCCGCTACAGGCGCGCATCGAGCCGCTGCTGGTCGCGCAGGCCGATGCGGAATTCTCCGTGCCGGCGCGCATCGGCGACTACACCGACTTCTATATCTCGGTGCACCACGCCACCGCGATCGGACGCCAGTTCCGCCCGGACAATCCCCTGCTGCCGAATTACAAATGGGTGCCCATCGGCTATCACGGCCGCGCGTCCAGCATCGGCGTGGGGCAGCACTTCCATCGTCCGGTCGGCCAGACCCGGCCGACGCAGGAAGGCGGCACGCCCGTCTTCGGGCCGTGCGCGCGGCTGGACTACGAAGTCGAACTGGGCGTGTTCATCGGCACCGGCAACGCGCTGGGCCGGCGCATCACGCTGGAACATGCCGAAGACTACATTTTCGGGATGACCATCCTGAACGACTGGTCGGCCCGCGATCTGCAGGCATGGGAATACCAGCCGCTGGGCCCCTTCCTGTCGAAGAATTTCGCCAGCACGATTTCGCCCTGGATCGTCACGCTGGAAGCGCTGGCGCCGTTTCGCGTGCCCTTCCAGCGCGGCGCTGGCGAACCGCAACCGCTGCCCTATCTTTCGTCCGCGCACAACAGCGCCAGCGGCGCTTTCGACGTGCGCCTGCGTACCGAGCTGGGTACGGAGCAGTCGCGCGAACACGGCGCGCCGCGCGCCACGCTGGCGCGGAGCAATTTCCGCGATGCCTATTGGAGCATCGGGCAACTGGTGGCGCATCACACGGTGAATGGCTGCAACCTGCAGCCGGGCGACATGCTGGGCACCGGCACGATGTCCGGCCCGGAGCCGGACCAGGCGGGCTCGCTGCTGGAATTGAGCCAGGGCGGCAAGACGGCCATCTCCCTGCCCTGGGGCGAGACGCGCACCTTCCTGCAGGATGGGGACGAAGTCGCGATCAGCGCTGAATGCGTCAAGCCGGGCTATCCGCGCCTGTCATGGGGCGCCGCTGTTGGACGGGTGCTACCGGCGCTGGACTGACCGCCAGGGGCGCCCGGCTGCTCGTATGGAGAAACCGGACAGGGTTGTCATACATCCTATGACGCGAGCACGTCATAGCGCGTGTGGTTGGCACACGTAACACCGAGCCAGCGCGTGTCAGCGGTCCTGCGCGCGGCGCAGCCTTTCGCGGCTGTTGCTCAGGTGCGTGCGCATCGCGGCGCGCGCCGAGTCGGGATCCTGGCGCCGGATGGCCTCGTAGATATCCTCGTGCTCCCGATTCACCCGCGCCAGATAAGGCTCGCGCTCCTCATCGCCCAGCTTGGCGGAATTGATTCGCGTGCGCGGAATGATCGCCGCCCCGAGGTGCGAAAGCAGGTCGGCGAAATACTTGTTTCCCGTGGCCTGCGATATCAACAGATGGAAGCGGAAATCCGGCGTGACCGTGTCGCCGCCGGGGTCCAGCGCGGCGCGGAACTGATTCAGGGCTTCCCGCATCTGCGCCAGCTGCTCTTCCGTGCGCCGCAGGGCCGCCAGCCCCGCCGCTTCCGTCTCCAGGCAGATGCGCAGCTCCAGGATGACCAGGATGTCCCGCACCGTCGCGATATCCGCCGGATCGACGCGGAAATCGCCGCCGGTATTCGGTTTCAGCGCATACGTGCCCACGCCATGATGGGTTTCCACCAGCCCCGAGGCCTGCAGCCGGGACAGCGCCTCTCGCACGACCGTACGGCTGACACCGAAGGTGCGCATGATTTCCGATTCGGTGGGCAGCTTATCGCCCGGGCGGATTTCACCGTCGCGTATGCGCTTGGACAGGCTGTCGACCAATTCCTGCGCCAGGCTGCGAGGCCGGCGGCGCATGGGAAGTTCGGCGGACATGGACGTGGTCGTCATATATTTTTCCCTGGTCGCCGGCTCCGCTTGACGGGCGCTTGACGGGTATTTGGGGGCGTCATTATACTGCCCACGCGTTGTACGATGACTTATAAGCTACCCGATTGAACACCCAAACCGACGCGGTGTAAACACCGGCGTCGCCAGTACGGAGACAACGTCGTGACCCTGCCGGGCCCCCCCGCCTCTTCTTCCCCGCAACGCGTTCCCACCCTGTTGCTGACCGGCGCGGCCGGCGGCCTGGGCAAAGTCCTGCGTGGACGCCTCAAATCCTACACCGACGTTTTGCGGCTTTCCGACATCGCCGACCTGGGCGGCGCCCAGCCGGGCGAGGAAATCGTCATCGGCAACCTGGCCGACGCCGGCTTCGTCGACGGCATGGTGGCCGGCGTGGACGCCATCGTGCACATGGGCGGCGTGTCGGTCGAACGTCCCTTCGACGAGATCCTGCCCGCCAACATCCAGGGCGTTTACAACCTGTACGAAGCGGCGCGCAAGCACGGCGTGAAGCGTGTCGTCTTCGCCAGCTCCAACCACGTCATCGGCTTCTACCGGCAAGGCCAGGTCATCGATGCCGACGTGCCGGTGCGGCCCGACGGCTACTACGGCATCAGCAAGGCGTTCGGCGAAAACCTTTCGCGCTTCTACTTCGACCGCTACGGCATCGAAACGGTGTGCCTGCGCATCGGCTCGTCGTTTCCGGAGGCCAAGGACAGGCGCATGCTGGTCACCTGGCTCAGCTACGACGATCTGACCCACCTGATCGCGCAGTCGCTGTTCACGCCGCATGTCGGCCACACCATCGTGTACGGGGCATCGGCCAATCGCGACAGTTGGTGGGACAACTCGCGCGCCGCGCACCTGGGCTTCCAGCCCAAGGATACGTCGGAGCCATTCCGTGCCAAGGCCGAAGCGCAGCCCGCCCTGGCGCCCGACGATCCCGCCGCCCGCTACCAGGGCGGCGCCTTCGTCAAGGCCGGTCCGTTCTGACGCGCGGCCACGCTGGCCCTGGTCACCTACGTGCCGGCGTTTTCGCTCTGGCTACCTGGCGTGCTGCTTGGCAACGGTTAGCGGCGGCGGCGACCGCACGAGCAGCGGGGCGAATACGATGCTCGCGATGCCCCACATGACGCAGGCCGACCAGATGGTCTGGCTGAGAAAATGGGCGCCCTGCATGATGCGCACCAGCGCGAACATCAGCCCGGCGGCGATGCCGACGGCCAGGCCGACCCAGCGCCATTCGGGACGGCGCAAGGCCCAGCCGGCGAAGTACAGCGACAACATCGCATAGCCCGCTCCGGCATGGTTGCTGGGGAGCGCGCCGCCGCCTTCCCGGCGATTGGCCGCCCAGAAGTGCGTGGGGTAGTTGGCATAGCCGCCGAACATCTCCAGTGCGTACGGACGCGGCAGCGCGGTGTAGTGCTTCAACTGCGAGATGAGGACCTGCCCCAGGACGCAGGTCGCGGCGATGCCCCACAAGGCCCCCCGCCACGGCCGCAGCACCGTGAACCAGTGGCTGGCGATGGCGGCCGCGATCGCGGCGACGGCAACCCCGATAGGCAGCACCAGCACGACGCGGTGCCCGAGAATCTCCAGCGCGCGCGAAGCGCGCCAGGGGAAGGTATTGGCCGCCGCGTCGAAGAAATATCGGGACACGGCCAGGTCCAATCCCGAGCGATTGACCGCTTCGGCCAACAGGGCCAGGAGCAGCGTGACGCCCAGGACATGGGTCAACAGATAGGTATCGAAGCGAATGGCGGCCTTCGCGGGCGCGACAACATAAGAACGCATGGGCTGGCCAGGGAAAAATATCCCGGCACACTACCCAGGGACACATCGAATATTTGTCAAATCGCGTTGTTGCCGTCGAAACGCAGGGTGAAGCACGTGCCGTGCGTGGGCACACCCACCCAGGATTCCACGCTCAGGCTCCATCCCTGCATGTCGCAGACCCGCTTGGCGATGGCCAGTCCCAAGCCGCGCTCCAGGGCCGCCGCGGCTTCGGCTTCGGCCTCGTCCATTTCGCCCTGGGTATCTCGGCGGCGCACGCTGTAGTAGCGATCGAACAGGAAAGGCAGGTCCTCGGGCTTGATACCCTTGCCGTTATCGCGGATTTCCAGGCCGGCGCTGGATGGGGAACCGATCGTCCGCACGGTCAACTCGGCCGGAGCGGCGTGTTCGATGGCGTTGCGGATCAGGTTGCGCAACACGGTCAACAGGGCGTAGCGATCCAGTTCGCGCACCGTCCCCGCCGGCACCTGGTGGTCCAGGCGCAGGCCGGCCTGCTCGGCGTTGGCTTCCAGGCCCTGCCAGGCCGCATTCAGGCATTCCGCCAGATCCACGGGTTCGGGCTTGCGGCGTTCGTCGCGCGCCATGGCACGCGCGCTTTCCAGCGCGGCGGCGACGCTATCCACATTCTTCACGATGCGCGTCAGGCGGGTCTGCTGGTCGGGTGTGACGGCGGGCGCCAGCAGCATCAGCTCGCCATCGCTGCGGATGGCGGCCAGCGGCGTGCGCACTTCGTGGCTCAGGTTGGCGGCGAACTCGCGTTCGCGCGCCAGCGACCGGTCCACCTGGTTCTGCACACGATTGAAGGCTTCCACCAGGCGTCCGGCTTCGTCATTGCGCTCCACGGCCAGGTCGGGCGATCCCGGCGCCCAGGTGGACAGGCGATCGGCCAAGGTCAGCATGGGCCCGACGGCCAGGTAGGCGATCTTGCGCGCGACGCCATAGGCCGCGACGATACAGATCACGCCCAGGCCCAGCACGATCAGGCCGAAATCGAATACCCGATCCTCGTTGTCCGTGGCGTCGTACAGCACGATCAGGCGCCGGCCCTCGTCGATCTTCGCGACCACCACATGCCAGGTTTCCGTGCCTGGCTCCAGCAGATGCAGGCCATCCTCGAGATTGCTGACTTCCTTCGGTATCGCGGGATTGGCGACGCCGGCCTGCTGCACCCAGGCGCGCATCGCGCCGCCCACGTCGTGCGAACTCAGTCTGGTCAGCGTTTCCTCGCCGCTCGTGATGCGCTCGATCAGGCGCTGCGTCTCGGTGGTCAGGATGTCGTTGACCAGATCGTCTTCCATTTGGTCGAAGGTCAGGTAGGCCAGCACCACCAGCACGGACACGAAAATCGCCACCGTGCCGGTCAAGGCCCACACTACCCGCTGGGTCAGCGTACTGCCACTTTTCATGCCGGGCCGTCCGCGACGCCGATCAGCCGCCACCCCGTGCCGTGCACGGTCTCGATGCCATCGAAGCCGGCATCGGCCAGGGCCTTGCGCAACAGGTGCACCTGGCTGCGCAAGGCGTCCGATGACGGCGGCTCGCTGCCCCACAACAGGGTTTCCAGCTCGGGGCGCGGCACCACGCGGCCGGGATCGCGCAGCAAGGCGTCCAGGATCATGCAGGACTTGCGCGTCAGGTGCACGGCCTGGCCGTTCACCGATACGGCGCGCGTGCGGCTGTCATAGCTCAACGGCCCCCAGCGCCGCACCGGCGTTCCGACCGCGCCGCTGGCGCGCTGGATCAGCGCATGCAGCCGCGCCTCGACTTCCGCCAACGCGAATGGCTTGGTCAGGTAATCGTCCGCGCCGTGCGAAAAGCCGGCCAGCTTGTCGGCCAGTTCGTCACGCGCCGTCAGCATCAGCACGGGCACGGACAGCATGTGCTCCGTCCGCATCGCGCGCAACACGCCATACCCGTCCATGCCGGGCAGGCCCACGTCCAGGACGACCACGTCGAAATGCTGCGACGTCAACATGGCGAGCGCCGCGCGGCCGTCGTAGGCCGCGTCGGGCACGAAACCGCGCGCCTCCAGGAAGCTGTACAGGTTGCCGGCGATCGTCGTGTCGTCTTCGACGATCAGTACGCGATGATGCGCGGGTGAGAGCGCGGCCATGGGCGGGTCCCGGTCCGTCAGGCGCGCACGACCTTGCCGGGATTCATGATGCCGGCAGGGTCCAGCGCCTTCTTGATACGGCGCATCAGCGCCAGTTCGATGGAATCCTTGTAGCGCGGCAGCTCGTCTATCTTCAGCTGGCCCACGCCGTGCTCGGCGCTGATGGAGCCGCCGTGCGCGTGCACGCTGTCATGGACGATGCCGTAGACCTGCGGCTGCTGCGCCAGCAGGGCGGCTTCCTCCTGGCCGGGGGCGCGCGTGCAGTTGTAATGCAGGTTGCCGTCACCCAGGTGGCCGAAGATGACGTGGCCGATGCCGGGGAAACGCGCCTGCAGCAGCGCGTTGGTGGTCCGCACGAAATCGGCGATACGCGAGATCGGCAGCGACACATCGTGCTTGATCGATTTACCCAGTTCGGCTTCGGCAAGCGGGATGCTTTCGCGCAGGTGCCACAGCGCCTTGCTCTGCGTGATGTTTTCCGCGATCGCGGCGTCGGTGGCCAGGCCCGCTTCGATGGCTTCGCCCAGCACGGTTTCGAAACGCTCGCGGGCGTGCGCCTCGCTTTCGCTGTCCGACAATTCCAGCAGGGCGTACCACGGCGATTGCGCCGATTCGCCGCTGAAGGGCAGGCGCTGTTGCGGGAACAACCGCACCACGGCTTCCAGGCAGTTGCCCGCCATCAATTCGAAGCCCGTCAAGGCCGCGCCGAAACCCCGCCGCGCGCGGCCCAGCAGCTGCACGCCCGATTCCACGTCGGGCACCGCCAGCAAGGCGGTGCAGCGCGCCACCGGCAGCGGGAACAGCTTGAGTGTGGCGGCGGTGATGATGCCCAGCGTCCCTTCGCTGCCGATGTACAGGTCGCGCAGGTCGTAGCCGGTGTTGTCCTTGCGCAGGCCGCGCAGGCCATGCCAGATTTCGCCGTCCGGCGTCACGACTTCCAGGCCCAGGGTCAGGTCGCGCGTGTTGCCGTAGCGCAGCACCTGCGTGCCGCCGGCATTGGTCGCCAGGTTGCCGCCTATGGTGCAGCTGCCTTCCGCCGCCAGGCTCAGGGGGAAGAGGCGTCCGGCCTGCTCGGCGGCCTGTTGCACGGCCTGCAGGATGCAGCCGGCTTCCACGGTGATCGTGTCGTTATCGGTGTCGATGCCACGGACGCGGTTCAGGCGCGCCAGCGACAACAGCACGGCCTTGCCGTCATCCGCGGGCGTGGCGCCGCCGCACAGCCCGGTATTGCCGCCCTGCGGCACCAGCGGCACCCCATGCCGGCCGCACAGTTGCACCACCGACGCCACCGCCTCCGTGGAACCGGGCCGCACCACCGCCAGCGCCCGGCCACGGTAGCGGCCGCGCCAGTCCAGCGTGTAGGAATCGGTATCCGCGCCGGTCAGTACGTGATCGGCGCCCAGCAGGGCTTGTAGTTCGGCAAGGATAGTCATCGTCCACCGTTTGCTATGAGGCGCCCGATGCGCAGCCGGGCGGAGAGCGCTATTGTAGGACTGATAGCGGGCCGGCAACACCCGGTCAGGATTGTCGGGTTCGGACACATTCGACCTTCCGCACGCCGTGCCACAATTCCAGGATCCATACCCCGGTCCCCGCCCGGGCTCGCGCATTAGGGCATAGCATTAGGGCATAGTCATTAGGCCATGCGCCCTGCGCGGTCCGGCCCCGCTTATCGGGGATAATCGCCATCCGTGTCTATCGAATCACCTGACCACAAAGGAACTACCGTGGGTAATGCGTCGTCTTTCCCGGCCTCTATCTTCAAGGCGTACGACATACGCGGCACCGTGCCCGACCTGCTGAATGCGCGCTTCGCGCGCGAACTGGGCCTGGCCCTGGCGGCGCTGGCGCGCGAGAAGAACATTCCGGAACTCGTGATCGGCCGCGACGGCCGTCTCAGCAGCGAAGAACTGGCTCTGGCCCTGCAGGAAGGCCTGAACGCCGGCGGCATCAGCACCCTGGATATCGGCGAAGTGCCGACCCCCCTGGTGTATTTCGGCGCCTATACGGAAAAGACCGGTTCGGGCGTCGCCGTCACCGGCAGCCATAACCCGCCCAAGTACAACGGCTTCAAGATGATGATGGGCGGCGCCGCGCTGTACGGTCCGGACATCCAGAACCTGCGCGTGGCCATGGACGCCGCCGGCGGCCAGGCCCCGGCCGGCGTCACCCCCGGCCGCCGCCGCACCATGGATATCGTCGGCCGCTATATCGAGCGCATCGTCGGCGACGTCAAGCTGGCCCGCCCGATGAAGATCGCCATCGACTGCGGCAACGGCGTGGCCGGCGCCATCGCCCCGCGGCTGTTCCGTGAAATGGGCTGCGATGTGACCGAGTTGTTCTGCGACGTCGACGGCAACTTCCCCAACCACCATCCCGACCCGGCCGACCCGCACAACCTGGAAGACCTGATCCATTGCCTGAAGACCACCGATTGCGAGATCGGCCTGGCCTTCGATGGCGACGGCGACCGCCTGGGCGTGGTGACCAAATCCGGCGAAATCATCTGGCCCGACCGCCAGCTGATCCTGTACGCGCGCGACGTGCTGTCCCGCAATCCGGGCGGCATGATCATCTATGACGTCAAGTGCAGCCGCCACGTCGGCCTGGCCGTCAAGGAAGCCGGCGGGCAGCCGCTGATGTGGCAGACCGGCCACTCGCTGGTCAAGGCCAAGCTGGCCGAAACCGGGGCGCCGCTGGCCGGCGAAATGAGCGGCCACACCTTCTTCAAGGAACGCTGGTATGGCTTCGACGACGGCCTGTACACCGGCGCGCGCCTGCTGGAAATCGTGTCCCGCGACGCCAACCCGTCGGCCATGCTGGAAGCCCTGCCCAAGGCCATCTCCACGCCCGAACTGAAGCTGGAAATGCAGGAAGGCGAACCCTTCGAACTGGTCAGGAACCTGCAGGAAAAAGGCAAGTTCGACGGCGCGATCGACGTGGTCACCATCGACGGCGTGCGCGCCGAATACCCGGACGGCTTCGGCCTGGCCCGGCCGTCGAACACGACGCCGGTCGTAGTGCTGCGCTTTGAAGCGGATAACGACGCCGCGCTGGCGCGCATCCAGGACGACTTCCGCAAGCAGTTGCTGGCGCTGAAGCCGGACGCCAAGCTGCCTTTCTAGTCAAAAGCAAAGGCCTGGCACTGCCGATCGGCATTACCAGGCCCGGGATTGCCCGAAGCCGCCGGTCCTGGCGGCTTTTTGCCGGGCGCGGACTACCGCAGGAACTGCGTGTACCAGGGCATGGCGACTTCCAGGCCCTCGATGATGTCGTGCATGGGCGTATAGCCCAGCTGATCGTTGGCCTTGGCGATGTCGGCCTGCGAGTGCCGCACGTCGCCCGGGCGGAAGTTGCCGTAGACCGGCGCCTTGTCGTACTGCACGCCGTGCTTGGCCAGCAGCCGCTTCAGGTGCTCGAACAACTGGTTCAGGCTGGTGCGCGCATTGCATGCGACGTTGTAGACCTGGTGCTTGCCCTGGGGCTGCGCCAGCGCCGCCAGCAGATTGGCCTGCACGGCGTTTTCCACGAAGCAGAAATCGCGGCTGGTCTCGCCGTCGCCGTTGATCACCACGTCTTCGCCGCGGATCATCGCGCCTATCCACTTCGGGATGACGGCGGCATACGCGCCGTTGGGATCCTGCCGCTTGCCGAATACGTTGAAATAGCGCAGCCCCACCGCGCCGAAGCCATAGGCCCGGGCGAACACGTCGGCGTACAGCTCGTTCACATACTTGGTCACCGCGTAGGGCGACAGGGGATTGCCGATGGCGGACTCGACCTTCGGCAGCGCCGGATGGTCGCCGTAGGTGGAGCTGGACGCCGCGTAGACGAAGCCCTGCACGCCCGCGTCGCGCGCCGCGACCAGGATGTTCAGGAAGCCGTCGATGTTCACCGAATTGGTGGCGATGGGATCCTGCAGGGAGCGCGGCACCGAGCCCAGCGCCGCCTGATGCAGCACGTAGTCCACGTCCGTGACGGCCTTGCGGCAGGTGTCCAGGTCGCGGATATCGCCTTCGATGAAGGTGAAGCGGCCCCACTGCTCGGCCGAGACCAGCTCCATGACTTCGTCCAGATTGTGCTGATGCCCGGTGGCGAAGTTATCCAGGCCGACCACCGTCTGGTCCAGTTTCAGCAGCGTTTCCACGAGGTTCGAGCCGATGAACCCGGCGCAGCCGGTCACCAGCCAGGCGCGGGGCGACTGGCGCAGATCTTCAGTGATTTGTTGGTAGCGTTGCGACATGCTTTGCCCTTTTTCAAACGTGGATTACAAACGCAGGTCCGATTCATCGGGCTGCAGCACGTACTTCAGGTCATACAGCACGTGCTGGGGCTTGCCATAGGCGCGGATGCGCCCGGCGCCCAGTTCGGCGAACTGCCGATGAGCTACCGCAAGAACGATGCCGTCATAGCGCCCGTCCTGCGGCGCGGCCACCGGCTCGATATCGTATTCGGCGCGCGCCTCGGCCGGATCCACCCAGGGATCGTAGACGTCGACTTCGACGCCGTATTCGCGCAGTTCGGCCACGATATCGACGATCCGCGTATTGCGCAGGTCGGGACAATTTTCCTTGAAGGTCAGGCCCATGACCAGGACCCGGGCGCCCTGCACGTGGATGCGCCGCTTGGTCATGGCCTTGACCAGCTGCGATACGACGTAGCCGCCCATGGCGTCGTTCAAGCGCCGGCCCGCCAGGATGATTTCGGGGTGGTAGCCCAGGCTCTGCGCCTTGTGCGTGAGGTAATAGGGATCGACGCCGATGCAATGCCCGCCCACCAGGCCCGGGCGGAACGGCAGGAAATTCCACTTGGTGCCGGCCGCCTGCAGCACCGCCTCGGTATCGATGCCCATTTTGTTGAAGATCAGCGCCAGCTCGTTGATCAAGGCGATATTGACGTCGCGCTGGGTGTTTTCGATGACCTTGGCCGCTTCGGCGACGCGGATCGACGCGGCCTTGTGCGTGCCCGCGGTGACGATTTCACCGTACAAGGCATCGACCAGATCCGCGACTTCCGGCGTCGAACCGGAGGTCACCTTCTTGATGGTATTGACGCGGTGCGTCTTGTCGCCCGGATTGATCCGCTCCGGGCTGTAGCCGGCGTAGAAATCTCGGTTGTAGACCAGCCCGGATACGCGCTCCAGCACCGGCACGCATTCTTCTTCAGTGGCGCCGGGATAGACCGTGGATTCGTAGATGACGATATCCCCGCGCTTGAGCACGCGGCCTATGGTTTCGCTGGCCTTGCGCAGCGGCGTCAGGTCGGGCTGCTTGTAGGCGTCGATCGGCGTGGGCACCGTGACGATGTAGACATTGGCCTGCGCCAACTCCGCGGCGTCGGCGGTGAACGACAGCTGCGCGGCGGCCGCGAGTTCGTCGGGCTCGACTTCCAGCGTGTGGTCGCGTCCCTGCCGCAGTTCGGCGATGCGGTCCGTGTTGATATCGAAGCCCAGGACGGGACGCTTCTTGCCGAACTCCACGGCCAGGGGCAAGCCGACGTAGCCCAGGCCGACGATGGCCAACTTCACATCCCGTATACCCAACATGACGGATTTCCTGCCGCTATAGATTCGGCGATTTTAGTGGACGCGGGAGCGGGACGCGGGGCCGGAACGGCTGTGGACAGGGCAAGGCAGAAAAAAGATAAAAAAAAGCCCGAGATCTGACGATCTCGGGCTAAATCCACCAAAGGAGGAGGGTGGAGGAGACAACCGTGGCATGTCGCAGAGGGTTAACCCTGGAGTACCCTCCCAGGTACTCTGTCTGCTGTCGGGGTTTTGCACCGCGCCGACTGCGTTTCGACATCCGATGTACGAATCTTAGCCAAACTTTTTGTGCGATGCAAGAAGAATTTTTGGGGCAATTCAACGGGCCACAAACTGTTGTTTTTGTGCATCGCATTAAATTTCCGACCGATTTCCGGCATCGACAACCAATGCCCAGCCTTGCCCGGCTTGGCCGGCACACACCGCGAATATCGTCGATTTCGACGCAGCAACGCCTGTGCCGATCCGGCCGCGCCAAGGCCGGGCCAGAGGGGGTTAACCCTGTAACAGTGTGAAGCCGGGCGTAGACCGGCTTCAGATCCAGTATGCGGTGCCCGTCATCACTCGCGAAAGCGCCCGCATCGCGCCGCGTACCGGCCACGACAACGCGGCCGCCCCGGCACGCTCGGCGCTGACCCGGTGGTTGATTTCGTCCTGCTTCATCTGCTCCACCACCTGCCGGGAACGGTGGTCCGGCGCGGGGAGCCGCTTGAGGTGGCTTTCCAGGTGCGCTTCCACCTGCCGCTCGGTTTCCGCCATGAAGCCCAGATTGCGCCGCACCCCGGTGCGGCTGGCCAGCAGGCCCATGCCGAACGACCCGGCGTACCACAGCGGATTCAGGAAGCTGGGCCGGCTGCGCAGCTCTCCCAGGCGCCGCTCGCACCAGGCCAGATGGTCCACCTCTTCCGAGGCGGCCTGGTGGAACATCTGGCGGGTGGCGGCATCCGCGCAGCCCATCGCCTGGCCCCGGTAGAGGGCCTGGGCGCAGATTTCCCCGACGTGATTCACCCGCATCAACCCGGCCGCATGGCGGCGCTCGGCGGGGGTGAGCGTCTCCGGGGTTTCGCGTCCCGGGGGATAGGGCCGTCCTGCGCTGGAGGCGCCGGCCAGCACCCGCAGGGCGCGGTCCGCCTCGCCCAGCAGGGCGTCCAGCGGACTCTTGCGGCGGACCAGGGGCGGAAACGCGGGGGATGGCTGCTGCGGGTACGGCATGAAAGACTCCTTGGACTCGGACATTCCCATTGTAAGGAGACTGCAAAGACCGGGCCTGGAACGGGCTATGATCCTTGTTTGCGATGACGAATCAGGATTTCGACATGGAATGCACGATCGATTGGGGCGGCCCGTCGGGCATGTTGTTCGTGGCCAAATCGGGTAGCGGCCATGTCGCCGTGATGGACGGCGCGGTGGATGGCGGCGGGCACGATCTGGCCCTGCGCCCCATGGAAATGGTGCTGGCCGGCACCGGCGGCTGTACGGCGTACGACGTGGTGCTCATCCTCAAGCGCGGCCGCCACGCGGTCACGGGATGCAGCGTCAAGCTGGAAGCCGATCGCGCCGAGACCGATCCCAAGGTTTTCACGCGCATCAACTTCGCGTTCACCGTCACGGGCCACAAGCTGCCGCGCGCCGCGGTCGAGCGCGCCGTGCAGCTGTCGCACGAAAAATACTGCTCGGCGTCGGCGATGCTGGCGAAGACCGCCGAACTGACGTTTTCCGTCGACGTGGTCGAGGCCGGCGCGGCCGACGCCACGAACCCGAATGCCGACGCGAACTGAGCCGCAGCGGGACGCCATGGGCCAATACGAAGACTTCATGCGCCATGTCTATGAGCATGGCGTCACCAAGACCGACCGCACCGGAACGGGGACGCGCTCGGTGTTCGGATACCAGATGCGGTTCGACCTGTCGCAGGGTTTTCCGCTGATCACCACCAAGAAGCTGCATACCAAGAGCATCTTCATCGAGCTGCTGTGGTTCCTGCGCGGCGACAGCAACGTCCGCTGGCTGCAGGAGCGCGGCGTCACGATCTGGGACGAGTGGGCGGACGCGGACGGCAACCTGGGGCCGGTCTACGGCGTGCAATGGCGATCCTGGCCGACCCCGGACGGCAAGCACATCGACCAGATTTCGCAATTGCTGGATCAGATCCGCCGCAATCCGGACTCGCGCCGGCTGATCGTATCGGCCTGGAACGTCGCCGACATTCCACGCATGGCCCTGCCGCCGTGCCACGCGCTGATCCAGTTCTACGTGGCGGACGGCAAGCTGTCCTGCCAGCTCTACCAACGCAGCGCCGACATTTTCCTGGGCGTGCCGTTCAATATCGCCAGCTATGCCTTGCTGACCCACCTGGTGGCCCAGCAATGCGACCTGGAGGTGGGCGATTTCATCTGGACGGGCGGCGATTGCCATATCTATAGCAATCATTTCGAGCAGGTCGAGCTGCAGCTGTCGCGCCAGCCGTATCCGTATCCCAAACTGAACATCAAGCGCAAGCCCGCGTCCCTCTTCGAGTACGAATACGAAGACCTGGAAGTGGTCGACTACCAGAGCCATCCGCATATCAAGGGGGCGGTGGCGGTATGAGCGTGGCAAATGCGGGTTCCGCGGGCGGCCGGCCCCGGCTGACCCTGGTGGTGGCGTATGCGCGCAACCGGGTGATCGGCCGCGACAACGGCCTGCCATGGAAACTGCCGGGCGACCTGGCGCATTTCAAGCGGACGACGCTGGGCCATCCCATCGTGATGGGCCGCAAGACCTGGGAATCCCTGGGACGGCCCCTGCCGGGCCGCAGCAATATCGTCATCAGCCGGACGCCCGGCTATGCCGCCGACGGCGCCATCGTGGTGCCCGATATCGACGCCGCCCTGCGTGCGGCCGGCGACACGGATGAAGTCTTCATCATCGGCGGGGCGCAGATCTTCGGCGCGGTGCTGGACCATGCGGAACGCATCGTCGCCACCGAGATCGATGCCGACATCGACGGCGACGCCTGGTTTCCGCACCTGCCCACGTTCCGCTGGCGCGAGGTTTCACGCCGGCCCCAGCCGGCCGAAAACGGCTACGCCTACGATTTCGTGGTGTATGAACGGGGCTGAACGGGGGCCTGAATGGCCGTGCATCACCCCGAACGGCCGGGCACCTGCACGGCCAGGAAACGCCAAAGCCTTTCGTCATCGGAATAGGCGACGTTCAGCCTGATCCAGGGCACGTCGCGCTGCTCGGCGTCGAAATAGGAACCGGGCGCCAGCCAGATGCCGTCGCGCAAGGCCCGCTGGGCCAGGGCGTTGGCGCCCGGCTCGCCGCCGTCGGGCAGGCGGGCCCACAGGAACAGCCCGGCGCGCGGCTCCGCGCGCACGGTCATGCCGAGCTCCGCCAGGCGGCGCGCCACGGTTTCATGCGCCAGGGCCAGCCGCTCGCGCAGCCCCGCCACATGCGCGCGATAACGGCTGTCGCGCAGAGCCTCGTGCACCACCCGCTCCATGATTTCCGGCGACGTCAGTCCCACCGCCATCTTGGTGCGCGCCATGTCGCGCACGATGTCCGGATGGGCGACCGCATAACCCACCCGCACGGACGGGCTGATGACCTTGGAATAGCCGCTCAGGTAGATGACCCTGCGCAGGCCGTCCAGGGCGGCCAGCACCGGCGCGACGCCCGGCGCCAGCTCGCGCGAGATGTCGTCTTCGATGACCCAGCAGTCGTGCTGCTCGGCGATGCGCAGCACCTGGTAGGCATTGGCCATGGTCAGGCTGGTGCCGGTGGGATTCTGCAGTACGGTATTGATGATCATGGCGCGCGGGCGATGCGCCTGGGCCGCGTGCTCGAGCTCGCCGATGTCCAGGCCGTCCACCGTGCGCGGCACCGCCACGGCGCGCAGGCCGGCCAGCCTGAGCAGCGCCAGCAGGTTGGCATAACAGGGCTGTTCGACGATCACCGCGTCGCCCGGGCGCAGCAGCGTGCGGATGGCGAGATCCAGGCCGTGCGTCACGCCCTGGGTCAACAGCACCTGCCCGGTATCGACAGGCATGCCCAGCGACGCGGCATGCGTGGCGATGGCCTCGCGCAGCGGCACGTAACCGTAGGGATGCCCATAGCCCGCGATGCGGCCGCCCGGGACGCGCGCGACGTGGCGCAGCCCCAGATGCAGGCCGGCTTCGTTCAGCCATTCGCCCGGCAGCCAGCCGCAGCCGGACTTGACCGGAATGGAATGGTCGGCGAACACATCGGACAGGAGCCATTCGGCGCCGGGCGTGGGCGGCTGCCAGGGTTGCGGCGCCGGCGCCGCCGCCCGCGCCACCGCGGGCGCGCGCGCGGCCACCCGGTAGCCCGAGCCCGGGCGCGCCTGCAGCCAACCCTGCGCGACCAGGCGGGCGTAGGCGCTGGCCACCGTAAAGGTGCTGACGTCGTAGGCCCGCGCGAATTCGCGCACCGATGGCAGCGACATGCCGGGCGCCAGGGCGCGCGCTTCGATGGCGCGCACGACGGCGTCGATCAGTTGCTGCACCAGCGTAGGTGCCTGTGCGCGGTCGCGCAGAGGTCGGAAGTCCAGGAAGGGAAGATCAGCCATGAATGAACCTGTACAGTTGTCCAGAATTCACCTGTACGGCTGGTCATTTTTACATGGATTGTGTATTTGCAGGGCGGATCGGCAGGCCGAGAATGCCTGCTGATTCCCACGATGCCGGATCGCCCGGCCGTGCGCCCTAACAGGACCCGCGCCTTCCACCCGGCGTCGGCCTGTCCCAATCCGGAGCCCACATGAACGCGCCGCATACGCCCACCGATATGTCCCATCTTTGGATGCCCTTCACTGCCAACCGGCAGTTCAAGGCCCATCCGCGCATGCTGGCATCGGCCAAGGGCATGTACTACACGTCGCTGGACGGCCGCCAGATCCTGGACGGCACGTCCGGACTGTGGTGCGTGAACGCCGGCCACTGCCGCGAAGAGATCACCGCGGCCGTCTCGCACCAGGCGGGCGTCATGGACTACGCGCCCGGCTTCCAGCTGGGCCATCCGCTGGCCTTCCAGGCCGCCAGCGCCGTGGCGGAGCTGATGCCGCAGGGCCTGGACCGCATCTTCTTCACCAATTCCGGCTCGGAATCGGTCGACACCGCGCTGAAGATCGCCCTGGCCTATCACCGCGCCCGTGGCGAAGGCCAGCGCACGCGCCTGATCGGCCGCGAGCGCGGCTATCACGGCGTGGGTTTCGGCGGGATTTCCGTGGGCGGCATTTCCCCCAATCGCAAGATCTTCTCGGGCGCCCTCCTCCCGGCGATCGACCATCTGCCCCATACGCACAACCTGGAGCAGAACGCGTTCTCCAAGGGCCAGCCCAACTGGGGCGCGCACCTGGCCGACGAGCTGGAACGCATCCTGGCGCTGCATGACCCGTCGACCGTCGCCGCCGTCATCGTCGAACCGATGGCCGGATCCACCGGCGTGCTGGTGCCGCCCAAGGGCTATCTGGAAAGGCTGCGCGAGATCACCAGCAAACACGGCATCCTGCTGATTTTCGACGAGGTCATCACCGGCTACGGCCGCGTGGGCGCCGCCACCGCCAGCGAATTCTTCGGCGTCACGCCGGACCTGATCACCATGGCGAAGGGCATCAGCAACGCCGTGGTGCCCTGCGGCGCGGTGGCGGTCCGGCGCGAGGTGCACGACGCCATCGTCGAAAGCGGACCCGCCGGCATCGAGTTCTTCCACGGCTATACCTATTCGGCGCATCCCATGGCCTGCGCCGCCGTGCTGGCGACCCTGGACATCTACCGCCGCGACAACCTGTTCGCCCGCGCCCGCGAACTGGCGCCCGCCTTCGAAAAGGCCGCGCACGGATTGAAGGGCACGCAGCACGTCATCGACGTGCGCAACATCGGCCTGGTGGCGGGCGTCGAACTTTCGCCGCGCGCCGGCGCGCCGGGCGCCCGCGCGGCCGAGGCCTTCCAGCGCTGCTTCGACACCGGCCTGATGGTGCGCTATACGGGCGACACCCTGGCGGTCTCGCCGCCGCTGATCATCGAAGAAAAACAGATCGAGCAAATCTTCCAGACCATAGGCTCGGTGTTGAAGGAAATCGCCTGACCATGACCACCATTCCCCATTACATCAACGGCCAGCACTACGACGGCCGCAGCGGCCGCAACGGCGACGTCTTCAATCCTGCCCGTGGTGAGATCGCCGCCCGCGTCCCGCTGGCCGGCGTGGAAGACGTGGACCTGGCGGTGGCGGCGGCGCGCGTAGCCTTTCCCGCCTGGTCGGAAACCGCGCCGCTGAAGCGCGCGCGCATCCTGTTCAATTTCAAGGCCCTGCTGGACCAGCATCAGGACGAACTCGCCGAACTCATCACCCGCGAACACGGCAAGGTGTTCTCGGACGCCAAGGGCGAAGTGATGCGCGGCATCGAAGTCGTCGAATTCGCCTGCGGCATTCCTCACCTGCTGAAAGGCCAGTACACCGAGCAGATCGGCGGCGGCATCGACAACTGGAGCATGCGCCAATCCCTGGGCGTGGTGGCCGGCATTACGCCGTTCAACTTCCCGATGATGGTGCCGGCCTGGATGTTCCCGGTGGCGATCGCCTGCGGCAACACCTTCGTGCTCAAGCCGTCGGAACGCGACCCGTCGGCAGCGGTGCGCCTGGCCGAGCTGCTGACGGAAGCAGGCCTGCCGCCCGGCGTGTTCAACGTCCTGCACGGTGACAAGCAGGCCGTCGACGCGCTCATCGCCCATCCGGACGTGCAGGCCCTGTCCTTCGTCGGCTCGACGCCGATCGCGCAGTACATCTACGCCCAGGGCACGGCGCGCGGCAAGCGCGTGCAGGCGCTGGGCGGCGCCAAGAACCACCTGGTGGTCATGCCGGACGCCGACATGGAACAGGTCACGGACGCGCTGATGGGCGCGGCCTACGGCTCGGCCGGCGAGCGCTGCATGGCCATTTCCGTGGCCGTGGCGGTCGGCGATATCGCCGACACGCTGGTGGAACGGCTGGCGCCGCGCGTGCGCGCGCTGAAAGTGCTGGACGGGATGGATCCGCAGGCCGAAATGGGCCCGCTGGTCACCGCGCAGCATCGCAACAAGGTGCGCGGCTATATCGAAGACGGCATCGCCGCCGGCGCGAAGATGGTGGTGGACGGACGCGACCTGACCGTGCCGGGCAGCGAGAAAGGCTTCTTCCTGGGCGGCACGCTGTTCGATCACGTCAAGCCCACGATGAACATCTACCGCGAAGAGATCTTCGGCCCGGTGCTGTGCGTGGTGCGCGTGCCCGACCTGGCCGCGGCCGTGAAGCTGATCAACGAACACGAGTTCGGCAACGGCGTGTCCTGCTTCACGTCCGATGGCGGCGTGGCGCGGGCCTTCGCGCGGCAGATCCAGGTGGGGATGGTGGGCATCAACGTGCCGATTCCGGTGCCGATGGCCTGGCATTCGTTCGGCGGCTGGAAGCGGTCGCTGTTCGGCGACCACCATGCCTACGGCGAGGAAGGCGTGCGTTTCTATACGCGCTACAAGAGCGTGATGCAGCGCTGGCCGGACAGCATCGCCAAGGGCGCGGAATTCACGATGCCGGTGGCGAAGTAAAAAAAGGCCCGGCGCGCGAGCGCCGGGCCTTTTCACATCAGGCGCGCCAAGTGAACACGGCGCGTCAGGTGCCTCAGGCGTAGGCCTCGATGGGCAGGCAGGAACACACCAGGTTGCGATCCCCATAGGCGTTGTCCACGCGCGCCACCGGCGGCCAGTACTTGCCGTCCTTCAGCGACTCCAGCGGATAGGCCGCCTCGCGCCGCGTGTAGTCGTGATGCCATTCGTCGGCCATCAGGGTGGCCGCCGTATGGGGGGCGTTCTTCAGCACGTTGTCGTCCCGGTCACGCTCGCCACGTTCGATCAGCGCGATCTCCTGGCGGATGGCGATCATGGCGTCCACGAAGCGATCCAGTTCGGCCAGGCCTTCGGATTCCGTGGGCTCCACCATCAGCGTGCCCGCCACCGGGAAGCTCATGGTGGGCGCATGGAAACCGTAGTCGATCAGGCGCTTGGCGATGTCTTCCGCCGACACGCCGCTGCTGTCCTTCAGCGGCCGCACATCGAGGATGCATTCGTGCGCGACGCGGCCATTGCGGCCGCAGTACAGCACCGGATAGTGCTCGCGCAGGCGATGGGCGATGTAGTTGGCGTTCAGGATGGCCACTTCAGTGGCCCGCAGCAGGCCTTCGGCGCCCATCAACGCAATGTAGATGTACGGGATCGGCAGGATACCGGCCGACCCGAAGGGCGCGGCCGACACCGGACCGACCTTGGCGCCTTCCGGCAGCTTGCCGGCGGCATCGACCACGCCGGGCAGGTAGGGCGCCAGATGCCCGCGCACCGCCACCGGGCCGACGCCCGGACCGCCGCCGCCGTGCGGAATGCAGAAGGTCTTGTGCAGGTTCAGGTGCGACACGTCGGAGCCGAACTTGCCCGGCTTGGCCAGCCCCACCATGGCGTTCATGTTGGCGCCGTCCATGTACACCTGGCCGCCGGCCTGGTGCACGATGTCGCAGATCTCCGTCACGGCTTCCTCGAAGACGCCGTGGGTCGAGGGATAGGTGATCATCAGCGCCGACAGGCGATCGCCGACCTGCGCCACCTTGGCGCGCAGGTCCGCGACGTCGACGTTGCCGTTCGAATCGGAAGCCACGACCACCACCTGCATGCCGGCCAGCTGGGCCGACGCGGGATTGGTGCCGTGCGCCGACGACGGAATCAGGCAGACGTTGCGCTGGTGCTGGCCGTTCGCCTCGTGGTACGCGCGGATCGCCAGCAGGCCGGCATACTCGCCCTGGGCGCCCGAGTTCGGCTGCAGGCTGATGGCGTCATAGCCGGTGATCTCGCACAGCGCGGCCGACAGCTTGTCGATCAGCTGGCGATAGCCGGCGGTCTGCGCGGCGGGCGCGAAGGGATGCATGTTCGCGAATTCCGGCCAGGTGATGGGAATCATCTCGGCCGTCGCGTTCAGTTTCATGGTGCACGAACCCAGCGGGATCATGCTGCGGTCCAGCGCCAAGTCCTTGTCCGCCAGCTTGCGCAGGTAGCGCAGCATGTCGGTTTCCGATTGCACACTGGAGAAAACCGGATGCGCCAGGATATCGCCCTGGCGCGCCACGGCGGCCGGGATGCCGGCGGCGGCGCGCTGGTCCAGCGCATCGATATCGATGGCGGCGGCGGGCTTGCCCAATCCGCTGGCGAACACGCCGGCCAGTTGCGCCAGGTCGGCGTCGGTGACGGTCTCGTCCAGCGACACGGCCACGTGCTCGCCGTCCACCGCGCGCAGGTTGATGCTCACCGCGTCGGCGGCCGCCAGGACCGCCGCGGTGGCGGAACCCGTGCGCACCTGCAGCGTATCGAAGAACGTGTCGTTGACGACCTTGACGCCAAACTGGTCCAGGGCCGCGCGCAGGATGGCGGTGGCGCGCTGTACGCGTTCGGCGATGCGGCGGATGCCGGCCGGGCCGTGCCAGACGGCGTACATGCCGGCCATCACCGCCAGCAGCACCTGCGCCGTGCAAATGTTGGACGTGGCCTTCTCGCGGCGGATATGTTGTTCGCGCGTCTGCAGCGCCAGCCGCAACGCGTGGTTGCCCTGCGCGTCCTTGGACACGCCGACCAGGCGGCCCGGCATGTTGCGCTTGTAGGCGTCCTTGCAGGCCATGAAGCCGGCGTGCGGGCCGCCGAAACCGAAGGGCACGCCGAAACGCTGCGCCGATCCCACGGCGATGTCGGCGCCCCAGGCGCCCGGCGGCGCCAGCAGGGCCAGCGCCAGCAGGTCGGTGGCGCACGCCACCACGGCACCTTGCGCGTGCGCGGTTTCGGCCAGGGCGCGGTAGTCGTCCACGCCGCCCAGGCTGCGCGGGTATTGAAGCAGCACGCCGAAGCAATCCGGCAGGCCGGCGGTTTCATCGCCGACGACGATCTCGATATCCAGGCCTTCGGCGCGCGTGCGCACGACCTCGATGGTCTGCGGATGGCAGTGGCGCGAAACGAAGAACACATTGCTGGAGGACTTCGCGCCCCGGCGCGCCAGCGTCATGGCCTCGGCCGCGGCCGTGCCTTCGTCCAGCAGCGACGCGTTGGCGATGTCCAGGCCGGTGAGGTCCGCCACCATGGTCTGGTAGTTCAGCAGGGCTTCCAGGCGGCCTTGCGAGATTTCCGGCTGGTAAGGCGTATAAGCCGTGTACCAGGCGGGATTCTCCAGGATGTTGCGCAGGATGACGTTGGGCGTGTGCGTGCCGTAATAGCCCTGGCCGATATAACTGCGATAGACCTGGTTGCCGCGCGCGATGTCGCGCAGCTCGGCCAGCACGTCCGGCTCGCTGCGCGCCGGCGGCAGCGCCAGCGGCGCCTTGGTGCGGATGGCGGGCGGCACCACCTGGCCGATCAGGTCTTCCAGGCTGTCCGCGCCCAGCACGCGCAGCATGGCGGCCTGGGCGGTGTCGGAAGGCCCGATGTGGCGGGGGATGAAATCGGTATGCGTGTCGAGGGGGCGCGACATGGTTTCTCTTGAAAAGTGGCCTTACAGGGCTTCGTAGCCGGAAGCGTCCAGCAGCTTGTCCAGATCGGCGGGATTGTCCGGCTTGATCTTGAAAATCCAGGCGGTATAGGCGCCGCCGTTGATCTGCGCGGGGTCGGCTTCCAGCGCGTCGTTGAAGGCGACGATTTCGCCCGCGACCGGCGCATAGATGTCCGATGCGGCCTTGACCGACTCCACCACGCCGGCCGTATCGCCGGCGGCCAGCTTGGCGCCGACCTTGACGTCGCCGACGAAAACGAGATCACCCAGTTGTTCCTGGGCCTGGTCGGTGATGCCGACGACGAACACGTCGCCTTCGGCTTTCACCCATTCATGCGATTCGGTGTACTTGCGATCGGTGGGCAGGCTCATGGAAGCAGCTCCTAAGAATTCAAAAACCGTAGGGAGGATGGATGGAGAAGTAATGCGCGCCCCGCCCATGCGGCACGCGCCGGCATGGGCATCGCCAGTTTACGGTTGTTCGACGGCTTTGCCGTTGCGGACGAATGGCAATTTGCACACGGTCGCCGGCACCCATTTGCCCCGGATGTCCACTGCGACGGCATCGCCCGGCTTGACGTCCAGCGGCATGCGCGCGAAAGCGATCGACACGCCCAGCGTGGGCGACATCGTGCCGCTGGTGATTTCGCCGGCGCCATGGGCCGTGCGCACCGCCATATGGGCGCGCATGACGCCGCGCTCGTTCAGCTTCAGGCCCAGGAAGGCCGCGGGCGTGCCGAACTGCTCGATGGCCGCGCGGCCGATGAAGGCGCGGGCGGGATCCTTCAAGGACACGGTCCAGGTCAGCCCGGCTTGCGCGGGCTGGATCATTTCGTCCATGTCCTGGCCGTACAGGTTCATGCCGGCCTCCAGGCGCAGCGTGTCGCGCGCGCCCAGGCCGCAGGGACGCACGCCCTGCGCCGCGAGGTCCTGCCACAACGCGCCGACTTCCGTGGCGGGCAGCACGATTTCGAAGCCGTCCTCGCCGGTATAGCCGGTGCGCGCCACCAGGGTATCCGCGCCGAATTGCGCCGCCGTGAACGGCGTCAACCCCTCCGTATCGGTCTTCCAGGCCGGGCGCGCGGCCCAGACCTTGGCGCGCGCGTTCGGCCCCTGTACGGCGATCATGGACAGATCCCGGCGCGGCGCGATCGAGACGGCAAGGCGGGAGGCGATCGCGATGCGCTGCATCCAGGCGACGTCCTTGTCGGCGGTGCCGGCATTGACCACGACGCGCCAACGATCGGCGGCGAAGAAATAGACGATCAGGTCGTCGATGACGCCGCCTTCCGGATTCAGCATGCAGCTGTACAGCGCCTTGCCGGGCGTGGCCGTCAGCTTGGCGACGTCGTTGGCGATCAGGCGGCGCAGGAAGGCCATGGCGTCGGCGCCCGTGACGTCGACGTTGAGCATGTGCGAAACGTCGAACATGCCGGCATCCTGGCGGACCGCGTGGTGCTCTTCCAGCTGCGAGCCGTAGGCCAGCGGCATATTCCACCCGCCGAAGTCGACCATGCGCGCGCCGGCATCGATATGGGCTTGCGCCAAGGGGGTGTTCTTCAGGGAATGCGACATGGAAAAAGCTCCGGACAGCAGCGGTGGGCGGGTTGAAACGCTTCCGCCCCTCTGTCCTTTTGCCTGAGAGTTGCCCCGCGCACGGCACGACACGGCGTGTCCTGCATGGCGGGTTTGCACCTTCGGCGTCCGGGCGCACCGCTGGATGGGTGGCCGGCTCTCTCCAGAGCGCTGTGTTCACCCGGGGCGCCGATGCGGCGCGTCCTGGGCAAGGCATGCTGCGGTATGGGTTGCCTGAGCGATTCCGGGCGAATTGCGCCTTCGGCGGCGGCGCGCCGGGGCGTGCCGCTCTCTCCCGCATGATGCGTGACAGCGTGGCGAAGGATACAACTCAGGCCAGGGCGGTGTCCAGCAGCATCATCAGCACGAAGCCCAGCATCAGCCCGCCGGTGGCGAAGACCTCGTGCCCCTTGCGATGGGATTCGGGGATGATCTCGTGGCTGATGACGAAAAGCATGGCGCCGGCGGCGAAGCCCAGGCCCCAGGGCAGCAGCACGGTCGACCACGCCATGACGGCGGCGCCGGCCAGCGCGCCGATCGGCTCGATCAGGCCCGACACCATGCCCAGGACCACGGCGAACGTGCGGCCGTAGCCCGCCGCCAGCAGGGCGACCGCCACGACCAGCCCTTCCGGCACGTCCTGGATGGCGATGCCCGTAGCCAGGGCGCCGGCGCGCATGGGATCGGTCCCGCCGAAACCCACGCCGATGGCCAGGCCTTCCGGCAGGTTGTGCAGCATGACGGCGAAGATGAACAGCCAGGTCCGCTTGAGCATGCGTGCGTCGTGCCCTTCCTTGCCCTTGATGAAATGCTCATGCGGTACGCAGCGCTCCAGCCACAGCAAGGCGGCCGCGCCCAGCAGGATGGCCGCGCCCACGGTCATGCCGGCGCCCCATGGGCCGGCGCCGAGTTCGCGCGCGGCCTCGATGCCCGGGGCCACCAGGGAAAACGCGCATGCCGCCAGCATGACGCCCGCGCCGAAGCCGAACATCGTGTCCTGCACCCGTTCGGACAGCCGCTGGGAGAACATCACCGGCAGCGTGCCGGCGGCCGTGGCGCCGGCGGCGATCAGGCCGCCGAGCCAGGCGTCGGCGATCTGCGGATGGCTGTCTTCCAGCGCCAGCCATATCCCCCAGGCGCCCAGCCCGGCCAGCAAGGGGACGACGACCAGCAAGGCCTTGCCGGCGCCGGCATCGGCCAGCGAACGTATGTGCGTGTTCATGTTGCGTCCCTTTTCGATCGGTGCGCGTTTTCATCACCCGCGACGGCGCACGCGTGATGCGCAAGAGAGCAAAAAGCGCGCCGCTGCCGGCGCGTCAGAGCGCCTTGCCACAGGCGACGCCCGAGGCCCAGGCCCACTGGAAGTTATAGCCGCCCAGCCAGCCGGTGACATCCACCGCTTCACCGATGAAATAAAGGCCGGGAACGCCGCGCGCCTGCATGCTCTTCTGGTCCAGCCCGCGCGTATCCACGCCCCCGCGCATGACTTCCGCCTTCTTGTAGCCGGCGGTGCCGGTGGGGACCAGGGTCCAGGCGTGGATGTTCCGTGCCAGCTCGCGTAGCGCCTTGTCCGGAATATCCGCCAGCCGCGCGCCGGCCAGCGGCTGGCCGCGCGCGTCGACGACGCCATGCAGCCACTGCTCGGCCAGCCTGCGCGGCCACAACGCCGACAGCGCCGTGCCGAGCTGCTGGCGGCCGCCGGACTTGGCTTCGATGAGCTCGCGCGCCAGGTCGCGGCCGCTGGCCAGATCCAGGGTGATGGGTTCTCCGGGGTTCCAGTAGCTGGAGATCTGCAGGATGCCGGGGCCCGACAGGCCGCGGTGGGTGAACAGGATGTCTTCCAGGAAGTCGCCCTGCCCGCTGCGGACGTCGGCCTCCAGGGCCACGCCGGACAAGGCCGCGAAAGGCGCCCAGAGCGCGGCGTCGAAAGTCAGCGGCACCAGCGCGGGGCGCGGTTCGACGACCTTCAGGCCGAACTGCCGCGCCACCTTCAAGGCATAGTCGGTGGCGCCCAGCTGCGGAATCGCCATGCCGCCGGTGGCCAGGACCACCTTGGCGGCGCGCAGCACGCCATCGCCGACGGTGCGCAGCTCGAAGGCGGCGTCCGCCGCGCGGACGATCTCCGCCACCGTGCAGGGCATGCGCCACTGCACCTGGCCGGCGTCGCATTCGGCGCGCAGCACGTCGATGATGGATTCGCTGGAATCGTCGCAGAACAGCTGGCCGCGGTGCTTCTCGTGCCAGGACACCCGGTGGCGGCGCAGCAGGTCCAGGAAATCCCGCGGTCCGTAGCCGGCCAGCGCCGAGCGGCAGAAATGCGGGTTTTCCGACAGGAAGTTCGCCGGCCCGGTGCCGGTGTTGGTGAAATTGCAGCGGCCGCCGCCGGAAATGCGGATTTTCTCCGCCAACCGGTCGGCGTGATCGATCAGCACGACCCGCAGGCCGCGCTGGCCGGCCACGGCGGCGCACATCATGCCCGCCGCGCCGGCGCCGATGATGGCGACGTCGAACATCTGCCTTACTGGTCCTGCTCTTCCTTCAGGCAGTCGACGTAGTAGCGCACCTGCCCGTTGTCGTCGACGTCCTCGGCCAGGCCGTGGATGTCGGTCTCGAAGCCCGGGAAGCGCTCGTTGAACGCCCGTGCGAACTGCAGGTACTGCACGATGGTGCGGTTGAAGCGTTCGCCGGGAATCAGCAGCGGGATGCCGGGCGGGTAAGGCGTCAACAGCACGCCGGTGACGCGGCCTTCCAGATCCTCGATGGCGACCCGCTCGACCTGGCGATGCGCCATGCGGGCGAAGGCGTCGGAAGGCTTGAGGGCCGGGACCATGTCGCTCAGATACATCTCGGTGGTCAGGCGCGCGACGTCGCTTTCGCGATAGGCGTGGTGGATCTGCTGGCAGAGGTCGCGCAGGCCGATGCGTTCGTACTGGCGATGTTCGCGGCAGAACTCCGGCAGGATGCGCCACATCGGCTGGTTGCGGTCGTAGTCGTCCTTGAACTGCTGCAGCGCCGTCAGGAGCGTGTTCCAGCGGCCCTTGGTGATGCCGATGGTGAACAGGATGAAGAAGGAATACAGGCCGGTCTTTTCCACCACCACGCCGTGCTCGGTCAGGTACTTGGAGACCAGCGCCGCCGGGATGCCGGTTTCGCCGAAGCTGCCCGAAATATCCAGGCCCGGGGTGATGATGGTGGCCTTGATGGGATCCAGCATGTTGAAGCCGTCGGCGATCGCGCCGAAGCCATGCCAGTGGTCGCCGGATTCCAGCAGCCACTCATCGCGGTTGCCGATGCCGTCGGCCACCAGGCGGTTGGGGCCCCATACCTTGAACCACCAGTCGTTGCGGCCGAACTCGGATTCCACCTTGCGCATGGCGCGGCGGAAATCCATGGCTTCGCGGATGCTTTCCTCGACCAGCGCGGTGCCGCCGGGCGGCTCCATCATCGCCGCCGCCACATCGCAGGACGCGATGATCGCGTACTGCGGCGAGGTGGACGTGTGCATCAGGTAGGCTTCGTTGAAGATGTTGCGGTCCAGCTTGCGGGTCTTCGATTCCTGCACGATGATCTGCGACGCCTGCGAGATGCCGGCCAGCAGCTTGTGCGTGGAGTGGGTGGCGAACACCATCGCCGAGTCGCTGCGAGGCCGGCCCTGGCCGATGGCGTGCATGTCCTGGTAGAACTCGTGGAACGCCGCGTGCGGCAGCCAGGCTTCGTCGAAGTGCAGGGTGTCGACGTAGTCGCCCAGCTTTTCCTTGATCATTTCGACGTTGTAGATGACGCCGTCGTAGGTGCTTTGGGTCAGCGTCAGGATGCGGGGCTTCTTGTCCTTCGCTTCGCGGGCGAAGGGATTGGCCTCGATCTTCTTCATGATGTTCTCGGGTTCGAATTCCTCGATGGGAATCGGCCCGATGATGCCCAGGTGGTTGCGCGTCGGCCGCAGGAATACGGGGATCGCGCCGGTCATCGTGATGGCGTGCAGGATGGACTTGTGGCAGTTGCGGTCGACCACCACCACGTCGCCGGCGGCGACGTTGGCGTGCCACACGACCTTGTTGGACGTCGATGTGCCGTTGGTGACGAAGTAGCAGTGGTCGGCGTGGAAGATGCGGGCCGCATTCAGTTCCGATTCGGCGACGGGGCCGGTGTGGTCCAGCAGCTGGCCCAGTTCGTCGACGGCGTTGCAGACGTCGGCGCGCAGCATGTTTTCGCCGAAGAACTGGTGGAACATCTGGCCGACCGGGCTCTTCAGGAACGCCACGCCGCCGGAGTGTCCGGGGCAGTGCCACGAATACGAACCGTCCTGGGCGTACTTGACCAGTTCGCGGAAGAACGGCGGCGGCAGGCTGTCCACGTAGGCGCGGGCTTCGCGGATGATGTGGCGGGCCACGAATTCCGGCGTGTCCTCGAACATGTGGATGAAGCCGTGCAGCTCGCGCAGGATGTCGTTGGGGATGTGCTGCGACGTGCGGGTTTCGCCGTAGAGATAGATCGGGATGTCCGCATTGCGAAAACGCAGTTCGCCGATGAACGTCCGCAGGTTCTTGATGGCGCTGGCCACGTCTTCCGGCGAATCGACGTCGAATTCCTCGTCGTCGATCGACAGGATGAAGGCGCTGGCCCGGCTTTGCTGCTGCGCAAACGAACTCAGGTCGCCATAGCTGGTGACGCCGAGCACCTCGACGCCTTCAGCTTCGATCGCCGCCGCGAGCGCGCGTATGCCCAGCCCCGAGGCGTTCTCGGAACGGTAGTCTTCGTCGATGATGACAATGGGAAAGCGGAATTTCATGCGGGGGGACTCCTGCGGGGTAGGGCCAAAAGCCGACGCGAGTGTACTGCGGACAGGCGACAGGGGCGTTGCGCCGCCGCATGGGCGGCACATGGGCGGCACGTGGGCAGCGAATGGGGGCCTGAGCCGCCGCGCCTGGCCGGCCGCCCCCTCGCATCTGGCGTACCTGTATGCGCTACAGTTCGCGCATCATGCCGATGACATCCATTATGACGAGAACATCATGACGCTGCCGCTCGGGCCGGACGGACTGGCTTACGCCACCGTCGGCGAAGCCGATTTCGACGCCCTCGCGGACCTGCGGATTGCCGCCATGCGCGCCAGCCTGGAGCAGGTGGGACGCTTCGACCCGGAACGTGCGCGGCAGCGCCTGCGGGCGACCTACGCGCCCCAAGACACGCTGGCAATCCTGCGCGACGGCCAGCGAATAGGCTTCTACACACTCCGGCGGGAAGACGGGGCGCTCAAGCTGGATCACCTGTACATCCTGCCGGGCCACCAGGGCAGGGGCGTGGGCGCCGCGGTCCTGCGGCGCGTGTTCGAGCGGGCCGACGCGCTGGGACTGACCGTGCGGGTCGGCGCGTTGCGCGAGAGCGCATCGAACCGCTTCTACCAGCGGCATGGGTTCGTGGAAACGGCCCAGGACGCCTGGGACATCTATTACGAGCGCGCGCCGCACGCGGGCGGAGGCGGGACGGAGACGGGGACCGGCATAGACACAGGCACATGCACCGGGACCGGGACCGGGACCGGGACCGGGACCGGGGCCTAGGGTAAGGCCGAGGTCCGTTCAGCGCGCAGGCATGGCAGGCTACGCCTGCGCCGCGGCGCGTGGGTCGGTATAAGACGATCCGCGGGTCAGCGGCCTCCATTGCAACTTCCAGGGAATCCACATGCCCGCACTATCCCGGCCTTCCGCCGCCCGTCCTGCCCGTCTTGCCGGCCTGCTCGCGGCGGCCTTGCTGACCACGGCGGCGGCTCAAGCCGCCACGACGCTGCAAATGACCACGGAGTATCCGGCCACTTCCATGCCAGGACTGGGTGTGTCGACCTTCGCCGCCCAGGTCAAGGAAAAATCCCACGGCGATGTCGTTATCGACACCAGTTTCGATGCGTCCAAGGGCCTGAAATCCGCCGACATGGTGGACGCGGTCCAGGCCCGCAAGGTCGACGCGGCGGACGCCTTCGCCGGTGGAATGGCCAACAAGTATCCGATCTTCGGCGTTTCGTCGCTGCCCTTCCTGGCGGACTCCCTGGACAAGGCCCGCGCCCTGCGGGACGCGGCGCGGCCCGTCTACGAGCAATTCCTGGCCGCCCACGGCCAGAAGCTGCTTTACACCACGCCATGGCCGCCGTCCGGCATCTGGTCCAAGACGCCCATCAAGACCGTGGCGGACCTGCAGGCCCTCTCGATCCGCACCTACGACGACGTTTCGCAGGCCACGATGACGCGGGCGGGCGCCAAGGCGTCCAACATATCGTTCGCCGACGCCATGCCACGCCTGGCGTCCGGCGACGTGAACGCCGTGCTGTCCTCCGGCGACGGCGGCGCCGGCCGTAAGCTGTGGCAGTACCTGACCTATTTCACGGAAGTGAACTACGCCATGCCGCTGTCGATCGCGACCATGAACCTGGATGCGTACCGGGCGCTGGACGCCAAGGACCGCAAGGCGGTGGACGAGGCCGCGGCCGCGACCGAAGCCGAGCAATGGAAGCGCATGGAAGGCCGCCTGGAGGAAAACCGCGCCAACATGCGCAAGAACGGCGTGACCATCGAATCCGGCGTTCCGGCGCCGGTGCAAGCGGCCCTGCGAAGCGCCGCATCCGGCGCGCTGGCCGACTGGCAGGCCAAAACCGGCGCGGACGGCAAGGCTATCCTGGACCGCTACCAGGCGAAGTAAGGCCCCTGCCCGTCAGGTCTTCGGCAGCGTGACGCCCAGCTGGCCCTGGTACTTGCCGCCCCGGTCGCGGTAGGAGGTTTCGCAGACCTCGTCGCTTTCCAGGAACAGCATCTGGGCGCAGCCTTCGCCGGCGTAGATCTTGGCGGGCAGCGGCGTGGTGTTGGAGAACTCCAGCGTGACGTGGCCTTCCCATTCGGGTTCGAGCGGCGTCACGTTGACGATGATGCCGCAACGCGCGTAGGTGCTCTTGCCCAGGCAGATCGTCAACACACTGCGCGGAATGCGGAAGTATTCGACGGTACGCGCCAGGGCGAAGGAATTCGGCGGGATGATGCAGACATCGCCGGTGAAATCGACAAAGGACTTTTCGTCGAAGTTCTTGGGATCGACGATGGTGGAATTGATATTCGTGAATATCTTGAATTCGCTGGCGCAGCGCACGTCGTAGCCGTAGCTGCTGGTGCCGTAGCTGACGATGCGGCCGCCATTCGACTCGCGCACCTGGCCGGGCTCGAAGGGTTCGATCATGCCGTTGGCCGCGGCGCGCCGGATCCACAGGTCGCTCTTGATGCTCATGGAAAGAAAGCCTCGCATTTGAAGTGGGGCGTATTTTAGCCCCCGCCGCCCTGCCCGCCGGCCGCTCAATCACCCAGAAAAGTCCGATACACCAGCTCCAGGCCGTTGACCGACCCGCCTTTCAGGTCCAGGGACCAGCGCCGCGACAGCCGGTAGCTCAAGCGGCCGACCGTCTCCGAACCTGCCAGCGCCTGCTCCACGCTCAGGGTGACGCCGTCCGCGAAATTCTTGCTGGCCACGACGAACTGCGTCGCCAGGCTCTGGCTGGCATCCTGGTTCACGTTGCCCGCCACGGTCTGGTCCGGCAGCAGGCTGTTGGATCCGCCCAGGTTCCCGTTGCGCACCGTCACGTCGTCCAGGCCGAACTTCTTGTAGAAGGGTTCCCCATTGCCCAGCAGCGACGTGCCGAGCGACACCAGCAGCGCCGTGTCGTTGCCGCTGGCGTCCGGCGCGCGGCCCAGCACCAGCCAGGAGAGTTTTTCCTCGTCGCTGACGTCCGGGTAGGAGATCAGGTCGATCCGCGGCCGCTGCGCGGTGCCGCTGACGCGCACACCCGCCTCGACCTGTTCGCCGGTGCGCAGCGCCTCGATGTCCAGCAGCGGATTGTCCAGCGCGCCCTGGAAGGTCACGGTGCCGCGCCGCAACTGCAAGCGCTGGCCGTAGGCGTCGATGCGGCCCGCGCGGGTCCGCAGCGCGCCCGTGCCCGACAGCCGGTTGTCGATGTAGCGAATGCGGATGGAGCCGCCCAGCGCGGCGTCCAGGCCCATGCCGGTCAGGTAGAAGCGCGAGCCCAGGTCCACGTTCAGATCCATATCGGTCTGCAACGGCGTCGAAGGCGCGGGTTCGTCGGCGCCCGGCCGGTGGACCACGACGTCGCCATCCAGCGAGGGCACTTCGCTCAGGACTTCGATGCTGGCCCAGCCGGCGTCCGTCTTCACGTCGCCACGGATCGACAGGCGCGGAAGCGTCGCGTCGATATCGATGGTGCCGGACATCATGGCGAACCGGTCCGCGCGCTGGATGACGGGGAACCTGCGCAGGACCACGTGCACCTTGCCGCCGTTATCGGCCAGCCGCCAGCTGCCGCTGGCATCGACGTAGCCGTTCTTCGCGTCCGGATCGCGGGTCACCCAGGCACGCGTGCGCGCCTCGGTGGGCAGCACGCGCAGCACGGCCGGAAAGCGCAGCGAATCGACGATCAGCCGGTCCTCCTGCAAGCGCGCCGATAGCGTGCCATCGACGAACCGCACCCCATCGTCGATGCGTACATAGCGCAGTCCCTGGCCTCGCACCGTGCCGTTGGCCGTCCAGGCGCCGCCCGGCATGCCCTGGACCTGTACGTCGGCCTTCAGCGCACCGCCGATCTCGGTGCTGTCGCCGGTGAACAGCTCCACCCATTTCAGGTCCGAGATGTCGGCGTCCAGCGAAGCGCGCAGCGGCTGGCGGGGCGCCAGGCCGATGCCGCCGTCGGGCGTCGCCGCCAGCATGGCGGTGCCGCTGCCACGCAGCGTGCCCATGGTCGCGGTATCCACCCGCAAGCTGGCGTCGACGCGGCTGTTGCGTCCGCCCGCGGACGTGGCGTTCAAGTCCAGCACCAGATTCCGCAGCCCCAGCGGCATGGGCGGATCGCCCGGTATCAGCAGGTCGCCGGACCGGCGCGCCACCCGGGCCTTGCCGGTCAGCGCGCCCGCATAACGCAGGTCCCAGGACACGTCCAGGGCGATGCGCCGCTGGCCGGCGGGCACGCGGGCATTGACCCGCTGCGGCCGGCCCTGCGCGTCGCGTTCGGGCTCGTCCTGTCCCAGCGCGCGCTGGATACGCCGTACCATGGCGGGCGTCAGCACGAGATCGTCCACGCGGCCGGCGGTTTCCCAGCGGCCGGGACCGCCGCGCGAACCGGCGTGATCCAGCACGAAACGGTCGCCGCCCGGCACCTGCAGATCGATGCGCGCCGGTCCCGCCTGCCATTGCCACAAGGGGGCGCTCGCATGCGGCAGGAAGGCCACGGTCACCGGCCTGGGCGAAGCCACTTCGAAGCCGGCGTGGGTGAAGGTCAGGCGGGAAACCGTGCCGCGCCAGCCCACTTCGCGCGCGGCCGCGTCGGTGCCGGGGCCGGCGCCGTAGCCGCCGCTGACGTCCAGGCTCGCCTGCATGGGGGCGCTGCCGAGTATGCCGGGCCGCGAACGCGCGGGCGTGTAGCCGCCGCGCAATTCCAGCCGGTGACGGGCCGGCGTGCCGGTCAGCTTGGCCTGCAGGCTGGCAGCGCCTTCCAGGCCGGGCCAGAACGCCGCCAGCGCGGGGGCGGCCGCATCGATCGTGATGGCGCCGGCGCCCGGGTTGATGTCGCCGCGTGCCTGCACCCGATTGGGACCCAGGCGCAGGTCCACGGCCAGGCCTTGCACGCGCACGTCCGCCAGGGCCTTGGTCCAGTCGGCCGTCGCTTGCTCATTGGCCGCCGTCGTCACCCGGCCGCGCGCGGTGCCCTGCAGCGGCTGCCTGTTCCAGCGGCTGCCCTGGGCGATGGACAGATCCAGTTGTCCATCCCGCAACACGTAGCCGTCCGTCAACAGGGCGTCGAAGCGGCCCTGGGTGGTCAGCACGCCGGGCGGCACGGCATTGCCGGACAGGCGTGCCAGGTCCAGCCGGTCGGCGGCGATGGTGCCCTGCAGGCGCAGCCCCTGTGCGGTGGCGTCACCCGGCGCGCCCGCGGGCGCCGCCGTCAGGGTGATCGCGGCCGAGGTACCGTCCGGCAGCCGCAGCGACGCGTCGGCGGTGCGCACGGGCAGCGCGTCGTTGGGGGCCAGTTGCGCCTTGGCGGACAACACCGCGCCAGCGCCTTCTGCCGCGATGGTGGCGGACATGTTGTCCAGCGAGCCATCGACGCCGATGTCCGCCTGGACCAGGCAGGGGTCCGGCGCGGGCGGCTTCGACGCGGCCGGCGCGATGTCCTCCACGTACCGGCCCACGCACACGGGCGAATCCGGCGTGCGGCCCCGGGCGGCCACGTGCAGTTGCGCGGTCAGGGGCCAGGGCGCGGCCAACTGGCGCAGATCCGCCTGCCCCTGGATATCCGCGTCCGCCAGCGCATGCCCGACATGCAGGCTATCGACCTGCAGATGCGCGCCGCCGGCATTGGCGCTCAGCGCCGCCTGCAAGCCGCCCAGGGCGACCGGCAAGGGCGCGCCATCCTGCCGCAGCGTGAACTCACCCACGGACAGGTGCTCCACCACCACGTCCAGCGGTAGCGAAACCGGCTGGTCGGCCTGGCCGGCCGGCGCGGACGCATCGGGCGCCGATGGCCCCAGGTCCACCGCCAGGCTGGCCGCCGACAATTCGTGGACATGCAGCCGCCGCCGCAACAGCTCCGGCCATGCCACCTGCAACGACAGGTCGCGCGCCTCTACGGACACGCCCCCCGTCGAGATGGCCAGATGGCCGATACGCAGACCGCGCCACACGGAACCGCCGACGTCTTCCGCCTGCCCGCCCGCGTAGGGCAAGGCGGTACGCAGCAGCCACTGCGCGCCCGCCTGGCTGCCCACCACCCACACGCCCGCCGCGACGGCGGCGCACAGGAACAGCAGCAGCGTGGGCACCCACCACACCAGCACATTGCGCAGCAGCCGGCCCAGGATCTTCAAAATGCGATCCCCAGCGAAAAGGCCAGTCGCAGGGAATGGTCGCGCTGGCCGTAGGCGACGTCCAGGAACAGCGGCCCGGCGGGCGTGCGCACCCGCGCGCCGACACCATAGCCGACCGCCATGCGCATATCGCCGAACGACTGCGCGGCGTCCCCCGCATCGACGAAAAAGCCGACGCCCCAGCGTTCATCGAAGTAATGGTCGTATTCGATGCTGCCGACCAGCAAGGTCGGCGCATCTACCACCGCATCGCCGCGATCGGCGCCGATGCTCAGATAGGGATAGCCCCGGATGCTGCGCGCGCCGCCCGTACGGAATCCGAAGTCCGGCGGCACGCGCGTGCTGTCGGACCACACCTTGCCGATTTCGCCGCGCACCGTGAACACATCACGCTCGCCCACCGGCCACCAGGTCTGCGCGCGCGCCCTGGCGCGGCTGTAGGGCCGGCCGGTGTCCAGCGTGACGCCCAGGCCGCCGCCCAGCGCGACCAGGTTGCCGTCACGCGGATCGTATTTGTTGTCGACGTCGCGCCGCAGCCATTCCACGGTGCCGGTCAGGCTGGGCAGGTCGTAATCGCTGGCGCCTTCGATCCGGACGCTGTCGTGCGCCGCCAGCAGGCCCCAGCGGGTTTCATAGTCCACGTTGCCGGAACCGTGGCGCTCCTGCAGCCGCGTCGCGCCCAGGGCGAAGCGTGTCACTTCCTGTCCCTGGATGTCGGAATGCTCGGCCAGCACGCCTATGCTGTCCTTGTTGCCGCTGCCATCCGGCGGCAGATAGAAGTCGGTGTAGACGCGCTGGCGCAGGCGGTTCACGCCAAAGCCGGATTCCATGGTCAGCGGCTGGCCGAACACCACCTGCTGGCGATACAGGGCCTCCACGCCCACGCCGACGTCGCTGTCCACGCCCAGCGACGCGGAAAAGCGCTTGGGCGGGGCCTCGACCACGCGCACCTGCACCGGCAGCGTGATCTCGCTATCGCTGTCCATGGCCTTGGCGGGCTGGCCGCCCGCGGCGACGCTGGGGTCGCCCTGCGGCGTGGACCGCGCGGGCGTCTGCTCCGCCGGCGTCTCGCGCGTGCCGTCGGGCCGCACCATCGACACGAAGGCGCCGCGAAAAAAAGACGTGCCCTGCAACGCCTGCTGCCAGTTGTTCAGCTTGTCCTGGTCGTAGGCTTCGCCCTGCGTGTAGCGCACGTAGCGGCGCACCAGCGACGCCGGCACGCGCTCCAGGCCCTGGATTTCCAGCATGCCCATGCGCACCGCCGGGCCGCTGTCAATGACGACCTTCAGCCGAACTTCGCCCTGTTCCGCTTGCACGTCCGCCGACGACGCGGCGATGCGCGCCAGCAGGAAATCGTGGTCGCTGACGTCATTCAGCAGGCCGGACTTGGCCTTGTTCCAGTCTTCATTGACGAAGGGGCGTCCCACCGGCAACGACCAGTTCTTGCGCAGCACCGCGAGACGGCCGGCATAGCGCGGCTGGGTGATGCGGCCGGTAAAGGAAAGCTCGACGGCGACGACCTTGGCCCGCACGCCGGCGTCGATGGCGATGTTCCAGCTACCGCCATTGACCTCGCTGCCGGTCTTCAGCGTGACCTGGGCCTGGAAATAGCCCTGGGTCGCCAGGGCCGCCAGGGCCGCGTCGCGCGCGCGGCGGCGCAGGCGGTCTGCTTCGCCGCCGTCCTGGTCCGACGCCAGCCTGGCGATGACCTCGACCGCGTCGCGGACCGCCTTGATGGACGCCGGGTCGACGGTGCCAGGCTCGATGATGACTTCAGGCTTGGCGTAGGCGGTTCCGGACAACGCCAGCAGGGCGCAAAGCAGTATGCCCGCAAGCCATCGCATGCGTCAGGGTTGCTGGACGACGACATTCGGGAACTTGCCCGCCATGTCGCGCGGCAGCTCCGCCACCGCAACGGCCACGCGGCGGGCGATGTCCCGATACAGGCCGGCGGCCTCGCTGGCGGGATCGGCCACCACCGTGGGATTGCCCGCGTCCGTCTGCTCGCGAATGTTCATGGTCAGCGGCAGGCCGCCCAGCCACCGGGCGTTGTACTGCTCCGCCATGCGCTTGCCGCCGCCCGCGCCGAAAATGGCCTCGGCATGGCCGCAATTGCTGCAGATGTGCATGGACATGTTCTCGACCACGCCCAGGATGGGCACGTCGACCTTCTCGAACATGCGCAGGCCCTTGCGAGCGTCCAGCAATGCGATGTCCTGCGGCGTGGTGACGATCACGGCGCCCACCACCGGCACCTTCTGCGCCAGGGTCAGGGCGATGTCGCCGGTGCCCGGGGGCATGTCGACGATCAGGTAATCGAGCGCGCGCCAGTTGGTCTGGCGCAGCAGCTGTTCCAGCGCCTGCGTGACCATGGGGCCGCGCCAGATGGCGGGCGAATCGGCGTCGATCAGGAAACCGATGGAGTTCGCCTGCAGCCCATGGCCCTGCAGGGGCTCCATGGACTTGTTGTCATGGCTGACCGGCCGGCCGGAGATGCCCAGCATGGTGGGCACGCTGGGACCGTAGATGTCGGCGTCCAGCACGCCCACCTGCGCGCCTTCGGCCGCCAGGGCCAGCGCCAGGTTGACGGCGGTGGTGCTCTTGCCGACGCCGCCCTTGCCGGATGCCACGGCGATGATGTTGGCGACGTTGGGCAGGGGCTTGAGGCTTCGTTGCACGGCATGCGCGGCGATTTTCCACGTGACCGACACCTGCGCCCCGGGCGCGCCGGCGGCGGCCAGCGCATCGATCGCCGCCTGCCGCAAGGCCTGCTGCTGGGTACGCGCCGGGTAGCCCAGCTCGATGGCCACGGTCAAAGGATGGGCATCCAAATGGATGTCGCGGTCTTTTACATATTTACCGATACTGGCGCCGGTCAGCGGGTCCGTTACACCTTCCAGGACCGCCTTTATTTGTTGGATCGTCAAACTCATGTCACTATATTCCCACAGGCATGGCCGGGTTTTGGCGAGCCTGCTCCGGTTGCAGCCTGTTTTCTCAGCACCGTGCGGCTTTCATCGCTCCTGCATTGTTGCAAGGATAGCGGAATCCGCAGGAACTTTTCGGCGCCGCAAGCGTCTTTTCTAGCATGGACAACGCTCTTACACGCTTCGTGCGCGCCCTCGCCTTCACGGTGCTTGCCCTTATCGGCGGCGTCATGGCCCTGGTATTCATGGTGTCGACCGCCATCGCGGTCGGCATCCTGTATGTAATCGCCAAGGTCCGTGGCCGTCCGTTCGGCGTCAAGGCCTACTGGCATCAGCGCAATGCATCCCGCGGCCCGGCCGCCGGCCCTTTCCAGGGCGTACGCCCCGACGTCATCGACGTCGAAGTGCGCGAAGTCCGCTAGGCGCCGCGCGGCGCACTACCCGGGTAAACGCATCCCGCGGGGCGACCGCCGGAACTGGCTCTAAAATGCCGGGTCCGGTTTCCTAATTCGCCCCTCGGTTATGCCACGCACCCTGTTCGTCACCACCGCCCTGCCCTACGCCAATGGCTCTTTCCACATTGGCCACATCATGGAGTACATCCAGGCCGATATCTGGGTGAGAGCCATGCGCATGGCCGGGCATACGGTGCACTTCGTCGGGGCCGACGACGCCCACGGCGCGCCCATCATGCTGAAGGCCGAGAGCGAAGGCATTACGCCACGCGACCTGGTCGCCCGCTACGCCGCCGAACGGCCGCGCTACCTGAACGGTTTCCACATCCGCTTCGATCACTGGCATTCCACGGATTCGCCGGAAAACGTCGCGCTGTCGCAGGAAATCTACCGCGCGCTCAAGGCCCAGGGCCTGATCGAGACCCGCACCATCGAGCAGTTCTACGATCCGGTCAAGGGCATGTTCCTGGCGGACCGATACATCAAGGGCGAATGCCCGGTCTGCCATTCCAAGGACCAGTACGGCGATTCCTGCGAGGTATGCGGCGCGGTCTACGCCCCGACCGAGCTGATCAATCCCTATTCGACGCTGACCAAGGCCACCCCGGTCCTGAAGAGCTCGGAGCATTTCTTCTTCAAGCTGTCGGACCCGCGCTGCGTCGCCTTCCTGCGCGACTGGACGGCCAGCGCCAACGCCGCCGGCACGCGCCACCTGCAGCCCGAAGTGCTGGCCAAGACGCGCGAATGGCTGGGCGCGGATGACGCCGAAGCCAAGCTGGGCGACTGGGACATTTCGCGCGAAGCTCCCTATTTCGGTATCGAAATCCCGGACGCGCCGGGCAAGTACTTCTACGTCTGGCTGGACGCGCCCGTCGGCTACCTGGCTTCGCTCAAGGCCTATTGCGACAAGCAGGGCCTGGATTTCGACGCGCTGCTGGACCCCACCGGGGCGACCGAGCAGGTGCACTTCATCGGCAAGGACATCATTTACTTCCACGCCCTGTTCTGGCCGGCGATGCTGAAGTTCGCCGGCCGCAAGACGCCCGACGCGTTGAACGTGCACGGTTTCATCACCGTCAGCGGCGAGAAGATGTCCAAGAGCCGCGGCACCGGCATTTCGCCGCTGCGTTACCTGGACGTGGGCATGGATCCGGAATGGCTGCGCTACTACATCGCCGCCAAGCTGAACGCCAAGGTGGAAGACGTCGACTTCACCGCGGAAGACTTCATCGCCCGGGTCAACAGCGACCTGATCGGCAAATACGTGAACATCGCCAGCCGCGCGGCCAACTTCATTACGCGGCACTTCAACGGCGCGCTGGCCTACCAGGGCGACACCCAGGCGCTGTCCGCCGAACTCGCGGAGCAGGCGGCCGCCGTGCAGGCCGCGCTGGAAGCCCGCGAATACGGACGCGCCATCCGCGACATCATGGCGTACGCGGATCGCATCAACCAGGCCTTCGACGCCGCCCAGCCCTGGGTCATGGCCAAGGGCATCGCCACCGCCAGCGACGAGCAGAAGGCCACGCTGCAGGACATCTGCTCGCGCGCGCTGGCCGGCTTCAAGGCGCTGTCGGTGATGCTCGCGCCGGTGCTGCCGGCGCTGGCCGACCGCGTCGCGCGCGAACTGTTCGGCCAACCCGCCGGTTTCGTCTGGCAGGATGCGGCCATGCTGCCGCTGGGCATCGCGCCGTTCAAGCATCTGATGCAGCGCGTGGATCCGGACATGCTGGACCGCCTGGTGGACGCGCCGTCGGAACCTGCCGCGAAAGCGGCGCCTCAGGGCGGCGCCAAGCAGGCGGCGAAGGCCGCGGCGGCGGGTGGCGGCGCGAGCCAGGCCAGCGGCCAGGCAGCGAGCGATGCGCCCGCGCCCGGCGGCGAGGCCATCGCCGATACGATCACCATCGATGACTTCGCCAAGATCGACCTGCGCGTCGCGCGTATCGTGAACTGCGAAGAAGTCGAAGGCTCCAGCAAGCTGCTGCGCCTGACGCTGGACGTCGGCGAAGGCCGCCATCGCAATGTGTTTTCCGGCATCAAGTCGGCCTACCAGCCGCAGGATCTGATCGGCAAGCTGACCGTGATGGTCGCCAACCTGGCGCCGCGCAAGATGAAGTTCGGCATTTCCGAAGGCATGGTGCTGGCCGCCAGCCACGCCGACGAATCGGCCCATCCGGGGATCTACGTGCTGGAGCCGGGCTCGGGCGCACAGCCCGGCATGCGCGTCAGCTGACGCGCCGCGCGCGGGTCATTCGGTATAAGCCTCGATGAAACGGCTGACGATGCCGTTGGAATAATGGCTGGCGATATGCGTCAGGAAGCCGGCGAAATCCACCGGCGCGGCGATGTCCGCGCGATCCGAGATCGTGCGCAGCACCGCGCAGGGGATCTCGTATTCGTGGCACACCTGGGCCACCGCCGCGCCTTCCATTTCCACGCATAGCGCGTCCGGCAGCGCGCTCGACACGCCCCCGGCGGTGTCGGCGTCGCTGATGAAGCGGTCGCCGCTGGCGATCAGGCCGCGATGCAGCATGGGCGAGCCTATGGCGAACAGATCGCGCGTGGCGGCATCCACGTCGCGCCCCAGCACCAGGGCCAGGTAGTCGGCGGCGCACTGCGCCAGCACGCCGTTCATCCGCGCGTCGGTGGGCAGGCGGCTGACGCCCAGCAGGGGCACCTCATACTGCGGGAACAAGGGACGCGCGTCCAGGTCGTGATGCAGCAAGGCATCCGCGATCACCACATCGCCGACGTTCACACCTGGCGCGACGCCGCCGGCCAGGCCGGTGAACAGCACCGCGCGCACGTCGAACTCGCGGATCAGCGTGACGGCCGTCGCCGCGGCCGCGACCTTGCCGATGCGCGCGAGCACCACCACGCAAGGCTGGCCGTACAGATCGCCGACGTAATAATCGCGCATGCCGATGCGCCGGCAGGCCGCGCCCGGCCCCATGTGCGCGAGCAGGCCGGCGATCTCGTCATGCAGGGCGGCCATGATGCCCAAGGGCGCTTGCGACATGCGGGTCCTCAGCAGGAAGCAGTGGCGGGCGCCGCCCCGGCGGCGGCGGTGGGAGTCGTCGCGGTCGTCGGGGTCGTCGGGGTCGGTGCCGAACCCGCCGCCGCCGGCGACAGGTCCGGCCCCAGCAGCTCGCGTTCATCGAAGACGAAGCAACTGCCCTTGAAACCCGGTCCGCCGGTTTCCTCGAAATACTTCAGGATGCCGCCCTCCAACTGGTAGACGTCGCGCACGCCTTCCTCGGCCATGAACAGCGCGGCTTTCTCGCAGCGTATCCCGCCCGTGCAGAAGCTGACCACCGTCTTGCCTTCCAGCTCGGCGCGATGCTCGCGCATGGCGGCCGGGAACTGCGTGAAGCGCTCGATGCGCCAATCGAGCGCGCCTTCGAAGGTGCCCGCGTCGACCTCGAAAGCATTGCGGGTATCCAGCATGACGATGGGGCGGCCGGCGTCGTCCGTGCCGCGCGCCAGCCAGCGCGCCAGGGTCCGGGCGTCCACGCCGGGCGCGCGGCCGGCTTCGGGACGTATGGCCGGATGATCCATGCGGATGATTTCCCGCTTGGCCTTGACCAGCAGCTTGCGGAACGGCACCTCGTCGGAGTAGCTGTACTTGGCTTCCAGGTCCGCGAAGCGCACGTCCGCCCGCAGCCATTCGAGGAAAGCCGCGATCGCCTGCTCGTCGCCGGACAGGAACAGGTTGATGCCTTCCGGCGCCAGCAGCACCGTGCCCTTCAGCGCGCGCGCCGAGGCGCATTCCTTTACCCGTTCGCGCAGCGCCGCGGCGTCACCCAGGGTGACGAACTTGTACGCCGCGATATTGACGATCTTGCCCATGCGCCTGCTCAACGCCCCATATCGGCACGCGCGAAGTCGAGGACCTCGCCGTTATCCAGCGTCAGCGACAGCCGATGGGGGTTGCCCATGTCGTCCACCGACGTAGCCCGGACGCGTGTGAGCGACGCCAGGAAATCCTGTTCCACCTGGTTCAGTTCCGGGCGCGCGCAGGCCATGCGCGTCGCCACCGGGGCCGAACGGATGATCAGGTTGCCATTGGCGACCGTGTAGTCGCTGCTGTAGTTGTTGCAGCCCGCGTAGCCCGCCACGCGCAGCTGCGCGCCTTCATGGATGAAGCCCATGGTGATAGGCCGCTCACGCCCGTCGTTGTGGGGGATGGTCCGCAGCGTGCCGCCGGCGCGCGTCCAGCGCGCCAGCACCCAGTTGGTCTGGGCCAGGAAGTCGGACGCATAGGCGGGCTGGTAGCGCGCCTGCGCCAGGTCCGGCTGCACGCGATGGGCGCAGGCCGCCAGCGCGGCCAGCGCGGCCGCCGACGAAAGAATGCAGGCGATGCGGCGCGTGCGGGAGAAAAGCATGGAAAGACTCCTGGATCAACGCGCCGGGATATCCTGGCCGCGCAGGAACGTCAGGACATCGCCGTTGCGTACGGTAAAAATCATCTGGTGCGGCGCCCCGCCGCTATCCAGGCTGAACGAACCGATGTGCGCCAGCGCTGACAGATAGGCACGCTCGGCCTCGCCGAGTTCCGGGGTGCCGCACTTCAATGTGCGGCTGGACGGCAGCGTAATCGTCAGCTTGCCGCCCTGCAACTGATAGGTGCCGGCGAATTCATTGCAACCGGAATAGCCGGACACCCGGTAATCCCGATTCCGCGCCGTGAAACCGATGCTCAGGGGCGGGTAGATCTGCCCCAGCTGCAGCGGGTAATCCGAGCCGTCCGGCGACTGCCAGCGGACCAGCCGCCAGTTGGTCTGCGCCAGGGAATCGGACGTCGTGGCGGCCTGCGCCGCGCCAGGCCCCTGCGCTTGCGCATGTCCCGTCGTCGTCGAGCATCCCGCCAGGCTGACGGCGGCGATCGCCAATACGGTGCAACGGGTCAAGGTAAGAAGCGGCATCGGGGAATCTCCTGGGACGGGCCGAGGCTGCGCCTCCATGGCCGAAGCCTGTATTGTAGGCAGGCCGCCCGCATGATCCGTCCAAGGGTGCTTCATTGCGTAACGGACGCCACGGCGCGGCGCAGGGCCGGGTCCGCCGCCTGCAGCCGGTCGCGCAGCAGGCGCGCGAAGGTCGTGGCCGCCGTCGTCCGGTGATGGCGCTTGGACCACAGCAACGCGGTCACGCGTATGGGCACCGGCTCATAGACGGGGATCACCGCGACTGTCTCGGACGGGTCGATGGTGCTTTCCGGCAGCAGCGTGGCGGCCTGGGAGTCCGCCGCCAGGTCCATCATCAGGCTCAGCGCATTGGTTTCGCAGACGATGTTCGGCACCAGGCCGCGCTGGTCGAAATACTGGTCGACCAGCGAGCGGGTGTAGTAGTCGCGGGTCATCAACACCAGCGGCTCCCGCGCCAGATCGGACAGGCGCACCCGTTTGCGCGCCGCCAGGCGATGCTCCCTGCCCACCATCAGCATCAGGCGCTCGGTGAAGAGGGACTCCACTTCGGTGTCTTCCAGCCGCGCCGGAATGAAGGCGATGCCCAGGTGCAGGTCGCCGGCGGCCAGTTGCGCCTCGATCATCGGCGCCATCATCTCGGTGACGGTCAGCCGGACGTCCGGGTAGCTGCGCATGAATTCCGCCACCACCGGCGGCAGCAGCTTGCGCATGAAGGACTGGCTGGCGCCTATTCTCAGATGGCCGCGCCGCAGGGCGTCCAGCTCCTCGACGGCCGCGCAGCCCGCCGCCAGTTCGTCCAGGGTGCGCCTGGCGTAGGCGTGGAAAACCTGGCCTTCCTGGGTCAGCCGGATGTGCTTGCCGGAGCGGTCGAACAGCGCCTTGCCCAGGTGCGCCTCCAGCTCGGCCAGCTGGTGGGACAGGGTCGGCTGGGTCACGAACAGCTTTTCCGCCGCCTTGGAAAAATGCAGCGTGTCGGCGATAGCCAGGAAATACTCCAACTGGCGCAGCTTGATTCCGGATTTATTGGTCATATCGGCAACGGCCCCCCTGGGCGGCCGTCGGTTACGGCGGCCAGGCGTAAGCGTAACGAATTATGGCGGCTTTCGATGCAAGAAATAGAAAATCGCCATTGGACAGCCTGCGGGGGCCTGCCTAGAGTGTCGCGGGCAAGGCTGCAAGGCATAACCAATAATGAGGAGAACGCTGTGAAGGCATGGAATAAATGTCGCTTGGCCGCCAAAGTGGCCGCCGCGCTCTGTCTGGCGGGCGGCATCGCCCAACAGGCCCGGGCGGAGTATCCGGAACGCCCCATCACCATGATCATCCCGCTGGCCACCGCCAGCGCCGTCGATAATGTGGCGCGCCTGGTGGCCCAGGAAATGGGCAAGATCCTGAACCAATCGATCGTCGTGGAAAACCTGCCGGGCGCCGCGGGCGCCATCGGCGCCAACCGGGTGGCCACCGCCAATCCGGACGGCTACACCATCGGCGCCTTCAACGACAGCATCCTGACCATGGTGCCCAACCTGTCGAAAACGCCGTGGAATCCGCTGAAGGACTTCGCGCCGGTGTCGCTGGTGACGACCTTCGAATGGAGCCTGATCGCCACGCCGGGCCTGTACAAGAACGCCGGCGACCTGATCGCGGCGGCGAAGGCGGCGCCCGGACGCATCGAATACGCGTCGGGCGGTATCGGCAGCCCCCAGCACATCGCCATGGCGCTGTTCGCCTCCGAGAACAAGCTGAACATGGTGCACGTCCCCTACCGCGGCGCGACGCCGGCGGCGCTGGGCGTGGCGGGCGGCGAAGCGAAGGTCGCCTTCCAGGCGCTGGCGACGTCCAAGAGCCTGATCGACAGCAAGCGCGTGGACCTGCTGGGCATTTCCTCCGAGAAGCGGCTGGCTGAATATCCCAACGCGCCGACGATCTCCGAATCGGGCTCGCCCGGCTTCCTTTTCTCGTCGTGGTTCGTCATCGTCGCGCCGGCCAAGACGCCGCCCGCGGTGGTGGACAAGCTGAACGCCACCATCAAGCAGGTGCTGGCCAAGCCCGAGGTGCAGGCCAAGCTGGCCGCGCAGGGCGCCAACCCGGTGGGCTCGTCGCCGGCGGAACTGGGCAAGCGCACCGCGGAAGGCTATGCCACCTACGGCAAACTGATCCGGGACAACAACATTCAAGCGGAGTAACGGCGCCCCCGCGCCAAAAAGGTATACATGATTCACTCGATCAATCCCTACGACGAAGCCACGCTGGCCACGTTCGACGAGCATGACGCGGCCGCCATCGAAGCCACGCTGGCGCGCGCGCAGTCGGCGCAGCGCGACTGGCGCCGCACCACCCTGGCCCAGCGCCAGGACCTGCTGCGCCGGCTGGCCGCCACCCTGCGCGCCGGCAAGGCCGAATACGCGGCGCTGATCACCGCGGAAATGGGCAAGCCCATCACCGAAGCCATCGCCGAAGTCGAAAAGTGCGCGATCAACTGCGATTACTACGCCAACGAAGCCGAACGCCTGCTGGCGCCGGAAATCGTGGCGAGCAACGCCACCCACAGCAAGGTCGTGTTCGACCCGCTGGGCACCGTGCTGGCCGTCATGCCGTGGAACTACCCGTTCTGGCAGGTCATGCGCTTCGCCGCGCCGGCGCTGCTGGCGGGCAACACGGCGGTGCTCAAGCACGCCAACAACGTGCCGCAGTGCGCCCTGGCGCTGGCCAAGGTGTTCGAGCGCGCCGATGCCCCCAAGGGACTGTTCTCCACCCTGCTGGTGAATTCCTCGCGGGTCCAGGACCTGATCGCCGACGACCGCATCGCCGCGGTCACCTTCACCGGCTCGACGCCCGTGGGCCGCACCATCGCTTCCCAGGCCGGCGCGGCGCTGAAGAAACAGGTGCTGGAACTGGGCGGATCGGATCCCTTCATCGTCCTGGCCGACGCCGACATCGACCTGGCCGCCCGCACGGCCGTCAAGGCGCGTTTCCACAACACCGGCCAGAGCTGCATTTCGGCCAAGCGCTTCATCGTCGAAAGCCAGGTGGCGGACGCCTTCGTCGAGGCCTTCATCACCCATACCCGCGCGCTCAAGGTGGGCGACCCGCGCGATACCGGCGTGGATGTCGGGCCGATGGCGCGCGACAACCTGCGCGACGACCTGCACCAGCAGGTGCGCGCGTCGGTGGACGCGGGCGCGCGCCTGCTGGCCGGCGGTGCGCCGCGCGAAGGCAAGGGCTATTTCTTCGAGCCTACGGTGCTGGACCGCGTCACCCCCGACATGGCCGCCGGCCGCGATGAGACCTTCGGCCCGGCCGCGGCCATCATCCGCTGCAAGGATGCCGACGACGCCATCCGCATCGCCAACGACACGGTCTTCGGCCTGGGCGCCGCGCTGTGGACCGGCGACCTGGAGCGGGCCGATGTCCTGGCGCGCGAGATCGAGGCCGGCGCCGTGTTCATCAACGGCACCGTCGCGTCGGATCCGCGCCTGCCCTTCGGCGGCATCAAGCAATCCGGCTATGGCCGCGAGCTGAGCAGCTATGGCTTGAAGGAATTCACCAACATCAAATCGGTCTGGACCGGTCCCGCGCGCTGACCGCCGCGCGGACCAGGTTGTTTATGGGAGTCCAATCATGACCACATCCACCAAGACGAAAAGCGCGGCGAAACCCGCCATTTATCGCCCTTCCGACCTCACCGCCTACGAGCGCGGCGGCGGCGCGCGCACGATTCCGCTGGTGACGGCGGGCGACGGCGCCACGGCCTTCATCAATGGCATCACGGAATTCGCGCCCGGCACCAAGATCCCTTTCCACAGCCACAATTGCGAGGAAAGCGTGATGCTGCTGGAAGGCGATGCCATCCTCGACATCAATGGCGAAGAGCACCGGCTGCAGCCCATGGACACGACATGGATACCGCCCAATGTGTCGCACCGCTTCCGTAATATGTCGGACACGCAGCCCATGAAGATCCTGTGGATCTACGCGTCGGTCCACGCCACGCGCACGCTGACGGAGACCGGCGCGACCAATCCGGTGGCGCTGGAACATATCAAACGCTGATACGCCGGGCGTATCGGCAAGGAGCCATGATGTTTCTTGAAATAGCGCAGATCGACATCAAGGACGGCACGAATGCCGACTTCGAAGCCGGCGTGTCCAAGGCCAAGCCCTTATTCCTGCGCGCCAAGGGCTGCAGCGGCGTGTCGCTGCAGCGCTCGGTCGAACATCCGAACCGCTATCGCCTGTTCGTCGAGTGGGCCACGCTGGAAAACCACACGGTGGATTTCCGCGGTTCCGAGGACTTCGCCAAGTGGCGCGAATTGGTCAGTCCTTATTTCGCCGTGCCGCCGGTGGTGGAACACACCCAGTTGATCGACCTGGGTTGACCGGGTTGGGTTGATCGAGCTGGGTTGTTCGATCCAGGTGGTCGATCTTCCTGGCCGGCCCTGGCCGGGCGCTGCCACAAGCTCGCATCCTCCGTACGCCGCCATTCTCCGGAATCGCGGCGTTTTTTATAGCCGGCGCCGCCGTCACGTTCGGCGACGAGTCGGCTAACGTTTTGTTTCTGACAGGAAGCTTAAACATCAGGGTCGCGGTGATACCATCCTTGCCGAAGTGCCAAGGTTCAGACGGCCTTGGCGACGCCGCCGCGGGTCGCGCAGTCCGGCTTCTGCCCGCTCCCTCCACGGTCATGGAATGCCCCCTGTGCGCGACGCCTCCACGCAGTCCTCCGCCACACCGAACGCGTCCCGTGCCGTGGGCGCCCGTCCTTCCCCCCTGCTGTCGACGCTGGATGTCATGGCCCTGGTGGTCGGCATCGTCATCGGCGCGGGCATCTTCAGCGCGCCGGCGCTCATCGCCGCCAACGCCGCCAGCCTGGACCACATCCTGATCGCCTGGGTGGTGGGCGGGGCGATCTCGCTGGCGGGCGCCATGTGCTACGCCGAACTCGCGACGACTTATCCGGACGCGGGCGGCGACTACCATTACCTGCGCCGCGCGTTCGGCGAACGCACCGCCTTCCTGTTCGCCTGGGCGCGGCTGACCATCATTCCCACCGGGTCGATCGCGCTGCTGGGATATGTATTCGGCGACTACGCCAGCCAGATTTACAGCCTGGGCCCGCACTCCGCGGCGATCTATGCCGCCATCACCGTCGTGGCGCTGACCATCCTGAACATCGTCGGCCTGAATGCCGGCAAATGGACGCAGAACTTCCTCACGGTGCTGGAAGTGGGCGGCGTGCTGTTCATCATCGGCGCCGGCCTGCTGCTGGACAGCGCGGGGGGCGCAGGCACGGTCGCGCCCGCCGGCCTGCCGACCGCCACCAACTGGGGGCTGGTGCTGATCTTCGTCATGCTGACCTACGGCGGCTGGAACGAGGCCGCCTATGTTTCCGCCGAAGTCGTCGGCCCCGGCCGCAACCTGCCGCGCGCCCTGTTCTGGAGCCTGGCGCTGGTGACGGTGGTCTACCTGCTGGTCAACCTGGCCTATGCCAAGGTGCTGGGCCTGGCCGGCGTGGCCGCCTCGAACGCCGTCGCGGCCGATGCGCTGCGCGCCGTCATGGGCGAAAACGGCGCCCGCGTCATCAGCGCGCTGATCGCCATTTCGGCCCTGACGTCGGCCAATGCCACGGTGCTGACCGGCGCGCGCACCACCTACGCCTTCGGCCGCGACGAACCGATGTTCCGTTTGCTGGGCCGTTGGGATACGCGCCACCACACGCCCACCAACGCGCTGCTCGTGCAGGGCCTGATCGCGCTGGCCCTGGCCGCGCTGGGCGCGGCCACGCGCAGCGGCTTCGCCACCATGGTCGAATACACCGCGCCGGTCTTCTGGCTGTTCTTCGTCCTGACCGGCATGTCGCTGTTCATCCTGCGCCGCCGGGAACCCACGCGGCCACGGCCCTTCAGCGTTCCTTTCTATCCGTTCACGCCGCTGCTGTTCTGCGGCACCAGCGCCTATCTGCTGTACGCCAGCATCATGCATACGGGCGTGGGCGCGTTCACCGGGCTGGCCGTGCTGGCGCTGGGCGCCCTGGTCTTGCTGTTCCGGCGACGCCCGACGACGGTACCGGCCGAATAGCCTGCCGTACGCGGCGCGGCAAGCCCGGGGGCAGCGCGCACGCCGCGGATCGACATCGACGTTTCGACAACCCTTCCAGGAGCTTGCACCATGCGCATACTTCGGCATTCATGGAACTTGGCCTTGACCGGCGTCCTGCTGGTAACCGCGACCGCGACCGCGGCCGCGGCGCAGGCGCAACCGGCGGCGGATACCACCGCCAAGTCGCGCGCGCCTGACGTCATCTTCGTTCCCACGCCCCCGGCGGTGGTCGATGCCATGCTGCAAGTGGCCAAGGTGGGGCCCAACGACGTCCTGTATGACCTGGGCTCGGGCGACGGGCGCATCCCCGTGACCGCCGCGAAACGCTTCGGCACGCGCGGCGTCGGCGTCGACATCGATCCCGTCCGCATCCAGGAAGCGCGGGAAAACGCCAAAAAGGAAGGCGTGACGGACAAGGTCCAGTTCATCCAGGGCGATCTGTTCGAACAGGACCTGTCGAAAGCGACCGTCATCAGCCTGTACCTGCTGCCGTCGCTGAATCTCAAGCTGCGGCCCATGCTGCTCAAGCTGAAACCCGGTACGCGCATCGTGTCGCACGCCTTCGACATGGGCGATTGGACGCCTGAGCAAACGCTGACCGTGGACGGCCGCATGGTCTACTTCTGGACCGTGCCGGCGCGTTGACGCCGCCGGGCCATGGCGGCTGCCGCCGCTATGGCTGCCAGCGCATCTGGTGTTCCAGCGCGTTTTCGCCGACAACGGCAAAACCGCAGCGCTCGTAAAGCCGTCGGGCCGGATTGCCTTTCAATACCTCCAGCGTAATGGCGCAACCGGCGCGCGCGGCTTCCTGCTGCAGGCCGCGCACCAGCCGGCCGCCCAATCCCTGCCCCTGCCGGGCCGGCGCGATCTGCACCTGCACGAGCTTCCATTCGGTCGCGCCGCGCGCGACCTTGAACAGGCCCACCAGTTCCGCGCCGTCATAGACCAGTAATGCGTCTTCGAACTTGTAATTGACACGCGCCAGGTTGGCTTCGTCGTCGCTGGGCGCGCCGGCCCGTTGCAGATGCGGCGTCATCGTCTGCTGGCGCAAGGCCATCAGGCTGGGGATATCCGCCTCGGTGGCGGGACGGAAGGTCAGTTCGGGCGTTGCTTGCATTCCACGATTCCAGTAAATATCAGGCCGATAATCAAAACGCTTCAACCGAAACCTAAAGCACGGGGCGATCCGGGATCCCTAGGATAAGCGCATGCCTGATCGCGAATTATCGCCAAGGCAAAAGGCGAAACGCGACTCGCGGGTCCAATCCGCCGCATCAGAGGCATGCGGCGCAGAACAAGGAGCGCTTCATGTCCGAATTCGTCGATACACCCTTTGCTGACCTGCGCATCCCGTGCTCGCACGATGGCAGGACAGTCCTGGCGGCCATCGCGCCACTGTGCGAATCCATGAAGCTTGATTCCTGGGCGGAATTGCGCCGTATCGACAGCGACCCCGACCTGCGGGAGATGGTCCAGACCGTGCAGGATCCCAGGCGGGCGACCGAAACCGCCACGATGCCGATCGGCGCGCTGACGCTATGGCTGGACCGGCTGGCGGATACGCACGCCGACACCAATCTCCGCCATCGCCTGGCCATCCTGCAGTTCGAGGGCTTCCAGACGCTGCTGGATCATTGGACGATGCGCGCGGAAAGCACGGCCCAGGCCAGCGACGCGGCGGCGGCCAAGCGGCAGTTCCGCCGCCTGCAGGCGCAGATCGCGTCGTTAGCCGACGCGCTGAAGAACAGCGGCACGCCGATCGAGCAGGAAATCCTGCGCGCGCAGCTGAGCCAGCTGTGCCACTTCCCCGTCCTGCCGCGCGCCAGCGCATCGCCGGTACTCGAACGCTTCTGGGACACCGTGTTCGGCCGCATGATGAACGGCGCCGAACTGAATCACGCACGCCGCTCCGATCGCTTCCTGGCGCTGAATTTCCGGCATCTGGCACGCGAACTGGCGAGCGCGCCGGATCCCATCGAACTGACGCCGGAGCTGCGCAACGAGCTCAAAAAAAGCCGGCATCCGTACTTCCTGGGCGTGCGGGTGGTGAACAGCCGCATCGCCCGCAAGAGCCTGCGGTGCTGGGTGTTCAACCTGCACTAGACTGACCCCTACTGGCAGGGCGCGGGATGCCGCCGCGCCCGCGTCCCGGCCTTGAGTATCTGGCTGGGTACGTCATGCCCGATCAAGCCCGGCAGCGTTTCCGCCGCCGCCAGGATGCCGTCGAGGTCGACGCCGGTGTCATAGCCATCCAGGGCCAGCATGTGCACGAGTTCTTCCGTGCAGGCGTTGCCGCTGGCGCCGGGCGCGTACGGACAACCGCCGATGCCGCCCAGCGAAGCGTCGAAGCGATCCACGCCCGCGTTCAAGGCCGCCATGGTGTTGGCCAGCGCCATCCCGCGGGTATTGTGGAAATGCAGCGTCAGCTCGATCGCCGGAAACAGCGACCTGGCCTTGCGCGAGATCGCTTCGACCTGGCTGGGATAGGCCATCCCGGTCGTATCGCACAAGGTGATGCCGTTGACGCCGCGCTGGGCGAAGCGGTTCATCAGCTCGAAGACCTCGTAGGGATCGATGTCGCCTTCCATCGGGCAACCGAATACCGTGGACAGCGACACGTTGACGGCCACACGGCTGCCGCGCACGGCGTCGATCACGTCGGAAAGCTGGGCGAACGACTCGTCGCGCGACATCCGCAGGTTGGACCGGTTGTGGGTCTCGCTGACGGACATCACCAGATTGACCTCGTCCACCCGGCACGACAGCGCGCGTTCGGCGCCCCGCACGTTCGGCACCAGCGCCGTGTAGACCACGCCGGGTTGCCGCTTGATTTCGTGCATCACGATTTCGGCGTCGCGCAGTGCCGGGATGGCCTTCGGCGACGTGAAGGACGTCGCCTCGATCTTGGCGTAGCCGCAGGCGGACAAGGCATCGATGAAACGTATCTTGTCCTGGGTTTCGACGAACCGGCCTTCGTTCTGGAAGCCGTCGCGCGGCGCGACTTCCTGGATATACAGCCTTTTGCCGGCCTTCGCCGTACTGGTATTCATGCGTGCCTCCTTCGAAGCGCCAGTCTAGCAATGGGACGCACGCGCATGGAATCGACGGTTCATGATGCCGCCATCGCGCGCCGCGATGGCCAGCCGGGGGACGCCTTCGCCCCTGGCGATGGCAGGACACGCCGCCGTATACTGCGGCGCATGCACCTGGACCCGACCTCCCTGCGGCTGTTCATCAGCGTGATCGAAGAGAAAACGATCGCCGCCGCCGCCGAGCGCGAGCACATCGCCGCCGCGGCGGTCAGCAAGCGCATGAGCGAGCTGGAAGAGCAGCTCAAGACCCAGCTGCTGGTGCGCACCAACAAGGGAATCCAGCCGACCAACGCCGGCATGGCGCTGGCGTCCATGGCGCGGCGGGCCTTGCGCGAGCTGGACGATATCGCGGTTTCCATGCGGGAATACGCCAGCGGCGCCCGCGGCTTCATCCGCGTCTTCGCCAACATTTCCGCGCTGACACAGTTCCTGCCCGGCGACCTGCAATCCTTCTCGGCGGCATACCCCAATATCCAGCTGCAGCTGGAAGAGAAAATCTCGCCCGCGATCCTGAAGGCGGTGCATGAGAATGCGGCCGACGTCGGGATATTCTCCGGCATGCCACCGGGGCGCGACGTCGAGATCCTGCCCTACCGGCGCGATACGCTGGCCGTGATCGCGCCCGCCGGCCACCCCCTGCTGGCGCGGCCCGATTTCCGGTTCGCCGATACGCTGGCCTACGATTTCGTCGGCCTGCACACCGGCAGCGCCATCAACCAGATCGTCGCCAATGCGGCGGACCGGCTGGAACTGCCCTTGCGCGTCAAGGTCCAGGTCACGGGCTTCGATACGCTGTGCTTCATGGTGAACGCCGGACTGGGCCTGGGGGTGCTGCCCCTGGGTATCGCCACGCTATATGCGCGCATCTTCGATATCGGCATCCTGCGCATCCAGGAGCCGTGGGCGCGGCGCGAGCTGCAGATCTGCGTACGTTCGTTCGACGCCCTGCCCACCGCCGCCAAGCTGTTCGTGGAGCACCTGACCGGCAAGGCCAGGCCCGTCGCGGACGAGGCGGACGGCACGGACGACGCAGACCCGCGCGCGTGATTCAGAGCCGGCTGGCGGACCAGTTGCCGCCGGGCCCGCCGCCGACCGTACCCTGCATGGCCTTGCCTGTGATCGTACCGGTGTAGGCGGCGCCGTTGGCCTTGAAGGAAATGCGGTCGCCATCGAGGCGTGCCTCGGTGATGGGGGCCGAACCGAGCGTGCCGCTCAGCATCTGGTATTTCTGCCGTAGCTGCAGATCCTGCTTGCCCAGGCGCCACGTGCCGTCCACCTTGACCGGCACGATCCACAACAGCGCCGTGCAATAGTGGTCGCAGCCGTCCCGCACCGACTCGGAACGGTCAGGCTGCCAGTCGCCCATGCGGAAGCTGTTCGAGACCACCCGCGTACCGGGCTTCAAGGCCAGCAGCCTGGGCCGCAGCTGCTCGTTGATGGACGGCAGCAGGAACATGGTGATGACGTCCGCCCCGCCCAGGTCCGTCTTGAAAAGATCCGCTGTCACGAAGCTGGCGCGGTCCGCGACGCCGGCCTCCTTGGCATTGCGCCGTGCCAGCTCGACCATCTGCGGGTTGTATTCGATGCCGCGGGCCTGCAGGCCGCGCTTGGCGGCGGTGATGACCGTGCGGCCGTCGCCGGAGCCCAGGTCCAGCAACCTGTCGCGCGGCGTCACCTGCGCCATGTCCAGCATCTTTTCCACCAGGACCTGCGGCGTCGGCACCCACACGACGTCCTTGCCTTCCTGGCCGACGGTGGGCTTGTAGGTATTCTCGCCGCTGGCCGCCGGCGTGGCGGCGCGCTCCTGCGCCATCGCGGGCGCCGCCATCAGTGGCAGGGCCAGCGCCACCATCGTGGCGGCACGAAAAACGCCGGTGAACGAACGAGCCGCCTTGCGGCTTGCTTCGCTGCTTGCCTTGCTGCTTGTGTGGAACGTCATGATGCCTGGTCTCCAGGTTCGCGACGTGCGTCCAGCCCCGGCCGGAAACGCACGACAGAGATTGGGCATGCGATCCCCCGCTGCCCCCGCGGCTCCATCTTGCGTGACCTGGCCCAGGCTGTACAGCGTGAAGATGTGCTAATTCGCCTGCGCGCGCTCCAACTCCAACAACCGCGCCTTGACTTCCAGGCCGCCGGCGAACCCGGTCAGGCTGCCCGAACTGCCGATCACCCGGTGGCACGGCGCGATGATGGAGATGGGATTGCGGCCGTTGGCGGCGCCGACGGCCCTGACCGCGTTCACATGGCCGATGCGCTCGGCGATGCTGCGATAGCTGCGCGTCTCCCCATAGGGGATTTCCAGCAGCGCCTGCCAGACCTTCTTCTGGAAACCGGTGCCCGCGAATTCCATCGGGATATCGAAGCGGCGGCGACTGCCGTCGAAATACTCACGGAGCTGCCGTTCGACCTCGTTCAAGGTCGGATCGGCGTCGTCCTCTCGCAGGTCGCCCAGTTTGACGCGGCCAGGCCTGTCGTTTTCCCACAGGATGGCGGCCAGGCAAGGGCCCCTGGCGACGAGTTTCAAGGCGCCTACCGGCGTCCGCACGGTTTTGAATACAGGGGTCATCGTGGCCTCCCATGGCGCTGGACTGTAGTTCACGATGGCACTCTATTCCGAGGCAAGGCCGCGCGAACTCCGCTTATTGCTCGCGGACGGCCGAGCCGCGGCGCCCGCGATTCGCAGCCACAATTCCCAACCTATCCACATGTAAATATATATATTATTTGAGAATATTGTGTAGATTCCTGCATTGCGCCGTCAACCGCGCTCCTTAGAATCGGCGCTCCGCCCCAGTGGGCTCAGACCAGAGGAGCAGCAATGCGCATGTATTTGAACCGGGTAGCCGTCGCCGCGGCAATACTGGCCTGCGGGGGCACCGCCCACGCTTTCGATATCGGCGGCGCCCTCGGCGCGGGCAACAAGATGCTGCAGGCGGCTACGCTCAGCGACGCCGACATCAAGACCCTTTCCGACAAGGCCTGCAAGGAAAGCGACCAGCAATCCAAGATCGCCGCGCCTGGAAGCAAATACGACGCACGGCTGCAGAAGCTCGGCAAGCAACTGGGCAACACGATCAACGGCCAGCCGGCCAACTACAAGGTCTACCTGACCAATGACGTGAATGCATGGGCCATGGCGAACGGCTGCATACGCGTCTACAGCGGCCTGATGGACATGATGACCGACGACGAGCTCCTTGGCGTCATCGGCCACGAGATGGGCCACGTCGCGCTGGGCCACAGCAAGAAAGCCATGCAGACGGCCTATACCGTATCCGCCGCGCGCGACGCCGCGGGCGCGGCCAGCGGTTCCGCCGTCGCGGCCCTGAGCGCGTCGCAGCTGGGCGACCTGACCGAGAAGTTCATCAACGCCCAGTTCTCCCAGTCGCAGGAAAGCGCCGCGGACGATTATTCGTACGACCAGCTCAAGGCGCGCAAGCTGAACGTGCAGGGCCTGGTCACCGCTTTCCAGAAACTGGCCAAGCTGGACGGCGGAAAGAGCGACATGATGAGCTCGCATCCCGCCTCCACCAAGCGCGCGCAGCACATCGAAGAGCGCATCGCGTCCAACAAGTAGCGGCGTGGGGACGATGTTGCGCCAGGTCGGAGCCGCGTCGCCGGATACCGGGCACGGTGTTATCCTTCCACGCGCCATTACAGCGACAACCACAACATGGTCTCCAAGCTAGCCTCTCCGGCCGACACGGGAACGGTCAATCGCGTGCTGCGTATCCTGGTCGCGTTCGCGGCCAGGGACAGGTGGCCGCTGAACGAGCTGGCGCGCGAACTCGATCTGCCGCGCGCCAGCGTCCACCGGCTGCTGAAGCTGTGCCGGCCGCTGGGCTTCGTCGACCAGGATGCGGAAGGCCTGTACACGCCGGGCATCGAGCTTTATCGCGTCGCCGGCAAACTCAGCGCCGAAATGCCGATCAACCGCCTGGCGGCGCCCCTTTTGCAGGGGCTGCGCGACGCGACCGACGAAACGGCGATGCTGGTGCTGCTGTCGCGCCAAGAGCTGGGGATCTTCATGTCGGATATCGCGTGGCCGTCGCACCCGCTACGCTACACCGTCCCGCTCAACCAGTTGCAGCCGCTGACCTGGGGCGCGGCGGGACGCTCCGTCCTGGCCTTCATGGAACCGCAGGAAATCGAGCAGGCGATCGCGCAGGCCGCGACGTCGCCGCTGAACGGGCGGCCGCTGGACGTGCCCGAGCTGCGCCAGACCCTGCAACGCATACGCGAACAGGGCTACGCGACCAGCTACGCCGAACGCGCGCCCGACATGCATGGCATCGCCGTGCCCCTGTTCGACCAGGGCGGACAGGTGCGGGGCAACCTGATGGTGACCGTGCCGCACTTCCGCTACGACGAGAAAAAGCAGCAGGAGCATCTTGCCCTGCTGCGGACCGCCAGCCGGGAGCTGGCGCGCCGGCTGGGCTGGTCGTAGCGCCTAGGCGGCTTCCAGGTGGATGCGGTTGCGCCCCGCCATTTTGGCCGCGTACAGCGCCTTGTCCGCACGCCCGATGACCGCCCCGGTCTCGTCGCCGGGCCGCAGCTCCGCGATGCCCGCCGAAAAGCTGTAGCTGAATTCCGGGCGCTCGGCCAACGGCCGCGCCCGTCGCACGATCGCCAGCATGCGCTCCACGATCAGCATGGCCTCATGGGGTTGCGTCGCGGGAAGCAGCAGCGCGAACTCTTCGCCGCCGATCCGGCTGAAGCAGTCGGCGCGACGCAGGTGCGCCTGTATGCAGGATGAAAAGTCCCGCAGGACCCGGTCACCGATGGCGTGGCCGTAGGCGTCGTTGACATACTTGAAGTTGTCCAGGTCCAGCAGGCACAGGGTGCCCAGGATCCCGCCGCCGGCCGCCAGCACCTCGCGCAGCCGCATCATCAGGAATCGCCGGTTGGACACGCCCGTCAGTTCGTCGGTCAACGATGCCTTGATGGCCACGTCGCGGTCCTGCCGCACCGCGCGGTCGCCGGCGCGCAGCGTGGTGATGTCGGTGGCGATGCACAGCATCCACCCATCGTGCTGCACGGCTTCCGTCATCCACAGCCAACGGCCGTCGACGACGTCGGTCTCGAATGCGCGGAATCCCGCCTTGCCGCGGCGTCCCTGCGTAGAAACCAGCCAGCTTTCGAAGTCGGGATTGCGAATGACGGTGCCCCGTCCCGCCGCGTGATTGCGCCGCATCAACTCCGCCCAGGTCGGGCATTCGCCTTCCGTAATGAAGAACGTGGCGCGAAAGGCGGCATTCGCGTAGCGCAGGCGATCCTGCGCGTCGTAGGCGGCCACCAGCACCGGCGTGGCGTCATACATCCGGGCCAGCGTGTCAGAAATCAGGTCCATGGATCGTCGATTGCTCGGAAGTCCCCAGGCGTGCCTTCCTTCCTGCTGCTCTGTCGGCCCCAGGCTGCGCCTCCCCAATCATAGACCCGCTTGGCGGCATTCCGGCCACCACAACGTGTAACGCCGCCCCGCCCCGCGACGAAGGCCGCGTGCCACGAGACGCGACGAACTCAGGCGCGCACGTCCATGGCGGTGCGCAGGCCGTCGCTGACGAAGTTGAAACACATACTGGTAATAAAGATGCAGGCGCCGGGAAGCGTGGCGATCAAGGGCTGGTTGTAGATGGCGGTGCGCAGGCTGCTCAACATCAGCCCCCATTCCGGATCGGGGGGCTTCACGCCCAGCCCCAGGAAGGACAAGCCCGAGGCCACGATCATCGACAAGCCCACCAGGCCGGTGGCGTAGACGAACACCGGTCCCAGCACGTTGGGCATGACGTGGGTGAACACGATGGACCACGGCCCGGCTCCCGTGCTGCGCGCCGCCTGCACGTACTCCAGGTTGCGCACGCCGGTGGTGACGCTTTCCGCCACGCGGATGATGGGCGGAATGAAAACGAAGGTCAGCGACAGGATCACGTTCAGCACGCCGGCGCCTATCATCCCGCTGACCGACACCGCCAGCAGCACCGACGGAAAGGCATAGAACACGTCGGTGATGCGCATGATGGTCATATTGATCCTGCCCCCCGCATAGCCGGCCGCCACGCCGATGGTGCCGCCGATCGCGAAGGCCATCAGGACGGGAGAAATGCCGATCAGCCACGAATAGCGGCCGCCGTACATGAGCCGGGTCAGCATGTCGCGGCCCAGTTCGTCGGTGCCCAGCAGATGCCCGGCATAGCCTATCGGCCTCAGGCGCAGCAGCGCACGGCCCGCATTGGGTTCGTAAGGCGCGATCCAGGGCGCCAGCACGAGCACCAGGAAAATCACGAACAGGATGGCGCCGCAGACCAGCGTCGTCCTGTCCCGCAGCAGGCGCCGGCCGACGCCACGCCAGTAGCTGTCGGGCGCCTGCCACGCCTGCGCCTGTTCCGACGCGGGCAGCTCCGCGTCTTTCGGAATCACCATCATGTGCGGCTGATCCTCGGGTCGATGACAGTCTGGACAAGGTCGACTGCAAGATTGAGCACGACGAAGAACAGCGCCAATACCAGCGTGGCCGCCTGCAGCGTCGGGAAATCCCGTTGGAATATGGCGTCGTTCAGCATGGAACCGGTACCCGGCCAGGCGAAGACGGTCTCCACCAGGATGGACCCGCCCATCAGGTTGGCCAGCTGCAGTCCCATGACGGCGATCACCGTGGGGGCGGCGTTCAGCAGCACATGCCGGGCGATGCCGGTCCAGCGCAGCCCCTTGCCGCGCAGTGTCGTGATGTAGTCCTGGCTCATGATGTCGCTGACCAGGCCGCGCACGGTGCGCGTGACCAGGCCGGCCGGGATGACGCACAGCGTCAGCGCCGGCAGGATCAGGAACTGGATGTGCGCCCAATCCCATGCCCAGACGGTCGACGTCCCCGGACCCGCGCCCATCGCCGGCAGAAGATGCAGGGTCACCGAAAAGATGATCACCAGCACCATCCCCAGCCAGTAATGCGGGACCGACACGCCGGCCACCGCCGTGCCCAGCAGCATGCGATCCAGCCAGGTGCCGCGATAGATCCCCGCGATCCCGCCCAGCACGCAGCCCAGCAGGAAACCCAGGACGCCGGCCGTCACCGCCAGGATCAAGGTATTGCCGCTGGCCACGATCAGGTCCGGCAGGATGGGCCTGCCCCGCGTGATCGACATGCCCAGGTCCCCATGCGCCACATGTCCCAGCCATAACCCGAACTGCACGGGCAGCGAGCGATCCAGCCCGTAGTCGCTGCGCACCTGGGCGACGACGTCCGGCGGGGTGTCCGGCGGCACCATGGCCGCGATGGGGTCGCCCGGCGCCAGGTGGATGAGCAGGAAGCAGACCAGGCTCACCGCCAGCGCGATCGGAATCATGTAGAGAATGCGGCGTGCGATATAGAAAACCATCGGTCGACTTCCTCTGGCGATAGACGGGGCGTGATGCGCGGCGGCGCTACACCGTCTCCATGGCCTTGATGCACCGCACCGCGCGGCCGGGCGATGGGTAGTGGAACACGGGAACGTCCACGCGGCACGCCTCCTCGGCGCGCGGGCAGCGCGGTGCGAAGGCGCAGCCGGACAGGGGCATGCGCAGGTCGGGCGGCGCGCCGGGGATGGTGGTCAGGCGCGCCCCCCGATTGCCCGGCTGCACGGTGGCCCCCAGCAAGCCCTGGGTGTAGGGATGCAGGGGGTCGGTCAACAGCGACGAAACACTGCCCTGCTCGACGATGCGCCCCGCGTACATGACCGCGACACGATCGGCGATTTCTCCGGCCACGCCCAGGTCGTGCGTCACGAACACCACGCCCATGCCCAGTTCCTCCTGCAGGCGGCGCAGGAGCAGCAGCACCTGGATCTGCACGGTGGCATCCAGCGCGGTGGTGGGCTCGTCGGCCAGCAGCAGCCTGGGACGGCAGGAGATCGCCATGGCGATCATGGCGCGCTGCCGCAGGCCGCCGGAAAGCTCGTGCGGATAGGCGTTCAGGCGCATCCTGGCCGACGGGATCTGCACCAGGTCCAGCAGGTCCAGCGCGCGCTGGCGCGCCGCCACCCTGGATACGCCATCATGGCGGACGATGGTTTCGACGATCTGGTGGCCGATCGTGAATACCGGATCCAGCGCCGTCATGGGCTCCTGGAAGATCATCGACACGACCTTGCCGCGCAGGTCGGGCAAGCTGGCGTCGGGCAATGCCATCATGTCATGCCCCGCCACGGTCAATTCGCCGCGCATGATGGTCTTCGCCGGCGGATTCAGGCGCATCAGCGCCCGCAAGGTCACGGACTTGCCCGATCCGCTCTCGCCGAGCACGCACAGCACCTGGCCTTCGTTCAGGTCCAGGTCGATGCCGTTGACGGCCGCCACCGTCCCGTCGCGCGAGACGAAGGCCACGTGCAGGCCGCGGGCGCGTATCAGGGCCTGGCGCGTCATGGGATGGCCTCGGGGCTTTGCAGGAAGCCGCTATCGGGCATCACGGCGTGGCAGGCTGCCTCGCGCGTATCGCCGATATCCCGCAGCGCGGGCGCCGTCGACGCGCACATCGCGCGCGCGATCGCGCAGCGCGTATGGAAGCGGCAGCCGGATGGCGGATCGATGGGATTGGGCGGATCGCCCTTGAGCGGCGGTTCCGTGCGGCGGCGCGCCGGGTCCATGGAAGGCCGGCTGTCCATCAGCGCCTGGGTATAAGGATGCGCCGGCGCCGCGAAAATCGGCTCGGACGGGCCGATCTCCACCACCTTGCCGAGATACATCACCAGCACGCGATCGGCCACGTGCTGCACGACGTTCAAGTCATGGCTGATGAACACGTAGGTCAGGCTGAACTGCTCCTTCAGGTCCATCAGCAGGTTCAGCACCTGGGCCTCGACCGACTTGTCCAGCGCCGACACCGGTTCGTCCAGGATGATCAGGCGCGGCCGCAGCGCCAGGGCGCGCGCGATGTTCACGCGCTGCCGCTGGCCGCCCGACAATTCGTGCGGAAACCGCCGCGCATACTGGCGCGGCGCCAGTCCGACGGCGGCCAGCAGGTCGCGCGCGCGCTCCCGCGCCTCGCGGCGCGCCAGTCCGTGCACCACCGGGCCATAGACGATGGATTCCTCGATGGTCAGCCTGGGATTCAGCGACGAATAGCTGTCCTGGAACACCATCTGCACCTGCCGCCGATAGTCCTTCAGGCTGATGCCGCGGTACCCACCCACCGGATCGCCGTCGAAGATGATTTCGCCGGCGGTCGGTGCCATCAACGACATGATCAGGCGCGAGAACGTCGATTTACGGCAGCCGGACTCGCCCACGATGCCCAGGGTTTCCTGCTTGCGCACGCTGAGATCCATGCCGTCGACGGCGCGCACCAGCTTGCGGCCGCCGGCGACGACCGAGCCGACCGGAAAGTGCTTCATCAGCCCCTTGACGATCAGCAGCGGTTGCGCCGGCCCGCCGCGTTCCGGTTCCCGATCCAGCCTGGCCATGCCATGCCTCCGTGTGGGATAAGGCTATCGTGCGCGCCGCTAGGGCAGCGGACCAAAGGACGGCGGCATGACGCGCCGCGCGGACGCGGCCTCATACGCCGATGCGATGTCGAGGATGACGTCCTCCTTGCCCGGTTCGGCGCGAAAGACCAGCGAAAAAGGCATGCCGGGCGGCGGTACGGGCGTCGGCGTCGCCGCCGGCTGCGGCACGTAGCGCTTGCCGTCATCGCTCAGCTTGAAGGTGTAGTCGTAGACCTCGTCGACATAGCCGGCCGGGATCAGGATCTCGCTCAGTCCCGCGTTCGGGCCATAGGCCGATTCGTTGCGCGGCGTACCCGACACGCCGGGGTAAGGCGCCCCGCCTATCTTGCCGGGCGGATACGGCGTATGCAGCCGCACCAGGCCATCCAGGTGGTTTTCCAGGATGACCATCATGTCCACGCGCCGCAGCAGTTCGCGCAGCATCAGCCGCTCGTTCACGCCCTGCCGCTCGTCCAGCGGGTTGCGCATGTCCACGACCTCTTCCCAGTTCTTGAAGGCGGCGCGCTGGTCGTCGCCCCAGAACTTGGACCGCGCGTTCAGGGTGGCGAAATCGACGACGGTTTCCGTATAGCCCAGCTTTTTCCAGTCCTCCGCGCGGCGCGTCAGGTACTGCGGTATGTGATAGCGGAAAGCCATGCTGTCGGCCTGGTGCTGCACCGTGATGATGTCCAGGTTGGCCGGCGGCGCGATGCGGCCCTCCGCCATTTCCACCATGTAGTCGATGGGATTCATGGTCCCGGTGCCGAAGAACTTGCCGGGCTGGAACTCGGTGCGCTTGATGGCCGCGGCGAAGTCGGGAAATACCGGTTCGCCAGCGGGAGTCAGGCGATACAGGATGTCGGGCATGAAGACCGGAACCAGGCGCGCCAGCGCCTTGGTGAAATCCACCGTCATCAGTTCGACTTCCGGATCCCGTGTCCAATTGGGATGCGACGACTCCACCAGCGTCGCCCCCAGCTGTCTGCCCAGGACTTCCTTGATTTCACGCGCGACGGCGGTCGTGATGGGCCGGGCGGCCACGTCGCCGGGAGGACAGAACATGGATTCGCGGATGATGCCGATGCGCTTTCCCTTCAGCGACCGGGACTTGTAGACATGGCTGGCGTAGGGCGTGCTCAGGGCCGACGAGCGCGGCACGGTGGTGAAGGGATCGCGCGGGTCGTAATAGCCTTCCACCGGGTCCTTCAGGGCGTCCAGCACCTTGGCGGCATCGCCGATCTTCCGCGCGTGGATGCCGGTACGGTCGTTATGGATGTCCGCGCCTATCGCGCCGCCATCGAAACCGATCAGCGCCTTGTGCGGCAGGATCAAGGCCACTGAGTTGTGATTGGCGGGTCCACGCGTGGACGCGCGCGTTTCCTCGCCCAGGCCGATCATGCACAGGTTGGCGCTCACCGACAGGGCCGATCCGGAACTGGAACCCAGCGACGCCGAGCGCGTCGTGTCGTAGGGGTTGGACGGATTGCCGCCCCAGGTGGTGCGCTGGTAACCCAAGGTCGAGACCAGCACCTTGTCCGGCGTATGGCGGCCGCCCGGATCGCCGGCACGGCCGTTGTATTCCGTGCTGACCGACTTGGCGAAGATGATCGCGCCCTTCTTGCGCAGCTGGTCCACCAGGATGTGGTCGCGCGCCGGCACGTCGATGTCGTAGGCCGCGTCGGCGCCGCCCATGGAGTGCATATCCTTGGTGTCGAAGGGGTCCTTGAACGAGAAGACCACGCCGTACATGGGCATCTGCTCCAGGTCCGGATCGGATCCGTACTCCGCGTCCAGCTCGGCGGCGCGTTCCAGCGCGTCGGGCAGATGGCGGAAGAATTCGCACATCGGCGGGGCGTCGGGCGGCAGCGGCCCCAGCGAGGGATGCTTGTCGAACTCCCCCTTGCACACCGTCGAACGCTCGCCGCGAATGTTCAGGGTCGACAGCGCATTGACCTGTCCCGCGTTCGGGACGCCGACGATCATGCCGTACTGCTGCATGACCGCGGGATCCGAGGCGGTCGGCTCCATGCGGCCGAACTCCAGCGGGACGCCCTTGTACTTGTCGTAGTCGGGCACATAGTCGCCGACCGCGACGGTCTGCGTCGGAAACTTCAGCGGCGCGCCGGCGCGGACCGTGCCGGGCGCTTCGGGCACCGGCTTGCCGTCCCTGGTCACCAGCATGCTCGACACGCCGTTGAAGGCCCGGCAACGGTCGATGTAGCGCTGCACGATCTGCACCACCGTGATCTCGCCATGCTTGATCGCCGCATGCAGTTGATCGATCGTTGCCTCTTCCAGCCGGAAGGCCTGCTGCCCTTCCTCTTGCACGCCGCCCGCGGCGGGGCTTGCGTTGACATGCATATCGTTCATCGTCTCTATCCTCGCCGCGGCGCTCGGGGCCGCTGAACAGACCATCAACATCCCATCCTGCGCGGATCGGGATCGCCCGGCGTTGCGCGATGACCGACGGGTGCACCTATGCTGTCGCATGACTTGATGGTCTGTCAAGTCACTTTCCGGGGTGTTTTCCCGGGTGCCGATGGACGCGCACAGGCCTGGATTTTCAGGGGTTTTTCAAGGGATACACACGATGGTGCGCGCCGTGCACCATGCACGACTGCGTGCGCACCGGCCTTGTGCGTGCGCCCCATGCATGCAGCCCTAGGGCGAATACCCCTTGCGCTGCTGACGTTCCTTAATTATTAATCAAGTACCTTGACGAAGCGCCAGTACGCCTGGATCGCCGGCCTGCAAGGGAGCCTTCACAAAAGCATCACTCCAGGCAGCCCAGGTCCTGGTCAAGGGAGAAATACATGGCAACGATTACACGGCGCAATGCGCTCAAGCTCGCCGGCGCCGGCACCGCGCTGCTCGCCGCGGGCAGGCAGCGCGACCTGTACGCGCAGAGCGCGGGCGGCGGCGCCCTGCGCATCGCGATGACCACCACTGACGTACCGCTGACCAACGGCATGCCCGACAATGGCAGCGAAGGCGGCCGCTTCGCCGGTTATCCGATCTTCGACGCGCTGGTCCTGTGGGATTTCGCGAACACCAAGACGCCGCCCGACCTGATCCCCGGGCTGGCCACCGAATGGCATATCGACCCCGGCGACAGCAAGCGCTGGATCTTCACCATCCGCCAGGGGGTCACGTTCCACGACGGCTCGCCGCTGAGCGTGGACGACGTGGTGTGGAACTTCGACCGGCAGCTGAAGCGCGACGCACCGCATTACGACAAGCTGGCGCCGACCTATGCGGGCGCCTATGCCGCCATCATCGCGGGCTATGAAAAGGTCTCGGATACCCAGTTCGCGATCCGTACCAAGACGGTTTTCAGCCTGCTGCCCTATCACCTGTCGCGCCTGTTCATCGTCAGCCCGCGGCAGTACGAAAAGCTGGGCAAGGATTGGCTGGCATTCCGCTCGAATCCCTCCGGCACGGGGCCGTTCAAGGTGGTGAAGGTGACGCCGCACGTCGCCATCGAGCTGGTGCCCAACCGCGCCTATTGGGATCCGAAGCACGTTTCCCGGCTTGACCGCCTGGTGCTGATGCCGATCGCGGATTCGAACACCCGCGTCGCCGCGCTGCGCTCGGGCCAGGTGGACTGGATCGAATTCCCCGACCCCGATTCGATCCCGGCGCTGAAGAGCGCGGGATTCAACGTGATCACCAAGCCCTACCTGCACCTGTGGTCCTTCGTGCTCAACTGCGCCGATGCCGGCCCCCTGACGGACGTCCGCGTGCGACGGGCGCTGAACTACGGACTGGACCGCGAAAGCATGGTGGGCCTGCTCAACGGCACCGCGACGCCGGCCATCGGGCTGTACGACCAGGACTACAAGCTGTTCGGCAAGCCGACGCAGATTTATGGCTACGATCCCGACAAGGCCAAGGCCCTGCTGGCGGAGGCCGGCTACGGCCCCGGCAAAAAGCCGATCACCCTGAAGACGCTGATCCCGACGGCCGGATCCGGCAACATGGTGCCGCTGCCCATGGGGCAGTTCATGCAGCAGAGCCTGGCGGAACTCAACGTCAAGGTCGACCTGGTGGTGGCGGACTGGGGCTCGGTGCTGACCGCGATGCGCCAGGTGCCGGGCGTGAACGGCGCCGCGCATTACGACGTCATCTGCCATGGCCAGCCTTTCGGGGACCCAACCCAGTTCTACACCAACTGCTTCAGCCGCGACGGCGGCGGCACCGGCAATTGGGGGCGCTACAGCAGCGCCAAGGTCGACCAGTTGCTGACGGAGGCGCTGTCCGCCTTCAACCAGGCGGACCAGGACGCCAAGCTCGCCGCCGCGCATGCGCAGGTGGTCGACGATGCGCCCAATATTTTCGCGGTGCACGATCTGAACCCGCGCGCCTTGAGCCCCAAGGTGAAAGGCTTCGTGCAGGCCGAGAGCTGGTACCAGGATTTCACGCAGATCACGGTCGCCTCGTAGCCCGCGTCCGGCATGTCCCGTCCGGCATCAGGACGGCCATACCGGCCGCACCTGGCCGGCCGCGCTTTACCCCGCCAGCGTCTTGACCTTGCGAAGATCGGGGAAAAGCCGCATCCAGAGCAATACCACCACGATGGTGCTGACGCCGCCGATCACGCCGGCCGAAACAGGGCCGACGAAGCCCGCCAGCGTGCCCGAATAGAACTCGCCCAATTGGTTCGAGGTGCCCACGAACAGCGAGTTGACGGCATTGACCCGTCCACGCATTTCGTCTGGCGTCAGCAGTTGCACCAGGGTGATGCGCACCACCATGCTGATCGTGTCCGCCGCGCCGAGCACCGCCAGCGCCAGGATGGAAACCGTGATGTTGGTCGACAGGGCGAACACGATGGTCGCCAGTCCGAACACCCCCACGGCCAGCAGCATCTTCATGCCTATCCCCGTCTTCAGCGGCACGCGGGCGACGTACAGGGACATCAGCACCGCCCCGATGGCGGACGACGAACGCAGCAATCCCAGGGCCCACGGCCCCGCGTTCAGGATGTCGCGCGCGAAGATCGGCAGCAGCGCGGTCGTGCCGCCCAGCAGCACCGCGAAGAGGTCCAGCGAGATCACGCCCAGCATGACGGGACGGGCGAAGATGAAGGACACGCCGGCGAACGCGGTCTGCAACGTGACCGGCCCACGGTTGTAGCCGCCGCGCACCGTCTTGATCGACATCACGCAAACGCCGGCCACCACGAACATCACCGACGACAGCAGGAAGGGCGCGAGCGGATTGAACCCGTAGGCGACGCCGCCCAATGCAGGCCCGATGATGGTCGCGGTCTGGAACAGCGCCGTGGTCACCGACAGCGCCTGCTGCAGCGCGGAAGGCGGCACGATGCTGGGCACCAGCGATTGCATGGTGGGCTGTTCGAAGGACTGCGCCGCGCCCAGCACCACCACGGACACGAAGATCATGGGCACGGTCAGCGCGCCGGACCAGATGGCCCAGGTCAGGACGATCGCCACGACCGCCTTCACCGACTGCGCGATCAGGGCGATGCGCCGGCGATCGTAGCGGTCCGCCACCTGGCCCACCACCAGGGTCAGCACGACCATGGGCAGGAACTGGCACAGCCCGATCAGGCCCAGGTAGAAGGCGCTGTGCGTCTGGTCGTACACCAGCCAGCCGAGCGCGATGCCGATGCCCTGGAACGCCATCGCGGACAGCACGCGCGAGATGGCGTAGGGCACATAGTTTTCCCGCCAGGGTACCGTCCCCGCGGGCGCTTCATCCGCATTGCCCGCGGCTGCGGCATCAGGCTTGGTCGACAATCAAGGCTCCTGTCAGGTATCGGGACCCTGATGCTCGGCACGAACAATAGGGTTCGCATCCCTGCCGGCGCCCGCTCGCGCGGCGCAATCAGTCAAGGGACTTTATAGAGCGTCAAGTTTATACCGAGACCGGGCGCAGCGGCGCGTCACAGCGACGGCGGCGTGTTCACCTTGAGCATGCGGGCGACCTTGTCGCCCTTGTTGTGGTAGCCGTGCGGCAGCGACGACGGAAAGAAAATCAGGTCGCCCTGCCGGACCACATAGCTCTTGCCGTCGACGGTGACCTCGACTTCGCCTTCGATGATGTAGCCGAGTTCCTCGCCGGCATGGCTGACCGCGCCGCCGCTGCGCGCGCCGGGCGGAATGCTGTGCACCAGCGCCTGCAGCAGGCCGTTGCGGTCGATGGGGACGATGCGTTCGAAACGCACGCCCTGGTCCAGCGAATCCGGATCGGCGACGCTGCGCGCCTTGCGGTTGGCATGGAAGACATGCACCGGACCGGAGAAACCGTCCTCTTCCGAATACAGGGCCGCGATACTCGTGCCGAGCGCGCTGGCCAGGCGATGCAGGAAGCCGATGGAAGACGCCAGCTTGTCGTTCTCGAGCTTGGACAACATGCTTTCGGAGCACTCGACGATATCGGCAAGCTCCTTCAGGGTATAGCCCTGCAGCAACCGGGCGTGCTTCAGCTTGGACCCGATCCGCATCGGTTCCTGCGCCGCGTCGGCCGCCTCCGCGCGCGCGCGGGCCTTGGCGGAAGGCTTGGCGACGGCGGGCCGCCGGACCCTTCCCGCCGGCTGCCGGGTCCCGGCAGGCAGCTTGCTGGCGCCGCCGCGCAGTTTCGCCATGGTCTTTTTGTTTTCCAATTAGATTCCCCCACTGCGCCTCGGGCGCATGCAAGGACGCAGCCGTAAAGCGACTTGATAGACAGTCAATAGTGTAAGCCAGGTCAGCCTTGTTTTGCCGGGCGCGACAGGCGCCGCACCGCCGTTCGTGCCGCCGTGCGTATGGCGTCGGCGAACTGGGCCACGATCGCCGAGCGCGGCCGCATCGGCGAAAACAGGAACCGGGGCTGCATATCGATGCGCGGTGAAAAGCGGCGCATCACCAGCTGCGGGAACGCGGACGTCATCAGGATGAAGTGATCCACCAGCGCCACCGCGTTCAAGGCCTGGACCATCGCGCACAGCGTCCCCGTGCTATTGGACACCAGGGCCGTGTCGTAGGGGACGCCGCGCTCGCGGAAGGCTTCGCGCAGGCGGAACCCGGTGAACGTATCGTCCGCGAAGGTGATGATGGGCCAATCAGCCAGGAGTTCCGGTGTCAGCCGGGCGTACCGCGCCAAGGGATGGTCCCGATGCAGCACGCACACCACCTCGCTCTTGCAGATTTCCTCCACTTCCAGCGTGGCGACCGGCGTGGGCACGTCGACGATGCCCATGTCGACCTGGCTGGTGCCCACGTATTCCACCACGTGCCGGGTGGGCAGGGCGCGGACGTCGAACTGCACCTGCGGGTGCAACTGGTGGAATGCATTGACCGCCTGCGCCACGACCGACATCGACAGCGCCGACACGGACGCCACGGTGATGCGCCCGCGCACCCCCTGCCGGATCTCCAGCGCCGCCTGGCTCACCGATTCGACACTGCCGAACAGGCGTTCGACTTCCGGCATCAGGGCATCGGCCTCCGGCGTACACACCAGCCTGCCCTTCACCCGCTGGAACAGCGTGAGCCCCAGCTCGCCTTCCAGCAGGCGCAGGGTCTTCGTGACGGCCGGCTGCGAGATGTACAGCATGCGGCCCGCGGCGGAGACGGAGCCCGTCTGCACCACGGCGCGGAAAATCTCCAGGTGACGCACGTTCAACATGATGGGTAACCCATAACTATTTGGAAGGAAGAAGCTGCCAAACCTGTATTGGATATTATGAGTTTCGGTCCCTAAACTGCAATGCATACCTGTCGCCCGCCGCGCGACGCTCACGGAGGAACCGACTTGAACATCCCCGGCAAAGCAGAATGGACGGCCCGCGCGGCCAGGTGCGAGCCCGAATGGCGTGCATTCATCGACGGTGAATACCGTCCCGCCCTGTCAGGCAAGACCTTCCCGACGTTCAACCCGGCAACGGGACGGGTCATCGCGCAGATCGCCGCCTGCGATACCGAGGATGTCGACGCCGCGGTGGCCAGCGGCCGCCGCGCCTTCGAGTCGGGCGTGTGGTCCCGCCGCGCGCCCGCCGAGCGCAAGCAGGTCCTGCTGAAGCTGGCCGAATTGATGATGTCGCACCGCGAAGAACTCGCGCTGTTGGAATCCATGGACGTCGGCAAGCCCATCGCCAATGCCTATAACGGCGACATCGTCAGCTCCGCCACCTGCATCCAGTGGTATGCCGAGGCCATCGACAAGCTGTACGGCGAGATGGCGCCCGCCATGCCGAACATGACCACCATGATCGTGCGCGAACCGCTGGGCGTCGTCGCCGCGGTGGTGCCCTGGAACTATCCCCTGTCCATGGCGTCGTGGAAGTTGGGGCCGGCCCTGGCGGCCGGCAATTCGGTCATCCTGAAACCCGCCGAGCAATCCCCGCTGACGGCCATCCGCATCGCCAGCCTGGCGATGGAGGCCGGCCTGCCGGCCGGCGTGCTCAACGTGCTGCCCGGCCTGGGCGAGACGGCCGGACGCGCGCTGGGCCTGCACATGGACGTCGATGCCGTCGGCTTCACCGGCTCCACGGAAGTCGGCAAATTGTTCATGCAGTATTCCGGCCAGTCCAATATCAAGCGGATCGGCCTGGAATGCGGCGGCAAGAGCCCGCACATCGTGCTGGCGGATTGCCCCGACCTGGACGCCGCCGCGCGCGCCGTGGCGCTGGGCATCTTCAACAACAGCGGGCAGGTCTGCAACGCGGGCTCACGCCTGATCGTCGAGGCGCCCATCCGCGACGCCCTGCTGGAGAAAATCGCCGCGGTCGGACGCGAGCTCGTCCCGGGCGACCCGCTCGACCCGGCGACCCGCATGGGCGCCATCGTCAGCCAGGCGCAGCACGAACGGGTGATGTCCTACATCGACGCCGGACGCGCGGACGGCGCCAGCGTGGTGCTGGGCGGCAAGCCGGCGCGCACGGACAGCGGCGGATGGTTCATCGAACCGACCGTATTCGGCGACGTGCGCAACGACATGCGCATCGCGCGGGAAGAAATCTTCGGCCCGGTGCTGGCCGCCATTACCGTCGACGGATTCGATGAAGCCATGCGCGTCGCCAACGACACCATCTACGGCCTCGCGGCCGCGGTGTGGACCGGCGACGTGGGACGCGCGCATCGCGCGGCGCAGACCTTGCGCGCCGGCGTCGTCTGGGTCAACTGCTTTGACCGTGGCAATATGTCGGCACCGTTCGGCGGCTTCAAGCAATCCGGCTTCGGGCGCGACAAGTCGCTGCATGCCTTCGATAAATACATGGATTGGAAGTCGGTCTGGATCGCATCCTGATCCTCGCATTGCCGTCATCCGCAACAGGCCTCGCCGGCCGCCAGTGAACGGAACCAAGGGGGTAGCAATGAACAAGCATGACAAGCAAGGCCAGGCTCGCGGCCTGTCGCGCCGATCCGTATTGAAGGCCGGGGCGGCGATGGCCGGCATGGCCGCGCTGGGCACGGCGCCGCCCTTGCGCGCCCAGGCGCGCGGGATCAGCGTGACCTGCTGGGGCGGGGCATACGAAACCGCGGTGCGGCAGGCGTTCGCCGAACCGTTCGCCAAGGAAAGCGGTATTCCGGTCACGCTGGTCAACAGCGCGGACCTGACGCGGATGAAAGTGCAGGTCGACAGCGGCAATGTGTCCTGGGACGTGTTCGACAGCATCGGCCCGCAGATCATGGCGGGCGCGCGCCAGGGGCTCTGGGCCCCCATCGACACCGGCATCGTCGATACCAGCAAGCTGCTTCAGCCGGCCGGCAAGGATTACGTCGGCTCCTACTCCTACGCTGGCGGCATCGCGTACGACCCCAAGAAGTTTCCCGATGGCAAGCATCCGGAGACCTTCGCCGAGTTCTGGGACCTGAAACGCTTCCCCGGCCGGCGCGGCCTGCGTTCGCGCGTCAGCGAGAACCTGGAAATGGCGCTGCTGGCCGATGGCGTGCCGCCGGCCCAGCTCTATCCGCTGGACGTGGAACGCGCCTTCAAGGCGATGGACCGCATCAAGCCCGCCGTGCGCAAGTGGATCGAGACCACGCCGGAGACGGTCACCCTGCTGACCAGCAACGAGATCGATTTCTCCTATTCGTACCTGAGCCGCGTGCTGCCGGCGCAGCGCGCCGGATCGTCGGTGGCCATGTCCATGCGGCAGACGCTCAACAGCCTGGAATACCTTGCCGTGCCCAAGGGAGGCAAGAACATCCAGAATGCCATGCGCTATGTGGCGTTCTGCCTGCGGCCGGACCGCCAGGCGGCCTTCTGCGAACTGGTGGAGTTCGCGCCCAACGTCGCGGGTGCGACGGACATGGTCGGCGCACAGGCGCGCGCCCGCATGCCCGACATGAAATCGCCGGACGCCATCATCATCAACGATGCGTGGTGGGGCGAGAACTACGACAAGCTCCAACGCCGCTTTACCGAGTGGCTGCTGGTCTAGATCCATGGCGCACACCCTAAGCACCAGGGCGATCGTCGTCCTGCTGGTTCCGCTTTGCGCACTGCTGCTGCTGTTCTTCCTGTGGCCGCTGGGACTGGTAGGCTGGTCCAGCATCTACGACCACGGCTACACGCTGCGCGGCTACGCGGACGTCCTCAACGGCACGCTGATCCATCGCGTGCTGGGGACCACGCTGAACATCAGCGTGCTGGCCACGCTGACCAGCCTGGTGCTGGGCTACCTGATCGCGCTGCATCTGGCCGCCATGCCGGCGCGGCGGCGCGCGCCCTACCTGATCATGGTGATGCTGCCGTTCTGGACCAGCATCCTGGTCAAGAGCTACGCCTTCACGATCGTCCTGGGCAACAGCGGCGTGCTGAACCAGCTGCTGGGATGGATGTCCGGCGGCGCCTGGCACGTCGAGCTGCTGTTCAATCGCGTGGGCGTGGTGCTGGGCATGACGAACTACCTGCTGCCGTTCATGGTGCTGCCGGTCATGGCCAGCCTGATCAACCAGAACCGCAGCCTGCACATGGCGGCGGAGATCATGGGGGCGAGCCAATGGCGCATCTTCAGCCGCATCACGCTGCCGCTCAGCCTGCCCGGCGTATGCGCCGGCGTGCTGATGTGCCTGACGCTGTCCATGGGGATGTACATCACGCCGGCGCTGCTCGGCGGACGGCAGGACATGATGCTGGCGAACCTGATCGACTTCTACACGCGGCAGACGCTGGACTGGACGCTGGCGTCGTCGATCGCCTTCGTGCTGCTGGCCATATCGGCCCTGCTGATCGCCATGTTGATAAGGGTCCAGCGCGACCGGGAGACGACCTTCGCATGAACGGATCGCGCACCGTGCCTCAACCCATTTTCACCGCCCGCCATGCCTGGCGGCTGGCCGGCGCGGCGGCCGCATGGGTGGGCTATGTCTTCCTGCTGATGCCCAGCCTGGTCGTCATCCCGATCTCGTTCGGCGGCGGCCAGGAGCTCAGCTTTCCGCCCAGGCAGCTGTCGCTGGCGCTGTTCCGCCAGTTCCTGAGCGATCCCGCCTGGTGGGGTTCGGCCTTGCAGAGCCTGCTGGTGGCCGCCTGCGTGACGGTACTGTCGCTGCTGATCGCACTGCCGGCTTCCTACGCGCTGGCGCGCGGACGCTTCCGCGGCCGCCGTGTGCTGGAACTGGTTTCGCTGGCCCCCATGCTGGTGCCGGTGGTGGTGCTGGGACTGGGCATGTACATGCACCTGGCCGCGCTGCACATGGTGAACACGACCACAGGCGTGGTGCTGGCGCATACGGTGGCCACCATCCCCTTCATGCTGGTCGCGCTGGGCGCCGGCCTGCGCCACGCGGATCCGGCCCTGGAAACCGCCGCCATGATCATGGGCGCCAGCCGCCTGCGCATCTTCATGGAAGTCGTGCTGCCGCAGATCCGCCCTTCCGTGCTGGTCGGCGCGCTCTTTGCGTTCCTGATTTCCTTCGACGAGGTCATCATCGCCTACTTCATCACCGGGCCGGAAACGCTGACCCTGCCGGTCAAGATGTACAGCGCGATCCGCTGGGAAGTCTCCCCGGTGCTGGCCGCCGTGTCGACCCTGCTCACCCTGCTGTCGCTGGTCGTCTGCCTGGCCATCATGGCCTTGCAGCCCAGTCCCCACAAACCCGATTGACGGAAAAGACTCTCATGGCGGCAAGCTACGACGCGATCATCATCGGCGGCGGACACAATGGGCTGGTGTGCGGCGCCTACCTGGCTCGCGCGGGCCGCAAGGTCTGCGTGCTGGAGCGGCGCGACGTGATCGGCGGCGCGGCGGTCAGCGAGGCTGTCTGGCCGGGCTACCGGGTGTCGGTCGCGTCCTACACGATGGCGTTGCTGCAGCCGCGCATCATCCAGGAACTGGAGCTGGCCCGGCATGGCTACGCCGTCATCCGACCGACGCCCATGGTGCACCTGTACGGTGAAGGCCGCAGCCTGGTCTTCGGCGACGACAAGCAGCTGCACGCCGGCATGAGCCGTTTCAGCGCGGCGGATGCCGCCGCCTATCCCCGCTACCGCGACCACATGGCGCGGTTGGGCGCCACGGTGTCCCGCATGCTCTGGGAGATTCCGCCGGACCCGGCCGCCAGCGACCTGTCGTCGCGGCTGCGCCTGCTGCGCTTCGCCTGGCGCTATCGCAATATCGGCGAGCAGTTCTACGACCTCTACGACGTGCTGACGCTCAGCGCACGGGATTTTCTCGGGCGCTGGTTCCAGGCCGACGAAACCATCGCGGCCCTGGGCTTCTACGTCGCCTGCGGCGGCGCGACCACCACCCTGTCGGCGCCGGGTTCGGCCTATGTGCTGCTGCGCGGCTATGTCCGCGATCACACCACGCCCGCCGGGCCGGCCGGCTTCGTGCGCGGCGGCATGGGCTCGATCTCGGAAGCCATCGCCGCGTCCGGCCAGGCGCACGGGATGGAAGTCCGCCTGGGCGCGCCTGTGGCGCGCGTCGACGTGGAGGCCGGCCGCGCCACCGGGGTCACCCTGGAAAGCGGCGAAACGCTGCAGGCGAAGTGCGTGATATCGAATGCCGCGACCAAGGTGCTGTTCCGCCGGCTGGTGGATCCCGCCCACGTACCGGCGGAATTCCTGGCGCGCGTCGACCGCATCCGCGACGTGTCCCACGCCTTCAAGGTCAACCTGGCGATGAACCGGCTGCCGGTCTTCAAGGATTTCGACGCGGCGGGAGCGGGCTTCGACTATCCCACGCAGATACGCATCGGGCCGTCCGTGGACTATCTCGAACAGGCCTACGATGCCGCGCGCCAGGGCGGTTTCGCGGCGCGCCTGCCGCTGGTCATTCTGACGCCCAGCAAGCTGGATGCGACGGTCGCGCCCCCGGGCAAGCATCTGATCAGCATTTTCGGACAGCATGCGCCCTACCGCCTGCGGGACTCGGACTGGAGCACGGGACGCGACCGCCTGCGCGACGCCGTGTTCGATACGCTGGAAGCCCATGCGCCGGGGTTTCGCGACTGCGTGGACGATGCCCAGGTGCTGGCGCCGCCGGACCTGGAAGAACGCTTCGCGCTGCCCGGCGGCCACGTGCACCACGGCGAACTGAGCGCGGACCAGATCTTCTTTCGCCGGCCCGTGCGCGGCGCGGCGGACTACCGCACGCCTATCGCCGGCCTGTACCAGTGCGGGGCCTCCGTCCACCCGGGCGGCGGCGTGACAGGCGTGCCCGGCCACAATGCCGCGCGCGTCATCCTGGCCTCACGGCTTTGAAACCGCGCGCCCGCGCCCCTGAACCCACACGGACTGCATCGCCATGAACATGATAGAACTGCGACAGGTCTCCAAGCGCTACGGCGGTGTGCAGGCCCTGCATCCCGTGGACCTGTCGGTGCGCAAGGGCGAGTTCGTCACGCTGCTCGGCCCCAGCGGATCCGGCAAGACGACGCTGCTCAACCTGATCGCCGGCATGGTGCCGCCGTCGACGGGCCGCATCGTCATCGACGGCCGCGACGTCACCACCAGCCCGCCCAGCAAGCGGCAACTGGGCATGGTGTTCCAGAACTACGCGCTGATGCCGCACATGACGGTGTTCGAGAACATCGCCTTTCCGCTGCGCGTGCGCAGGCTCGCGCGCGCCGAGATCGAACGCAAGGTTCGCGAGGTGCTGGAACTGGTGCGCCTGCCCGACCTGGCGGCACGCAAGCCGCGCGAGCTGTCCGGCGGCCAGCAGCAACGGGTCTCCCTGGCGCGCTGCATCGTCTACAACCCGGCGCTGATATTGCTGGATGAGCCGCTGGGCGCGCTGGACAAGAAGCTGCGGGAACAGATGCAGCTGGAGCTGCGCCGCATCCATGCCGAGCTCGGCATCACCATGGTGAACGTCACGCACGACCAGGACGAAGCGCTGACCATGTCCGATCGCATCGTCCTGATGAACGGCGGCCGCATCGAACAGGAGGACAAGCCGGAGGCGCTCTACTTCCGCCCGGCGACGCGCTTCGCCGCCGACTTCATCGGCACCGCGAACCTGCTTCCCTGCGACGTGCGCGCGGCGACGCCCGACGGCGTGGCGGTATCGACGGCGCTGGGTGACATGCGCGCCACGCGCTGCGCGGGGTCCCAGGGCATTGCCCCGGCCAACGCGACGCCCGGCGCCAGCGCAGCCAGCCTGCTGATACGACCCGAGAGCATCGTCATGCACGCCGCCGGCGCGCCGCCCGGCGAGGAACAAGGGGTGGATGGCGTTCTGGAAGACACCATCATCCTGGGCGGCATCGTGCGGCATCACGTCCGCGTAGGGGCGTCCGTCCGCATGGTGGTGCAGGAACAGAACCGTCGCGACCGGGTGCCGCTGCCACGCGACGCGCCCGTGCGGCTGACGTGGTCGCACCGGGATTGCCTGGTGCTGGACTAGCCCGATTCATGAGGCGGCCAGGATGTCGGCCGCCGGACTTCCGAGGAAAATGCCAATGCAGACACAGTCTTCGACCGTGCAGGCCGAACTCGTCCGTCGCCAGCGCGAAGAGTCGCTGGCCCTGCCCGAATCGCTGGGTGAATTCGTGCGGCAGCGCGCCGCGCTGATGGGCGACGCCGTCGCGGCGGTGTGGTTCGAACAGCAGCAGTCCATGAGCTATGGCCAGCTCGATGAGCAGGCGGACCGCCTGGCGTCCAGCCTGCTGGCGCGCGGCGTGCGCAAAGGCTGCCACGTCGCGGTCATGCTGGGCAACACGCCGGCCTTTCCGGTGACCTGGATCGCCCTGGGACGCATTGGCGCGGTGATGGTGCCGGTCAATACGTCGTACACGACCGACGAACTGGACTTCGTGCTGCGGGATTCGGACGCGCAGTACGTGGTGGTGGAATCGGGTTTGCTGGCCAAGCTGCAGGCGCTGCAGGCCCTGCCGCCGCTGCTGGCGCCCGAGCGCATCGTCGTGTATGCGCAGGGCGGCGCAGGGGATGGCAGGGCTGACACCAGGGGCGACGACAGCGGTGCCGACCGCGATCGCGCGGCGCAGCTCGACTGGCACGCGCTGGTGCGCGACGGCCAACCCGGTTTCACGCCACCGGCGCCGGTGGCGCGCACGGACATACTGAACCTTCAGTACACCTCGGGCACGACGGGCTTCCCCAAGGGCTGCCTGCTGACGCACGACTACTGGATGATCCACGCGCACAACTCGGCCCGGCACCGCCGCACCGGCGAGGGCGGCATCCACAACGTGCTGGTGTGGGCGCCGTTCTTCTACATGGATCCCATGTGGCAGTTCCTGATGACGCTGGCACTGGGCGGCACCGCCTACATCGCCGACCGCATGAGCCTGAGCCGCTTCATGTCGTGGCTGAAGGATTACCGCATCCACTATTGCATCTTCCCGGAACCCGTGCTGTCGCATTATCCGGAGTCCCCCGCCGATGGCGAGATCGACCTGAAGTACATCAGCATCTACGGCTGGACCGAGACCGCTCGCCGCGATGTGCAACGCCGTTTCAACCTGACGGCGCGCGAAGGTTACGGCATGACGGAGATCGGCACCGGCGCCCTCATGCCGGAATGGGCGTACGAGATGTCGCTGGTACGCAGCTGTGGGCTGCCGGCGGCTTTCCGGCGCTTCGAGATCCGCGACGAGATCGGCGCGCCCACGCCCGATGGCGAGATCGGCGAATTGTGGGTGCGCGGCAGGGGCATTTTCCTGGGCTACTACAAGCGGCCGCAAGCCAACGCCGAGAGTTTCGACGGAGAATGGTTCCGCACGGGCGATCTTTTCCGCCGTGACGAGGCCGGCTATTACTACCTGGTCGGACGCATCAAGGAAATGATCAAGCGCGCGGGCGAGAACATCGCCGCGAACGAGGTCGAAGCCGTGCTGCGCGGCATGGACGATATCGAGGAAGCCGCGGTGGTGCCCGTTCCCGATCCGCTGCGCCGCGAGGAGGTCAAGGCCTACATCAAGCTGCGCGCCGGCCTGACATCCAGCGAGGTCCCGCCGGAAGCCATATTCGAACACTGCGCCAGGCACCTGGCGCCGTTCAAGGTGCCCCGCTACCTGCATTACATGGAAGAGGATTTTCCCCGCACGCCGTCGCGCAAGATCGCCAAGAAGCGGCTGATCGCCGAGATGACCGATCCTTTCGCGGGCAGCTACGACCGCCAACAATCTGTCTGGCGCTGACGCGCTTGAGGAGGCCGCCATGTTCATCGATTTTTCCAGCCGCCCGCCCGCCCCAGGTTTCGAAGGCCGGGCGCCCCACCTGGCGAACTATCGCCGCGTCTACGGCAACAGCGAGGCGCAGGTCGATCGCGAGACCGGACCCGATGCGTTGCGGGAGTACCTGGACACCTACGAACGCCTCGACGCCCGGGCCGTGGTGCTGAAGGCCCGCGACCTGAGCTCCACCTTCGGCTTCAAGATCGCCAACGAGACGGTGGCCGATTTCTGCCGCGAGCATGGGCCGCGGTATATCGGCTTCGCCGGTGTGGATCCGCATCGCGGCATGGCCGCCGTCCGGGAACTGGAACAGGCGGTCAAGGAGCTGGGGCTGCGCGGCCTGAATATACAGGGCTTCGAGCTGGGGCTCGATATCGACGACCGCCTGCTGTATCCGCTGTACGCGAAATGCTCCGAGCTCGATGTGCCGGTCAACGTGCACTGCGGCACGAATTTTTCGACCCGCACGTCCATGCATCATGGCCATCCGCAGGCGCTGGACCGGGTGCTGCGCGACTTCCCCGACCTGCGCGTCTGCGCGTCGCCCCCGGGTTGGCCCTGGGTCAATGAATTGATCGCCGTGGCATGGCGGCATCCCAATCTCTGGATAGGAACCCTGGCGATCCGTCCACGCCTGATGACGACGCCGCACTCCGGCTATGAAGCGCTGCTGCAGTACGGCAAGACGGTCCTGAAGCACCGTATGATCTTCGGCACCGCCTTCCCCATGATGCCTGTGCCCCGCACGCTGGACGAGTTCTCGGCCTTGCCGTTGCCGGACGACGTGCGGCAGCGGTGGCTATGCGATAACGCCGCGGAGTTCCTGCGGCTGGACGCAACGGCCTGACGGCTCTTTCGCATCTACATACCGCCCGGCAATCGCCCAAAGCCGGCGCCAGCGTCAATTGCCGAAGGCGCGCTTCAGCCTTTCGAGTTCGGCCAGGTTCAGGCGCTTGGCTTCCTGCTCGGCATAGTCCCTTTCGCCGGGCTCATACGAGCCCTTGTACAAGCACTTGCTGCGCGACGACGAACAGGAATCCACCACCCGACCGGATGCCTTGGCGGTGCTGGTCGAAGTCGGACGCACCGTCGACTCCACGGAGTCCGTTTTTTTCGTGGTTGAGCAGGCCGACAACAGGCCGATCAAGGACACCACCGCGACGCGACGAATAAACATGTGAATAAGGGTCTCCCGGCCACACAGATAACGCGCCGACCATTCTATCGGCGGCGCGTACTCCCGAATGCCCGTCAAGGCATTAAACAGCAACGATTTGAGACAAAACGTCCTCGTTCGAACGCAAAGTCGTCGGATGCCGCTCCCCCGCGGAGACGACGGACCGATGCGGCACTCTGTTTCGCACTTCGCAGCAGGGAACACTATCCGGAGGCATTTCTCGTGAAAATGGAAAGATGATTTCCGGGGATCAGGGTTTATCCCTAGGTCCTGGCGGCGCAGAATGCAGTCATCGGGAACAGCAACGGACATCGCGAAGTTCTCTACACAGCAGATCGCGATGCACGGCCCGGATCACTTAACCAGGACTAGGAGTACTGCCATGAAGACCAAGACCATCGTTTCCGCTTTGATTCTTTCCTTTGCCGCCATCGGCGCTGCCCAAGCGACGCCCCGTGGCGATTCGGACAACACGCCCTTCCAAGGCGTCTATGGCCAACAAGCCAGCAGCACGAGCCGCGACCAGGTCGTCGCGCAACTCGAACAAGCCCGCGCCGCTGGCCTGACCGCCAACGCCGACAGCGACAACGCGCCCTTCACCGCGCAAGCCGACGTGGCTTCGGTGCCCGCGGTTGCCCAAGGCGGCGGCGCGCCCAATGACATCGCCTTCGGCGACATCGACAACCAGCCCTTCCAAGGCTGATCGAGACTGGCAGTGACACGGCTGAACGCAGTCGGGTCACCAGGAAGTCCGGCCGTTCATGCCAGCACGGGTGAACGGTTCCCCCGGCGAGAGGCGGGGGTGCTGTAGTGGCAGTCCTCTCGGTGTGGTGCGTAGTACGGTCGGCCCCCTGCAGTTGAGGGGGCCGATTGCTTTTGTGCCAGCATTTATTGCGGTCGCTGCTGGTGGCTGCCGTGGTGCTGATTTCGTTCAGCCGCCGGGGCGTCTTGCTATCCGCTCTCGTACCTCGGGCGGTGCCAGGCATGTCGCGACCGCCTCGTAACCCGGCGCGCCGGGGTAAGGCGCCACGCGACTCGGGGGGCTGTGATTCGCGGGGCAAAGCAGGATGGCCTCTTCCGGTCCAACCGCCGCGAGATCCAGGATGGCCGCGGAGCGCGTCATCAGGAACAGCGGCCGCGTGCCCGCGACCCTCGCACGCTGACGCAGATGAGCCATCAAGGCCTGCTGTGATGACCGGTCGAGATCCTGTTCGATCATATCCACCACCAGGACCGCGGGGCCTTCCGCTTCCAGCGCGACGAGCAACGCGATCAGGGCGTCGGATCTTGTCGCCCCCTCTTCAATGAGCCAGGCCAGCACCTGCGTGACGCGTGAATCGAGCGCGGCGTCGTTCTCCAGCAGGGTCTTCGCCGCGGCGCATTGCTTATCGAGCCGATCCAGGCCAACGAAACCCGCGTCCGGCAGCGTTTCGGCGAGACGCCGGGCCAGTATGGTCTTGCCGCTGCCCAGCGAGCCGATGATGTAGTTCAAAGGCCGAACATCGCGAACTTCGAACCACTCGCCACCCCAGGGCCAAGGGAGTTCGAACGCTGTGCTGCTTGTCGTCGATCGATCGAGCAGTCCGGTCAACTCGCCATCGGAGGGCATCTGGCCACCGGCAAGATCGGCCTGGATATTTCGAAGCTTGTCCAATTTATGAACGAGCGCACGGATGTCGTTATCGAGTGCCGTTTCGTGGGCCGTTAGCGCGACCTTCAGGCTTGCCGGGTCTCCATCCAGCACACGCGCAACCTGGGCCAGGCTGAGTCCGAGCGTGCGAAGGGCGACGACTTCTGCCGCTCGAGCCATATCGTCAGGCCGGTACGCGCGATATCCCGGCGGTGTGCGGCCAGGACTGATCAGGCCCTGTCGCTCGTATAGCCGCAGGGCCTTGATCGATACGCCCAGCCGTCTGGCCGCTTCCGAAGCGCTGAGCGACAAGTCCGCAGAACTCATATGTTCACCATCCTTGGGTTGATCGGGTTCAGGCAGCATGAGGGCGGCCCCAGGGGCCGAGTCAATATAGGCCGGAATTGCTCGGATAAATGGAAAGGTGATTCTCTTGGATCCGGGTTTATCCCTAGGTCCTGGCGGCGCAGAATGCAGTCATCGGGAACAGCAACGGACATCGCGAAGTTCTCTTACCAACAAATCGCGATGCACGGCCCGGATCACTTAACCAGGACTAGGAGTACTGCCATGAAGACCAAGACCATCGTTTCCGCTTTGATTCTTTCCTTTGCCGCCATCGGCGCTGCCCAAGCGACGCCCCGTGGCGATTCGGACAACACGCCCTTCCAAGGCGTCTACGGCCAACAAGCCAGCAGCACGAGCCGCGACCAGGTCGTCGCGCAACTCGAACAAGCCCGCGCCGCCGGCCTGACCGCCAACGCCGACAGCGACAACGCCCCCTTCACCGCGCAAGCCGACGTGGCTTCGGTGCCCGCGGTTGCCCAAGGCGGCGGCGTGCATGGCGACATCGCCTTCGGCGACATCGACAACCAGCCTTTCCAAGGCTGATCGTTGAGGTTGACCCGAGGTTGATCTCAACCAAGCGGTGATACGACTGAATGCAGTCGGGTCACCAGGAAGTCCGGCCGTTCATGCCAGCACGGATGAACGGTTCCCCCGGCGAGAGGCGGGGGTGCTGTAGTGGCAGTCCTCTCGGTGTGGTGCGTAGCAAGTTCGGCCCCCTGCACTCCAGGGGGCCGATTTTTTATCGGTGCGCCAGACAATCATTCCGCACATGATCGTCGGTGATGAATTAATAACGGTCGGCCTTTAGGACCAGAAGCCACGTACTTCCAAGCAATTAATCGTTCCCGGTTGAATGCCCAAGGGCTAAGGTGCATGCGTTGCCCACGCATCCACGCCGTCCATGAGCGCCAATCCGATTCCAGCCGATTTCCCCCCGCAATCAATCGACATCCGCCCGCTGTCCGGCCCCTTGGGCGCCGAGGTGCTGGGGCTGGATTTGTCCCGGCCGCTGAACGACGAGGACTTTCGGCGGATACATCGCGCACACCTGGATCATCACGTGCTGGTGTTCCGCGACCAGCGCATCACCCCGCGGCAACAGATCGACTTCAGCCGGCGCTTCGGACCTTTGCAGATCCACGTCTTGCGCAACTTCCAGCTGGCCGGGCATCCGGAGGTGCTGGTGGTATCGAACATCAAGGAGAACGGCCAGCCGATCGGACTCGGCGATGCCGGGGCGTTCTGGCATTCGGACCTGTCGTACAAGGACAAGCCCAGTCTGGGCTCGCTGTTGCATGCGCAGGAATTGCCGCCGCAGGGCGGCGATACGCTGTTCTCGAACCAGCATGCGGCATACGAAGACCTGCCCGCGGCGCTCAAGCGCACCCTGGACGGCAAGCGCGCGGAGCACAATTACCTGGCCAAATACGAGGACCTGCGCGCCCGCAGTCCATGGCGCCCGCCATTGACGGCCAAGCAGATCGAGGAAGTGAAGCCGGCGGTGCATCCGGTGGTGCGCATGCACCCGGAGACGGGCCGCAAGGCCCTGTTCGTCAACGAGCACTTCACGACCCGTATCCTCGGCCTGCCCGAAGACGAGAGCCGTGCTTTGCTCGACGAGCTGTTCGCCTTCAGCGTGCGACCCGAATATCTATACACGCACTACTGGCAACCCGGCGACATGGTGTTCTGGGACAACCGCTCGGTCATGCACCTGGCCGCGGGCACGCCGGACTTCCTGCGCCGCAAGCTCTATCGCACCACCATCGAAGGCGACATCCCCTCCTGACCATGCAATCACTCCATAAGAAAGTCCTTGGCGCCCTCGCCGGCGTCGCCTTGTTGTCGTCCGCCGGCGTCGCTCACGCCGAAGGGCAGATCCGGATCGCCCAGCAATTCGGCATCGTCTACCTGTTGCTGGACGTGGTCCAGGACCAGAAGCTGATCGAGAAGCGCGGCAAGGAAGCGGGCGTCGACATCAAGGTCGACTTCGTGCAACTGTCCGGCGGCTCGGCGGTCAACGATGCGCTGCTGTCCAACAGCATCGATATCGCGGGCGCCGGTGTCGGCCCGCTGTTCACCATCTGGGACCGCACCCGCGGCCGCCAGAACGTGAAGGGTGTCGCCTCGCTGGGCAGCTTCCCCTACTACCTGGTTTCCAACAATCCCGCGGTGAAGACGATCGCGGATTTCACGGACAAGGACCGGATCGCGGTACCGGCGACGACGGTGTCGGTGCAGTCGCGCATCCTGCAGATGGCGGCGGCGAAGCAGTGGGGCGACAAGTCGTTCGACAAGCTGGAGCCGCTGACGGTGGCGGTGCCGCATCCGGACGCGACGGCGGCCATTATCAAGGGCCAGAACCAAATCAACGCCCACTTCGGCAATCCGCCGTTTCAGCAGCAGGAGCTGGCTGGCAATCCGGCAGCACACATCGTGTTGAACTCCTACGACGTGCAGGGTGGACCGGCGTCATCGACGGTGTTGTACGCGACGGAGAAGTTTCGCAACGACAACCCGAAGACGTACAAGGCCTTCATCGATGCCCTGGACGATGCCGCGAAGTTCATCAAGGCGCATCCCGAAGAAGCGGTGGACACCTACATCCGGGTGGAGAAGTCGAAAACCGATCGCGATCTGCTGATCAAGATCGTCACGGACCCCGAGGTGTCGATCCAGGTCGAGCCGCGCAACACGCTGGGGCTGGGCCAGTTCATGCATCGGATCGGCGCCATCAGGAATCAGCCGGCTTCGCTCAAGGAGTATTTCTTCGATGACCCACGAGTTTCCAGCGGCAGTTGAACTGCGCGGCAAGCGCGTCGGGCCCATGGCAACGCCGGTCGCGACGGCGCCGCTGCTGCAGTTCGATCGCGTCAGTCTCGAATATCGGACGCCCGCGCGGATCGTGCGCGCCACGCACGAAATCAGCCTGGACATCCACGAAGGCGACAGCTTCGTCTTGTTGGGGCCTTCGGGCTGTGGCAAGTCGACGCTGCTCAAGGCGGCGGCAGGATTCATCGAGCCGGCAGCCGGCGAAATCCGGCTGCGTGAACAGGTCGTGCATGGCCCCTCCCCGGACCGGGTGGTCGTGTTCCAGGAGTTCGATCAGCTGCCGCCGTGGAAGACGGTAGAGCAGAACGTGATGTTCCCGCTGTTGGCGTCGCGCACGGCGGATCGAAAAACGGCGCGCGAGCGGGCACGCCATTGCCTGGAGCAGGTCGGGCTGGCGCGGTTCGCCGCTTCGTATCCGCACGAGTTGTCGGGCGGCATGAAGCAGCGCGTGGCGATCGCCCGCGCGCTGGCGATGCAGCCGAGCGTACTGTTGATGGACGAGCCGTTCGCCGCGTTGGATGCGTTGACGCGCCGCAAGATGCAGGAAGAACTGCTGGCGCTGTGGAACGAGCTTCGAATGACGGTGCTGTTCGTCACGCATTCGATCGAGGAGGCCTTGGTCGTGGGCAGCCGAATTGCCCTGTTGTCGCCGCATCCTGGCCGGGTGCGTGCCGAATTGAACAGTCATGAATGGGGACTGCACAGCATGGGCAGCGCAGCCTTCCAGGCGGCCGCCCGACGTATCCACGGCATGCTGTTCGACGAGCCCGTCGGCCGCGCCGACGCCCGTATCCGCCCGACGCATCGCGTCGCTTGAGCCTTTATCCCCATGAGCAGTCTTGCGCCATCCGTCCGACCTGAATACGAAGTCGATCTGCCAGAGCTGCCGTCCGCGCGGCTGACACAGGCCGTACCCCTGACCGTACGTGTCTGGGACCGCCCCTGGGTGCGCAAGACGTGCATCCTGATGGTGCTGGCGATACTGTGGGAAGCTGTCGCGCGCTGGCAAGACAACGACCTGTTGCTACCGACATTCAGTGCAACCATGCGGGCATTGGCCGAAGGCCTGCTGAACGGACAGCTGGTGCAGAAGACCTGGTTGTCGCTGCAGGTGCTGCTGCAAGGCTATGTATTGGGTATCGTGCTGTCGTTCCTCTTGACGACGGTCGCGGTGTCGAGCCGATTGGGCCGGGACATCCTGACCACGTTGACGTCGATGTTCAATCCGCTGCCGGCGATTGCCTTGCTGCCTCTGGCGTTGCTGTGGTTCGGCCTGGGCGCGGGCAGCTTGATCTTCGTCCTCGTCCATTCAGTGTTGTGGCCGATGGCATTGAATACGTATGCCGGCTTCCAGGCCGTCCCCGACACACTGCGCATGGCAGGCCGTAACTACGGCCTGCGCGGCCTGCGCTACGTGATCCAGATCCTGGTCCCGGCCGCATTGCCGTCCATCCTGTCCGGGCTGAAAATCGGCTGGGCCTTTGCCTGGCGGACGCTCATCGCCGCCGAACTGGTCTTTGGCGCATCGTCGGGCAAGGGCGGCCTCGGGTGGTACATCTTCCAGAACCGCAACGAGCTGTATACGGACCGCGTATTCGCGGGACTGATCCTGGTCGTGATCATCGGCCTGCTGGTCGAAAACGGCCTGTTCTATGCTTTGGAGCGGGTCACGGTACAGCGATGGGGGCTACAGCGCTGAGGCGCATCGATACGTCGTGATCCAGGCGTGAGTGAACTGGTCGGCCCGGTTCAGATACTACAACGTTCGCCTCGCGCCTCCCCTTCTCAGGATGCTGGTATCCGAAGGAGGCGGAGTTCATTGGAGACACGACTCATGCCGGCCATCGATCCTTCATCCTCCTCCCTTCCGAATCTCGCAGCCGCGCTCTCGGCGCCAGGCCAGTCCGCGTTCGCCGACGGCCTGCCATTCCGGAGCGCGACGAACGAAGCGAACCGTGCGCAAGGCCATCCCGGCCATACCGTCTACCTGCGGCGGACGTTATCCGATGGCGCGCTGTCGCTGCTTGCCCATGTCCGCCACGACCGAAAACGGGTGTCGCCAGACGCCGTCAGCACGCACACAGCGCCGCTTGCGGCACCGCGATGCCCCGTTCTCGCGGCGCCGGCGGCGGTCCCGCCCGTATATCCCATGAAGGATTTTTTCCGTCATCCCGACCAGACGCGTTTCAGCCTGTCCGAAGACGGGCGCTGGCTCGCGTTCATGCGTCCGCTCAGCGTGGACGGACAGCCGCCGCGCATGAACATCTTCGTCCAGCGCCTGGAAGGCGTTGCACCGACCGGCGAGGCGCGCAGCATCAGCCGCGAAACCGCGCGCGACGTCAGCGGCTACGTCTGGAAGGGCTCGAGCACCATCCTGTACGCGAAGGATTGCGGCGGCGATGAGAATTTCCACATCCTGGCGATGAACATGCATACCGGCAGCGCGGTGGACCTGACCCCTTACGAAAACTGCCGCGCATACATCAGCGACCCATTGGAGGATATTCCTGACCACATCCTGCTTGCGCACAACAACCTCGACGCGAAGATCTTCGACATTTACCGGGTCAATCTGCAGATCGGCGCATCCCATCTGGTAGCGCTGAACCCTGGCAATGTCATCAGCTGGCAGACCGATCATGCCGGCAAGCTGCGCGCAGCGATCACGCTCGATGGATTGAACTGTGGCGTGTTGTATCGCGATGAGGAAGGGCAGCCCTTCCGCACGATCATCGCCACTGATTACCGCACCAGCGTCAAGCCCGTGCTGTTCACTTTCGACAACCAGCAGCTTTACGCCATCAGCAATCGGGGCCGCGACACCAAGGCGCTGGTACGTATCGACCCGGCCCATCCTGACACGGAAGAAATCCTGTTCGATCCGCAGGAAGTGGATGTGTCCGGCGTCGACTATTCACGCCTTCGCCAGGTCCTCACGTCAGTGACCTACGAAACGGACAAACGGCAGCGCAGCTTCCTGGATACACAGACGGCAGACCTCTACGGCAGGCTGACTGACCGCCTGCCAGGCTATCAACTCGCGCTGCACAGCGACACCCGCGACGAAACCAAGTTCATCGTCAGCACATACAGCGACCGCACGCCCGGCACGCGCTATCTGTATGACGTCACGACCGACGAACTACGCAAGCTCGCGGACATCAAGCCCGGTTTGCCCGAGTCGGATATGGCGCCCATGCGGCCGATCCGCTTTCAAAGTCGGGACGGCCTGGCGTTGCACGGCTACCTGACGCTGCCGCTCGGACGACCGGAGCAGGACCTGCCCGTTATCGTCCATCCGCATGGCGGTCCATGGTCACGCGATAGCTGGGGTTATGACTCGCAAGTACAGTTTCTGGCCAACCGGGGCTTTGCCGTACTGCAGATCAATTTCCGCGGTTCGACGGGCTACGGCCGGCGCTTCTGGGAGGCGGGCTTCGGGCAGTGGGGGCTGTCCATGCAGGACGACATCACCGACGGGGTGCGGTGGCTGATCGCGCAAGGCATCGCGGATCCTCGACGCATCGGCATCTACGGCGCCAGCTACGGCGGATATGCCACATTGGCGGGCGTCACCTTCACGCCCGACCTGTATGCGGCGGCGGTCGACTATGTCGGCGTATCGAATATGTTCACGTTCATGGCGACCACGCCGCCCTATTGGAAGCCCATGCTCGAACGGCTGTACGACATGGTGGGCCACCCCGAAAAGGATAAGGACCGCTTGGTCCGGACATCGCCCGCGCTGCACGTCGACCGCATCAAGACGCCATTGTTCATCGCCCAGGGCGCCAAGGACCCACGCGTGAACAAGGCGGAAAGCGACCAGATTGTCGAGGCGTTGCGTCAACGCGGCGTCGAAGTCGACTACATGGTGAAAGACAACGAGGGACATGGCTTTCGCAACGAAGAAAACACCTTCGAGTTCTACGAAACCATGGAGAAATTCTTTATACGCCACCTGATGGCCGAACAGGGAGGATTCCTTCGCCAAATGGAAAGGTGATTCTCTTGGATCCGGGTTTATCCCTAGGTCTTGGCGGCGCAGAATGCAGTCATCGGGAACAGCAACGGACATCGCGAAGTTCTCTACACAGCAAGTCGCGATGCACGGCCCGGATCACTTAACCAGGACTAGGAGTACTGCCATGAAGACCAAGACCATCGTTTCCGCTTTGATTCTTTCCTTTGCCGCCATCGGCGCTGCCCAAGCGACGCCCCGTGGCGATTCGGACAACACGCCCTTCCAAGGCGTCTATGGCCAACAAGCCAGCAGCACGAGCCGCGACCAGGTCGTCGCGCAACTCGAACAAGCCCGCGCCGCCGGCCTGACCGCCAACGCCGACAGCGACAACGCGCCCTTCACCGCGCAAGCCGACGTGGCTTCGGTGCCCGCGGTTGCCCAAGGCGGCGGCGCGCCCAATGACATCGCCTTCGGCGACATCGACAACCAGCCCTTCCAAGGCTGATCAGTGTGGTGCGTCGTACGGTCGGCCCCCTGGTCCCCAGGGGGCCGATTGCTTTGAATCCTCCAGCTCGACGTCGAAGCGCGCTCAGCCCTGTTCCAGCGCCTTGGCGATCGCCATGCCCGCTTCGGTGGTGGATGCCTTGCCGCCCAGATCCGGCGTGACGGCGCCGTCCAGCAGGCTCTTTTCGATGGCCCGGACAATGGCGTCGTGCGCCTCGCGGTACTGACCCTGGCCGTCGCCCAGGAAATCGAGCATCATCGCGCCCGACCAGATCATGCCGATCGGATTGGCGATATTCTTGCCGTAGATATCGGGCGCGGAGCCATGTACCGGCTCGAACAGCGAAGGAAACTTCCGCTCGGGGTTCAGATTGGCGGACGGGGCGATGCCGATGGTGCCGGTGCAGGCCGGTCCCAGGTCCGACAGGATGTCGCCGAACAGGTTGGAAGCCACCACCACGTCGAAACGCTCCGGGCTGAGCACGAAACGCGCCGTCAGGATGTCGATGTGATATTTGTCGTGGCGCACCCCCGGATAGTGCTTGGCCATCGCTTCCACACGCTCGTCCCAGAACGGCATGCTGATGGAGATGCCGTTGGACTTCGTGGCCGACGTCAGGTGCTTTTTCGGCCGGCTGTTCGCCAGCTCGAATGCGTACCTCAGGATGCGGTCCGTGCCGCGGCGGGTGAAGATGGATTCCTGGACGACGAATTCGTCGTCGGTGCCCTCGAACATGCGGCCGCCCACCGAGGAATACTCACCCTCGGTGTTCTCCCGCACGACGTAGAAATCGATATCACCAGGCTTGCGGCCCACCAGCGGCGCGGGAACGCCGGGCATCAGGCGAACCGGCCGCAGGTTGACGTACTCGTCGAAATGGCGACGGAATTTCAGCAGCGAGCCCCACAGCGAAATGTGGTCCGGCACCGTCTCGGGCCAGCCCGCCGCGCCGAAATAGATGGCGTCGCAACCCTTCAACTGATCGAACCAGTCCTCCGGCATCATCGCGCCGTGCTTCGCGTAGTAGTCGCAGCTGGCCCAGTCGATATCCACCCATTCGATGCCGATACCCATGCGGCGCGCCGCGGCGTCCACCACGCGCTTGCCCTCGGGCATCACTTCCTTGCCTATCCCGTCACCCGGTATGGCGGCGATTCTGTGCGTGTTCATTCACCCTCTCGTTGATCGCGCGCGCGGCGCTTCGGAAGTGGCACCGGACCAAAGATGCGCTCGTGGGGCGAAAGCATAAGTCCGGCGGCGCGAAACATCACCCGTCGCGGCGTGAACGGACAAAACACCATTCGTGAACATCGGGGCGCGGCAAACCGCCCATAAGGGATAACCCCCTCCTTGTGTTTTATTTTTTTAAATACTATAAAAATAATTATGACCAATAAAAATATACATAAGAGCATGGGGTGATTGCAGGCGAGCCGGCGCACCGGCGATAGCGGCGACGCGCGTACAGGCGGCGGACTCGGGTCGGCTGCCGATCAGGGGGTAATGATGAACTGCGGGAGCGATCCGCTCGACCGCCGCGAAACGGGACGGTGCAGCATGGCAGCGGCGGACTGGCCGCGCACGGCAGGCTAGCGTGTCAGCGCAGCAAGGCCTTCGGAAGGTTGACGATAAGCGTCGTCACTTCACGGCTGTCGAGCCCCGGGCTCATATGCTCGACCATCGCGCGCGCGGCGGCCGGGCCATCGCCCGCGAGTATGGCGTTCACCACCATTGCGTGCTGCGAATACGAGGCCTGGAGCCGGCCCGTCGCGCCAGCCGCATGCATGCGGTACGCCGCGGTGCGGGCGCGTATGCGCATGATGGCTTCCCGCAGGTAGGGATTGCGCGCGCCGTGGTACAGCATCTCGTGAAATTCGAGATCCGTTTCCCGCCACTTCCGCACATTGTCGCGTTCGCCAGCCGAGCGCTCGTGCAACGCCGCCAGCGCTTGCCGTTCCGACGTCGTCATGCGGTCACAGGCGTAGCGCGCGCACAGGCCTTCCATGTCCGCCATCAGTTCCCACATATGCAGCAATTCCTGGACATCGAGCTTGGCGACGACCATGCCTCCGCGTGGCAGGCTGTCGAGCAGGCCCTGCGCCTGAAGCTGCAGCAGCGCCTCGCGGACCGGGGTCTTGGAAACACCATACTCGGCGATCAGTCCGAGCTCATCGACGGGCGTGCCAGGCAACAACGTGCCTTCGAGTATGCGTTGCTCAATGTCGGATCGGATCCGTTCGCTTGCTTTCATGGTTTTGACGGCACACGGAAAGACACTCACCCTTGCCACCGTCCCGATTCCGCCTGTCTCGCGCAGGCAAGCCAGGCAGCGGGGGCGGCGGGGACCAATTATGCGCTGATGAGAGGCCCGCCATCATATCGGCTTACGGTTTTTTTTGCGCAGCGCGCTCCCTTCCCGCGATAGCCCGCCATGCACAAATTCCCCTCCAATGCCGACCTGTACGTATTCGTCACCGCCGTACGCAAGCAAAGCTTCGCGGCCGCGGCCGACGCGATCGGCGCCTCGCCCGCCTATGTCAGCAAACGCATACACGTGCTGGAAGAAAGCCTGGGCACGCAGCTGTTCCACCGCACCACCCGCCGGGTGGCGCTGACCGAACACGGCGAGCGCGTCTATCACCAGGCGCAACAGGTGCTGGACAACGTCGATCACCTGATGCAGGAGGTCGGCGCGACCCGACGGGTGCCCAGTGGCCCGCTGCGGGTGAGCAGCAGTTTCGGGTTCGGCCGGCAAGTGGTGGCGCCCGCCCTGGCCCTGCTGTCCGAGCAGTATCCCAGCCTGCAGATCCGCCTGGAGGTATTCGATCGGCTGGTGGACGTGGCCACCGAGGAGTTCGACCTGGACGTGCGCGTGGGCGACGAAATCGCGCCGCACCTGATCGCCCGCCGGCTCGGCGACAACCACCGGGTGCTGTGCGCCGCGCCTGGCTACCTGGCACGGCGCGGCACGCCGCGTACGCTGGAGGACCTGGCCGACCATTGCTGCCTGGTCATCAAGGAACGCGACCATCCGTTCGGCGTGTGGAGGCTGCGACAAGGCAATGCCGAGCACACGGTGAAGGTTTCCAGCACCACGCTGTCGACCAACAACGGGGAGATCGCGCTTAGCTGGGCGATGGAAGGCCGCGGCATCATGCTGCGCTCGCTCTGGAATGTCAGGCCCCTTCTGCAGCGGGGCCTGCTGGTGCAGGTGCTTCCGGACTGCACTCAGGAAGCCAACTTCTGGGCAGTCTATCCGTCGCGCCTCGATACGTCGGCCAAGGTGCGGACCACCGTGGAATTCCTGGTCGCGCACTTCCGAGGCTTGCAGGTCGACGCACCCGCGCAGCGCCATGGTCCGCTGATGGATTATCCATGATGTGTGTTCCCGCACATCACGGTGCGGCCGCACGCAAGGCCGCGAAGCGCTGCCACAATGCAAGGCAGGGTGCATCGCCAGGCCCACGCCCATCGCCCATCAAGGGAAGCGAATGAAACAACGATTGATTGCCCGCGAAAGCATGAAGCCGCTGAAGAAGATCGGCTTCATCACGCCGTCCTCGAACACCGCGCTGGAGCCGCTGACCTACATGATGCTGGCGCCCTTGTCCGATGTGGTATCGGTCCATTTCAGCAGGCTGCCTGTGCAGATGCTGACGTTGGACGAAAAGGATGTGGGACAGTTCGACACGGGCAAGGTCGTCCAGGCCGCGGTGCAACTGCGGGATGCCAAGGTGGACGCGATCCTGTGGAACGGTACGTCGGGCGGGTGGACCGGCAAAGGCATGGATGCGGATCGCGCGCTGTGCGACGCCATCACGGCGGAGACGGGCATCGCGGCGTCGACGTCGTCGCTCGCGCAGGCCGAGGCCTTCTCGCAATATGGCGTATCGCGCTTCGGCTTGGCCGTTCCCTACATCGAAGGGCCGACGCGCAAGATGCGGGATACGTATGCGGACGAGGGCTTCGAAGCCGTCAGCCACGCCGCGCTGGGACTGAGCGTGAATACCGAGATCGGCGCCACGCCGTTCGAGCGGATCAAGCAGATCCTGCGCCAGGCCGATTCGCCGGAAGCACAGTGCCTGATGGTCGGCTGCACCAACTGGCCCGCCACGCCGCTGGTCGACGAGCTGGAATACGAACTGGACAAGATGGTCTTCGACAGCATCGCGGTGACGCTGTGGAAGGCCCTGCGCATGGTCGACGTGCAACGGCCCATCCACGGCTGGGGGAAACTGCTGCGCAGCCATCCTGTCATCGACAGGCTGGAAGCGCTGACGACACGCCTGCTGCGGCAAACCGAGGCGGCGCGCATCACCTTGCGCATGGATATCCCCACGATGAATATCGACGCCGACGACGTGTACGTCGAATCCATGGCGCCCGGAATTCCTCCGCTGAAGCTGAACTCCAGCCTGAACCAGCGCAGCCTGGGCACGGTGCAATGGCTGGAAAAGCACCGTGTGCCCCTGGTGCAGGAGGACTGCGCCCAGGCCGAGGTGCCGCCCCCGGCCGCGCTGATGGACGTCTATGGCGTCAAGGCCCAGATGCTGGGCCCGCTGCTGCGGAACGACCAGGTCGTGGGCTGGATCTCGGTCCACCACGTGGCGGGCACGCGCACATGGACGCCCGCCGATATCGCCGCGCTGGATGCCGCCGTGAAGGACGCCATGCGCGAACTGGAAGCGGCAGGTTGGCTGTCCGCCGTGCCCTGACACGACACTGCGGGAAATACTTTATCAAAAAAAACGCAAGGGGAATTCTCGTGACCATTCGACTCAAAGCAGTATTGCATTGCGCCCTGCTCTGCGCGGCGCTGGCCTTCCACGGCAGCGCGCAAGCGCAGAACTATCCCGACCATTCGGTGACCATCGTGGTCGGCTATTCGCCCGGCGGCAGCGGCGACCAGATCGCCCGCCTGGTGGCGCAGGAACTGACTGCCGCGCTGGGCCAGAGCTTCATCGTCCAGAACCGCCCTGGCGCCGCGGGCATCATCGGCAGCGAATACGTCTCCAAGGCGGCGCACGACGGCTATACCCTGATGTCCGGCAGCTCGACCGAACTGGCGGCCAACGTCAGCGTGTATCCCAAGCTGCCCTATGACCCGGTCAAGAGTTTCGTGCCCATCATCCAGTACAGCCTGCAGCCCAATGTGCTGCTGGTGCGTCCGGACTCAGCCTCGGTGCCGGTCAAGTCGGTACAGGAACTGATCGCGTACGCCAAGGCGCATCCGGACCGCCTGTCGTTCGGCTCTGCGGGCACCGGCTCGTCCCAGGACATGGCCGCTCAACTGTTCATGATGCTGACCGGCACCAGGCTGCTGCATGTGCCCTACAAGGGCGGCGCGAACGCGATCACCGATCTCATGGGCGGCCAGATCGACATGACCTTCCAGCCATTGCCGGAAGCACTGGCGTACATCCAGAGCGGTCGGCTGCTGGCCCTGGCGGTGTCCGGCTCGAAGCGCTCCCCGCTGGTGCCCAACGTGCCGACCATGCAGGAAGCCGGCGTCAAGGGGTACGAGTTTGGCGGCTGGCATGCGCTGGTCGCACCGGCCGGAACGCCGCAGCCCATCATCGAGAAACTCAACGGCGTGTTGCAGAAGGCCTTGCAAGGCGACCTGGGCACGAAACTGCAGCAGATCGGCTTGACCGTGAGCGGCGGCACGCCGGCGCAAGCCGCAGAGCGCCAGCAGGCCAGCGTGTTGAAGTTCAAGCAGTTGATCGAGGCGTCGGGCGCGACAGCCACCCCGACGCGCTGACGCAAGGCGCGACCCCAGGCCGGTGTCGTCCATGCACACCGTGGACAGCCGGCACATGAAAACGAATGGAAAAGACGGTATCGACGATGTCCCATTATCTGGAAAGAGTGATTCATCCGCGCGCGGTCGCGGTTATCGGCGCCTCCAACAATCCCTTGAAGCGAGGCAACCGCGCGATACGGACGATGGCCTCGGCCAACTATCAGGGGAAGATCGCGCCGATCAATCCATCCAGCAGCGAGATATTGGGATATCCCAGCTATCCGAGCCTCGCCGACGTACCGTACGAGATCGACCTGGTCCTGGTCTGCACCGCGGCGGCCACGGTGCCCGGCATCCTGGAGCAGTGCAGCGCCAAGGGCGTGAAGGGCGCCATCATCCTGGCTGGCGGTTTCAGCGAAGCCAGTGAAGCCGGCGCCGTCCTGGAAAGGGAAGTCGTCGACGTGGCGCGGCGGCACGGCATTCGCCTGATCGGACCGAATACCAGCGGCATGTTCAGCGCGCGCACGGGCTGCAATGCGTCGGGCTGGTTCGACGTGCCGACCGGCCCCATCGCGATGCTGTCCAATTCGGCCAACGTCCTGTTGTCGCTGGTGACCGAATTCCAATTCCAGGAGCACTCCGGCATCAGCGTGATGCTCAGCGTGGGCAACCAGTCGGACATCCAGTTCCATGAATACCTGGAATGCGTCGGTGACGATCCCGGCACGCGGGCGGTGCTGATGTATGTGGAAGGCTTCAAGGATGGCCCCGCGTTCATGGCGTCGGCGCGCCGCGTGACGCCGTCCAAGCCCATCGTAATGTACGCGGCCGGGCGGACCGAGGCCGGCAAGGGCGCGGCGAAGTCCCATAGCGGCTCGCTGGCCGGCGACTACGCGGTCACCCAGGGCGTGCTGCGCCAATCCGGCGTGGTGCTGGTCGAGCAGGCGGACCACCTGCATTCCGTGGCCAGCGCGCTGGCCGCCTTTCCGCCGATGCGAGGGCGCCGCGTCGCCGTCGTATCCGAGGGCGGCGGGCCCATCACCATGGCCGCGGAAGCCATCGCGGCGCAGGGCTTGGTCCTGGCCCCGCTGTCGGCCGAGACCCAGGCCCGCATCCATGCCATCGTACCCGCCGCCACGGCGATATCGAATCCGGTGGATGCCGGCGGAGGCACGGACCCCAGGGTCGAGTATTACGGGTCGATCTCGCAGGCCATCCTGGAGGATCCCGGGATCGACGCCCTGTTGTTCGTCGGCTACTTCGGCGGCTACACCACCCGCTACGACGAGTCCGTGGGAAGGACGGAGCGCGAGATTTGCCTGCAGCTCGGCGAATTGATGCGGGTGACGGGCAAGCCCATCATGGTCCAGACCCATTACGCCCACTTCAAGACCGAGTCGCTCAAGGTGCTGAGCCAGGCCGGCGTGCCCTACCAGAGGCATATCGAGGTCGCCGTACGTTGCCTGTCCGCCGCCGCGGAATACGGCGAATCGCGGCGGCGGCTGGCGGCGCCCGGCGCATCGAGCCAGGGCGGCCCGGAAGCCGCGGCGCTGGCGGCCATCGCCACCGCCAGGGCACATTCGCGCGATCTGCTGGAAACGGAATCGCGCGCCATCCTGGCGGCCTACGGCGTGGCGATGCCGCCCAGCATGTTGCTGCGCGACGCTGGCGCGGCCGACGACGCAGATGTGGCGGCGCGTGCATTCGGCGACGCGCGGCTGGCCCTGAAAATCGTTTCGAAGGACATCCTGCACAAGTCGGACGCGGGCGGCGTGAAGCTCAATGTGGTCGGCGCGGAAGGCTTGCGCGAAGCACGCGCGGAAATCATGAGCAACGTCCTCGCCTTCGATGCCCAGGCGGCCATCGAGGGCGTACTGGCCACGCCGATGGCGCCGCGCGGGACCGAGATCATCATCGGCGTCGTTCGCGATCCGCAATATGGCCCGGTCATCATGTTCGGCCTGGGCGGGATATTCGTCGAGGTGCTGCGCGACGTCACGTTCAGGGCGCTCCCGCTGGCCGAATGCGACGCGCGCGCCATGGTCGACGACCTGCGCCATCGCGCGGTGCTGGCCGGCGCGCGCGGCGCCGCCGCGGTCGACCGGGAACGCTTGACCGATCTCCTGATGCGGGTGGCCCACATCGCCACGCTGCACCCGGACATCGTGGAAATCGATCTCAACCCGGTGATCTTCCATGAAGGCGGCTATTCGGTGGTCGACGCCCGCATGATCCTGGCGCCTGCCGTCGCGCCTCACGACTGAGCGCCGCCCGCGCGGACGAGTGGCGAAATTCCCCGGGCCCGGTGCGTCCGGGCTTCAATGAGGAGAGACAAGACATGAGCAACATCAGCGGCGCGCAGATACTGGCGCGCACCTTGAAAGTACTGGGTATCGACACGATGTTCTACATCATGGGCGGCCCCATGCTGGAGGTGGAGTCGAACTGCATCAAGGAGGGCATACGGGCGATCGATGTCCGCCATGAGCAGGCCGGCGCCATGATGGCGCATGGATGGGGCCGCGTCACCGGGCGCGTGGCGGTATGCATGGGGTGCTCCGGCCCGGGATCCACCAATATGACTACCGGCGTCGCCACGGCCTGGGCCGACGCCGTGCCTGTATTCGCCATCGGCGGCTCGGCGCCGCTGGATTCGCTGGGCGGCGGACGCGGCATATTCCAGGAAATCGACCAGGTGGCACTGTTCCGCCCCATCACCAAGATGTCGGAACGGGTCACCGATATCCGTCGCATCCCCGATATGGTGACCACCGCCTTGCGGGTGGCGACCAGCGGCCGGCCCGGCCCGGTCTATCTGGACATGCCGGGCGATGTGCTCTACCGCAAGATCGACGAGAGCGAGATTGTCTACCCCGATCCCGAGCGCGCCTTCGCCAGGCATCGCCCGCACGGTGCGCCGCAGGCCATACTCGAGGCGGTGGAATTGCTGGCGCAGGCGCAACGGCCCATCATCATGAGCGGCAGCGGCATCATCTGGGCGCAGGCTTCGGATGCCTTGCGCGACCTGGTCGAATACGCCGGCATTCCTTTCTACACCACGCCGCAAGGCCGTGGCGTGCTGCCCGACGATCACGAACTGGCCATGCTCTATGCCCGTTCCACGGCCTTCCGGGAAGCCGACCTGCTGCTGGTCGTCGGCACCCGCTCCAACTATGTGAATGGGCACCTCAGCGCGCCGCGCTTCAGCGCCGATGCGCGCGTCATCCAGATCAATATCGATCCGCAGGAGATCGGCCTGACCCGCCCCTGCGACGTGGGCATCGTCGGCGACGCCAAGGCCGTCCTGGAGCAGTTGCTGGCGGCCTCGCGCGGGCGGCTGGACCGCGCCCGCTACGCGCCGTGGGTCAGCCGGCTGGCCGGGATCAACGAGGAAAAGGCCAAGGCCGCGGAGCAGACGCTGGGCTCCGACAAACTGCCCATGCATCCGCTCAGGCTGTGCAAGGAGGTGCGCGACTTCCTGGACCGCGACGCCATCCTGGTCGTGGACGGCCAGGAAATCCTGAACTATGCGCGGCAGTCCATCCCCACCTATCATCCCGGACACCGGCTGAACTCGGGCACCTTCGGCACCATGGGCGTCGGCCTGCCCTTCGGCATCGGCGCCAAGCTGGCGCATCCGGACAAGCAGGTACTGGTGTTGCATGGCGACGGTTCCTTCGGGATGAGCGCCATGGAGCTGGATACCGCCGTGCGTTTCGGCATTCCGGTGGTGGTGGTGATCAGCCTGAATGGCGGCTGGACGGCGGACCCGGATGGCGTGAAACCCGGCCGCAACCTGGGCTATACGCGTTATGACAAAATGGCCGAAGCCCTGGGGTGCCACGCCGAATACGTGGAGGATCCGGCCCAGGTCCGCCCCGCGCTGGAGCGCGCATTCCAGTCCGGCCGGCCCGCGGTGATCAACGTCAGGACCGATCACATGGCGCGCGCCGTCACCGCCAAGTTCTCCAGCTACAGCACCTGATGCGGCGCTTGCCCGCCGCCAAGGAACACATGCATGGCTTCCTATCCCTCTCCATTGCTTGATGCAGGGCATGCGCAGCTGCTGGTCGTCGACATGCAGGAACGCCTGCTGCCCGCGATGGCTCGCCCGGAACGGCTCGCCGCCCGCGCGGCCGCGCTGCTGGAAGGCGCGCGCGACGTGGATGTCCCGGTGATCGTATCGGAGCAACACCCCAAGGGCCTGGGGCCGACCACCGCGTCGTTGCGCGAGGTGCTGCCGGCACAGGCGGCCTTGCATGCGAAGCGGGTGTTCTCGTGCATGCGCGAGCCGGCGCTGGCGCAGGCGATACGCGCCCAGGGCGCGGCCGGACGCCGGCAGGTCGTGGTCGCGGGCGTGGAGACGCACGTCTGCGTGCTGCAGACCGCGCTGGAGCTGCGCCAGGAAGGCTACGAGGTTTACGTGGCGGCCGACGCCGCCGGCTCGCGCCGGGACGAGGATAGGGACTTTGCGCTGGAACGGCTGCGCGTCGAAGGCGTGCGCATCGTGACCACGGAAATGGTGTTGTTCGAGTGGCTGGGCAGCGCGGATGCGCCCGCTTTCAAGTCCGTGTCGGCCCGCATCAAGGCCTTCTCCTGATGCCGGCGCGCGACGAAATGTCCATCGACAGCACGCAGCCGCTGCATGACCTGCCGCTGACCGAACTCGCCCGTCGGTTGCGCGTGCGCGAGCTGGATGCGCGCGACCTGGCGGACCACTTCATCGATCGTATCCGTGCCCACCCGGACCCGGCGGTGTTCATCGCCGTCACCGCCGATCTCGCGCGCGAGCAGGCCGAACGCAGCGCGGCGCGCTGGCGCGCCGGCAAGCCCGCCGGCGCATGGGATGGCGTGCCGCTCGCATGGAAGGACAATATCGACGTGGCCGGCACCGCCACGACGGCGGGATCCGCCTTGCGCCGCGACGAGCCGCCCGCGCAGCGTGACGCCATCGTGGCTGCGCACGCGCACGCGGCGGGCATGGTGACCCTGGGCAAGACCAACCTGTCGGAGTTCGCGTATACGGCGCTGGGGTTGAATCCCCACTACGGCACGCCGCGCAATCCGCGCGCGATGGACCAGCCGCGCGCGCCGGGGGGATCATCATCGGGATCGGCCGTGGCGGTCGCGGCCGGGCTCGCGCCAGCGGCCATCGGGACGGACACCGGCGGATCGGTGCGCACGCCGGCCGCTTTCAATGGCCTTGTCGGCTTCAAGCCGGCGCCGGGCCGCTACGACATGGGCGGCGTTTTCCCGTTGTCGGCCAGCCTCGATACCGTGGGCTTTTTCGTGCGGCATGCGGTGGACTGCCAGGGCATGGACGCGATGCTGCGCGGCGCCGCCATCGAAGCGACGCCCGTGGCCGCAGATGATGCGCTGTCGGGCCTGACGATGCTGGTGCCCGACGATGCCGCGCTCGGCGAACTGGAACCCGCTGTCGCCGCCAGCTTCGAACACGCCATCGAACGCCTGCGCGATGCCGGCGCGCGGATAAGCCGGCGTCAGATACCGGAACTCGATGCCGCCCGCGCGCTCGTGGAGAGGCATGGCGCGCTCGCGTCCGCCGAAGCCTACGCGGCGCATCGCGCCGTGCTCGACTCCCCCCGCCACACGGCCATGGACCCCTTCGTGGCCCGCCGCATCCTGGCCGGCAAGTCGATGAGCGAGGCCGATGTGGACGCGCTGCAGCGGGGACGCGCCGCGCTGGCGCGAACGCTCGCGGCCAGCCTGGGGGAAGATACTTTGCTGGTCATGCCGACGGTGCCGCATGTGGCGCCGCCATTGAAAGACCTGCAAGCCGACCTCGCGTCGTTCACGGCAATCAACCTGCGCACCATACGCAACACCAGCGTCGGGAATCTGCTGGACCTGTGCGGACTGACGCTGCCGGGCGAGCCCGGCGCGGCGGGCATGCCCACCGGCATCATGTTCCACGCCGCCGCCGGCGGCGAGTCCGCCCTGCTGGCGCGCGCCCGCGCGCTGGAAGCGGCATTGAAGTAGCCGGCCCCCTCGTCTCGAAAAGGAGTTGACCAGCATGGCAAAAGAAATACTGTGTGGATTCGGCATCGACGTGGACGCCGTCGCGGGATGGCTGGGCTCCTACGGGGGCGAGGATTCGCCCGACGATATCTCGCGCGGCATGTTCGCCGGCGAAGTCGGCGTCCCGCGGCTCTTGCAGCTCTTCGAACGCTTCGGCATCAAGACGACGTGGTTCGTGCCCGGCCATTCCATCGAGAGCTTTCCGGACCAGATCCGGGCGGTGGCGCAGGCCGGACACGAGATCGGCATACACGGCTATTCGCACGAGAACCCGATCGCGATGACGCCGCGCCAGGAGGAAGACGTACTCGACAAATGTATCGCGCTGGTATCGGAGTTCACGGGCCGCGCACCGGTGGGCTACGTGGCGCCCTGGTGGGAGTTCAGCAGCGTCACCAACGAATTGCTGCTGAAGAAAGGCATCAAGTACGACCATAGCCTCATGCATCACGACTTCCAGCCGTACCGCGTGCGCGTGGGCGACAGCTGGACCAAGATCGATTACACGCGCGACGCGGCGTCCTGGATGAAGCCGCTGGTGCGTGGCCGCGCGAGTCCGCTCATCGAGATTCCAGCGAACTGGTATCTGGACGACCTGCCCCCCATGATGTTCATCAAGAAATCGCCCAACAGCCATGGCTTCGTCAATCCGCGCGACATCGAGCAGATGTGGCGCGATCAATTCGACTGGGTGTACCGCGAGTACGACTACGCCGTGTTTCCCATCACCATCCATCCGGACGTCTCCGGCCGGCCGCAAGTCCTGTTGATGCTGGAGCGGCTATATGCCTATATGCGTTCGCATCCAGGCGTGCGCTTCGTCACCATGTCCGACATGGCCGACGACTACGACCGGCGTTTCCCCTATACGGGTTGATGTCCGGGCCCGGCATCCGCCGCCCGGCCCTGGCGCGCGAACCGCTCCAGGGATGCCTGCAGCGCGGCCTGTGACGGCAGGGTACCGATCAATACCAGCCTGGAACGCCGATCGTCGTCGGGCCAAGCGTCCAGGTGCATCGGGGCGTGGATCAGGTGGCGCACGCCGTGCACCACCGTGGGACGATCCGAACCCGCGATATTCAGGATGCCCTTCAAGCGCAACAAGGTGTCGCCATAGCGATGCACCAGCATGCTGAGCCAGGCGCCCGCGACGACCCAGTCCAGCGCAGGTGCGTACACCAGCGAAGCCGTACTCACCGCCGAATGAAAGGGCCCGAGCGCCGGCGACGTGCGCGCCATGCCGTGATATTGGCCGACCCCGGGGCCTTCCCGCGGCGGAGCAAACCACGCGCGAACCTCGTTCAGGCGATCCACCGAAAACACATCCCGATCCAACAACAATCGCGCCGGATCCAGATCGCCGTTGGACATCAACAGCGGGGCCGCCGAATTCAGGCCTCGCAGTTCATGCGCGAGCGCCTCGACGGCGGCGGCGCTGGCCAGATCGGTCTTGGTCATGACGATGCGGTCCGCCACCGCTGCCTGACGCACCGATTCGGGATGTTCCCGCAGCTGGAGCATGCCGTGCACGGCATCGACCGTCGTCACGACCGCGCCGGGACGGAACTGGTGGCGCAGCATGGGGTCCAGCGCCAGGGTATTGAGCACCGGCACGGGGTCGGCCAGGCCCGTGGTTTCGATCACGACACGCCGTATGCCCGGCGCCGTGCCCGACGCGCCGGCGCGGCGATCGCGCTCCATCAGGCCCGTCAGCGCCGTAGACAGGTCGCCCCGCACGCCGCAGCACAGGCAGCCATTGCGCAACAGCACCACCTCTTCATCGACCTGGTCGATCAGATGATGGTCGATACCGATCTCGCCCAGTTCGTTGACGACGACCGCGGTGTGCGCCAGGTCCGCGGACGCCAGCAGCCGACGCAACAGCGTGGTCTTGCCGCTGCCCAGGAAGCCGGTGAGCACGTTGACCGGAATGCGCGGATCGGCGGGGACATCGATGTCAGCCATGGTCAGCCGTGGTCAGCCGAGGCATAGGCGACGCCGGCGTCCGTGAAGCGCAGCGTGAGTGGATCCGGCCGCACGCCGGTCATGGCTTCGACCTTCTGCCAGATCTCACCAAGGTCGTTGACGATCTCGGTCTTGCCCGTGCGGCTGGACAACACATAAGCCGAGCCCTGCCAGTCGGACACGGAACAGGCATAGGCCGCCAACAGCCGGTTCAGGAAGGCCGCACGGGCCAGGCGCTCCCGACGGGCCGCGCCAGCGGGGGCCTCTGCCATGGACCGGCCTTCGGTCCAGTGCATTTGTCCAGCCAAAACACCGCACAGCCCACACATGAAAGCCTCCGGGTCAGGATATGCGCGGCGGGCGTCCGATTGCTTGCTCCAGCCTCAGGGGTGCCGCATCGGCCCATCATATCCCGGTGCCGCTTGGCGTCCCGGCGAGTGAAGCGGCGGTTCACGAATCGTACGCATTCCGTCGGGGCTGCGGGAACCGATAGCCTGAAAAACGACAGTCTGAAAAACGACAGTCTGAATCAAGCCGCGGCGGATAAGCCCTACCCCGCAACGGCCTGGGCCAGCCTCTGGATGGACAACGGCGCGCAGCCCTCGGCATCGTTGCTGACCGTCACGTAGGCCGGTTGGCCCGCACCCGTGATCCCGCGTATCGTGCGCGCGAGCACCGTGCGCGTCGAGAGATCCTCGCTGAGTATGGCATTGAACGGATCGTGCTTTTTCTGCGCGTCGGCATAACCATATGCGCCGAAGATGCGGTTCAGATTCCACCGGCAGACCAGCGGTCCCGGCCATAACGCGCGCAGCAGCGGCAGCTGCTCTTCGATCGGCGGCATCTTGCCGTGCAAGCCCAGGCAGAACGTTGCGCCATGCGCCTTGAGCGTATCCACCAGCGCCTGGCCCAGCAGTTCGGGATCCCGCACTTCCACCGCGACGATCACGGCGCCATGCGCGGACAAGGCCTCCCGGACAGCCGCCAGCATGCGGCCCAGCTTCTCGAACAGCGCCGCGGGACGACTCAGCCACCCCCACGGCAGGGGGCTCAGCTGGAACACCAGGACGCCAAGCTTGGCGCCCAGGCCTTCCAGCGCCGGCCGCACGAATTCGTGGATGGCCAGCGACGGATCGAGAAAAACCGGATTGGCCTGACGCGTCCTGCCTTCTTCGCCACGCACCTGCGCATCGGTAATGCTGGCGGGACATTTGACGACGAAACGGAAGTCGTCATGGACCTGCCCCGCATAAGCGCCATACTGGTTTGCCGTCAACGGCCGCCAGAACGTGCGATCCACGCAAACCGTGCGCAAAAGCGGATGCTGATGGTAGGCGCCAAGCCCATGCTTCGACAGCGTGCTCGAATCGTATTCGCCATCCCAGACCAGCCCTTCCCAGCCCGGATACGACCAAGTGGATACGCCAAAACGCAACTGCGCCGGAAGCTGGCTCGCGAGCGCGCTCCACGCTTGGCCCGCGGGAGCCGGAAGCACCATGGCCATGCCGCGGAGGGCGGAAACCTCCGGAATTTCACGAGAGGCCGTACGGTTCGAGGAATCGGCCGGCGGCTGGAGAGGCGCATCTCTGAAAAGATCGTCTTGCATGCAGGGGGCGCTGCCGTGATGCCGGGATGGACTTGATTTGCACTTACCAAGCCGAAAGAGGATCTACTTGGAGCGGGTGATGGGAATCGAACCCACGCTTGAGGCTTGGGAAGCCGCCGTTCTACCATTGAACTACACCCGCCCGGGTGCCGTGCCGGCATAGCTTGCCGCCAGCAGGAAGCGCGATTATACATTGGCCGATGTACTCGGATCAGAACGCTTCCTGGCCCACGGAATCGGTAGCGTGCGTGCGTATCGTGGCTCGGCGCCGGCCAGGATCCGGTTACGCAGCACGCGTTGACCCTGGGGGCGATAGCTGACAATCTTTGCGGTTCGACTCAAAGCAAACCGATAATTCCGCAATATGCTCACACGCTTCGTACTGGCTTCCTCCCTCTTGATATTGCTGTCCGCCTGCGGCCCGGCCGCGCCCAAACGCGCCAGTTCCTGCCACTGGTGGAACAGCTGCTCGTACGAAGGCCCCTACGAGGCCGGGGAGGCCGATTACGCCAGGGATGAGGCGGCCCGCCTGAATCAAGAGCAGGCCGCCAAGCTCAAGCGACAGCCCTAGCCTTCTCCAGGAGCCTCGCCGCACTTGAATGGCGCTATGAATACCGCTCCCGCCAGCGCGAAGCCCTGGAACGCCCGCTGGCCCAATGGTCCATTCCGTACGCCCCCGTACCCTGGACCCCGCCGCGGTTCGGTTCCCGGCCCTACTACAATGGCGCGCTATGAATACCGATACGATCCCCGAAGACGGCGAGCCTCCCGCTCCGTCTCCTGTTTCACCGTCCGCCCGGTCGCCGGCGACCGAGGCTGCGCCGGCGTCCGGCCAGCATGCGCCGGATGGTCCCGGCGCCACCCATATCCGCAGTTTCGTCCATCGCCGCGGCCACATCACGCAAGGCCAGCGCGACGCCCTGGAGCGCCTGCTGGCGCAGTGGTCCATCCCCTACGCCGCACGCATCCTGGATCCCGCCAGCGTTTTCGGCCGGACCGCGCCCACCATCCTGGAAATCGGCTTCGGCATGGGTGAGACCACCGAACGCATCGCCCTGGATCGGCCGGGTGACAACTTCCTGGGCGTGGAGGTCTTCAACGCCGGTGTCGGCTCCATGCTAAAGCGCATCGAGGCCTCCGGCCTGCGTAACGTGCGCATCATCCAGCACGACGCGGTGGAAGTGCTGCGCGACATGATCGCGCCCAACTCGCTGGACGGCGTGCACATCTATTTTCCCGACCCATGGCCCAAGAAGCGCCACCACAAACGGCGCCTGATCCAGCCGCCCTTCGTCGCCTTGCTGGCCAGCCGGGTCAAGCCGGGCGGCTACGTGCATTGCGCCACGGACTGGGAACACTACGCGCAGCAGATGCTCGAAGTGTTGAGCGCCGAGCCGCAGTTGCGCAATACCGCGGACTGCTACGCGCCCCGTCCTGAATTCCGTCCGCAGACCAAGTTCGAAACCCGCGGCCTGCGCCTGGGCCACGGGGTATGGGACCTCATGTTCAAGCGAGCCGCCTGAATGCTATTTCGCGCCATCGAACCCTATCGTCACGGCATGCTGGATACCGGCGACGGCCACCAGGTGTACTGGGAGCTGTGCGGGAATCCGGACGGCAAGCCGGCTGTCTTCCTGCACGGCGGCCCCGGCAGCGGTTGTTCGCCCGTGCATCGGCAATTGTTCGATCCAGCCCGGTACAACGTGCTGTTGTTCGACCAGCGCGGCTGCGGGCGGTCGCGTCCGCATGCGAGCCTGGAGAACAATACCACCTGGCACCTGGTCGCCGACATGGAGCGCCTGCGCACCGAGATCATGGGCGCGGACCGCTGGCTGGTATTCGGCGGGTCGTGGGGATCGACACTGGCGCTGGCCTATGCCCAGACCCATACCGAGCGTACGGCCGCGCTGATCCTCCGCGGGATTTTCACGGTGCGGCGGTCGGAGGTGCAGTGGTATTACCAGCACGGCGCGTCCGAACTGTTCCCCGATCTGTGGGAAGAGTACCTGGCGCCCATCCCGCCGGAAGAGCGGCACGACATGGTGCAGGCCTACCGCCGCCGCCTGACCGGCAACGACCCGGAAGCGCAACTGGCCGCCGCCAAGGCCTGGAGCCGCTGGGAAGACAGCACCATCACCATGCTGCCCAGCGCGCGCCATCAGCAAAGCCACGCCGGCGACCAGGCGGCGCTGGCCTTCGCCCGCATCGAAAACCATTACTTCGTCAACGACGGCTTCATGGCCGAAGGCCAATTGATCCGTGACGCGCACAAGCTGCGCGACGTCCCCGGCGTGATCGTCCAGGGGCGTTACGATGCCTGCACGCCCGTGCGCACCGCCTGGGACCTGCACCGCGCCTGGCCGCAAGCCCGGCTGCACATTGTTCCGGATGCCGGCCACGCGTTCGACGAGCCAGGCATTCTTGCCCATCTTATCGACGCCACGAACCGCTACGCGGCGACGGGCCGTCCCTGAACAGGCGGCCCTCCCGCGACACGCGACAGACCACCATGATGAATATCCAACTGAATGGCGAGCCCCGGCAGGTCGCCCCCGATACGACGGTGCTGGGCCTCCTGGAACTGCTGGGCTACGTGGGCAAACGCGTGGCCGTCGAAAAAAATGGCGAAATTGTTCCTAAAAGTCAGCACGCTGAGACACGTCTGCAACAAAACGACAAGCTGGAGATCGTTGTCGCAGTGGGCGGCGGCTGACGCGGACCACTGTTACGGCACCGCGCAATCGCGCACATCGGATACGCAACCAGTTACAACTGATTGACGGCGCAAGGCCTAAGCCGTACGCATAATGGACTCGCCATTGAACTTCCGCAGCGGGTTCGATGGGAATCACCGGCGCGGACTTTTCCCCTCCCGCTCCGGCACATCGGCCAGTCAAGACTGGCCGTTTTTTTTTGGTCGATCAGCGCATGCCGCCGAAACGGCCCAGGCCCTTGATCCCGCCCATGGCGCGCATCATCTTGGCCATGCCGCCCTTCTTCATCTGCTTCATCATGCCCTGCATCTGCTCGAACTGGGCCAGCAGGCGGTTGACCTCCTGCACGGGCACACCGGCGCCCGCGGCGATACGCCGCTTGCGCGCGGCCTTGATGAGTTCAGGCTTGGCGCGTTCGGCCGGCGTCATGGAATTCAGGATGCCTTCCGTGCGGCGCAGCTGCTTGTCGGCCTGGCCGCTCTGCAGCTGGCCGGCGGCCTGCTGGAACTGGGCGGGCAGCTTTTCCAGCAGCGAGCCCATGTCGCCCATTTTCTTGACCTGGCCTAGTTGCTCGCGGAAATCGTTCAAGTCGAAGCGATTGCCGGACTTGAGCTTGGTCGCCAGCTTCTGCGCTTCCGCGATGTCGATATTGCGCTGCGCCTGCTCCACCAGCGACACGATGTCGCCCATGCCCAGTACGCGCTGGGCCATGCGGTCAGGATAGAAGGCTTCCAGGCCATCCAGCTTTTCCGATACGCCGACGAACTTCAGCGGCTTGCCGGTGACATGCCGCACCGACAAGGCCGCGCCGCCGCGTGCGTCGCCGTCCAGCTTGGTCAGGACCACGCCCGTCAGCGGCAGCGCGTCGGCAAAGGCGCGCGCGGTATTGACCGCGTCCTGGCCCTGCATGGCGTCGACCACGAACAGGGTTTCGACGGGATTGACCAGGTCATACAAGGCGCGGATCTCGCGCATCATGGCCTCGTCGATGCCCAGGCGGCCGGCGGTGTCGACGATCAGCACATCGTAGTGATAGCGGCGCGCGTGATCGACGGCGTTGCGGGCAATGTCTTCCGGCTTCTGGCTGGGGTCGGAGGGCAGGAAATCGACGCCCACCTGGCCGGCCACGGTTTTCAGCTGCTCGATGGCGGCGGGACGGTAGACGTCGGCGCTGACCACCAGCACTTTCTTCTTGCCCGTCTTGCGGCCGTTCTGGACGTGGTTGCCTTCGGACAGCCAGCGCGCCAGCTTGCCGGTGGTCGTGGTTTTACCCGCGCCCTGCAGGCCGGCCATCAGGATGACCGCGGGCGGCTGCACCGCCAGCGAGAGTTCGCCGGCTTCCGCGCCCAGGTCGCCCCCCATCAGGGCGGTCAGTTCCTTGTGGACGATGCCGACCAGCGCCTGCCCGGGGCTGAGGCTGGAAGCGACTTCTTCGCCGAGGGCCTTTTCCTTGACGCGGGCGACGAATTCGCGCACCACGGGCAAGGCGACGTCGGCTTCCAGCAGGGCCATGCGCACTTCGCGCAGCATCTCCTGGGTATTGGCTTCGGTCAGGCGAGCTTCGCCGCGCAGCGTCTTGACGACGCGCGACAGGCGTTGAGTAAGGTTGTCGAGCATGAGATGCGTTTCCGCTTAAACTATTCGGCTGGCAGGGGCCCGGCACGGCGCGTATCGCGCCGACGCACGTGGTACCGGCAAAACCCGCCGGATTACCCGCGCGCGGGCCCCATCGAGAACAACAACGGTTCCTATGTCATTTGGCATTGTATTTCACGCGGTCGCCGCGCTGGCGTACGCGGTGCTCGGCGCGTCACTTTGGCGCCGCCTGGGCGGGGCGGATGGCATCCAGCACGCGGGTCGCGTCGCCAGGACCTGCCTGGTGGGCGCCCTCGTCCTGCAGGGCGTGGCGCTCTACCAATCCCTGTTGGGCGGCCCCTATCTGTTCATCGGCTGGGCCCTGGCCCTGTCCGCGGCCATCTGGCTGGGCATGTTGATTTTCTGGCTGGAAAGCCTGGTCATCCGCATCGACGGCCTGCTGCTGCTGCTGTTGCCGGCGGCGGCCTTCGTCTGCGCCCTGGCGGCCGCTTTCCCGCAAGGGCAGGTGGTGCCCCACGCCAACAATTCCTGGCTGCGCGTGCATCTGGTGATCGCCCTGATGGCCTATGGCCTGATGACGGTGGCCGCCGTGCAAGCCATGTTGATGGCCCTGCTGGACCGCCACCTGCATCGCCCGCTGGAACAGGCCGAAGGCGCCAGCCTGATGGGCAAGGTGCTGGACGTGCAACCCCCGCTGCTGATGCAGGAGCGGCTGCTGTTCCGCATTATCTCCATCGGCTTCGCCGTGCTGACGCTGACCGTCATCACGGGATCGGTGGCCTCGTATATGCTGACGCAGCGCCTGCTTCCGTTCGACCACAAGACGGTCTTTACGCTGCTGTCGTGGTTGACCTTCGGCGTGCTGCTGCTGGGGCGTTACCGCAAGGGCTGGCGCGGCCGCGTGGCATTGCGCTGGACGTTGTCGGGTTTTGCCTTGCTGCTGCTGGCGTACACCGGCAGCCGGTTCGTGCTGGAAGTTCTATTGCATCGGGGTTGAAGTGGGCAAGGTACTTTTCTGGATCATCGTCGTGCTGGTGGCACTGACCATCGCGCGCATCGCCGCCCGCGCCAACGCCCGCAACGCGGCGCGCGATGCCGCCGGCGGGGCTCAGCGCACAAAGGGCCGGTCGGGCGCCACGCGGCGGGCCGTGCCGGCCGAACAGATGGTGCGCTGCGCGCACTGCGGCATCCACCTGCCCCGGTCGGACGCCGCCCTGGTCAATGGACGTACGTGGTGCCAGGAGCACGCCAGGCTGGAGGCGAAATACTAAGGCAGCCGGGGCCACGGCGAGCCGGACCACGGCACGCCGAACCAGGGCAACGCGGGCAAAGGATAACGGTACGGCATGGCGCTGCAACTCGATCGGCATGGATGGCTGAAACCCGCGCGCGGCGTGACGCATGCGCCTTCGCCCAATCACGACGCGCGGCCGGCCGGGACGGCGGTATCGCTGCTGGTGATCCACAACATCAGCCTGCCGCCGGGCGAATTCGGCGGGCCGCACGTACACGGGCTGTTCCTGAACACGCTGGACTACGGCGCCCATCCCTGGCTGGAGCGGCTGCGCGGCCTGCGGGTGTCGGCGCATTTCTTCGTCAGGCGCGACGGTGACGTCGTGCAGTTCGTCAGCACGGACGCGCGCGCGTGGCATGCCGGCGTGTCGCGGTTCGATGGCCGCGAGCGCTGCAATGATTTTTCCATCGGCATCGAACTGGAAGGCACGGACGTACTGCCTTATACCGATGCGCAGTACGCGGCCCTGGCGCGCCTGGCGCCCGCGCTCGAGGTACGGCATCCGCTGCGGGCGGTGCGCGGCCATTCGGATATCGCGCCCGTGCGCAAGACGGATCCGGGTCCGGCTTTCGACTGGACGCGCTTCGGGCACCTGTGCGGCTTTCCCAGGCGGGTGCTGCCCCAGCGTTGAACCTTGATCGCCTGGCTGTAAGTCTTGAGCTTTGGGCCTTGGCCTTGGGCCGTCATAGCCGCCAGCAGCGCGCGGCCCACGGCGCAGGGCCCGCGTCCGTCAGGCGGCCTGCGCCGTCTCCGGCGGCCGCCATCCCAATTCACCGGAGATACCCCGCGCCGCCGATTGCACGGCCGGCACCATCTCGCGCATGCGCTCCATCGGCATGTAGGGAATGGTGCTGGACACGCTGATGGCCGCGACGATCTTGCGGGCCGCATCGCGCACCGGCGCGGCCACGCAGCGGATCGAAGGCTCGTTGTCCTCCAGATCGAAGGCATAGCCGGACAAGGCGTATTCGCGCATGCGCGACAGGAAACGGTCTTCCGGCTGCACGTTGCCCGCCGCCTGGGGCGACACCGGCGCACCGGCGCGCAGCATGGCCACCCACTCCGTTTCATCGCTGTCCAGCAGCAAGGCCTTGCCGACGCCCGTCACGGCCAGCGGCATGCGGTGGCCGACCCGCGATCGCATCTCCAGCCCTTTCTTGCCCGGGATCTTGTCCAGGTAGAGCGCGTCGGCGCCTTCGCGCACGGCCAGATGGATGGTGTCGCCGCTGAGACGCGCCAGCTCGTCCAGATAGGGCCGGGCCAGCGTGGCCAATGGAATTTCCTCGCGCGCCTGGAAGCCGAGTTCGATCAGCCGCGGCCCCAACATATAACCGTAGCCGGGCAGCACGCGTAGATAGCGCTCCTGCACCAGGCAGCTCGCGAGCCTGTGGGTGGTGCTGCGCGCGACGCCGATACGGGCGCAGATGTCGCGCAGCTCGCGCGCGCCCGCGGCGACCGCCTGGACCACGGCAAGCCCGCGCATCAAGGTCTGCGTTCCCAGCGTCTGCGACGCCGGATCCGCCCGTTTCGTTGAATCCATCCCTGCTGTTTCCGATTTGCCTCGCTCGCGGCGGGGCCGGGGTCTCGATTGCGGGGATCAGATCCGTCCTACCCCGTTACGACGTTGAATTCGCATTGTATCCCTATATATGGGACGAAATTCTATATTTTGAGCAAATCGGCGGCGAGTACTAGAATCCGGCCAGGAGGCAAGTAAGGACCAACACACAAAAAAGGAAGAATTCATGAATCCGGACGCGACATACTCCGCGGTGCTCATCGCACTGGACTGGGGCACCTCTTCGTTGCGGGCCTACCGCATGGGCGCCGAAGGCCGGGTGCTGGACACGCGGCATCTGCCCTGGGGAATCATGCGGCTGCCGGCGCCTCGGACGGACGGCCCGATGCCGGCACCGGCCGCGGCGGGTTTCGAGCTGGCGTTCGAGCAGGCCTGCGGCGACTGGCTGCGTGCGCAGCCGGGCCTGCCGGTGATCGCCTGCGGGATGGTGGGCAGCGCCCAAGGCTGGGCGCAGGCGCCTTACCTGGACATCCCCGCCGACCCGCGCGACATCGGCGCGCGGCTGGCGAAGGTCGACACGCATCGCGGCGCCACGCTGCACATCATTCCCGGCCTGCTCCAAAGGCAGGGCCTGGCCAACGTAATACGCGGCGAGGAAACGCAGGTCGTCGGCCTCATCGACAGCGAGGCCGGCGCCGGTGGCGCCGCCCTGGACGACGATCTACTGGTCGGCCTGCCCGGCACCCATTGCAAATGGGTGCGGGTGCGCGGCGGGCGCATCGTCGAGTTCGACACCTTCATGACCGGCGAGGTCTACGCCGCGCTGCGCGGCCACACGATCCTGGGCCGGACGATGGAAGATCCCGCCGCGCCGGACGATGCCGCCTTCCAGCGCGGCCTGGACGTCGCGGGTTCGGCGCTGGGCCAGGGCGGCGTGCTGTCGACGATTTTCAGCACCCGCGCACTGGGCCTGACGGGACAGTTGTCTCCCCAGGCCCAGCCGGATTACCTGTCCGGCCTGCTGATCGGACACGAAGCCGCCGCGCTGCGCACCTTATTGGATGCCCGCGGCATGCCGTCGCGCATCGTCCTGTGCGGCGACGAGGACCTGTGTCGCCGCTACGCGAGCGCCTTGCCGCATTTCGGCCTGGCCGCCCCCACCCTGGCCGGACTAGCCGCTGAACGCGGATTGTGGCGGCTTGCCGTATCGGCCGGCCTGATCCGCCAGAACTGAACCGCAACGAGGAATCGCCATGCCTCCCGTCCTGAACACCACGCAATCGCCCTTGCAGACTGCCATGACGCAGTGCGGCCTGATCGCCATCCTGCGCGGGATCAAGCCCACCGAAGCCGAATCCGTCGGCACCGTCCTTTACGAAGCGGGCTTTCGCATCATCGAGGTGCCGCTCAATTCGCCCGAGCCGCTGGAAAGCATCCGTCAGTTACGCCAGGCGCTGCCGCTGGATTGCATGATCGGCGCGGGCACGGTGCTGGATCCCGCCATCTGCCCGGAAATCGTTCGCGCCGGCGGCGAAATCGTCGTCATGCCGCACAGTGACGCGCAGGTCATCCGCGCGGCCAAGTCGGCCCTGATGGCCTGCTGCCCCGGCGTCGCCACGCCCACCGAGGCCTTCGCCGCGCTGGCGGCCGGCGCCGACCTGCTGAAGATGTTCCCAGCCGAGCAACTGGGCCCGGCCGTCGTCAAGGCCTGGCGCGCGGTGATCCCGGCCACGGTGCCGCTGGTGCCCGTGGGCGGCATCACGCCCGCCAGCATCGCCGAGTTCGCCCGCGCCGGCGCCTCCGGCTTCGGCCTGGGTTCCGCCTTGTACAAGCCCGGCATGTCCGCCGGCCAGGTCGCCGGTAATGCGCGCGACTTCATCGCAGCCTGGCGCCAGGCCTATCCCTCCAACGGACAGCAAGCATGAAAATCACCAAGCTCACCACCTACATCGTTCCGCCGCGCTGGTGCTTCCTGAAGATCGAGACCGACGAGGGCGTCGTCGGCTGGGGCGAGCCGGTCGTGGAAGGCCGCGCCCACAGCGTCGCCGCCGCCGTCGAGGAATTGTCGGACTATCTGGTCGGCAAGGACCCGCGCAACATCGAGGACCACTGGACGGTGCTGTACCGCGGCGGCTTCTATCGCGGCGGCGCCATCCACATGAGCGCGCTGGCCGGCATCGACCAGGCGTTGTGGGACATCAAGGGCCGCGCGCTGGGCGTGCCCATCTCCCAACTGCTGGGCGGCAACGTGCGCGATCGCATCCGCGTGTATTCGTGGATAGGCGGCGACCGGCCCGCGGATACCGCGGCCGCCGCCAAGGCCGCGGTGGAGCGCGGCTTCACCGCGGTCAAGATGAACGGCACGGAAGAACTGCAGTACATCGATACGCACGACAAGGTGCGCAAGTGCCTGGAGAACGTCGCCGCCGTGCGCGATGCCGTCGGGCCGGACGTCGGCATCGGCGTGGACTTCCACGGGCGGGTCCACAAGCCGATGGCCAAGGTCCTGATCAAGGAGCTGGAGCCCTACAAGCTGATGTTCATCGAAGAGCCCGTGCTCAGCGAGCACTACGAGGCCTTGAAGGAACTGGCGCCGCTGTCGTCCACGCCGATCGCCCTGGGCGAGCGGCTGTTCTCCCGCTGGGACTTCAAGCGCATCCTGTCGGAAGGCTACGTGGACATCATCCAGCCCGATCCGTCGCATGCCGGCGGCATCACCGAAACGCGCAAGATCGCGGCGATGGCCGAGGCCTATGACGTCGCCCTCGCCCTGCACTGCCCGCTGGGGCCGATCGCGCTGGCCACCTGCCTGCAGATCGATGCCGGCTGCTACAACGCCTTCATCCAGGAACAGAGCCTGGGCATCCACTACAACGCCGCCAACGACCTGCTGGACTACGTCAGCAATCGCGAAGTCTTCGACTATCGCGACGGCATGGTGGCGATTCCCCAGGGCCCGGGGCTGGGCATCGAAGTCAATGAGGAATACGTCAAGGAACGCGCCGCGGTGGGACACCGCTGGCGCAACCCGGTGTGGCGCCACAAGGATGGCAGCTTCGCCGAATGGTAAATAGATAAAAGGAGACAACCGTGCCCACCGCACACACCGGCGCCCTGCCGGCGGCGCAGCCTACCCGCTCGCGCTACCTGATCATGGTCATGCTGTTCATCACCGTGGTCATCAACTACCTGGATCGCAGCAATCTTTCCATCGCGGCGCCGGCGCTGCGCGACGAATTCGGCCTGGACACCGTACGCGAAGGCCTGATCCTGTCGGCCTTCGGCTGGACTTACGCGGCCATGCAGATTCCCGGCGGCTGGCTGGTGGATCGCGTCGCGCCCCGAGTGCTGTACGCCGTCGCCTTGATCCTGTGGTCGGCGGCGACTTTCTTCATGGGCTTCGCGGGCAGCTTCGTCGCGCTGTTCGTGCTGCGGCTGGCCGTCGGCGCGCTGGAAGCGCCGGCCTATCCGATCAACAACCGCGTCGTCACGACCTGGTTCCCCGAACGCGAACGCGCCACGGCCATCGGTTTCTATACGTCCGGCCAATTCGTCGGCCTGGCGTTCCTGACGCCGGTGCTGGCGTGGCTGCAGCATCACTACGGCTGGCATATGGTGTTCGTCAGCACCGGCCTGATCGGCATCGTGTGGGGCGTGCTGTGGTTCCTGGTCTACCGCGAACCGCGCCAGTTTCGCGGCGCCAACGAAGCGGAGATCGAGCTGATCCGCCAGGGCGGCGGCGTGGTGGACCTGGAACGCCGCGTCAGCGAAAAGAAGGCGCCCTTCGCCTGGGCCGACCTGGGGCTGGTCATGTCGCGCCGCAAGCTGTGGGGCGTCTACCTGGGGCAGTTCTGCCTGACCTCGACGCTGTGGTTCTTCCTGACGTGGTTTCCCACCTACCTGGTGAAGTACCGCGGCATGGATTTCATCAAGTCGGGCTTCCTGGCCTCGGTGCCCTTCCTGGCGGCGTTCATCGGCGTGCTGTGTTCCGGCGTGCTGTCCGATTGGCTGATCCGGCGCGGCGCCACGGTCGGCATGGCGCGCAAGCTACCCATCATTTTGGGGCTGCTGATCTCCACGTCGATGATAGGCGCGAACTACACCGACTCCACGTCCTGGGTGATTTTCTTCCTGGCGCTGGCGTTCTTCGGCAACGGCCTGGCGTCGATCACCTGGTCGCTGGTCTCCGCGCTGGCGCCTGTACGGCTGCTGGGCCTGACCGGCGGCGTGTTCAACTTCGTCGGCAACCTGTCGTCGATCTGCACGCCCATCGTGATCGGGTATCTGGTCACGCAGGACAACTTCGCGCCGGCCATCGTCTACGTGGCTACGCTGGCGCTGCTGGGGGCGCTGTCGTACATCCTGTTGGTGGGGAAGGTGGAGCGGATAGAGATGTAGGTCGCGTTCGGCAGGGGCGACGCCCGGCGCCGTCGGGCGTCGCTAAGCATGCGCTGTTAACGCAGGTTCGGCTCTGCCCAGCCAGCGCTGGGACAGCTTGCGTGTATTTCGGGATATCCAGCGGGCGAGGCGCTCGAGCAACGTAGTTTCCGTCCCCGCCAGCGCCTGGCCTCCCAATTCTGTGGAAACTTGCTCCAGCGCCACCAGCAAGCGCGCGGCCACGTCAGCCGCCGTGTTCATCAAATAGCGCTCCGCAACGCTCAGCTCCTTTGCCATGACCACGAGGTGTTGTGCCTCTATACGGCCGGGCGTCATCTCCCCGCCTATGGAAAACGCAAATTTCCGGGACAGCCCCGGGTACATCGCGGTGCACATCAAATCGTAAAACGGTGCGAGTCTCGTCGCGCCACTGCCATCGACGAGAATGGACAGATTCTTCGCATGGCTATCGTTGTTGCCGACATACAGGTTGAAGAAGATCCACTGCAGGAAGCGGCGCAGGTCCGCTGCCTGGCTGACGGAATACCGGAGAAACTGCCGACACGCGGCCAGCGACGGCCCACCGTCGCTCTCATACTTGATCGTTGAAGGCTTTCCGGCAAGTTGGCAGAAATCCAGTTGATGCAGCCGCATCAACGCACCATGCCCGTCATCAATCCGGTCATACCGCCTGATCAGACAGGCGCGGGTGTCAGGCTGGAATGCAACATCCGCCGCGCCCAGGCCTGCTACCGCAGCCAGCCGCATGACAAAGGTCTCGTTCAAGGCCGAAGCCCACACTCCGTCCAACCCTCCGATGTCAGGCTTCAAAATATGGCTGGATGGTGCAGTACCCCGAGGGATGGCGGGCGTGCCATCTTCGCGCAACATGAGCAACAGCTTGTCCTGCGCCCCGGCCAGGGAAATACGCGCGCCTTCGGTTTCGCCGACGAAGGCGGGCACGGGCCTGCTCCGCAATTGATCTTTCAGGCGCGCCCATGAAGTGGCAGCGTAACTCGGCGGCAGCGGCTTTTCGCCTTCGGGCATCAACGTCAGCCCACCCGCGGTATCTCCCCCAATGCTGCGCAAAAGACCAAACACCGTGGTCGCGTGACGGCTCATGCTGATGAACCGCCTGATATTGCCCTCCGGGAGCAGGTTCTCGAAATAAGCGTGGACGTGCTCCCCTTGATGATCTTTCACGCCAAGAGGCAGCTGTGCACTCAAAGGCTTGGCGGACGGTGTCGATATCCAGGAATCGTCATAACGAAATCGCAGAGGCTGCTGATCGAACAGCTTGCCGATCAAAAAGTCGTTCTGATAGACGTCCAGCGTATCGCTCGCTCCCACTAGAATCCCCCTCGTTTGGGCCGCACCACGATCTCCAGGCCGATGAGGTCGAGTAAATCGAGCACTTTCTGCAACTGAAGCGTCGGCTTACCGCGCTCCACATCGACAATGAAACGGTTTCCTGTATTGCCCAAACCCGCCAAGTCTATTTGCATCAGCTGCTGCGCTTTTCTCGCGCGCCGCACGACCTCCCCCAGCTCCTCAGAGGTTCGAACGATCGTTTCGTCAGGAATGGCTGCCATGGCTCGCTCGCCAAAATTACCGATCGGTAATTTTAATAGTCAATTCGGCGATTGTCCATCTGAAAATTACCGATCGGTAACTTTCCGCCGGTCAGACGTCGATTTGTGCGTCACAATTACCGCTCGGTAATTATTTGCCAGTTATCGCACAAACCAAAGCGCCGAATTACCGTACGGTAATTCGGCGCTGAGTCAGGAAAGCGGCACGTTTTACTGCTTCAGCAACAACGCGTTCATCCGCCTCACAAAAGCCGCCGGGTCGGCAAGCTGCGCACCTTCGGCCAGCATGGCCTGGTCGAGCAGCAGGTTCGCCCAATCGTCGAAATCGGCGTCCGCGGCGTCGCGCAGGCGTGCCACCAAGCCGTGCTCCGGATTGATTTCCAGTGCAGGCTTGACGGTGGGCGCTTCCTGGCCGGCTGCCTTCAACATGCGCAGCAGGTTCGGACTGAGGTCGTTCTGGCCCACCACGATGCACGCCGGCGAATCGACCAGGCGCAGCGTGACACGCACGTCGGCGACCTTGTCGCCCAAGGCGGTCTTCAGGCGTTCGACCAGCGGCTTCAGCGATTCCTGCACTTCCGCCTGCTTCTTCTTTTCCTCTTCGTCCGCCAGCGCGTCCAGGTCCAGGCCGCCCTTGGCCACCGACACCAGCGATTTGCCGTCGAACTCGCGCAGGTACGACAGCATCCATTCGTCGACGCGGTCGGACAACAGCAGGACTTCGATGCCCTTCTTGCGGAAGATTTCCAGGTGCGGGCTGTTCTTGGCCGCCGCGTAACTGTCCGCCGTGACGTAATAGATCTTGTCCTGGCCTTCCTTCATGCGCGACACGTAGTCGGCAAAGGACACGTTCTGCGCGGCGTCTTCGTTATGCGTGGAGGCGAAGCGCAGCAGCTTGGCGATGCGTTCCTGGTTGGAGATATCCTCCCCGGTGCCTTCCTTCAGCACGGTGCCGAACTCGGTCCAGAACAGGGCGTAGTCTTCCTTGCGGTTCTCGGCCAGGTCTTCCAGCAGCGACAGCACGCGCTTGGCGGAGCCTTCGCGGATGGCGCGCACGTCGCGGCTTTCCTGCAGGATTTCGCGCGACACGTTCAGCGGCAGGTCCGCCGAGTCGATCACGCCGCGCACGAAGCGCAGGTACATCGGCAGCAGTTGCTCCGCGTCGTCCATGATGAAGACGCGCTTGACGTATAGCTTGACGCCGCGGCGGGCATCGCGATCCCACATATCCATGGGCGCGTGCTTGGGGACGTACAGCAGCTGCGTATATTCGCTGCGGCCTTCCACGCGGTTGTGGGTCCAGGCCAGCGGGTCGTCGTAGTCGTGTGCGACGTGCTTGTAGAACTCCCGGTACTGCTCTTCCGTGATGTCGTTCTTGGATCGGGTCCACAGGGCGTTGGCCTGGTTGACCGTCTCCCATTCGTCCTTGCGGACCTGCTCGCCCTTGTCCGCGTCCCATTCTTCCTTGGCCATGCTGATGGGCAGGGAGATATGGTCGGAATACCGGCGCAGGATCTCGCGCAGCTTCCAGCTGCTCAGCAGTTCGTCTTCGTCGGCGCGCAGGTGCAGCGTCACGTCGGTGCCGCGGCCGGGCTTTTCGGCCTGGGCGATGGTGAACTCACCCTGGCCGTCCGATTCCCAGCGGATGGCCTGGTCGGCCGGCACGCCGGCGCGGCGGCTCACTACGGTGACCTTGTCGGCCACGATGAAGGAAGAATAGAAGCCGACGCCGAACTGGCCGATCAGCTGGGCGTCCTTCTGCTTGTCGCCGGTCAGTTTTGCGAAAAACTCACGCGTGCCGGACCGGGCGATGGTGCCCAGGTTGGCCACCGCTTCATCACGCGACAGGCCGATGCCGTTGTCGGAAATCGTAATGGTGCGGGCGGCCTTGTCGTAGTCCACCCGGATGCCCAGCTCCGGGTCGCCTTCCATCAGCGCGGGGTTGTCGATCGCCTCGAAGCGCAGCTTGTCGCAGGCATCGGACGCGTTCGAAACCAGCTCGCGCAGGAAAATTTCCTTGTTGCTGTACAGGGAGTGGATCATGAGGTGCAGCAGCTGCTTGACCTCAGCCTGGAAGCCCAGGGTTTCCGATGCGGAATGGGATGCGGTTTCGCTCATGTCGAAATCTTCGTGTCTGCGTTGGTGGGATGGCGGCCGTCCTGGACGCCGCCGGGATAGGTCGGCTCAGCGCCAGGCGGCCGACCGGCTGGAGTATGGGGCCGCGGCGGTTTTTTTCAAGTCGGGGGTGTGGAATCGCCACCGGCGGTGCCGCCGCCAAGGGAACCGCGCATCGGCTATAATGCCGTCCTTTCCGCCACGCGGCGTCTGTTTGCACAGCCGTGGCAGGTCCCTCCGCTGGATCTGCCCAGTCCGTCGAACGTCAAGGACGCCCGCGCACGACCTGCCCGGGTGGTGAAATTGGTAGACGCAGGGGACTCAAAATCCCCCGCCGCAAGGCGTGCCGGTTCGATTCCGGCCCCGGGCACCATCGACAATTTCCGGAATTTTCCGCTCTTCAGAAAATAACGGAAAATCAAGAGATTAGGTGGAAACCACTGGGTCCGCATACAGCCAAAATTTGTCGCCGGACGCCATGATTTGTACACTGTGCTCCCCATTTTCTACGCACAGCACTCCCCATGGCATCGATCACCCCGCACAAGAACGGTTGGCGCGCACAGGTCTATGTTGCTGGGGAACGGGACTCCAAAATCCTTCGTACGCAACGCGAAGCGAAGGCGTGGGCAACGGCCAGGGAAGTGGAACTCCGGCAGCTCAAGGGCGCGCCGCCAGGCGACCGATACACGGTCCAGCAAATGCTCGAACGCTACGCGAAAGAAGTCAGCGTTCAGAAACAGGGGGCTCGCGCAGAACAGCTTCGGGTCCAGGCTTTCCTCCGCGACTTTCCTTCACTGGCGAGCAAGACTTTGGGAGCGGTGAAGACGCCGGATCTCGCTGCCTGGCGAGATACCCGTCTTCGTGGCTTCACCGCGCCGGATGGGCGGTCGGTCAGGCCGGTGTCCCCTGCTTCGGTACAGCGCGACATCAATTGGCTGCGCAACGCCTTTTCCATCGCCCGGAAAGAATGGCAATGGATGGACCACTATCCTTTCGAGGGGATGCGCGTCGGCGCCGATGCGCCGCCTCGAACGCGCCGCGTGCATGCCCATGAGGTCAGACGGCTCTGCCGGGATCTCGGTTACCGAACTGGGCGGGTCCCGCAAACCAAAAGCCAGGAAGTGGCGTTGGCGTTCCTCGTCGGCTTACGAACGGCAATGCGTGCGGGAGAAATACTGGATCTCGGTCAAGCGACGCTCGACCTCGGCCGGCGAATCGCAAAAGTGAAGCATAAGATGCAGTATCTGACCGGTCGCGCACGAGAGATTCCGTTGTCCCGCCACGCGGTTCGTCTGCTGAAGCCTGTTGCGAACCGAGATAAATGCTTCACCATCTCGTCAGCATCGCTGGATGCGCTGTTTCGCAAGTCACGCGATAGATTGCTGATAGAAGACCTGCATTTTCACGATTCGCGTGCGGAAGCGCTGACGCGGCTTTCTCGCAAAGTCGACGTCATGACCCTGGCCAAGATAAGCGGCCACAAGGACGTCCGCATACTTCAAGAGGTCTACTACAGGGAGACCTCGGAGCAGATCGCCGCACGGCTCTGAGCCCGCGTCCCCACATCTAAGCATTCGCGCGATGACCTTTCGTCGCAGCCTTGCAGCGTCGATGTGCCGCCTGCGGTTCTCACAAGGCCGCGCGCGCTGCCGATATCTGAACCCCTGACGTAGCCCCCCGCCATTTGCAGCGCCTGTCTGGCTCGCCATGCGGGCTAGGCGCTGTGGATCTCGGAAGGCTTACCTCTCCCCTGGAATAGCGCATGGATCCTCGACACGTAGACGGTCCCGCAGGATGCTGCGCGGACGCTCCCTTCGACTTTCCTTCTGCCGCGCGGGCGGCGCGACACGCCGCGCGGCTTTGGGCACAGACCACCACCGGGATTACAGCAGCACAGTTTCGCGATCAGCGGTTTGACGAACACTGCCGCGGCAGGATGGATTCGGATAAGGAGCGCCTCATCCGTCGTGCGGTCTTCTGCCAAACGTTTGCGGAAGCGGTGGGTCGCATCGTCGTGGATCGGAGCTGACTACATGCGCCCCTTGCTCGAACGCGCCATCAGCTTTCGTCTTTCGGACGACAAGTATCGGCAATACACCGCTGCCGCTGCGGATATCGGCCTGCGACTTTCCGAGTACCTGCGCTTTCGGCTGGACACCGAAGATCATATAGGCGAGCAAATATCCCAGCTTCGTTTGACGCTGCTGGACAAAGACGAAAGCGAAATGGATGGCGCCGCATTGACGCCGCTGCTGCTGGAGCTCCTACTGCTCGCCCGCAAGCAAGCCTCTCCCGCCGAACTGCGCGCCGTCCATCAGGAGCTTGATCGCCTCGGCCATGCGCCCTGGACGCCTGAACAGCGCCCTCTCGCCACGGATTGACCGGCCGCAGGCCGTCCGCACTTACCCGGAGATTTCATGAAAGTCTTTTTCCCGGCTGCCGGCCTGTCGGCGGCCTGCCTGCTCTCGGCTTGCGGTTTCGCACCGCCCAAGCCGCCGATGCCCGCCGATTCCCCGCGCGTGCCGATCAATCGGGCGGATCCGCGTCTGTACGACGGTGCCCCGCTCGTCGCGCAGTCGCCTCAGTCGGCGCCACCTGTTGCGGTGTCGGACAAGGCGACGCCACCTGCATCGAAAACCCCGACGCCAACGCCAACGCCAGTGGCTCCGGCCGCTGCCTCGGCAAGCCCGTCTAACATGGCACAGCCTGAAGTCCAGGCACCCAAATCGACGGCCTCGCTTGCGATCCCAGTCCCGGTTGCACCGGCGAAAGCCGAACCCGTGCCACCCGCGAAGAAGCCCGACTTGCCGCACACGCCCGGTAGCCCGAAGACGCCCTCGCCGCACGAGACTGCCCCACCGCCGCCCGTTGCCGGCAAGGCAGCGTCCGCCGCAGAGCCTGCAACTGCGACCCCAGTAGAAAAACCCGCCAACGCGGCGGCCAAGGCCGATACCGGACAAAGAACCACCGCGCCCGCGTCGCCAGTGGCAGCGGCGCCTATTCAGACAGTGGACACCACCAGCGCCGACGCGCTGAAGACCCCGCCCACGCCGATCGTCGTGAAGCGGATCTGGCACCTCGGCCCGCAGGACAAGACGGTCCGACAGGCCCTGGCTCGATGGGCGAAAGACGCCAACTGGACTTTCGGCCCCGACCAGTGGGAAGTCTCCTTCGACCTGCCGATCGAGGCGTCGGCCGATTTCCCTGCCGCCTCCTTCGAGGAAGCCACGCAAGCCCTGACGAATTCGATCGCCCTGACCGATTCGCCGGTGCGCCCGTGCTTCTACGCGAACAAGGTGCTTCGGATCATTCCGTTCAACCAAAGCTGCGACCGGAGCGGGTCGCCCACGGCCCGCCCTTAGCGCGCGGCCCGGACAGGACACTTCATGACAGCACTACGTAATGCCGCCGGCATCCTCGCGCTCTCCGCGCTGGCAGGCTGCTCGGCGCTTCAATCCACGCAGCACATCGCCGACTTCGCCGACGCGCAGGGCGGATCCGGACGCGACTCCGTCAAGCAATTCAAGGATCTCGCCCAAGACACCGACCGCGCCAAAGGTCAGGTCGTCGGCCTGCCGTGGATCGCCGGTCGGGCACAGCCGCTTGCCCGTGACGTGTCGCTTCCCCCGGCGCTACGCGCCAATGTGAACACCACGCTGCTCTTCTCCGGGGGTGCGGTCGACCTCACCACGCTGGCTGACCGGATCCAGGCCGCCACGGGAATCCTGACCCAGGTCGCGCCCGATGCCCTGTTGCCCCGCGATTATTTCTTGCCCCGCCTGGGTAGCGAGCCCCCCATCAATGCGTCGGTCGCGGCGCCGGCGACGACGGACGTCCTGGTACCGGCACTCGTGGCAATCCCCGAAAGCGATCGCGTCTCGGGACCCGCTCTGCCCGCCGGCGCTGCGCGGGTCAAGATGGATCCGTTGCCGCCCGGCCAGGCGCCGCTTGCCTCGATACTGGATTCCATCGCCTTGCGATTGGGGGTCTACTGGCGGTACGACGACAAGGTCGGCGCGATCCGCTTCTACCGGACGCAGACGCGCACGTTCTACGTCCGTGCGCTGGGCCTGACCTCGGAATCCAGCCTGGAACTCGGTCTCACGGGGTCCGGCTCGTCGAACAGCTCCAGTGGCCAATTCGCCACCCAAAGCCGTTCCAAGTTCTCCGCGACCGGTCAGGCCAAGCCTGTCGACGCCATCCTGACCAAAGTCAGCCAGTTCCTGACCCGGGCCGGTGTCGTCAAGGCGGGCGACGGCGCCGCCAATAGCATCGTCGTCACCGATACCAAGGATGCGCTCGACCATATGACCACGTTCCTAGACCAGGAGAACCGCATCATGTCGCGACGCGTCCGGCTGGTCTTCGAAGAAATCACCGTCCAGCGCGATCACACCTCGCAGGCAGGCATCGACTGGCATCTGATCTACAACAGTCTGGGCCGCGCGAACGCGGCAACGGCCACCGGCGTCACCACCCAGCTGGACAGCGCCCAAGCGCCAGGCAGCGTCGGGGCCACCGTCGGAAGCGGACCTTTCGCGGGGACGGGCGTACTGATGAGCGCCCTCTCCCAAATCGGGACCGTCGTGCGTCATACGACTATCCCGATCCTCGCCCGCAACCGCCGTCCCGCCACCTATGCCACCAGCGAGACGTTCAGCTACGTCAAAGACCTGCAGCAGACGCAAAGCACGTCCGACACGTCGGCGCCGACCGTCACCGTGACGCAGGACGAGAAGACTGTCGGAACCTTCCTCACGGTCGTCCCCGACGCGCAGGACGATGGCCGCGTTCTGCTGACCATCTCGTACAACGACACTCGACTGATCGGCGGACTGCAGAAACAGGAGTTCGGCTCGCCGGAGAATCCGTCCTTTATCCAGCAGACGGATATCGGCGGACAGGGCGTGGTCCAGGAAGTCGAACTGCAACCCGGCCTGCCGGCGGTCATCGGCGGCTACGAGCAGTCGGCCGGCAATTCGACCCGGCGCCGCCTGGACGACCGGACGCCCATCGCCCTGGGCGGATCGGACTCGGCCGAGAAGAAGGATCTGCTCACGGTGCTGGCCGTGAGCGCTATTCCCGAAGAAGGATTCTGACCGTGGCGCGGCGACAGAACTACCGAATCGTCCCCATACCCGGAACGCCGAACTCCCTGGTGCTGGGCATGACCTGGCAGACTGTCCTCGGCCAGGATCTGACGGTCGCTGCGATGCGTGCGGCCCGGCAAGCGACCGCCACGCACTTTACGCAGAGCGGGCCGCGCAGCCCCGCGGTGGGCTTGCTCGTGGCCAGCGGCCGGGAGCGCCGCGCCAAGGCACGTTCCCGCCTGTACTCCGCCGCCGCGGCGTTCGCCCAACTCCAGCGGCACGGGACGCAGATTGCGTACTCCCCGCTGCCCTCCGGAGAGGTCTGGATCGCGGTGGTAGTCGATGGCGTGGTCCAGGCCGGCGGCGACATGGTGCTTGCCGATGTGCCGTCCGCCCAGGAGAAGCTTGAGAGCCTGATCCAGCGTTACGGCGAAGTGGTCGTGCATGGCGCCGAGGCCGACGGCGCGCAGCCCTTTGCGCTGAATCAACTGGCAACCCAGACCAATCAGCAGTCGTCGCTGCGCCGCGCCGCCTTCCGTCTCTCGATGGTGCCACCGGTCTGGTGGATGGCACTGGCCCTGCTTCTGGCGTATCTGGCCTGGGATGCGGCATCGTCCTGGTGGCAGTCGCGCGCAGCCCGCGAGCAGGCACGGCTACATGCCATGCAGGACGCGGTCGACGCGAAGGCGGTGTGGCAGCAGGCGCTCGCCAATTGGTCGCGCAGCGTGCGGGTCGATGGCGAATCAGGGCTGGCCCAGGTCCTGGACAGCATCGCAATGGTCCCCGTCGATCCTGGTCGTTGGCTCCTGATCGAAGTCGACTGCCGGCCCGACGCCGGCACCTGCTCGGCCGTCTACCGGCGCACCCGGCTGGCCGACAGCCATACGCTGAAGGCCGCGCTGCCCACCGGATGGAAGTTCGCCCTGCATGACATCGATACGGCAGTCGTCCAATGGACGCTTCCGGTCGGTGCGGCAAAACGTCCGGCGACGCTGGACCTGAACGCGATACCCAGCGAACAGGAACTGGAAGACAGCTGGGTGCCCAGTTGGCAGGCCCTGCGTCCGGCCCTGCAGGACTTCTCGCTATCGGCGCCGACCGCCGTGGGCGTGCGTCCGCCGAACATCAAGCTGCCCAACGGCCTGGAGCAACCCATCGACCGGCCGGCATCGATCGCGCTACCGGCGATGCGCAGCCTCGTTATCAACGCGCCGCTGCGGTCCTTGTACGCCCTGGGCCTGCCACCGGCCACGGCCCTGGTCCAGCTGCAGATCCGGCACCAACCCGACGCGCAGCCGCGGCTCACCACGAGTGAGTTCGCGGTCACCTTGAAAGGAACCCTCTATGTCCAAGCCCGATGAACACCCGTGCCTCGGCCATCGACAACGCAAGGGGTTTCCCCTGCTCGCCCTGGCTCTTCTGTACGCCGGGTACGCGCACGCTTCGAACCTGGATGTCCCGCCCGCGCCACCGGCCGCGCCCGAAAGCCGGCTCGTCCGCGAACTGCTCGAAGTGGATGCGCAGCGCGCGCTCGACGCCGAAAAACGCATCCGGCAGGACGCTCGCCAGGTCGCCAACGTCCCGGCACACTCGCCGTTTCCATCCGCCGCGTCCGCGCCAACCGCGTCCGCCTCGCCCACACCCAATGCGCCGCCATCCAGCCCCAAGGAAGCGCCCATCCCCCGCTTGAAAGGCATCGTCGGCGTGGGCGGGCGCCTCTCGGCCATCGTGACCGCCGATGGCCAGGACACGATCTATCGCGCCGGTCGGGCCGCTCCCTTCGCCGGTCGAGATCCCGGCCTTCGGCTGATGCGTATCGCCTCGCCCTGCGCCGATTTTCTCGACACGCGGAACCGGGCGGTGGCGATCTGCGTGAATGGAGTCCACGAATGAAATCGCTGCTACGGAAGTACTTCCCGCTCTTCTTCGATCAGGGCGGCACCGAACACGTCAGCACGTTCCTGGCGGAGAGTCCGGCCCGCGTCGTCGGCCAGGACGAAGAAAAGCCCGCGGACGAACCGGCCGGCGACCTCGGCTCCATGGCGGACATCGCCAGCATCGACCCTCCCTTTCGGACGCTGAAAGTCGACTGGTCCGGACCGGATGCGGCGGTGACCGCCTGCGTCGCCGAACTCGAAGGCCAGCAATATGCCGTACTTGCCAAGCGCGGCCATCTGGACACGGACATCTTTCGCGCCGTGCTCGCGCGCGCCAGACAGGCCAGCAAGGCGGGCCACCCGATCTGCGTGTACACGGTGGATCCCGTCGTACTCCTCACCCTCGTGCGCGAGCGCGTGGACGGCAAGGACCTCGTCGCCTACCACAACGGCTCGGGCGGCCGCTCGGCGGTACGCACCGGCTTTCACGACTTGGTCGCCTGGGCGGTGCGCCATCAGGCGGGCGATCTGCATCTGCATATCGACAGCAATAGCGCCATTTCCAAGGTCAGCGCAACGATCGACGGCCAGTATGTGACCCCGCCGAACCTGTCCATGCCGACCAAGCGGATGATCGAGATGGCAAGCGTCGCTTGGCAGGATGTGCATGGCGGCAATGGCGTCGTCTTCGACGTCGCTCAGGAGCAGCAAGGCAGGCTGTATGAAGTGGTGGACGATCACAGCTACATGCTGCGCTGGGGCTCGTTTGTCGCCGACACTGGTCCCTCGATCACGCTGCGTATCCTGGACCTCTCGGCGAAGGTGGAGTCCGTCGACCTGAAGAAGCTGGGCTATCTGCCCAGCCAGATCGAGCAGCTCGAGCGCGCCATGCAGAGCAAGGGTGGCGGCGTCGTCATGGGAGGCGTGCCAGGCTCCGGCAAAACCACCACGCTTGGCCAACTGATCTGCGGCCTGCCGGATACGCGCAAGATCATGTCCATCGAGGATCCCGTGGAACTTCGGATTCCCAATGCCCTGCAGGCCAGTATCTCGCGCAGCCTGGACGGGTCGGACAACGCGGCGTACCAGGCCAAGCTGATGGCCCTAAAGCGATCCTCGGCCAGCGACGTGCTGCTGGGCGAGATCCGCGACAAGCTGAGCGGCCTGGCGTTCCAGGACATCATCCAGTCCGGCAGCAACGGCTATACCACGGTCCACGTCGGCAGCGTTATGTCGATTCCGCACCGCCTGGCATCCGTCCAGATCGGCATACCCTGGGATGTACTGGGCTCGCCGGGGATGCTGAAGCTCCTGTGCTACCAGACACTGCTTCCCGTCCTGTGCAAATGCGCGCTGCCGTCCGCGGCGCTGCTGGAAGGCGCACCGGACAGCATCGGCATCCCTCGCAGCGGGTCCTGGTGGAAGGTCTACCTGGACCGCATCGAGCGCCTGTACGGGATCGGCGAGGACCGGATCCACATCCGCAACCCGCAGGGCTGCGAACACTGCCGGCGCAAGGGATTGCCGGAACTTTTCGGGTACGCCGGCCGGACCGTGGCGGCCGAGATCTTCGAGCCAGGCATGGATATGGAAGCACTCCTGGCCATCAAGGCAGGCAATGAGCTGAGACTGCACCAGATCTACCGTGCGGCCCGCACCGCACCCTTCGACGATCCCGACATGACGGGCAAGAACGCCATGGAATGCGCGGTCTACAAGATGAGCCTAGGCATGATCGATCCGCGGGACATCGAGCCGCATTTCGTCACGTTCTCGTCCCTAGACGGCAAGGATCGCACCGAATGAGGATCCCTTTTGCGCTCACGAGGGTGGGCTTTGCCGCCCGACGCTTCGCGCGGCGCCGCGCCGACTGGTACGAGTACCTGGCCGACATGATCGAGGACAGCGAAGGCAAGCGCACGGTCAAAGATATCTTCGCCTCCGATGCCGCGCGCTACGGCGCCCGTACCTCCCGGGGAATTGTCTCCGCGTACTGGGCGCATCGGATCGACGACAGCGGCAACCTGGGCCTGACGTTCGCGGGCACGCTGCCACGCCGGGAAGTCAGCGAGATCGCCGCGATGCAGGAAAAGGGCCATGCGATCTTCGCCGATGGCCTGCGCGACCTGGCAAAGCTGGTGCTGCTCACCGAAAAGCTGCGCTCGATACTCAAGTCGACGCTGCTCGTCGCTTTGCTGGCCACAATGCTGCTTTGGCTCGTCATCATGGTGGTGGTGCCCTACTACACCGGCCCGGAATTGCTCGCCGCCTTTCCGGCGATTCCGACCGACCTGTACGGCCCCTTCAGCCGGCTCTTCTTCGGATCGGCGACCTGGATCGCCGCGAATGCGCCGGCCATCTGGCTCACGACGATAGGGAGTTCGATCCTGTTCGCCCTATCATTCCCGCACTTCGACGGCAGGGTGCGCCGCTGGCTGGATCGTTGGGGGCCGTATCGCCTGTACCGGGATATCCAGGCGATCGCCGTGGTCAGCACCGCGGCCAATGCCGTCAAGCGGCGTTCCGGCGTGGCCGTGCCGCTGCGCGATGCGCTGCAATCGCAGCGTGCAGGAGCGCCCCGATGGCTTGGGCAGCGTTTGCAAGCCATGCTCCTGCGGCTGGAGGATTCCAGGGCGGGCGCCACGGTGTTCGATGTGGGCCTCATGGACCAGGAGCTCTATTGGTACCTGGAGGACCTCACGCGCGCAATCGGCCTGGACGCGGCGCTGCAGAAGACCCGCGCCCGGCTGGAAACGACCATGCTGAAACGGGTCGAATCGCGCGCCGTCGCGCTGCGCTGGGTGCTGCTGCTGGGTTCCGTCTTCGCCCTTTTCGCCATCATGGCGCTGCATTACGCCGTCATATTCGACCTGCGCAACGCCACGATGCTCACCGCCTTCTAGGCGTAGGACCCAGTTGTCACTTCCATCAAGACCCCGCTTCGGCAGGGTCTTTTCATAGATATGTACTCACAGAATTGGAGTCCTGACCAATGAGGCCCATGCAGTTCAACAATCAGTACGGGCGACCGCTCGCCCGGCACTCGCTACACCGTCAACGCGGTTTCATGTCCCTAGGCGAGGTGGCTCTCGTCCTGGTCATAATCATCATCGCCGCGGTGATCGGGTTGCCAGCTATCAAAGGCATGTTGATCGAAATGCGCGTGCCCGCCGTCGCGGACGAGCTACAGCGTTTTATGTCCCGCACCCGCGTGCTGGGCGAAGGCGATTCGGTCACGCCATACGCTGCCGTCAGCAACGAGCAGAACCTCGTTCCCGCACTTCGGGACTCCTCGGTCTTCAAGGTCTCCGACACAACGGTGTCGCACCGCCTGGGCGGCAGCGGCGTGGGAACCGATGGCACGATCTCCCTGGCGCCGGCCGCTCTGGGTGGCGGCGCGATGGGCAGCGCGTTCTCCCTGACGCTCACCAACGTCAACATCAAGGCCTGCCCCGTCCTGGCGTCCACGCTGAACGCGGTATCGGAAACGATGAGTGTGAATGGCACTACCGTAAAAGCCCTGGGCGACAACAACGACACCGGCAGCTACAACCCAGTCACGGCGCAGAATCTCTGCACGAAGGGAGACTCCAACACCTTCGTGTTCGCCACGAGGTAATCCCCGGTGTTCGCCAACCAAGGTTCCGTTTGCGGGCAACGCTCAGAAGAGCCAGGACGCATGCCACCCCTACCGCTATTCCGGCACGCGCGCCCGGCCTCGCGTCAACGCGGCTTCGCGCTCATGACGGTCGTAATCGCGATCCTGCTGACCACGCTGGCCTCCATCATCGCGGCGGGCCAGATCAAGCGTCGGCTGGATGATGCGGCCGCCGACAATACCGGCCGCTACCTCATGCAAGTCCGCGGCGCGGTCGTCGACCTGCAGGTCAAGTACGAAGCCTGGTTGAACAACGTCGACACCAGCGGCGCCCCTGCGGGGATCTATCCCACCCCGCCCGACATCGGCTGGGTCGGTGTAGCCGATGCACAGGTTGCGCGAGGCGGCGTGGCCGATCTCGTGAAGCTGAATCTGCTGCCGGCCAGCACGCAGCGCTATCCGGTGCTGGGCGACGTCGTCCGCTTTGCCCTGGTGCGCCAGGGAACGTGCCCAGGCGACACCTGCGAGACCAGCGCATACGTGTACACATGCCACCCCATCAGCGACGAGCGCAGCTTGCGCCAGAACGACACCTGCGCCCCCCCGGCCGGCCGGCGCAGCAAGTTCTCCCCCAGCCTGCTGGGCCAGGTGCTGCTCGCCTCGGCCGGATATGGCGGCCACGATGCACTGGGCGGCGCCACTGTGCAGGGACCGCTTCTGAACGTGCCGCGAACCTGGTTCGACTTCGGCACGCAACCGGGCCATGCGGTGCTCGCGGCCGGCCTGAACGCGACGCCCTTCAATCAATTCGTACGCCATGGCGAAACACGACCGGTCACGCTGCACAACACGCTGACCGTAGATCAGACCATCCAGAGCAACAAGGGTTTGCTGCTCAATACCGCCGTCGTCCCGGGCGCGGCGTGCGAGCCGGAGGGGCTGTATGCCTCGACGGCCGACAAGCTGCTCGCAGTCTGCGTGAACAAGACCTGGTTCTCCGCGACCGACCACACGGTCACCGGCGTACTCGGCAACCTGCCCAACAATGCAGCCGTCACGCCGCTGGTCTGCCCGCCCGGGCTGACCGCCTGGCGCTACGTCTCGCTGCAGGCCGCGGACGTGAAGGTTACGGGCGCCGACGTCAATGTCGCCGGCACCGTGGGCGGCACCATCCAGGGCTCAGGCTCGGTCAATGCGGCGGGTTCGGTCTCGGTGAACGGCTCCTTCGCGGGCAACTTTCAGAACGCGGGGTCCAGCTTCGTGCACGTGGCCCAGAGCGTGGCCGTCACTGCCGACCGCGTTGTCATTACCCCAGGCGACCTGAACGCTCGCGCGGCCGTCATTCAAGGCTGCAAGCGCTAGGGTTCCGCCCAGCAACAGGCCACCGCGCGCCGCCGCGGCGACTTTCCCTCCGGAGAAATCAATGAAGCTCGACGCCTTCAGGCGCTGGGGCGCGCTCTTGCTCGCCCTCGCCATGCTGTTCACCTCGATCCACACCGATGCCGCCAATGCGCCTACCGGCAATCAGGCGGACGTGCAGCTCAAGACCGACCTGACACACATGGTGATCCAGATCAACCAGGGAGCGCCGCTGCCGCCGGGCGGTTGCAATGCGGAATACGCCTGGCACACCGTCTTCGGCGGCTGCCGGCGCGCCGTTGTGCAGTCGGAGGCAGGGCCCTGCCCCGCGGGCTACATCGGCAGCAGCACCCGATACCGCACTGCCTACATCTTGCAGGCCAACGCCAATGACGTAGCGTACGACCCTTGGGGTGCATGGCAAAACACTTGCGCTCGCGCGCGGGCCTCAGGTGTCATTGGCACAGTGCTCGCCCAGGTGCGTGGTACGGAGAATGGTGAGACCTTCGGCAGCAATCTGCCCGACAGCATCGAAAAACAAATGCAAGTCGGCCAAGGCACGCTCTTCGGCGTAACGATCGATCGCTCGACTGCAACGCTCGTTTGCGCCTATGCCTCCGGGACCACTCCAGGAGGCGGTGAAAGCTCCAATGGCTTTATTTGGTCAGGGCAGTTGCTTTCGCCAGGCGAATCTCTCGATAAGAACCCTAACGGCGCTTGCCTCCTGTCGGACGGTGGGCGCACAGCCAACCTTACCGGGAACTGCGATAGCACTAGCGGCGGCGATAACGACTTTTGCGTGCCAGGTACACATGTCGTTCGCCTCACCTCTGTTACGGACTGCACGGTCGTCGCGGAGACAGATGGTCGTGCCAACAGCTACGACATCTGCCAGTAACTCAGGAGCGCCATCCATGCGATCCCTACTGCAACGCCTCACGACATTCTTCATTCTTACCGTCGTACCGGGCCTATATCCCGCTCTAGCGCAGACACCCAACATGGACGCCGATCTGCTTACCGGCGATACCCGCCTGGCTTGCGAGGCGCTGCTCTGCCTATCCAGCGGCAAACGGCCCGACGAGTGTGATCCAGCGCTGTCCCGATACTTCGGAATCAACAAGAAGAAGCTCTCCGACACTTTGGACGCTCGCCGGGATTTTCTGAAGCAATGTCCCGCATCCAACGACTCGAAGGAAATGAGCGATCTGGTCCAGGCCATCTCGAACGGAGCGGGCCGTTGTGATGCCAAGTACCTGAACTCCGCTCTGGCCGTCAATACTGGACACGGCGGCGACTATGGCTCCGGGCCAACGTACATTTCCGATCGAATGCCGAGCTACTGCAGGCTATATGTCGGCAACGCTTACACAGACCTCGGCGACACGCTCCCACGGTATGTAGGCAAGCCCGAAGACGGCGGGTATTGGGTGCAAGCACAAGACTACGACAGCGAGCTTGCCAAGTACGAACAGGCGCTGGCCGACCGGAAAGCGCAGCAAGAAAGCTCGTCCGGCGGGAACTGATGCGATGGACTTCCCCACCCTCGCCCGCGCCTGTGCGCCGGCGGTCCACATCTCGACGTTGAGCGCCGTTGTCCGTCACGAATCCGGGTTCGATCCGCTGGCGATCGGTGTCAACGCCTCGCCACATCGGAGCATTCGTCCGAAATCCCGCCAGGAAGCGGTCAATGTGGTCCGGGACCTGATCCGCCAAGGCGTCAACTTCGACGTCGGCTACGGACAGATCAATGTGCGCAACTGGAAATGGCTGGGTGTCACACCCGAGTCCATCTTCGACCCATGCACGAATCTGGCCGCCGCTCAGCGAGTTCTCGTGGATTGCTATCAACGTGCGGCGAAGCAGTATGGACCCGGTCAGCGGGCGCTGTATGCAGCCTTCAGCTGCTACAACACGGGCAACCTGACCGACGGATTCTCCAACGGCTATGTCAGCCAGGTCATTGCCGGCGCGGGACTACCCGTTCCGCCCATCGCCAGGGTACCGGGCCCTAAGCCCGGCCCTGGCGCCGCCGCCGATGCCGACGTCGAAGACAGCGGGGCCATGACATCCGCGCAGCCCGGGGCGTTCGCCGCGCCACGCGCCGATGCCTTCGAGGCGCCTAGGCGGGATGCTTTCGGCAAACCGGCGCCACGCGTCTTTGGCAACCCTGTCCCCGCGCGTCGGTCACCGCCCCCGAGTCCTGCCCCGTAGACGGTTAGCCGCTAAAAACGCACCACGCGGATCCTCTTCGGCACGCCTGCCGGCGAGAGCCGTCATCAAATCCGTTCTTCCAATCCAGCGCCAATTAACCGTTCGGCAGCTTCTTCATGGAGTCTCTCTTATGCCTTTCTCGCCACTCCCCTTCTTTATGATCATCTCAACATTCCTTGTCGGCGTGCCTATTCAGGCGATAGCCCAGGGCCTGGAGAAAGCGACCAGCGATGCACAGAACATCAACGACTGGCTCTGGATCATCATCCCCGTCATCTGCCTGTCCGCCGGCGGTATCGTCGGCCTGCTCTACTCGATGGACATCATCCGCAAAGACACCATGTACCAGTGGGTTGGCGGCGTGATCTTCGCGGGCGCCGTCGCCGGCGGCATCATCAAGGTGGTGTTCGGATGAAGAGCCCGACAAGCCAGGACCGTCGGGAGTCGCAACCCCTTGTCGCGGCGTCTTCCGTCCCGCCCAACCACTACCCTCTCTTCAAGGGAGCGACGCGGGTCGCGACCATCAAAGGCGGCGTACCGACACGCGCCTTTGTCGGCCTGGTCATGCTGGTCGTCGTCGTAGCGATGTTCACCGTCTACGGCTGGCTGCTATTCCCCATCCTCTACCCCATTATGGCCGTCATCAGCCGGCAGGACGATCGCGCCTTCTGGACGTGGGAACTGTGGCTCAAAACCAAGTTCCTCGCACGGAACAAGCGGTATTGGGGCGCGGTTTCCTACTCTCCTCTTGCCTATAGCCCTCGACGCCCTTGGGCGCGGTGGGCGTCCAAAAGATACCGATGAAGGCTCCTACCTCCCCTCAGGCACCCGCGCACGAGCGCGACATGGGCGATCTCGTACCGTATTCGCGCCATGTCACGCCAACGATCATCGTTACCCGCAATTGGGAGTACCTTTCCGTATGGCGAATTGGCGGACGAACCTTCGAAGGCTACGCCGATCACGAACTGTGCACCTGGCTCGATGAACTGAACAACATCATCAAAGGCTTTCCGGCCGGGTTCGGCATGTGGACGCATCTCGTGCGTCGACGCGTACAGGAATACCCAGAAAGCGCCTATCCCGACTCGTTCTCCGAATCGCACGATGCCGCATACCGGCGCACCTTCGTCGGCAAACCACCCATGGTCAACGATCTGTACCTGACGGTGATCGTTCGCGCGAACGTCGACCCTGCGCTGCGTATGCTGTCGCGCTTTGAGAAACGCACGGCCAGGGATGTGCATGCCTGGCAGGCGCAGGCCATCGAGCAGCTGGACGACATCAATCGGAAACTCGGGAGCGCCCTGCGTCGCTACAGCCCGGATTTGCTTTCCATCGTCGAGCGTGACACGACGGACCCGGAGCGCCCGATCGACGCCACCCGCTACACGGGCCGCTTTTCCGAGCCAGCCGAATTCTTTGGCTTCCTCCTCAACGGAAAGACCGAACCGGTCCCGGCACTCGAAGCTAAGCTGTCCAGCTACCTGCCTGCCGCGCGTCCGTTCTTCGCTTCCCCTGGAGACCAGGCGGAAGTACGGGGCACGAATTGGTCGCGGCGCTTCTGCATGGTCGAGATCCGCGAGTACTGCAATGCCACGAAGCCGGGGCATCTGAACCGGCTGATGAAACTGCCCTTCGAGTTCGTGCTCACCCAGTCCTTCGGATCGTTGTCACTGTCCGACGGCTTGGCCGCCTTGACCCGGCAGATCAAATGGCTGGAGGATTCCAAGGACTATTCTGAATCCCAAATCGCGGATCTGAAGAAGGCACGCGACCAACTGCGCGCAGGCGCCTTCGTGATGGGAGATCATCACGCCACTGTGGCCGTATACGGAGAGGACAGCGAAGAGACACTGCGCAACGCTGCCGACGTGATCCACACGCTCGCCGACCGCGAAATCATCGGGCGGCTGGTGGATCGGGCGCTCATCGCGGCCTTCTATGCGCAGTTGCCGGCGAATTGGCGTTGGCGCCCCAGGCCTGCCACCATCACCTCGCAGAACTTCCTGTCGTTCTCATCGCTGCACAATTACCTGTTCGGCAAGCCGAGCGGCAACCCCTGGGGGCCTGCGGTCACGATGCTCAAGACTGCCGGCGGCACACCCTACTACCTGAACTTCCACGCGTCGCTCGTCGACGCGGATGAAACGGGAAAGCGGCGCCTAGGCAACACGTCCATCATCGGACAGTCCGGCACGGGCAAGACGGTCCTCCTGGGTCATCTGCTCACCCAGGCCCGCAAGTTCGGCTATACGGGCGCTGTGTTCGACAAGGACCGGGGGCTGCAGGTCGCCATCATGGCGATGGGCGGCAAGTACTTTCCGCTGCAACTGGGACAGCCGACCGGCTGGAACTACCTGCAGCTGTCCCCCACGGCGAGGAACGTCGCCTTCATGCGCAAGCTCACCGTGCAGCTCGCAGCCGAGGGTGAACAGGCCGCGAATCTCACCGAGCAACGGGAAATCGCCGGCGCCGTGCAAAAGCTCGTGGACTTCATTGATATGAAAGACCGACGCCTGACCACGCTACTGCAGTTCCTGCCTGCCGCGCCCAGCCGGGACGGCAGGCTCAGCCTGCGGGACAAACTGGAACGCTGGTGCCAAGGGCATGAGAACGGCTGGGTCTTCGATAACGCGCGAGACGAGCTGGACCTGTCCGACACCGACCTGTTCGGCTTTGATCTGACAGAGTTCCTGGAGCAAGGCGCGATCCGGGATGCCGCGCTTACGTACCTGCTGTACCGCACGCGGCAAATGATCGACGGCCGGCGCTTCGTCTACTGCTTCGACGAAGTCCAGCATCCGCTGAAAGTGCCGTTCTTCCAGGAAATGATGCAGAACGAGAGCCGCACCATCCGGAAAGACAATGGCGTATTCATCTTCGCCACCCAGGAACCCGATGCGATTCTCGCCAATCCGGTGGGACGGTCGCTCATCCAGCAATCGGCGACCGCGTTGTACCTGGCCAATCCCAAAGGTACGGCCGACGAATACATCGACGGTTTCAAGCTCACCACGGCCGAATTCAACATGGTGGGCGAACTGGGTGAGTTCTCGCGGCAATTCATCGTCAAACAAGGCGAATCGACTGTCACCGCGGAACTTGATCTGAGCCTTTGCCCGGAAGCCTTATTGGTCTTCTCCGGGTCGACCGACATGGCGGCCCTGGCCGAAGCCGCTATGGCCGAACGTGGTCCAGCGCCGGACCAATGGCTACCTCTATATCTTCAACGCGCCCGAGAGGCGGGGAGAACGTGAAATGCAAGCCACCCTGAACTACCGACCCAAACGCCTCTCTGCCTGGCGCGCGCGCTGCGCCCAAGCCATGATGCTGATTCTCCTGGCCAATGCAGCATTGCGCGCTCAGGCTACCGGGATTCCCACTGTGGACGCGGCGAATCTCGCGCAAAACGCCCTCAATCACATCGAGGACATCGCGAAGTACACCGAACAAATTGCGGTCCTCAAGGACCAGCTCGAAAATGCCCAGCGGCGTTATGCGGCAATCACTGGCACGCGTAATCTCGGGGAGATTCTGAACGATCCCTCCATCCGCAGCACGCTGCCAAGCGATGTGCAGTCGATCTTGAGGCGGGGAAGCAACAGTCTCGGCTCCCTCGAAAGCTCCACCCAGCGCATCATGAACGAGGAGAGGCTGTCCGGGAACTACATGGTTGACCGGCGGGCGCTGGATCAGCGCGCCGAGGATCTTGCCGTGCGTACCAAGGCGCTGCTTGAATCGGCTCAGTCGGGCACGACGGCGCGCCTGCAGCAGCTGGACAACCTTCAGTCCCAGATCAACCTGACCACCGATCCGAAAGCCATCTCGGACCTACAGGCTAGGCTCCTGGTCGAACAGGCCAACATCCAGGCCGACCAGATGCGGGCGGATGCCCTGAGCCGCCAACTGCAGGCTGAAAAAGCGCTCATGGAACAACAAGCACAGAAGCTCGCCGCGCAGTCCTTCAGCATCGACGCGATCCGCGCGCCGCTGCCCGGAGCGCAGTAATGGCAATCGGCGCGGTTCAACTCACAAGCCTGGGCAGTATCGCGCGCTGGATGGATGCTTCGGTGACTTCCATGCTCGAACAGGTGGTCACTCCCATGGTCAGCTCGGTGACGGCCGCCATACTACCTTTCGTAACCGTGTGCCTGTCGATCAGCCTCGTGTGGTTTGGATGGTTGATTGCCACCGGAGCCATTCCCATCCCTGCGATGACTGCGCTGCGGAAAGTCGTTGAGATTGCGGTCATCGTGTCGATTGCTGGAGCGGGTGGTCTGTATCAGACGCGGATCGTCAGCACCATGCTGGACCTGCCTTCCGCGATGACCAGTGTTTTCACAAGCGAGCCGTCTACCCCATCGCAACTGTTGGACGATGCAGCGAACAACGGTGCTGAGATAAGCACGAAGATAAACGATAGAGCACCCTCATTTGTCAGTGACGCAGCACGCGCCTTCGCGTTCGTACTAGTATCAGTTATCGTCACTGTTATCTCCGCGCTGTTAAGCGCGGTGGGCATTATCGTCCTGGTCATGGTCAAAGCCGGTATGGGGCTGCTTGTGGTGATAGGCCCAGCGTGCATTCTGGCGCTGCTGTTCGAGAAGACCCAAATTTTCTTCTGGAACTGGGTGCGCCAAGGGCTGTACTACGCTCTCTATGCCGCCCTTTTTATGGTCCTATTCAGCATCATTATGGGAATGTTCGGCATGTTGCAGCAGGGCCTTCTTGCCACCGCCGACGCGGGAGAGATAAACATTTTCTCGATGCTGACCGCCATAACCATATTCATAGCTGGAGCGACCTTCATGTTGTCGCAAGTTTCCTCGCTTGTAGGCACGATCACCGGCGGGCGCGGAAGCGGAGTTCCTGTTCCGTTTGTAGGCCGCATCGGTTAAGATCTTCCACATCAAGAATGATGTCGCTTTATCAGTTATGCGCTTACTCCAAGTAAATGCCCCTCGGCGCGAATAGCAAGGACGGTTATGGACCGGATCAAATCACTCGGCAGTTCTCTACCATCAAGCGACGCTGTGTCTTCAGTAGCCAGTACAACAGCATCCGCTAAGGTATCAGCGCTCCAGTGGGTTAGCCTCGCGCGCGCAACATGGATGTGGATAATTCGTCCGCTGTGGTACTTGATCGTAGTTTTTCCGTGCAGGTTGATGGGTTACATGCTGGGGAGCCACCCTATGGGTGCTATCTCTGATCGGCAATATCAAGACTACGACTCCCGGAAAAGGAACCTGGCCAACCTTCTCGGTAAGAGAAGGTGATTCTGCGCAAGTTACCCGCTCCCATCTAGATCAACGCTCGCAGAAACACTCGCTCTCGTACCGTTCCTTCGATCAGAAGCCAGCAGACCGGCCAACAGCCATCACGGGTCGGTCGTCTACTTCTTCCTATAGTGCTCATCGAAGATCTGCAGCACGTTGGCGTTATAGAAGTCCTTCTTCGAGCTCCTCGGATTGCCCGGGTCCAAATACCGTGCCTTGGTGTACTTCTCGTCTTTCATCAGGAGGAGTCGGATGTCGTGGAATTCCTGGTTCTGCTTGAAATCCGTATAACGGGTTCCGAGCCGCTTGCACAGCTCGCCGTAGTCCCACGGGTACCGCTCGCGGATGTCCTGCTCCGAAAGCGTGACCTTCACCGCGTCGTCGTCCTTGGTCAGCATCACCTTGGACGCATTAGCAAGAACACTCTTCTCTAGCTTGATCTGCATTCGGATGGCAACAGAGTAATCGCCGTCGCTATCTGCAGCCTCCTGTGCCAAATCCTTCAGATGTTCTATGAGCCGCGTCTCGTCAGCTGACACTACGACCGCCTTTACCTCTTGGGCGGGTGCCACAAAGGACAGTGGCAGCACCAGGTTCAGCATCCGCGAGAAGTCTCTGGCGAACCATGCCTTGGACAGCAGCACGAAGTTGCTCACGCTCGCCGCGGCTAACTCCTGCGTCTGCCGCGCTAGCGTGGTATTTGCCATCACGAAATGCACGCTGTTGTCGCGGATGCTTTGTAGGGCATCCAAATTAGCCCGTACGGGCGCGGGAAGCTTTGCGGCTGTACCCTCGAGCTTGGTAATGCACGCACCCAACGATATAGACATGGGCAACCCGGCCCGGTTCGTCTTCAGATATACCTTCTTCGACAGTGCCCCGCTCTTGGTCGGCCGCGACTCGTAGACCCGGAGCGCTTTGACGGCATTGCCGGCGTCTTTGAGTACCTTGGCCTTCAGGAGCAACTCCCACGCGTTGAGCGCAAGGATTGCGAACGTCTCTTCCCGGTAAGCGAAGGCCGGCTTGTTGTACACCTCAACTGCAGCGGTGACGGCCGCCTGAGCTTTGTCAACGAACCGCTGGTGAAGCGGTGGGCGCATGGTTTCCTCCTCATACTTCTGTTAGCTCGATTATCCGCGTCGCACCCGCGGCGTCCGGCAGCGTGATGTTGCCCATATCGAGACACCTCCACTGCCTCCAGTAACCTTGATGAACCGGTAACGCGCTTCGGCGCGCAGCCTGGCGAACGCCGAGGAGTCTGAGCCGGCGCAGCCCGCTTATAATTGCGCCGGACTCAAAGGCAGCACCTTGAAGTACGAGCTCAGGTCAGGAAGCCTCGCCACGCCGGACGAAACAAGAAGAGCGTGTGCGTTTACCGAACCCGGCGGAGCAGTCCTGAGATACTGCTCGACCGCAGCGCGGTATCGCGGGTCGCCATTCGCCGTATTGTCCAAGTAGAACGCTAGCTCGGCGTGGTCCCCTTTGCGTGTGAGCCAAGAGGAAATGTGCCCGAGCGAAAAGCCCAGGAGCGCAGCTATTCGGCTTTCTTCGAGAAGGCCGAGAGCCTGTGGATATCGCGACTGGATAACCTCATACGCCTGATTGCGAATATGAGTTCCCCACACAGTCGCACTTCCGTCCACCAAGAACTCCCAGATTGGGGTCGCGCCACAGGCCTCTCCGTCCCAGTACTTCGCGGCAAGCTGCTCCCAGCCAGGAACAAGGTTCGCGTCGGCATCGAGCATCTGTGTAATCCAATTCGCATCGACTCGAGTCGCAGTGCCATATGTGAGCCCTACGTCCGTCAAGTACTCCGAGTTGATGTGCCCGCCCCAAGCAGCTTGCTCGGCAGCAAGGGCACTCTCGACCTCGTCAAAGACGAACATGCCGGAAAGCCGGGAGACGGCGCTAGGGAAATCACGCACACGGATTGCGTCGATGGCAAGCTCCGACTGCAGCCGCTGAAAATCGCCGGAGTCAAAAATTCCCGCAAGGCGCAGCGATACAACGCCGGCCCCATGCCGCGCTCCTATCTGTTCCCGCGACATGAGGACACCCCGATAGGTGTTCCAGGCAACCACCGGGTGCTCGATGTCAAGGTAGATGAATCCTTGTCGGTCCATTATGTTCTGTAGCCAATGTGCGTTGGACTGAAGCGGTCAACGGAACCGGTTCTGAAATGCCCAAAATCAAAACGTTGTGCGCGCGTAGCGATCGTCGCCTATCTCGCGGATTTACTGTGCGATCGAACGGTCGGTTGTGGCCACAATTGCACTTTGGCGTGCACGCTCCCGAAATATAGGAAGTCAAATGCGGTTTATACCGCCAAATCCCCAGTTACAGGACATGCCAATTCCAAATGAGCGTACTCCTTCTATGCCAACGATTTATAGAAAGTCGTCGTTTTAGCCTGGTGATCGTCGATGGATGATCTCACCCATGGATCGCTCACCACAACACTAAAATGACCCGCCGCCCTAGCGCGGCGAGTTTCGTTCCCCCTACCTCCGAGCGCGGCACCCGCCGCGTTTCCCCTCTTTCTTCCATAGCGCCCCTTCTGCCGGCGCTTTCTGTCTTTCCCGGAGAACTCATGCAGGCCGCCATCTTGGCTGCGCTCGTCGCGGCTCGCCTTTTGTCGTCCATACGTTTCGGCATTTCGCCCTTCGCGACTGATGGAGAAGTGAATGTCTGAAGCCGATCCCGATCTGTCTCTCGACGCTGAACTAGAACGATCCCGAGGTGCGGAGAGAGACCTGCTCACCGAGCTGCTTTCTTCCCGGCGTACTGCCTGGCGCGTCGCCACGGCGAGCCTCGTCATTGCGGCACTTTCCGCCGGCGCGGTTCTTACCCTCTTCCCCCTTAAAACGCCCCCGATCCTGTACGCGGTGCGTGTCGACAACGCCAAAGGTGAAATCGACCATATCACCCGCCTGGGAGACGCCAAGGAGAGCTACGGCGATCGCATGGATCGTTATTTTCTCCACCAGTACGTGCTCGCCTGCGAAAGCTACGACTGGTACACGATCCAAAACACCTATGACCGTTGTGGGCTCTTCAGCGCGCCGAGCGTACAGAAGGCCTACTACAAAAAATTCCAAGGCGACGACAGCCTGGACAAGGTCTATGGCAATCACACCCGCGTCGTCATCCACGTCCGCTCGATCACCCTCGGGCCGAAGCAGAGCGCCACGGTGCGCTTCACGCAGACGATCGAGGGTGACAACGCACCGTCCAAATCGAAGCAGTTCATCGCGACTCTTGCGTATCACTACGTCAATACGCCGATCTCCGAAAGCGTCGGACGCGACAACCCCCTTGGCTTTCAAGTCGTGAGCTACACGACCGACATCGAAACCGTGAGGTAACCACCATGGATAAAAACCAAGTCAATGCCCTCGCCCGTCGCCTGGAAACCGCCGATCGCCTGACCAATGCGGAGCGCGTGGAAATTCTTCGCGACATCGAACGGTATGCCAGGCACGACCTCTACGGCGCGGCCAAGCTTTGCAAAGACCATCTTCATGAGCGCGCCGATCTGCGGCTGCCCACGGTCGTCCTGGCAGCGGAGCGGATCGGGCGTCACTTCGAGATGCGGACGAACCAGACTCGCCGTCCTGTAGAACTCTATGCCGAGCAGGATAGACAGATTCGGCAACCGGAAGATGGCTACCAGTACGACGGCCAGGTGGTCGGCACCACGCCCAACTGCGTTATTCAGCTTGACCGCGAGACCGGCGACCTAATCGTGCATAGCCGTGCATCGCTGGTATGCGCGTTCGAGTCGACTGAGAACGATAAGCAGCTGTCGATCAACTACCCCTTCAAGGCCGTGGGCGGCGTAGGCCTGGTCACAGAAGTCGTCCGCGGCCATGAAAAGGCACACGAACACCAACTAGCGCGCGGGCACCACCACGCTGCCGAACACGCCATGGAACACAACCGATGAATCGCACCGTCAAGCTTATCGTTGGGGCGATACTCGCCGCAACGCTGGGTGCGGCGTGGAAACCTGCCCTGGCGCTCGATCACCCCCACGCCTCGCCCAAGGACTCGCGCATCCGGTGGGCGAACTATGACCCCGACAACGTCATCGAAGTAGACACGGCGCTGGGCGTGGCGACGCAGATCGAACTGTCCAAGGACGAACACTACGTCACCCATGCCTTCGGCGACGGGGCCGCCTACGCATTCCAGCAGATCGGGAACCACCTGCTGCTCAAACCGATCGTGGAGCAGGCGGACACGAACCTGCTCTATATCACCGACCAGCGCAGTTATTCATTCTCCTTGCGGTATGTGACGCCGCAGGGCGACGCTGATAAGTCCAGCGACAACAAGGCCGAAAGCAGGTCCGGCAAGAAATTCGAGAAGAGGCCAAGTCCGCAGGGCGTTTTCCGCCTGGTGCTGCGCTATCCGGACGACGAGCAGGCCAAGGACAAGAGACGCGAGGACAAGGCACTCGTCGAGCATGCGCTGGCCAGGACTGATGGGGCGATCAATTGGCAGAGCTACACAATGAACGGCGATACGTCGATCGCGCCGGTCAATGCCTGGGACGATGGCGCGCAGACGTGGTTGCGCTTCGCACCGGGCCAAGATCTACCGGTGGTGTATTTCGTCGACGCCGATGGTCAGGAAGTCATCCCGAACCGGCACATGGCCGATGAACATACCATCGTCGTGCACCGAACCGCGGCGCTATGGCATCTGCGCCTGGGCAACCAGGTCCTCGCAATCCACAACGATTCGCCCATACCGGCCCGCAGCCTGCCCACCCGCACGATCTCTCCCGCGGTGGAGCGGATTATCCGTGAGGAGCCTGGCCAATGAAATGGTTGAAGCGAAGCAAATCCAAGGGCGCGCCCATTGATGCGGTCGCCGCCATCGAGGCCGAACAGGTCGAGGGTCGTGGTCGTCCAGACTTGGAGGGGTCGGCGCGCCCCATCGCGCCGGGTGCTAAGGCATTCATGCTGCTTCTTTTCGTCGCAGCGACCATGTTGCTGGGCGTCGTGACCTGGCGGGCCATGGCCACGCGCGGCGGCGAGGGTGCCTCCGCACCTGATATCGCCCCAAAAGGAAGAATCGAGAACTTGCTGCCGGGCCTGAAACTGTCGTTGCCCAAGCCGCAAGCGCCACCGCCACCGGAAGACAAGCCCCCAGAGACGGTGCCGGCGCCGGCTGCAGCCACGTCGAATCCTAAAGGTGGCGCGTCACTCGCGGTAGTCAGCATGCCGCAGATCGACGATGTCACGAAACGGCGCCTTACAAGTGGCCTGCAGGGCCCGAAGGTGGAAAAGAGCGACGCTGCCGGCCCCCCTTCTGCCGCGCGTGCGCAACAGAGCGATAGCGGTCCGATGGTCGACAAACTCCAACCACTAAAGCTCGCCGGCGTCCGAGCGTCCCGTCTCGGTAATCGCGATTTCCTACTCACGCAGGGCACCATGATCGACTGCGCCATGCAAACTAGACTGGTCAGTGCTCAGGCCGGCATGATCAGTTGCTACGCGACACATGAGGTTCGTTCTACCAATGGCCGTGTCGCCTTGATTGACCCCGGCACGTTCTTCGTCGGCTACCAACAGAGCGTGCTCGCGCACGGGCAGCCCCGTATTGGCGTCGTCTGGTCTCGACTGGAAACCCCCGACGGCGCCATCATCAACCTGGCGTCGCCAGGTACCGGCCCGCTTGGCGAGGCCGGCCTGGATGGGTACATCGACACCCATTTCGCCGAGCGCTTCGGCGGAGCGATCATGGTCAGCCTCATCAGCGACTTCGGCACCTGGGCCAGTTCGCGCGGCAACAGCGACAGCGGATCGATTCGCTTCGACAGCACGGACGATGCCGCCAAGAACGCCGTGACGACCGTGCTGGACAACTCGATCAACATCCCGCCGACCCTGTACCGAAACCAGGCGGGTCGCGTCGGCATCTTCGTCGCGCGCGATCTGGATTTCAGCTCGGTGTATCAGCTGCGCGCGGTCCAGCCGTAGGCGCCCAATCGGCCATTGCGACATGCAGACCATACGGTCCGTGGCCATTCAGTTCCTTTTTCTGCACATTCAAACCATGAACGATATCCCCATGACGCCAGAGGAGGCGCGAGAATCCGGTCGCGCCCTGGTGGTACGCCAGATGATGCGGCCAATCGCCGCCTACATGGAAGATGACGAGGTCCGCGAGATCTCGGTGCCACGCCCGGGTGTGCTCTTCGCCAGGCGCAGAGGAGCCTGGTATCAGCACGACGCGCCTGAACTGACCCTCGACTACCTGAAGGCGCTCACCGATGCGATGGCGAGCTTCAACCAGAAGAACTTCACACCCATCATGTCGCTGAAGCTTCCGGACGGCGAGCGCGCCCAGGTGGCGAAGCGACCCGCCGTTCTCGACGGCAGCTTGTCGCTGAACATCCGCAAGCACAGTTCACTAGTGAAGACGCTGGACGAGCTCGATGCCGAGGGCGCGTTCCAGGACTGGAAGGACGTGAGCGGCCCGTTTGAGAACGCCACGGCGTTGAGCGACCAGGACCGAGAACTGCTGGAACTGAAAAATAGCCGCAACGCTCGCGCCTTCCTGGAAAAGGCGGTTCTTTATTGCCGCAACGTGATCATCGGCGGCAAGACCGGATCGGGCAAGACGACGTTCGCCCGCAGCCTGATCGAATGCGTGCCTACGCACGAACGCATCATCACCATCGAGGATGTGCACGAGCTCTTCCTGCCGCGCCATCCGAACCGCGTGCACATGATTTACGGGGCCGACGAAGGCCAGATCTCGCCGACCGATTGCATCGCGGCCTGCATGCGTAGCTCGCCCGATCGCATCTTCCTTTCCGAACTGCGAGGTTCGGAAGCCTGGGAATACCTCACGGCGCTCAATACCGGCCACCCGGGCTCAGTGACCACCACGCATGCCAACAGCGCACGCGACACCTTCGATCGGGTCGCGTTGCTGGTCAAGCAGTCCACCGCGGGCAACCAGATCGACATCGATACGATCCGTCGATTCCTGTACAGCACGCTGGACATCTCGCTCTACTTCGCCCACTACAAGCTGGTCGAAGTCTATTTCAACCCGGGGCGCGCATTGCTCGCCTGACACCGATGTGGAGCCCACCCATGAGCTCTAGCGCCCAACGCTACCGGACGCGCAATACGCGCGTGAGCGACGCTTACAAGATCATGCAGCAGGTCTACGAACGCTGCCAAGCCGCCGGCGAGTCGCCGCAGACGACGCACCTAGCCATCCAGGCGGCATATCCCTGGGGCGAGCGGCGCCGCTGGCCCTACAAGGCGTGGCTCATCGCGCGCCGCGAGTTCTACGAGGCACACGGCCTGCCGCTGCGGGAACGTCGCTCCATCGCCGAAGTCATCGAGGAGATTGCTTCGTGACCGGCCGGCCCTGCCGGGCCGTTCGGCAACGCCGTTTACCCGGTAAAAGAATTCCATACGAGGGACGCTATGAGCGTTGACGCATCCAAGTGGGCCACACGGGCAGATGTCCAGAAATCCTCGTCCAAGACCGTCCTGATGAGCCTGGCGCACCTGGTGCGCTATGACGCCTCCGACTGGACAGCCTTCGCGTCGATCGAGTACCTGGCCAAGGTCACCCACCTGAACCGCAAAACGGTCATTGACGCGCTCGGCCGGCTGCGCGAGTTGGGCGCAATTGTGGACACAGGCATGCGTGCCGGCGGCAACCGAAGCTGCGTCGTCTACCGACTATGCCCGAATGCTGTGCCCACTATCGATTTCGGGACGGCGCCCAGCTATGCCGGCAGCCACCTGCAGAGCCACGCGAACGAGAGTGGCCTCGACCTGGCCGAGGACGACGAACACGACGACGCCGATACCGGTGGCCGGCCCGCCGGCGCGACGGAAAGCTCGCCGGCGTCTCGGCCTACGCCCCCGGCCAGCCCCGTGGCGAGCGGCGAAGAATCCGCCGAAACCTCCGATACGCCAGAGTATTCGACCGTGGGGCATACGCCCGTCGCGGTAGTCGCCGGACCAGCCGGCGCCAATCAGGTCACATCGTCCAGCATATCCGCAGTCAGGACGAACGAGACCGGCACTTCCCGGGCGGCAGGACTGGCACACCCCCGGCATCCGCCCCGACACCCGCCGCGAGCGTCGCCGAGCGTGGCCGCCGGCGCGGGCGGCACGCGACTGCCGAAGGGTTGGACGCTTCCCGACCACTGGCGCGCCTGGACGCAGCGCGAGCGGCCGCATTGGAGCGACGAGAAGATCGACGCCATTGCCGCGACGTTCAGCGCCTATTGGCGCACCAAGTCCGGCCAGGACGGTTTCTCGGCTGACTGGTTCGAGTCCTGGCGATTATGGGTATTCCGGGAACGCGGCGAGGCCAGGCAGGGCTGCACTCCCTGGCACGGCAGTTGGAGAGGGATCGTGGCCAAGGGACGTTCGCTGGGACTGCACCAGAAGCCCGATGAACCCGCCCCGAATTTCCGGGCGCGCGTGCTGCGCGCGGCCGATTTGCCACCGGACTGACGGTTATCCACACCCTGGTTCGACGCCCGGCCCAATTCTGGGCCTGTCCCGAAATCGGGCCTAGCCCGGTTTTCTTCTGAGCCCAGCCCGTTTTTTCCAATCGCCTGGCCCGAAAACGGCTTGCCACTTGGCCCGAAAACGGGACCCTATAGGTTTTTATAGGGTTAAAGGGCTTGAGAGAGGGTCGCGCGCGAGACATCCGCCGAAAATCGACGACCGATCCGCCTACCCTCCGGTCGCTGCGCTCCCTGCGCCCCGCCGCCTGCGGCGTCGGCCTGGAACCCATAGCTAAAGTCCCCCTTCCCTCCGGCGCGGTGCGCCGTCGGGCGGGGGAAACGCAGCCCCCGGCACGATCGGGGCTTGCGCCCCGCCGTGCCCCTCAAGCCGCGGCGTCCTCGCCGTGGATCGGCCATCAGCCGCCGCAGACCGGTCTGGATTGCTGGCGCATACCCGCGTCGTTCCCCCGAACGCGGGCGCCCTCACCCTGTCCCGCCGGGATAGCAACGGTCCCCCTTCCCGCCGGCGTCGAACGCCGTCGGGCGGTGGAGAGGTAGCCCCCCAAGCGCGGGGGCATGCTGCCCCCCTGGCCGGCCGCCCTGGGGCGGCCGCGCTTCCGACCCCCTGGGGAACCGCAAGGGTTCCCCCACGCCCGCAAGCGGGCGCGGCTCCCCCTCCATCAACCCCGTCAGCAGCCCGGCAAGACCGGGCATTTCGTCATGCGGAAACCATGAACACGACGCCTGATCCCCCACTCCCTACGCTCGGCGACATCGAGAAGCGCCTCCGCGATCTCGGCAAGACGCAGCGGCGCGCCCAGCTGCGCGCCCTGATGCCTGCCATCGACACCTTGTCCGCCCAAGGCGTCTCCTACGCCGCCATGGCACACCAGTTGACTGACGCTGGTCTTCCCCTGGCACCTGAATCGCTTCGTAAAGCGCTTTACCGTTGGCGTCGCCGCAATGCCGGCGCGGCGTCCATGCCTGGACCGGTTGCCTTGGCCCGCGCCGCCGCGGCTGCGCCGTCCGTCCCGCCGTATAGCCCGGCACCGCCTCGGTCGCATTCGCATCCCATGCCCCACGTCTCCAGCAAAGCCGATCTGGCCAGGCTGCGCGATGCCGACACCATCCCTGATCTAAACGCGCTGGCCGAACTCGGCCGGCGGAAATAGGAGCAATCCGTCATGAAAGTCGCAGTCCTGAACTACTCCGGCTCGGTCGGAAAGACCGTCATCGCCAGCCACCTGCTCGCACCCAGGATCCCCGACGCGCAAATCATCGCGGTCGAATCGACCAACGAAAGCGCGGCCGACCTGGGCCTGACCGTGGAGCAGCTGCGCGGCGAGCAATTCGGCCGCCTGTTCCGCAAGCTCCTCATGGCCAGCGCCGCCATCGTCGACGTGGGTGCCTCCAACATTGAGGACTTCCTGGCCGAGCTGGTGAAGTATGACCAGGCGCACCACGAAATTGATTTCTACGTCCTGCCTGTAGTGTCCACCGGCAAGGCGCAACGGGAAACGATCAAGACCGTCCAGGCGCTGACCGCCATCGGCGTGGCGCCGGAGCGGGTCCGGCTGGTCTTCAACCGGGTCGACAGCGACGTGTTCGACGAATTCGCAGCGATGTTCGGCTACGCCAGACAGGCCGGCGGCTTCATGGCCAATCCCGAGGCCGTCGTCTTCGAGAACGAGGTTTTCGACCTGCTGGCCAACAGGCGCACGACCATCAAGGACGTGCTGGCCGACGGTAACGACTACCGACAGCAGTTGCGCGAGGCGGACCGAAGTGACACCGCACTCATCTCCCGGCTCAGTGACCTGCACGCGCTCCAGTCGCTGGCAAGGCCCGTGGACCGGCAGCTGGACCGCGCCTTCGACGCCCTCTTCGTGTAGAGGCCGCCGTCCATGCCGCCCGAGTTGAAGGCCGAACTTCCCCCGCCCCGCAGCAAGCTGGAGTTGCTGTACCGCGAAATGCTGGAAAGCTGCGCGCAGGCCACTGAACGTGGCGAAGCGGTCACGGCGCGCCTGGAACTGGTCGCGCAAACATGCCAGAGCCTGCCCAGCGCGCTTCGCCAGGCCGCTTCAGCAGCCAGCCTGCAGGTCTCTGAGCAGGCGAGCCGTGCTTTGCTGGACTCCGCCCGCACCATCGCCGCCGCCGACCGCGATCTGCGCAAGACCGCCCACGCGATATCGAGCGGATTCCTGCGCAATGCGTGGCTCACGGCCAGCCTGTGCGCCGGCAGCGCCTTCCTCGGCGCCCTGCTGGGCGCCCTCCTGGCCATCCTGGCGCTCTTACCCCACTGACTTCCGACGTCGGCCCCCCTTCCCCTTCGCCCTCCCGTCCGCACACAGGATCTCCATGGCACCAGACATACGCCGGCGAATCATCAAGTTCGCCCTGATCTTTTTCCCTCTCGTGGCTTGGTTCGGTACCGCGCGCTTTCTCTCTGGACTGACCTTCAATCAGATCGACTGGCGTGTCGTATCCGCCTGGCTCCTTGCCACGCCCCACCACTCCGGCCTCATCGCCGCGCCGATCATCGGCCTGCTCCTGGCCATCGCCCTGGCTTTCTCGCTGCGCCGATACGCCAAAAGCGACGGCTACGACGGCGCGGGCTACAAAAAGCACATTCGCGGCACCGAGGTTGTGCCGCTTAAGAAGCTGCGCAGGCTCTGCACCGAAGCCCGCAAGCAGCAGGTCGATATCGCAGGCGTTCCGATGCCCACAAGCGTCGAAAACCTGCACCTTCTGCTGAACGGCGCGACGGGCAGCGGCAAGTCCGTCCTGCTGCGCGCCCTCGTCTTCTCGGCGCTCAAGCGCGGCGACAGGATGATCATCGTCGACCCCAATGGCGACCTCTACAGCAAGTTCGGCCGCCCCGACGACGTGATCCTGAACCCCTACGATGCGCGCTCCGAGGGATGGTCATTCTTCAACGAGGTCCGAGCCGACTACGACTGGAAGCGCCTGGCGCTCTCCGTCGTGCCCTTGGGCGGAGACGCCAACGCCGAAGAATGGAACAGCTTCGGACGCCTGCTCCTGAGAGAGGCGGCACGCAAACTGTACGAGCTGGGAACGCCCGATATACAGGAGCTCTTTCGGTGGTGCACCATCGCCTCCGACAAGGACCTGCGCGCCTTTCTGAGCGGCACGCTGGCCGAATCGCTCTTCGCCGGGTCCTCCGAGGCCAGCAAGGCTCTCACCAGCGCACGATTCGTCCTCTCCAACAAGCTTTCCGAACACATGAGCATGCCGCCCGGCAAGTTCAGCGTGCGCGACTGGATGGACTCGGGCACGGGCAGCCTCTTCATCACCTGGCGCGAGGACATGAAACACGCCATGAAACCCCTGCTCTCCGCCTGGGTCGATGTGTTCTGCTCTCATCTGCTGTCGATGACTGAAGACCAGACCCGGCGTTGGTGGCTGACCATCGACGAACTTGCATCGCTGGAAAAGCTCGCGTCCCTGGAAGACTTCCTGACCAAAGGGCGAAAGAACGGCGGGCGCGCGCTGGCCGGCTTGCAGTCGGTCTCTCAGCTCGACGACATCTACGGCAAGCAGATGTCGCAGACGCTGCGCGCAAGTTTCCGGTCCCTGGTCGTCCTGGGCGGATCCAAGACCGACCCCGAAACCGCGGAAGAAATGTCCAAGGCACTTGGCGAGCATGAAGTCGCACGCCCCGAATACACCGATAGCCGGAATCCCGGAAGCTCGCGCAGCACGTCTGAACGCCTCGTGCGCTCCACCGAGCGGGTCGTCACTGCGGCCCAGATCCAAGCCCTGCCCGACCTGACGGGCTATGTCGCCTTCGCCGGCGATCGGCCGATTTCGAAATTCCTGCTCACCCCGCAGAACTTCGTCAACCGCCTCCCGGCCTTTGTCGAAGCGAGGCGCGCCGGCGCCCATGGCGCGGCGAATACGCCGGGCGACGGTCCTCGCCCCTGGAGTATCGACGACTTCCCCGAGGACCCGACCCAGGGCGCGTCCGAGGGGCACCGGCCTGCTACTTCACACAGCGGTGGATTGGTCTCCGCCCTCAAGCAAGCAGGCTACCGGTAACGCTGACCATCTGAGGCACGCATGATTTCCCGAAAGATCCTACACAGACACAGTGCCGGCAAGGCCATGCACTATTACTCCGAGCAGAAGGACGACTATTTCAGCCGAGAAGGCGGCGCGGCGCAATGGCAAGGCAAGGCTGCCGCCGCGCTGGGCCTCACGGGCGAGATCGACCCGGCGCAGTTCGCTGACGCCATGCGCGGTGATTTCGGGCCCGGCATCCAGCTTCCCTATTCGGTGCGCCTGGACTCAAATGCCCGCGCAGCCCTCGATCTGACGTTCTCCACACCGAAGAGTGTCAGCATCCAGGCGCTCGTCGGCAGGGACCCGTCAGTCCTGGCTGCACATGATCAGGCGGTGACGCGAGCGCTAGAGTTTCTGGAAGCCGAAATGGTGCTTGCTCGGCGCAAGGGGAACGGCAGCACGTCGGTCGAACGCACGGGCAATGCCGCGATCGCCAAATGGCGGCATGAGACCTCGCGGCCGTCCCGCGACGCGCTGGCCGACCCGCAGTTGCATACCCACGCCTTGGTAATGAACATTACCCAACGCGCCGACGGAAGCTGGACGGCCATGGGTAACGAGGAGATCTTCCGGTCGCTGAAACTTCTCGACGCCGTGTATCAAGCCGAGCTCGCCACGCAGCTCGAGAAGGCCGGGTACGCCTTGCGTCACGAGGGAGGGCATTTCGAACTGGCGCACATCTCTCGCTCGGAGATCGAGGCGTTCTCCAAACGGTCGATGACGATAGAAGCCGAGCTGGCCCAAATTGGTGAAACGCGGCGTACTGCCAGCCATGGCGTAAAGCAGACAGTGACGCTGCGCACCCGCCAAGCCAAGACGCCAGAAGTGTCGCGCGAATCGCTCCAGGCGGATTGGGAACGGCAGGCCAGGGACATGGGTCTGGACCTGGCTCCCCGCAAGAAAGAACACGAGCATCTTTCGGGTCAGGAATTCGGTAGCGAACATGGCCGCGACGGCCCGTCGACTCATGAGAGCGCACATGCTACTGCGGAGGGCCAAACCAGCATTCCGGGTCGTGGCCCGAAGCAACGCCGCGCCGGCACGGCGTCCAGGCACGGATCGCCCCCCGACCGGGCCCGAGAGCGCGTCGCTTCCGAAGCGCTGCGCTGGGCGATCAAGCACCTGACAGAGCGGGAATCTGTCATGCGGGAGAAGAATCTTCTGGAGACCGCCCTGAACCATTCCCGTGGTACCGGCGTAACCCTCGGCGATGTCCGGCAAGCGATCCATGCCTTCGTAAAGCAAGGCCAGATTATTCTTGGTACCCAACTCTATCGACCGTCGACGCAGCAGGATGGCCAGGCCCTGAGCCGAAATGACTGGATCCGCTCGTTGATGGTCTCAGGGAAAACCCACAAGGAAGCGGTCAGCGCGATACGGCGCGCAATCGCACACCGGGAGTTGATGCCAGCGGACCCGCACTACACCACCCAGGCCGCGCGCGAGCGCGAAAAGCGCATTCTGCAGATCGAACGCGAGGGACGGGGCAAGGCCATGCCCATACTTTCCGCGGAAGCCGCGCAGGCATCGCTTGCCGGGCGCTCTCTGAAGCCAGGTCAAGTTGCGGCCGGCGAGCTGATCCTCAGCACATCCAATCGTGTTGTCGGCGTCCAGGGCCTGGCCGGCACGGGCAAATCGCACATGCTCGACCAGGTGAAGAAAATCGCCGAGGAATCGGGTTACACGGTCCGGGCGGTGGCCTCGTACGGGATGCAGATCCGCGCCCTACGCGAGCTGGGCGTGGAAGCGAACACGATTGCATCGGTACTGGAGGCTCGAAACCAGGATCGCTTCAAGATCGATGACAAAACGGTGCTGGTAGTGGACGAAGCCGGCGTCGTCCCGACCCGCCTCATGGAACGGCTGCTGCAGCGGGCCGAAGGGGCAGGCGCACGGGTCGTGCTGCTGGGCGACACCGGGCAGACGAAAGCGATCGAGGCTGGCAGGCCTTTTCATCAACTGCAGGCCGCAGGAATGCCCACCGCCCTAATGGGCGACATCATCCGGCAAAAGAATCCTCACCTGAAAAAAGCCGTCGAACTGGCGGCCGTCGGCAAGGCATCTGCATCGCTCGGGCTCCTCGACGCAAAACTCCAGTCCGTGCACCAGGTCTCGGACAACGCCGAGCGCTATCACAAGATCGCGCAGCGGTACGCGACATTGTCACCGGATGATCGTCGGGAAACTCTTATCGTCACCGGCACGAATGACTCGCGAAATGCCTTGAACGACGCTGCACACGAAGCGCTTGGCCTCGCCGGCAGTGGCTTCGACTTCGAGATGCTCACGCGCCGCGACACCACCCAGGCCGAGCGACGGCAGGCCAAGTATTACCAGATTGGCGACATCCTCCAACCCGAGCGGAACTACGTGAATGGGGTTTTGATGCAGGGCCAGATGTACCGCATCGTCGACCAGGACGTGAGGCGGAACCGCCTGACAGTGGAACATGTCGAGACGCGTGTGCGGACAACCTTCAATCCCTCGCGCGCGGCCAAGCTATCTGTATATCAGCCGGTCCAGGCCGAGCTATCAGCCGGCGACTGGGTGCGCGTGACTCGCAACGACGCGGCGAGAGACCTAGTCAACGGTGCGCGATTCGAGGTCCTGGCGGTCACGCCGACTTCGGTGACCATAGGGAGCGGAAAGCGGACAGTGCTGCTGGATGCCCGTACCCTCCTGCACCTCGATCGAGCGTACGCCACGACCAGCCACAGCGCCCAGGGCTTGACCGCGGACCGCGTTCTGATCAATGCGGAAAGTTTCAGTAGGACTACCAAACAGGACGTGTATTACGTCGCCGTGTCGCGCGCTCGTTATCAAACCGAAGTGTATACAGACAATCGCACGAAACTACCTGCGGCAGTCGCGCGAAGCGAGGACAAAACCGCTGCACTCGATATCGGTTTGGCATACATGGGCGCGCCTCGTCGTGCCGATGGTCACGCTAACGAACGACCCACGACTTCTGAAAGGCAGTTGTAGGAGGCGCAGGCGAATCTCGAAATCGCATAGTACGCGCTCTCAGCCGAGTTCGCCGTTGGCTTCCGACCGCTATCGGACCCAAAGCTGCTATGGCCGGGAGACCGCGGCCGCCTTGCGCGCCAGCTGACTGCAGTGCCGCCCAACTTGAGCCCACCGTAATCCGGCCTCCTAGACACAGCTGTCCGCATCTCCGCGATCGTCAGACCCATCGCGCGGCGCAAGTTTCTGAGTTGTCGACAATCCGCATCTTCCGCCGGCAGTCCCGAAACCCTTCCGGTTCAGGGACTTCTCGATCTGAGGGCACTTTTGTAAGCCGTTGCTACAATCCGCAGTCGGTGCATCCCGTGCATGGATGGCGAGGTGACGCGGCGGACTTGATGCGTTGAGCCTTCGACGGCGAACGCAGCAGCGTCGTCCAGTCGTGAACCACGCAGCCGGTAAGCACGCTAAAAAGAACCTAGGAGAACGGTATGCCGTGGAGCTTGCATGGATATAAAGTGGGGGCTAGCGAGCAGTGGTTCGAGGAAATACCGCGCGACGAAGACGCCTTGGATGGATTCATCACCGCGGCTCGAAGAGCCATTGAGCCTTGGCTCTCTGCTGTGTTCCAGTCGGAACATTTAAACCTTCTACTAGGCAGCGGATTTACAGCCGCAGTTGGCCACCAAACAAAGGCCGCAGCAACAGGCATGGGCCCCGTTGCGTTTGGCTCAAAGTACGACGACAAGATCGATGCGTACGCTAAGAAGTCTGCCACGGCAATGGGACGGGGCAGCGCGAATATCGAAGATCAACTCCGCGGCGCTCTGATGGTATTGGAAGGTCTGAAGGTGATTGGTGATGACGCCGATCGGCGGGCTCTTCAAGACCAGATGGATGCCGTATTGCTCAATTTTCTGGGTTCTTTACTTAGTACCGAGCGGGCTATCGCAGAAGCGCGCGACGAGGACTGGAAGTCAGGCGTTTCTGCATTGCAGTCATTTTTATTGAGTTTCGCAAGTCGGGCTGCCTCGAGAGAGCGCCTACATGTCTTCACGACGAATTACGAGCGACTGATCGAATATGGTTGCGATCTTGCAGGGCTTCGCATAATCGACAGATTTGTAGGCGCGCTGAATCCCGTTTTCCGGTCGACACGTGTTGACGTCGATATGCACTACAACCCTCCCGGAATTCGAGGCGAGCCGCGCTTCATGGAAGGCGTGATACGACTCACGAAGCTGCACGGATCCTTAGACTGGCATATTAACGCGCGGACGAAGCAAATGCACCGCGTCGGCATCCCTTTTGGGGCTGGGATTAGCCATTCTGATGTGCCAAAGAAGCCAATCGAAACGGTGATGATCTACCCGAATCCGGCGAAGGACGTTGAGACGACTGCCTATCCGTACGCGGAGCTATTCCGTGATTTCGCCGCCGCTCTTTGTCGACCAAACTCAGTACTCGTCATCTATGGCTACGGCTTCGGCGACGACCATGTGAATCGCGTTTTGCTTGACATGTTGAGTATACCGTCTACTCACATCGTGATCATCGCCTTTGGCACCAAAGCCGAATCCTCTGCGCGCGCACGGTCTTTCTACAACAACGCAGCCCGACCCGCGCAAATTTCTCTCCTGGTGGGGGAACACTTTGCGCACCTAGAGAATCTCGTCACTCATTACTTACCGAAGCCGGCGATCGACTTCATCACGAGCCGTATGGCGGAGTTACTAAAGCACCGCCCGTCTGGCACAGCGAGTGGAGAGGACATCGGACAAGCTGCATCGATCGGTGCAGAACCCGTAGCGCAGCCGGCGCCAACCATGCTCCCCTCCACAAGCTCGCCGCCACGCGGTCCAAGCGCGTCACCATTCGCAGCGACAGCACAGGGCGCACCATCATCTCCTGCGCCAAGTGCGTCCGCCACGATACCCAGTCCGTGCCCAGCTCAAATGTCGGATGACGAACCATTCTGAGGTTGTGATGACAAGTCCTATCGAACAACTTGCAGAGTTGGTAGTCGGCACGGTTGAGTCTGTCTCACCGAACGATATTCGTGTGATGCTCGAAATGAACGCGCCACAGGCCACCGCTTTGAATTCCGGCGCGCCCGCATCCTTCCCACGTATCAACGGATACGTGCTCGTACCTAACGAGGCTGGCGCTACGGTTTGCTATATAAGCTGGGTTGGAATTGAACAGGCGAACTATCCGAAGGGTATTGGAAGCAAGGAAGTCGGCCTGATCGATCTCCCGTTTCCTACACGGAAGATGGCCGTGGCGCCTGTAGGAACATTGACGACATTCCGCGATAGACGCGCAGGTACGGTGCGGTTCGAGCTGTCCCGGGGGGTAATCGCGTTTCCCTCGGTGGGGGATCAGGTCCTGATCCCAACGTCGGATCAGGTGGCGGCCATTGTAGGGTCGAAGGACACTAACAAGCGCGTCAGAATCGGCAGTTCACCCATGGCAGCAAACGCTGCGATCATGGTGAATCCAGACAAAATATTCGGCCGGCACCTTGCAGTACTCGGGAACACCGGAAGCGGCAAGTCATGTTCAGTTGCAGGACTGATTCGATGGTCTCTGGACGCTGCCCGTAGGGAGCGCGCAAGTCGCGGATTGCAAACCGATGGGCCGAACAGTCGTTTCATAGTCCTAGATCCGAACGGAGAGTACGCGAGGGCCTTCCGAGACTATGGCGATGAGTTGCGGCTCTTTCGCGTCCCGCCGGTTGAAGGCAGTGCCCGCCCGCTCGATGTACCTGCATGGACTTGGAATGGTCATGAATGGGCCGCCGTAGCACATGCACAACCCGGCGTCCAGCGCCCCATGCTCTTTCAAGGGATTCGAGAGCTTAAAAGTGGTCAGACCGAGGGAGTTCCGCGCGAAGCAATCATTCGTCGCTACTTGGTCTCGTACGCCGTTCGTGTTGGCTCGTTACTGAACCAGGGCACCCAGGCGTTCGCTGGTTCAGCAGGTATGAGGTTCCAGTGCGCGAGAATGCTCGAAACGATTACAAATGACGTTGCAGCATTCGCGACGTCAGTGAGCGATCCAGCAGTCAGCGCGTCTCTGACCGGCATTACTACGGTGACTAGTCGTGTCGTGAACAGTCGTAGATCAGGACAATACTTCAACGATTTCTCCGTAACCGATCTCGAAACGGTTCGCGATGCCCTAATTCAAGCGGCCGATCCACTTCCCGACCTTGCCAGCGTCGCCCCGGTGAGTGAGGATGCCCCACGTCCTTTTGATGTGACGCTTTTAGCCGATCATCTGGAGCGCATAGCGATCGAACAAGGTGGTAACGTCGCGGCGTTTGTTTCAACGCTCGGGCTTCGCATCAAGGCGATGTTAGCGGATCAACGGTTAGGGTCTGTCATTGCGAGAGACCCCCCAACGACGTTCTCAGCGTGGCTCGAAAACTACATCGGGAGCGACGGTGCCGCAAACGGTCCACTCGCTGTAGTCGACCTGTCTTTGGTCCCTTCAGACGTCGTCCACGTCGTTGTTGCCGTCCTATCGCGACTTGTTTTTGAATCTCTGCAGCGGTATCGCCGACAGCAGACGGAAGGTAGGGCGCTCCCCACTGTGCTTGTCTTGGAAGAAGCACACACCTTTGTGCGGCGGGGCAGAGACGACGACGCGTCCATTACTTCGCCCGCCCAACTCTGCCGCGAAGTCTTCGAGCGCATCGCGCGCGAAGGGCGCAAATTTGGACTTGGCTTAGTACTGTCGTCACAACGACCATCAGAATTATCTCCAACCGTCCTTGCCCAATGTAATACCTTTCTCCTCCATCGCATCGTCAACGATAGCGACCAAGACCTCGTGGGACGCTTGGTACCAGACAATCTCGGCGGTCTGCTTCGCGAATTGCCAAGCTTACCTTCCCGTCAGGCAATTCTTCTAGGCTGGGCGACGCCCATCCCGGTGCTGGTGGAAATGGATGAGCTGTCAGATGACCAGCGCCCTCAATCTGACGATCCAGATTACTGGGATGTATGGACTGGAGCCTCGGAGCGGACAGTGGACTGGGCGGCTATCTCGCGGGACTGGGCGGGAGAGGCGCAAGTGAACTTACGAAGCGGCGATACGGTCGGTCTTGACGACGGGAATGACCTGGCGTGAACGAGGGTAGCAATGTGCCCGCCGCAAAAAAGTCCCCACATTGCGGAAAATTCACCTGCACCGGTGGCCTCGGTCATGCTCCTGGTAGCCACCGCCTTTCTTCCTCCTTGTCTTGCGAAAAGTCCCTGACGCCGCCATGTCCCCGTCCCCGGAGCGTCCTGATTTGGCGTTACCCGGACCCATATATGTCTCAGGATTGTCCCAATCTGAACCCACACATGCTCCGCTCTTGACCCAATTGTAGGAGCGGCAGAAGGGACATACATCAATAGACCTGGATGTTTACACACCGTCTCTCCGGCCCGCCAAGGTATGAGCGGATCTCGACATGGTGCGCCGACACTATGTCATACAAAAGAGAAGACCGATTAGGATAGAAAATCAAATAAAATCAATAAGTTAGCGGCACCCAAGGGGTGCGTCATGTGTGAGGCCCTTAAGGGGGACGACGGCGGCCACGGCGGCGGCGGCCTTAAGGGCCTGGTGAACGTCCGGGGGACGTTCACAGCGTCATCAGGACGGCCCCGCCGGCGCAGCCGGTGGGGTTGGACGCCACACCCCACACCACCGCCTGCCAAAAGCATAGGGCCGCCCGAAAGGCGGCCCTATGCTTTTGAGACTCCCGTCGCGGGAAGCAGCGCTTCAATCAGCCCGGTGGGCGAGCTTGAGCCAGCCCACGCGTGCAGGGTTCACGCCCGCAACGCACGCACGGCGACATCCGGAGCGCTCGCCACGATTTTCAGCAAAGCAACCGCCGGCCCCGTCGGATTGCGATGACCCTGCTCCCAGTTTTGCAGCGTGCGGACGCTGACTTGAATCGCCTCTGCGAATTCCGTTTGAGACAGGTGCGTCTTCTCGCGCGTCGCCTTGACGTCCACCGTCTCGACCTTGAACACACGCGAGGGCTGCATCTTCCCTTTGCGAATAGCCGCCGCTTGCTTCAGGCTGGTCTGCAGTTCGTTAAACAGAGTGTCGTCCTTCTTCATAGTCACAGCTCCTTGACCAGTTCGCACAGCACGGCTATCTCGTCAGGTGTCAGGTTGTCCTTCTTGGATTTCGGGTACGCCACCAGCATGTAAATTTGGTGGTCTTCGCTGAGCCAGTAATAGATGACCCGAATTCCGCCGCTCTTGCCAGTACCTTGCCGACCGTAGCGCACCTTCCGTATGCCGCCGCCGCCTCGGATGAGATCGCCTCGCTCGGGGTTCTCAATCAGCAGCTTTTGCAGCCCGGTATATTCCTCATCCGACAACAACGCGGTAATCAGCTTCGTGAAAACCGGGGTCTCGATAAATTCCATAGGTCAATTATATACGTCATTGACGTAGGTCTCAAGCAATTGAGCCCTACCGATCAGTCCCGCATGAGCAGCCAGGGACCGCGCTCACCGCTGCCGCCCCTCCTGATCACCACGCGGATCTGTTCCCGGCCTAGGCTACTCGTCCTCCTTGGCGTTTTGGTCGGCTGCCGGGGCTTGCAGCGCCTTGGGCAACCAGCCCTTGCCCGCCAGCAGCTGTTCGGCGGCGGCAGCGGCTTCCCCCTTCTTCATCGCCAACAACGGCTTGGCCTCACCCTCGCCCACCGCCTCGGCCACTACGGCGGCGATGCGGTCCTTGGATACATGGCTCAGATACGTCTGTGCCGTGGGCGACCACCACTTGGCCATGTCCAGGCCGACCACGCCGGCAAGGCGATCCAAGTGGCGGGTGTCGGACGAGTGGCTGTAGTCCCGGACGCGGTAGATCGTCGCAGCCAGTAAAGCGCCCAACAAGCCGAGGTTGTCCGCCTGAGCGCGCTCCAACAGCCAGGGCAACACCGCCTGCCGGTCCCCTGGCACATCCCGCGTATGCAGCTCCATTTCCTTCTGGACCGCTTCCCAGGCTGGTGCGCTTTCCATGCTGGCATCGACGCGTTCCAAGTCTCCGTGGGCACTGCTGGCAGAGAGGGAAAAACTGAGCGTCTGGTAGGCACGACCCATGGGATCGTTGACCTCGGCCAGCAACTGCTCGATGAGTAGGCACAAGGCGAGATTCGGCCGCTGGATGATTTCCGCTTGCAAGGCAATGACGCGTTGGGCGTGCAGCCTGTTCGTCAGCGCCTCGGAATGCACCGGCCGCGTCTTGACGGGCGGCAGGTCCACGGTTGCGGCGTCGCGGCCTGCATCCTGGGCAGCACTACGGACCTGGGCGGCGACCGCCTCCCGGTCCTCCTGGCGGATCAAGCCCCGGGTGGCCGTCAGATCGCCGTGGTAATCCAGGTGCAGCATGACGCCAGCCAGCGGCTTCAGGTCGGCCGGATAGTCGTACAGCTTGGTGCGAATCCCCTCGATCTGACCTTCCCAGCTTTCAAGATTGACGCGCAGCTTTGCCAGTTGGGCCTCGTCCTGGTCGTCCGCTTGCAGAAACTCTCGCATCTTGGCCTGGGTGTCGTCGCGCTTTTTCATGAGCGCGGCCAGCTGTTTGGCCTGGGCCTTGTCCGGTTCCTGGTGGACGCGTTGGATTTCACCGAAGTGCTTACGCTCGCTGTGCTCGAACGAAATCTCGTAGTCGATCCAACCCCATCCCTCACCGGCCACGGCCTTGGCAAGCTTGGAGCGCTGCATCTTCGCCAATGCCATCTCACGCACCTTTTCCGGGTCGTCCAGGTACGCATCGTCCCAGAACAGGTCGCGGCGCACCACGCCGCCCGCCTTTTCGTAAGCGGCGACGGTCACGTAGCGGGCGACCGCGCTGTCGCCCCGGATTTCCGTCTCCGCCAACAATTCTCGGATGCGGCTCGGGCGATGGCAGTAGCCTTGCTTGGCCGCTTTCCAGGCGGCTTCCTGGCGGGCGTGATCGGACACCGATGCCAGCGCCTGCATTTCGTCCAGGTCGATCTTGCCCTGGCGGAAGAGGTTCATGAGCGCGGGCGACACGCCGCCCAAGGCGAGCAGCTTCTTGACGGCCTTCTCGCTCGCGCCATGCGCGGCGGCAATCGCGTCCACCGTCCAGCCCTCGGCGCGCAGCCGGGCATAGGACTCGTACACGTCGGCCGGGTGCATGGCCTTGCGGGCAACGTTCTCGATGAGGCTGGCATGGTGGGCGTGTTCGGCGGGTATGACGAGGCAGGGCACCCCGTAGCCATCCGGGAAAGCGCTTTCTTCGATCAGCAGGCCGATGGCGGCAAAGCGGCGACCGCCCGCGCACACTTCGTAGTAGCCGTCCGCCGTAGCGACGACGACCAGGTTGTGCAGCAACCCGCCGATGGCGGCGATCTGCGCCTTCAATTCCAGAAGCTCGGGGTCGTACGCCCCTTCGACAGATCGCCGGGCCTGGTACTGCGCGCTCAGCCGGAGTTGCGAATACGCAATGTCGGCGCGGACGCCAGCGGCGTGTACGGCGGCAAGTTCCTTGGAATCGAGTTTCATGGCGTGTTCTCCTGGATTGGGTTGTCGGGTCAGTGCAACAGGGTGGAAGCGGGGCCCTCGGCGAGCAGCGCGATCAGCGTCGAGAGCTCGCGCATCGTCATGGCGGGAAGCCGGATGGCAATGCCAAGCGCGTGTGCGCGGCGCACGTCGTTGGCCAATCTGATAAAGTCGTGGTGCATCGCAGTTCTCCTTGCAACAGGGTGGGTTGGGATGTGCGCCCCTGTCGGTTGCCGCCGATCAGGGGCGATTTCTTTGGTGGCCAGCGTTGATGGCCGGATTAGTAGCCGAGCCAGTCCAGCAGGACCGCGCCGCGATACAACGGATGCTTGCCATGGTCGGCAAAGAATTCGTCCGCATCGAGTTGATGGCCGCGAATGTGCTGCATGGCCTGAAAGCGGGTCAGCACGGCGTCGCGGGCGTCACAAAGGTCCCGAAACCCGTGTCGCGGAAGCAGGCCGTACTCGATGAGGTCGGCCAGCAGGTCGATCAAGTCCTGGCGGTATCCCTGCCACGTGACCAGTTCTGACTCCACAGAGAAAGCGATGACGGGAGGACCGTCAAAACCCTTGGCGACAAGTGCACGCTGGTGTTCGGCGACGCTGCGCTCCGTGAAGCGGATGCCTCGGGCTACAAGCGCAGCCTTGGTCTTGGCACATTCGTCGCAGGCGGCGGTGGTGTAGAGAGCGATATGCATGGTTCTGGCTCCAGGTCAGGTCAGAAGGGCAGGTCGTCGTCCTGGGCGGGCGGAGTGTCGTTGTGCGAATCGGTGCCCGCCCCTGCACTGCTCTGGCGAGCGCCGCCGAGCATTTGCATCTGGTCAGCTACTACATCGGTGGCGTAGCGGTCCTGGCCGGTCGCCTTGTCCTGCCACTTACTCGTTTTCAGATGGCCCTCGATGTACACGGAGAGACCCTTTTTCAGGTACTGCCCGGCGATTTCGGCCAGCCGGTTGAACAGGACGACGCGATGCCATTCGGTTTCTTCGCGGACCTCGCCGGTGCCCTTGTCCGTCCATTGGCTGGTAGTAGCGAGCGAAATCCTGCAGATCGCGCCTCCGTCATCGCCGTAGCGGACCTTCGGATCGCGGCCCAGGTTGCCGACGAGAGTGACCTTGTTGACCGATGCCATGACCCTGCTCCTTGCAGAAGTTGAGATAGACCCAGGTTTGGTGTTGGCCCGCTCGCCCGGGGAAAGCGTGTGAGGCGGCACCCACAGAAAAGAACGAATCCGTTCGCAACGCACGCTTTCAGCGACTTCGATCTGCACGCGCGCATCGCCAAGCTTGCGTACGACCGCGCTCACGGGCGCAGTGGGTGTGTCGCCACGCGTTTGCATGCGCCAGGTCACCCGCTGACCTTCCTGGAAGTCCGTCACGAGAGCCGGCTGCTTGGCTTTATCTGCGGCATTCACGTCGAAATCTCCCGAAAGGTGGTTTGTTGTGCTGACCGGGCCTGAAGATCGTTAGCCCGATCGTGAACGGCTGGAATCGCTGGACTTTGTCTTCGCGGTAGTTGCCGCCAGTCCTGTGAGTCGCCGAGCCCGTGCCGGTCTGGATCACGACGAGAGGACCGGAAAGGGGCAGGAGCGGAGGCCGCATGCGGCGCGCAGGCCGAAGGCCGAGCACCGAACGGGTGAGCACCTGGCGCAGCGAACCCCTTGCAGGGAGGAACGCAGTGATACAGTCGGCGGTTTCAGGGCTCTGCGGCTTACAGGCCAGGCATGCGAGAACAGGGTCAGAGAGACGCAGTCGTGCCGCGCGGCGAGCGCCCCCACCCGCGCCCCGGCGCGGGTCAATCTCGGCCAAAGGCCGACGGCAAGCGCCAGCGCGCAGCGCCGTCAGGCGCGAAGGCGTGATGGGATGGAAGCCCGCAGGGGCGAGACTGGCGCAGCCAGGCTGGACGCGCAGCGCGACAGCCCGACCCGCCGGCGTTGTCGGCGGGGCACGCCCAGGCTTTTCCCCGGCCAATGCCGCCCTGCCCCACACGGGACCTTCGGCACAAGCACCAGTGCGACAGGCCGGCCACGCGGCGACGGCATCAAGCCCGCAGACGCCGATCGCCAGCGGCCTCGGCCGCTGACACGCGACGCGAAGCGGCATGCGCAGCGCTGTCAGGTGCAAAGGCCACTTGAGGTCATTTCCCGTCTAGCTCGTCCAGGACCTGGCCAGCCAGTGCGTTAAGGTCGATTTCCAATCCAGCAATGGCTTGCACTTCCTCCAGCGGCAACGATTCGAGGACTCGCACCAGGCGGCGCTCGCTCTCACGTGCCGCCAGAAGCGTCCAGGCGCCATAGTTGGCGATGGCAGCCAGGCCGTCGCGATTTTGGCGACCGTAGCCCGTAAGAAAGGCCCGCAAACCGGCCTCCTTTACGATCTTGTCCCGGCTCATGCTGCGATCCTCTCCACGTTGGCGAGCTGAAGCCGCTGCACCGCGGCCTGGTGGTACTTCGGATCCATCTCGATGCCGTAGAACCGGCGCCCCGCCTGGCGGGCCGCTACGCACGTCGACCCGGAGCCAGCGAACGGATCCAGCACAATATCCCTCGGCCGGCTGAAAGCCTCGATCAGCGGCGCTAGGCATTCCACGGGCTTTTGCGTCGGATGGTGCCGGTTGCCGGTGTATTTCCACGGCATCACGTCCGGCAACGGCACTGCCGGTACAGCCGGCTGACCCTTGGCCAGCAAGTAGGCCGATTCGTGCCGATAAGCCAGGAACCGCGCTTTGGACTGGTACTGCTTGGCAAAGACCATATGGCCGACCACGCGAAAGCCCGCGGCGCGCCAAGCGGCAAAGAATCGATCCACGCGATTCCAGCCATAGAACGAAATGCAGAAGGCATCATCGCGCAGGACGCGGAACATCTGCGCGAAGGCCGGCATCAGCCATTCGTCATGCTTGTCATTGGCAATGCTGCGGCCGCTGCGGTCGCGGTAGTTCACCAGGTACGGCGGGTCGGTCAACACGAGATCGACGCAGCGATCAGGCAGGGTGGGAAGAACGGACAGGCAATCGCCCAGGACGACACGGCTCATAGAAGGCCCCTTTGCGTGCAGCAATGGCAGCCGATCTGCATTGCACTGCACGGGGCATGCGGGCGCAGGCCGGGAGGTGCCGGTCAAGGGACGTGGAATACCGCAGTGCGCGCAGCGGACAAGGATATGCCGCGAAAGCCCTTGAAACGCCCGACGCGGCTACAAGGCCGCGCGCCGCGACGGGCGTGTCCGGGGCCGCAAGGCCTGCGACAGTGTGCGCCGTGCAGTGCTTGACGGCCCGCACTGCAGGAAGATCCTGCGCGGCTTGGCCGCGCTCGATCCCAGTCGGGACCGAAGGAGCGCTAGAAAAGCGTCATCTGGCCGGCCGCCGCCGCCCGTCCGGCCGCCCGCGACATCGCGGGCGATGCGGCCACCTCGCCAGGGCTGGCCGGCAGCACCGCGGCCTCCCCGGCTGGGGTGACAAGCAACGCAAGCGCCGCATCCTCGGTCTCCCGCCGGCGCAAGCGCCCAGTCCACCCGCCCAGGATGTGCGCCGGCGTGTACCACTGCTCCCATTCCTCGACGCCGAGAGCGTTGCCATGGACGACGATCGCCGGAATGTGCAGCAGGGCGAGCTGCAGATACGCCATGTGCACGCAGCGGAGATCGATGTCGATCGCGATCACGTGCATGGCTCGCTGGTAGTTGATCCTGGCGTCGTGAAGCGCGTGGGCGGCGGAGATAATCATGCCGCCGGCGCCGCAAGCCGGCTCCATAAGTCGCAGGAATCCGCGCCGGCCGACTTCACTGGCCAGGTCGTGTTCGTCACCCATGATGATTGCGCCCATGAGGCGCGACACCTCGTAGGGCGTGAAAAACTGACCGGTACCGCTGTTACCCATGTCGAGCATCATGAACGTGCTTCCCAGCACATCGCCAAACTCGCCTGCGGCGACCCGTTGCTCCCAGCACTGCACCAGGTGCGCGAAGGCCTTGGCCAGTTGCTGCAGGTCTTCCTTGTGGTAATGACCTACGATTTCCAGGTAACGCTTTTCGCGCCTTTCGAACTGCGCACGATCGACCGCATTGGCCAGCGCCAAGGCACTCATCTCGGTCCAGTCGGACCAGGTCCGGTCCAGCCCATGGGTTCGGGACAGCTCCCGCAGAATCTCGACGATCGCTTTCTGATGTTCATCGGCGGAGTTGAAGAATCTGCGCTGTTGTGCCTTGCTAGTCTTGGCCATGTATGTTCTCCGGTTGCCAGGGCGGGAATGCCCGGAACTGGAGGACACGGCGCAGCGCAGTGCTCAAGTGTCGAAGACGGCCCCAGGGCCGCAAGCCGCGCGGGCGGAGCCTGCGCGGCGCCGCACTTGAACGCGAGAACGACGTGGCAAACTGACCGGGAATGCAGACCGCCCAAAACGTGTGGCTTGGCAAGGTGGTGTTCGCATGCAGGCCCTGGCCCTGCGGCGCCACTTAGCAGGAGCATCGCAGCAAAGGTCGCCAGCGCCGCCACGAAGAACAATGGCCCGCCGAAGCAGGCCCGCCGCCGTCAGTCGATGGCAGCCAAGATCGCCGAGGCCTCGGCGTGAACGCTGGCGAATTCGCGCAAGGCGCAGTATTTGTCGACCAGGTCGGCGCCTTGCGGACGCTGGCAAAGCTCGCTCAGGGCGAAGAGGGTGGCCACGATACCCGCCGCGTCGGCCGACATCGTGCGATTGCACCAATTCAGCGGCCACACAATGCGCAGCGTGTCATGGCCGGTCGGCGCCATATAGAAACTGCCGGGGATCTCGTAGTAGTGCCAATAGCCGCCGTGGTAGTCCTCGGACAGACGATCGAGCCATCCGTAGACGGCGAGCTCGCCGGTCAGCATCAGACGCTGCCCGAAGTGCTTGGGCAGGAAGTCAGGCGTTCGCTGTCCAGAACGAGGCGAACAGTGGTGGAGATAGCTTGAGCTTGCATCATGTCGTGCTCCTTGATAGTCATCCTGGCCGGTTGGCAGGACGGGAGCGCTGGCGCCCTGCGGAACAAGCGCTGGGCGCAAGGGGACGTGGAATAAAAAGCGAGCGACGCGAGCGATTTATGCCGCGAAAGCCCCTTGCGCCTGGCGCGCGCAGGGCAAGGATGCACCCGACCTGTCGCCAGGCCGGGGGCATCGAGTCAATCAGGGCATGAGATGCCGCTCAGCCAGCGACGTGATTGCGTTGCCTGCGACAATGAGGTGATCCAGGAGCGTCACGCCCACCAGCTGCAGCGCAGTCTTCACCTCGCCGGTCGCCGTGACATCAGCGCCGCTGGGCTCCGGGTTTCCGCTCGGATGATTGTGCGCCATGATGATTGCCGCAGCGTTGTGCGCCAGTGCCGCTTTAACAATTTCGCGTGGATGGAGCGGCGCCTGGGCAAGCGTGACGCGAAGAGCTCGTCGTACGCGATGAGTTCGTTCTCGGAAGTGATGTACAGGACGCCAACGACTTCGTGCTACGGCCGGGATGAAGCCAAAACGCAGGAAATCGCACAGAATGGCGTGGAAGGCGGTCCGGGAGCTCTGCGTCGTCGAACCTGGCGCAACACCGGCTTCGCGGCATCTCGATTGCCAGCAGAAGCGCTTCGCTGGCTACGTCCTCTGCGCTATGCTTCGCGTCGATGGCGCGGGCGACCTCGACGAAACTAGCCTGATGTCGAGCGTTGGATCGCCCGTATGCTGTTAAGTCAATTGAAGACTTTTCCGTAATCCGTTCAATTAAATGGGATTGGAGGCTGAAGATGAGAGGCAGAGATGGCAAGGGATTCAATAATCACACTAGATCCGCCCATATCGAGGATACCCGATGGAGGCGCAGCAAGGTGCAACACGCCGACCACTCGCAATGATCCTGCGGCCCATTTGAGTGCCAGTCCGCCGACGGATCCATCTGGTTTTCCGCCGTCGTTGTCGACTGCCACAGCGCTATCAGCCAGAGAACGCCTAAATGTCACTCAGCGCACGGCGCTGTTCCGATACGTTGACGTAAGCTGACTGACGGCGGCGCCGAGCAACTGCTATACGACTTTGCCCGACATCGTTAGCGTAGGAAAGGCCCACGGGACAAGCCCGGCGAGGCGTGTGGCCTCCGATTGTCAGGACTGGGCGGCTGGGGCTCTTCCCCGGGCACCGGATCACGATGCACATCCAAACCGAGAGAGGAGCCAGATCGGGCTATTTCTTCCTCGATATCAGCCCTAACTCGTACGCGACGGAAAGTGGACAGACCAGCCCTCTTCCCGCGCATTTTCGAAAATTGCTCCTCTAGTCGCTCGAGGGCATCGGTTTCATCTTCTTCCGGCCCCTTGATGTTCCGCGGCCCTTTCGGCGTGGCAGGAGGTTGCTGGCCCGGGGGGCCTCGGGGAGTTGATGGTGGCGGGAAGCGTGTGGGGAAGACCATAATACGCACCTCTTGGATCAGTTCGGCAGGACGCCACTATCCACACTACGCCCGCTTTCGTTGAATACCTAAGGATCAACTGAAACAGATACTCTTCGCCGTCGCATACACACTGCACTTGAGTGACGTGGCGGCTCTCCCTCATCCTGTGCACGACCGCAGAAGTCGCGGCGGATCATTAAAGAGACACCGTGCTTGGCGAAGTAGTCGATGCGCCGCCTGCCAGCAGACTGACTAAACGCGGGCAAATTACCGCCTCATCAGCGGCCTCACTGACGCCCCATGCAGCATGATGGACGCGGCGACCGTGACAAGCGTGATGGTGGCTAACTGCTGTGCCAACGCAGTACTGATGCCATGGCGAATCGCAAAAAGCAGGTAGAAGACTGAGCCGATGCCCCGTATGCCAAACCAAGACATCATTGCAAGTTGATAGCCATCGTGAGAGCTGCCTGCGGTGCCGGCAATGACAGCGACCGGCCTTAGGAGTACAAAGAAGAGCGGGGTGAACCACCATGGCATGGCCTCTGGACTTACATAGGCCAGCATGGCACCAACGAGAAGCACGAGGGTGAGTTCGGCAAGTCTTTCCAATTGCGCGTTGAAGGCATGTACCGCGCGCGTCATGGCGGCACTGGCGTAGTGTGAATGGGCCGCCAATACCTTATCGGCGTGTTCGCCCGTACTCCTCGATATCCCGAGCGGAACGCTTCCGGCGCTAGGCCGCTCCTCCACACGCTGCAGAGCCAGTCCTGCGGCGAACACAGCCAAAAACCCCGATGCAACGCAGATTTGCGCGGCGCCATAGGCCAGGGCCACCAGACCAAGTGAGAGGAATTCATCCAGCCCGACGGCTTGGCGGTGCCGCGTACGCAGGTAGACGACCAGGCGGCCTATCATGGCCCCCAAAATAGCTCCTATGGCCAAGCCTCCTACAGTACCCCAGAGCAGGTCTATCAATGCCCAGCGCCACGCGCCGCCACCCAGTTCGTGCTGCCCCAATAAGCCTAACCCAAGCATAACGAATGGGAATGCCGTGCCATCGTTCAAACCGCCTTCGCCGGCAAGGCTAAAGCGCAGGTGATCCGGCTCCGGGCCTCGATCCGTCTTCACACCAGAGGCCAATACTGGATCGGTGGGTGCCAAGATGCCGCCAAGAAGTACGGCTTCCCCTAGCGACATTCCGAGGCCCCATACCCCGACCAGGGCAATCAGCCCTACCGTGAACGCCATGGAGACAAATGCCAAGCGAAGCGGGAGTACCCATCGCCTATCAAAGATCGGGACCCCCATCCGCAAGCCGACGGTGAATAGCGAGATGAGAAGGGCTGCTTCGGCCACCCGCTCCAGAACATCGGCATGCCGAAACAGGTCCGGCGCGATTAATCCGAACCAGCCCGGGCCGAGCGCATAACCCAGGCAGAGGTAGACCATCGCGCTGCTCAGCAAAAACCGGGCGAGTATCGTGCCCACCAAAACCATGGTGATAAGCAACGCGCCCAGCAAAACGAACCAATAGGGGTCTGCCATGGAATAGAACTAGCGGGGCGTTGGTGGGGGTCCTGCGCACCCGCGTCGCGCTCTCGTGCGGCGCCAAAGGTGGCTCAAATGCGTGATCTGGTTCACGCTCATCCACGCAAAAACGCTTGGCGCCCCGCACACTAAAACGGTTTTGCCGAGCCAGCCCATATTAGGGCCGCTGGGAAGTCACCCTCGTTTTTGTTCTCTTCGTGCAGCGCCCACGCCGGTCGTCAGTCCTTGACGTAGCGGAACTCGGGGAGCGCGCGCAGAGTATCCTTGCTCGCTCCGTCCATGCGCAGCCGTTTGTCGTCCACATGAAGCTCTTTAAACGGTACGGCGACCAGTCGATTGCCCACGCCCAAAAAGCCGCCGACCGACAGTATGGCATATGGTTCCTGATTGGCGGGACTGACGATGATGTCGTCCACGGTTCCGATCTTGTCCTTTTCACCGCTCAGAACATCGGACCCTATGAGCTTGGACGCGCGATAGCCCGTCGCCAACTGCACTACGTCAACGCGCTTCTCCGTAATAGATTGCGGTGCACCTTGCGCCAAAATGGTGCCGGAAGGCACCACGGCAACCAAGACGATTGCGAGGGTATACCGCGACGCGGCGAAGATCGAAGAGATGGCGGTCCGCTGCATGATGACTTTCTCCTGGAATGGCAACGCCGCTCGGCAACCGGCATGGAACTTGGCGCCCCACAGTTCATTGTGATTGGAAGTTGGTGATCTGATGCCAATACTGGTCGGCCCCACCTTCGGGACGTCCCGCTTGAACCCACAGCGTATACGCCCGCTCCCGTAAGTGTTCATCAAGAGCTCGGTACCAGAATTCGTCTGCACGACCTTCGGGCCGTTCCGCCTGTTCCCAGAGAAGATACGCTCTTTCTCGAACAGACTGCTCCAACCGTTGCTTCGTTTCCGAATCGGGCGCGATCTCGTCGCCCTCGGGTGCCAATTGACCGCCGCGGCTGATATGTATACGGGCGCTCAGGCTTTCCAATTCAGCGTCTGGAACCAAATGACCGCTTGCAGCGGCCTCTAGCGCTTTCGTCACGTAAGCCGCGTCGTCGGCAGTCTCCCCATGCGTCGCGAGGGTGATGCGATAGGTGTGTAACACCCTACCTGCGTCGTTTAGTACGTCCACAAGCTGTTCTGGCATGATCGGTGTACCTCCGGTTCGCACCCCTCCGCGCCGGCGGGGTGATGACGCACCCACTAACTGCCAAGCGATTTATATTTTGACAACTCGCTTGTAGAATGTTGCGCACCTAGAGAGTGACAAGCAATCCGTATGCCCGCTTCGTTCAGCGAGCGACTTGCCAGCGGCTCGCTGCCGGAACACCTCGGGCCATCGAGGCGTTCGACAGCGACAGTCAAACTGACCGGGCGTCGTACTCCGCAACCGCTCGTCTGAATGCCTCTAAGCCGTCCAAAGAGCAGCTCGCCGGTGATGCGTAGGCCCGATTAGCTGATGCAATGGTCAAGTCAAGCCTACCAGCATGTGCGCTAGTGACCTCCCACAAAAATCCTTCGCTGAACGGGGAAAAGTCCATTGTCAGTTTGAATGTCGTCCCCTGTCGCCCTTCCTCGACCAGAATCACGGCTCCTCCGTGCCCGACCAGAACACGGGCAAACCCTTCGCAGCAAGAAGGGCTCCCAGAGTCTTATGATTACATTTAGTACTCAGCGAGACCAAGCGGGAGCGGCGCCAGCAAGCAGGCGAATGGATCGAGGCTATACGATGCTGACCATCAACGTCGACCAGCACCCGCTCTTCAAGGATCACCGGCCGAACGTGGACGAGCGCATGGTCGTGATCCTGCCAGAAGGCCCGTCCGGGAATTGGCAAATTGCGGGCGTAGCAGTAATGTGGGATTTTGGATCATTGCTCCGCCGACCAGTCGGTTGCTGCGCTGGTCGTCAAGACCGCCGGCGCCAATCCTAAGGAATAGGTATGCAGCACCACGATGAGCTCCGTACGATGTGCGCAGACGACCTCGAGGTCATTGCCCAAGCCACGGCCGTACTGCCCCCGGGAGGCAAAATCACATCCGAACTGCTGGAGTATACGAAAACCATCGTCGGCCATTGCGCGAGCATCGGAGATCGCTATCCACATGGGGGGCGGTCAGCCGGCGATGAGATAAGGTCTCGATTCGCGAGACTATAGGTAGCCCTACGCGCGTTCCCTAAACCTCAGCCGACGCCTACGTCGACGAGCGATCCGAAAGCGCTTTGGTCTTGGGAAGCCAGATGCCAAAGCTAACGAGCCCATCGCGACAAACCGCTCGAACATCGCCACCATGCGCTCGAGCGATCTCTCTGGTGATAAACAGCCCGAGTCCTAAACTCGCCCTTTCTTCGGCACGACTGCTATTTGTCGCCCCACGGCGCATCGGCTCAAAAAGCAGCGCCAGTTCCGTATCGGGAATCGCGCTTTCAACAGCGTTTGTCACAGCCAGCTCAACGGTATTGTCCGTCCCCGTGACTTTCACTTGTATGAGACGGGAGGACACACCATACCTAACGGCGTTGGAGACCAGATTACCTAGGGCCTCACGGACGCGCGATTCATCAAACACCCCGCGACAATCTCCGGCAACCTCGAACTCAATGCGTGCGCCTGGATTCGCCGCGCGCAGCATCTCCAGCTCCTCTTCGCATTCTCGGTCCAAGTTCACGATTGACGTCGCCAAGACCATATGGCCATCCAACTTCGCCAGGTTGTAATCAAGCAACGAGCCAAGCAGGCGGCTCATCCTAGCCACGCTCCGCGATATAACGTCCACGAAACGATGCGTTTCGGGTGGTCCTGTGTGTCGGATAGCCCCGGCGGTCAGCGACACTGCATTCAGTGGACCACGCAGATCGTGCCCAAGCGCTGCCAGGAACAACTCGCGCCGCTTCTCGGTTTCGGCGACGAACGCCCGGACAGACTCCGCAATCGCTTGGTCTATTGCCTCATTGAAGCGCTGAATTTCAGATATGTCGTGCTCGGCAAATGAATGATGTGTGGCCCAGAGCCGTAGTACGCTAGACCGCAGGGCGCGATATTCCGCCAGGACCTGCTCTAGCGACAAGCCAACCTGCGCGCGCTGCAAGCCGTGCTCATCGGCGCCGCTATTTAAGGTAAGGTATCCTGCAGCCGATTCCCCGCGGCTTTTCGCGATACTAGCGCTCTCGGATTGATCCGTCCTGATGTCAACCGCGATGCTCTGCAAGATCGCTGGAATGTGGTTCCGGAGCAGCGCTTCCTTGGCCGAGGTCAGCGCCGTAAGCGTGCGCGCGAACTCTACAGCCTGCTCCACAATCGCTTCTTTCTCTTCCTCGATGAACTTGGCGAGGTGCATATTCGGTCTCGGGCGCCAGTCGCGGTTTCGTTCCCATCACGCCAAAAGTTTAAAGTAAAAGCGTGTGATTCTCTATGGGAACGCTTCCGCTATGCTCATCCGCCTTTGCGCAAAGCACCACCCCGATAATTACATATCTGGGACGGACCAAGGCGGACGTCGGCTGCTACAGTCGTTGAACCAACACGATGGTGGTACGGTGCATACCTTCACGCGTCCTAGTCGTAGACAATGACTGCCTCGTATTGTTCATGATGGTCGAACTGCTTACGGAACTAGGCTTCGAGCCTTGTGGCGTTGACCGTGGCGTTGCGGCGATTGCAGCGCCCGAGTCTAGCGACGCTTTCGACCCCGTGGTGGCTGACGTCGATATGCCGTGCGTCGCTCGTCTAGCTGTGTTCGAGGCGGCCTGGAAACGGGATGCGAACATGCCCGTTATGTACGTCAGCCGGTATGTATCAAGAAGGTGTCTGCACTGGTGTCCTAAGCCCACCCGCGGGCATCAGAGGGCCGGAATGGCAGAGCTCATATGCGCCAAAGGCCAGCATTGGCACTCTTTTCGACTTAGACCCTATCCACGAGGAGGGCTACGGTCCGAGACCGCTAAGAGAACCTAGACGCGAAGCGGTTGGCCAAACACGCCTCTACGGAGCGTACGGAGAAGCTCCCAGCGCACAGCGGCGAACCCCAGCAGTAAGCAAAAAAGCAAAAAAGCCCTCCAAGGAGGGCCTTTTCCGCACCTTATACCCGAACTAGTCGGTCATCGGCACTTACAGGGGCGTAATCTTCGTGGCTTGCGGGCCTTTGGCGCCCTGCCCAGCGATGAAGCTTACACGCTGATTTTCTTCGAGCGATTTGTATCCGCCGCCCTGAATCTCGGAGAAGTGAGCGAACAGATCCTTGCCGCCGCTCTCAGGCATGATGAAGCCAAAACCCTTCTCAGCGTTGAACCACTTAACGATACCGGTTTCCATATAGAAATCCTTGATGAGATACGGACGCACGTCCGAAATAGAGACGATCAAGGAGTAAATGGACAATGATGGCGAACTACTTACTCGACACAACCGAACGATCACAACGCTTGAAAATCTATCATCACTATGGGGCCACCACAGCCTTGCGTCAAGCGTTATCTCGATGGGTCGATGAGATCTTATCGAGGAAAGGCTTAAGCACTGCGGCGATCTCCATTGAGCGATAAGGCTTGCGGAGCGTGCCACCAGGCGGCGCACCAGGAGGCGTATCTTGCCTTGAGGCGTAGACGATGCCGATCTCGAGCCTGTTACGCCGAACGGCTCGGGCTAGTTCGACACCTGACTTCCCGTCAAGGCCAATCTCACCAGCATCACATCAGTCCATCGCCGTCCAGCAATGCCAGCGCCTCATCCGCGGAGGCAGCGGTAGGAACGGAATGACCCAGCATCCCGACCATCTCAGCTGTAATGCTTCGCACAGGTCGTCATCGTCGACCAGGAGCACCTCAGAGGTCGTACCGTGCCAGGCTTAGCCATAGAATCCAAAACCTTTCAAGCTGCGCATGCACCTTCGAGCCACGTTGCCGATGATTCGCCAACTCAAGCGACGGAGCGCCAAACTGCCAGGCAACCTAAATTCAGCAAGGACATGCCCTCATGCAAGCGCTTACGCTCTTCGGGCGTGCGTCCAAAGCGCCACTCCTTGTTCGGCGTCGATAGCACACAACCCATACCAACATACGTACGTTATGGCATGGTAGACAGGTCCCCATCCGCTCAGCGGGCAAGGAAGTGCCGTTCACGGCGATGATCTCCAATCCGGCGGACAAACGCCATTGGGGCCCCCCTTCCTTCGCTACCAGCCAGCGGCACTTCTTCTTGACGCACACTGCCAGTTCCTGAATGCTTCTAGCATTAAATCCGGGATTGCCGGCGTACGGGAGCTCCCATCATCTTCGTGAATCATTGCTGGCCGATGCAGGTACGTTCGCCGACGGCATGCATCGGGGCATCCGACATAGACGCAAGATAACAAAGGCCGGCTAGGTCAATGCCGGGAGCGCCCTCGGTTTAGCGGCTGAATTCATTTCAACGCACCCGTCTTCACCTGCAGCGGATACAGACGAGCCACACGATATCTCCACCTTAGGCTTCGGCGTCCAAGATCTGGAACAGACGTCGATTTACCAACCGTGAACCGTCCGCTCGTGGCGCGCTCAACCATTGGCAATACCACACAGGAATGCGAAATTGATGCCATCCGACTCGCCGCCCCCGGTTGCAAGACTCGGTGCCACAGAAGCCTCTCTTTTAAGAACGTTGACCGGCTTGGTCACAGCCGTCATCGTGATCGCCGGATTGCGTTTCGGAAGGGCACTTTTGATTCCTGTGACGCTCGCGATCTTACTGAGTTTCCTAATAGCGCCATTAGTCGGCCTGCTCAGCCGCGCCAGGTTGGGACGGCATGCGTCCGTACTTCTGTCGGCGCTGATTGGGCTGGGGCTTAGCGTCACTGTTGCCGGAATCATAGGCGCGCAGGTCGGCTCCCTAGCCTCGGAGCTACCGAAATACCAGGCAGCCTTGGAATCAAAGGTCGATCGGTTCCAGGCGGTTGTTATCGGCGGCGCCGACCGACTGATCTCCGGCGCGACCTCCGCGATAAAACGGATAGGAGGCGGCCACGGCTCGGCCGATGTTTCATCCAGCCATGCTCGTCCGGCCGCGAACGCGGCTCCGAAAGCGACGCAGGCGGACCCTGCCGAGCTCTCGACACTCAGCTTCGCCCAGCGCCTGGTCGCGCCGATCCTGGGTCCCTTAGAGACACTCGGCATTGCGCTGGTCGTGACTGTATTTATCCTGTTGCAGCGCGAGGACCTGCGAGATCGGCTCATACGGCTGTGCGGCACACGAGACCTGCATCGGACGACCACGGCGCTCGATGAAGCCGCACATCGCCTGAGCCGGTATTTCGTCGCACAGTTCGGGATCAACCTGGGGGCTGGCCTTGTCGTGGCCATCGGCTTATCGATCATCGGTGTTCCTGGCGCAATCCTCCTGGGCGTAATCACTAGCTGCCTCAGATTCGTACCGTATATCGGCGTCTGGATGGCGGCGATACTGGCGCTCGCGCTAGCCGCGACTGGTCCCGACTGGTCCATGCTGTTCTGGACGCTCGGCCTGTTTCTCGCGGTGGATCTGTTGGCGGGACAGGTCATGGAGCCCTGGCTGTATGGCCGCAGCACCGGACTGTCGCCCGTGGCGGTCATCATCGCCGCGATATTTTGGAGTGGGATGTGGGGCCCTGTGGGCCTAATACTGTCGACGCCGCTGACGCTATGCCTGGTCATCCTAGGTAGGCACGTCGAACAATTGCAGTTCTTGGATATCCTGTTCGGCGACAAGCCTCCACTCACCCCGGCGACCACTTTCTACCAACGGTTACTGGCCGACGACCCGGACAGTGCGATAGAACAGGCGGAAGAGCTGTTGAAATCTATGAGCTTGGCGCAGTATTACGATGGCGTCCTGGTGGAGGGACTGCGTCTCGCACGCAACGACGCGCTGCGCGGCGTTATACCACCGGAGCGCCTGACGCGTATGAAGGAAACCCTTGACGATATCCTAGACGGCTGCGTCGAACTCGCACAACCCATACCACCGGCCGCCGCCATCGCTGCACATGCGCGGCCAGATACCGGCGCTCAAGTACTGTGCATCGCGGGACGGGGGATTTTCGACGAGGCATTATCGACCGTGCTGGTGCAGCTGCTGCACAGGGAAGGCATTGCGGCCGGCACGGCGACCTATGCGCGGCACCCGGATACGCTGGCGGGAAATATTGAGATCGGTGCCACCAGCGAGATTTGCATCATCTCGATGGACGCCGAATCGCCACGAGCCTACTTGCGCGTGCTCGTTCATCGCCTGCATGAACGCGCCCCCCTCGCGACCTTGTCCATCGGTTTGGGGGCGACGGAAGCTGGAGACGAAAGAGGCCATTTTCCGCCGGCGATTGGTATCGCAACGCTCGGCGAGTATCTCCGACGTCTCGCGCGGGTTGAGGAGGGGTTGGAACCTAACGCTGCATCGCCAGCCCTTCTTCAACAGTCATAGGGTGACGACAACGCGATGCCGGCCGCCGTCCAGGCGGACCGTTGCAGGTCCCAGTTTCAGAGGTCGGACCTCGCCGTCCACGAGCATGGATGTAACGCCGTGCCCGAGTCCGGTCGAATTCTCCACTCGCAACTCAATCACCGTTCCGGCCACCTGCACGACCGCTTCGAAGCCCTCCCACGCCGCAGGAAAGCACGGCTCGATCTGCAAGGCCATCCCCCTCCGCGTCAGCCCCAGAATGCCCTCGACAGCTGCCCGATACATCCAGCCCGCCGACCCTGTGTACCATGTCCAGCCACCTCGTCCAGTATGGGGCGCCACCGAATACACGTCCGCTGCGACGACGTAAGGCTCCACTCTGTAGCGCCTCATGTCTGCCGGAGCTCGCGTGTGATTGATGGGGTTGAGCATCGAGAACAGCCCGGCGGCCTTGTCGCCTTCTCCTAGCTTTGCATAGGCGAGGACCGCCCACAGCGCTGCGTGCGTATACTGGCCACCATTCTCGCGCAAACCTGGCGGATAGCCCTTGATATATCCCGGGTCGTGGGAAGTTCGGTCGAATGGCGGGGAGAACAGCAGTGCGAGCCCATCGTCGTGGCGCACCAGATGCTGTTCCAGGCTGGCCATGGCGGTCCGAGCACGTTGCGGATCCGCGGCACCCGACAGAACCGACCAAGACTGGGCGATGGAATCAATGCGGCATTCATCACCCGCGGCAGAGCCCAGCCAAATCCCGTCGTCAAACGTCGCGCGCCGGTACCACTCGCCGTCCCATGCGTGAGCTTCGATGGACTGCACCACCCGATCGGCATGTTTGCGCCATCGCTGGGCACGCACGGGATCGCGCGCCCGAGCTATCGGTTCGAATAAATCCACCGTACGGCGAAATAGCCAACCAAGCCACACGCTTTCACCACGGCCGGCTTGCCCAACCCTGCTCATGCCGTCGTTCCAGTCGCCCGTGCCCATCAAAGGCAATCCCCGCACGCCGGTAAGCGCCATGCATTGGTCGAGGCCGCGCGCGCAGTGCTCGAATAAATCGGCGCTTTCGTCCGATTGCGTCGGTTGGAAGAACGCGTCGTGGTCGCTCGGATCGAGCGCCGGTCCGCGAATGAAGCCGACAAGCTCATCCATGACGGCTTCGTCACCACTGTGCCTGACATAGTGCGCCGCCGCGTATGCCAGCCATACCCGGTCATCCGAGATGCGCGTGCGCACGCCCTTGCCGGATTCCGGCAGCCACCAATGCTGCACATCGCCTTCGACGAATTGTCGGGAAGCTGCTCGCAACAGTTGGAGCCGCCCCAACTCCGGCATCGCAAAAGCCAGTGCCATGCTGTCCTGCAACTGGTCGCGGAAGCCGAATGCCCCACTGGACTGGTAGAACGCCGAACGTGCCCACAGCCGGCAGGAAATAGTCTGGTAGAGCAGCCATCCATTGAGCAGGACATCCATGGCGCGATCAGGCGTCTTCACCTTGATTGCGCCTAGGCGATCGGCCCAACCCGACTTAACCTCGTCCAGTACGGCCTCGAGCTTTCGTCGGCGATAACGCAACACAAGCTCGCGTGCGTTCTCGGGTGAGTCGCATTGACCGAGAAAGAACGCGACCTCCACGGACGCGCCCGGCTCGATCACCAGGGTGCGCTGTAGGGCGGCACAAGGGTCCAACGCCGCACCGCAGCGTCCGGACAACGTTTCCCCATCCTGCAAGGCCCGCGGCGCGGCAAGGTCGCCATTGTCCCCCAGGAACTCGCGTCGGTCCGCGGTCAGCGCCTCCTGAGTCCCTGCCATGTCCGCGAAAGCGGTTCGTCCCCCGAAGTCCAGGCTCCATGGGTTGGACGCGAACACCGCCCCCGTGGCTTCGTCCCGTGTTGTGACCAGGAACGGAGCCGATGCGCTGCGCGCAGACCCCAACACCCATTCCACATAAGCTGTGACCGACAGACGGCGCATGCGGGTGGAATGATTGACGAGCGTGAGGCGCGAAATCTTGATAGGATCCTGGGGTGCGACGAATTGAACCAGCGTGCTGGCGATTTCCGCATGCCGATATTCGAAGGCGCTATAGCCGAAGCCGTGGCGGGCCACATACGCTTCCTGTCCGCGCACAGGTAGCGCGGTAGGCGTCCACAACTCGCCGCTCATTTCGTCGCGCAGGTATAGCGCCTCGCCGCACGGATCCAGGACCGGATCGTTCGACCACGGCGTCAGCTGGTTTTCCTTGCTGTTCTCCGCCCAGGTATAGCCGCTGCCCTCCGCGGAAACCTGGAATCCGAATCGGGGATTCGCTATGACGTTGATCCACGGCGCGGGCGTGACGGCACAGCCTTGCAGCTCAACGACGTACTCGCGGCCATCCTGCTCGAAGCCTCCAGTCCCGTTGAAAAACTCGCGCTCTGAGTCCGTTGCGACGGGAGGCGACACTTCGGTGAACTGTTGGGCGGGAAGAGCCGCCGACGCGCGGGGCGACGATTCCACGATGCGTGCAAGCTGATCCGCAACGACCCCATGAGCCGCCCAAAGGACGATGTGGGCGACTGACTGGAAGAGTTCCCGGCCGGCCGGCGTCATGAGATCGGATCGCATCGTGAAGACCGCGCCTTTCGCGAGCTCCGCACCGAATCGCGGTCGCGCCTGGCTGCTGCGGACCGCCGTATCGATGGCATTCTGCAGGTCTTGCACATACGACGAAGCGCGCTCGTTCAAGATCACCAGGTCGACCGCGAGTCGCTTCATGCGCCAATACTCATGCGCCCGCAGCAACTGCCGGACGACCGCCATATCCTCTACGTCGTCGATACACAGAAGCACCATGGGCAAATCACCTGATATGCCATGAGCCCATAGTCCTGACTGGCTCCCTGCCCCACGCATGATCGAAGCGGAGGGCGGCCTGAAGCGTGAATCCGGAAAGATCAGCGCAGCAGCCAGCCGCTGGAAAAGCGCCGCCTCGTCCGAATGCATCTCCAGATGCCGCAATTGCACCTGGGCTTGGGTCCAGGCGAGGGTTTCGGCGCGTTCGAAGCCGCTTCGGTCATGGTGGGTGTCCACGAGGTCGAGGAGTGCAGTACGGCTATCCGCTGCAAGGGTCCAGAACGAGATGCGGGCAGACTGGCCCGGAGGCACCCGCACGCTATGCCTGATGGAAAAGACGGGATCCAGTACGGTTCCGACAGTATTGGAAAGAGACTCGACGCTGGTATGAGGGGCAGGCCGCCAGTCGTGCGCGCCGCGGTCCAGGAAGCGGGCGCGGTCGGTTTCGTACTGAACCGGCGCCAGGGACTCGCCTTCGATCACGGCGAAATGGGCCGCCCAGATTTCGGGCTCCTCGGGAGAGCGTCGCCTGCGCGTAGCGAGCAAAGCGCCATATTCAGGCAGAAACTCGGTTACCACGAACATCTTGGAGAATGCGGGATGGGCGCGATCAGCCACGGGTGCCGCGAGGACCAGCTCCGCGAAGGATGTCAGCTCGATACTGCGTGCGCGGCGGCCGCTGTTGACCAGCGAAACGCGGCGGACTTCGCCGTCGGTTTCACCCGATACCAGTATCTGCATCGTCGTCGTCAGCGACCCATCGCGCCGCGTGAAATCCGCTCGATCCTCGGAGAACTCGATGCGCCACTGCGTGCTCTTGTTGTCCTCGTGGTGCGGGACGGTCGACCACGTCGTTCCGAGCCGCAAATCACGCAAGAATATCCGTGACCCCATTGCGTCGCGCGTCGGATCGGCGTGCCAGCGGGTTATGGCATTATCGCGCCAACGGCTATATCCGCCCCCAGCAGTGGTGAGCATTACCGTGTAACGCCCATTGGACAGCAGGTGCGTATGTGGCGGTCCGGGAGGAAGCTGAAAGTATCGCCGGACATTGTTGCCCGAACGCTCGGCGCGCATTGCAGAGGTTCTCACTTCTTCTGCGCGAGGGTGCGACACCGTCAAATCGCGTGGCACACGTTCCTGCAGTAGCGAATCACAGGCCTGAATCATCGGTTCCTGGTGAAATCGGTCGCGCATGCGGCCATTGTGCACCGCGTTGGCAATGGCGACGATCGTCATGCCCTGGTGGTGGGCCATGAAGCTGCGCACAATGGCGACCTCCTCGTCCTCGCGCAAGCGCGTAGGGGTGAAGTCCAAGGCCTCGTGGAAGCCGAATCGACCCGAGGCGCCTAGTTGCGCAAGGCGTGCAAAATTGACACGCGCGCCTTCCGGATCGATCATTGTCGCCAGGCCCGTGGCGTAGGGTGCTATCACCACATTCTCTGAAAGCCCGCGCTTCAGGCCAAGCCCAGGCACGCCGAAATTGAAATACTGATAGGTGAATTCGATGTCGCGGGCGTTATAGGCGGATTCGGACACGCCCCACGGGATACCCAACTCTGCCGCGTATTGCTGCTGGCGTTTCACGATCAAGCGATTGGTCTGCTCCAGCACGCTTCCCACGGGCGCTCGCAAGACGAGCGAAGGCATGAGGTACTCGAACATGGAGCCGGACCAGGAAATAAGCGCAGAGCCATGGCCAACCGGCGTAAAAGTCCGCCCCAGCCGCAACCAGTGCTTGGAGGGCACATCTCCTTTCGCAATCGCGAAAAGGCTCGCCAACCGAGCTTCCGAGGCGAGCAAGTCATAACAACTCGCGTCCAGCCTGTTTTCCGCCACCGAATACCCGATCGAAAGCAGCTTGCGTTCCGGGTCAAGCAGGAAACCGAACTCCATGGCCACAGCCATCTCCCGCGCTTCCCTCGCGATCGCCAGCAACAGGGCGTCGGTTTCACCTCGATGACGCGATGCATCGACGTCCGAGCGATGCTCCTGAATTGCCGCGGCAAGCGCATCGGTCCAGAACGTCAGGTCGGCTGGCGAGCCGTCGGCTCCCCCCAGCTCCAGCGTGCGCGCGTAGCGACCAGCCTTGGTCGCAAGACGCAACAGCGCGGGCAGCAACGATCGGGTGTCCTGCCGGTCGGACAGCATCACATCCATTTCGTCTAGCGCTTGCGTCAATTGACGCAGCGGATCGTTACCGGCCATGGCCATTTCGGCAATGGTCTCCCGCGCCAAAGCGATCGTATCCTGCAAACCTTGGCGCATGGTTTGCCCGAACGGGCTTTCCCTCCACTCACGGCAGGCATTGCCCAGCGCGATGAGGTGTCCCGCCAGATTGCCACTGTCGACCGAAGAGACGTAGGCCGGCGCAAGAACATGCAGGTCATCCGTGGCATACCAGTTCAGGAAGTGTCCCCGGTGGCGTTCAAGCTTGCGCATCGTGGCCAGGGTGCCCTGCAGCCGATCGATTGCCTTTTGCGTCCCGATCCAACCGAAATCGCGTGCCGCCACGATGGACAGCAGGTAGAGCCCCATGTTCGTTGGCGAAGTGCGTCGAGCCAGCACAGGTGTGGGCGTCTCCTGAAAGTTATCGCACGGCAACAGATGATCGTTGCGTGTGACGAAGGTTTCGAAAAATCGCCAGGTGCGCCGCGCCGTCCTTCGCAGCGACAATTCGGTCGACTCGGTGATACGCAGCTGGGACGGGAGCGCGCTCGCACAGCTGATCCACCAAGCGTAAAGAGGTGCGAAGGCCCACAGCAAGAGAAAGGGTGTGACCAGCGGCCATGCAAGCGGATGGATCCAGAGCACCGCGACGCAAGCGAAGATGCCCAGCAACACGCCGGGCCACATCATGCGATACATTCCGGCGACGCCGGATCGGGCGACGCTTGCCGATTGCGCCGCGGTGGTCCATTCGAGCAAATGCCGCCGGCTGACCGCCAGGCGCCAAAGCGTGCGGATAATGGCATCCGCCATTCGCCACGAAGTATCGGGCAGTAGCGTGAACGTCGCGAAGACCTGCTGGCCAGCCTGGGACAGGTCCTTAGCAAATATCGCGGTGCGGTGGCTGAACGCGACTCCCCTGCGACGCGCCGTGGCGAAGCTGAATGGGGATAACAATGCCGGGATTGCCTGGCAAAGCAAGACGAAAAGAGTACCAGTCCATGCCGCATGCAATGGCAAGAGCCACGTCGCCGGCAGCGCCAGGAAACCTGCAGGCGCCAGCAGGGACCGTCGCAGATTGTCCGCCATCTTTCCCCGACCTGCGCTGGGCAAGGCACCACTGCGTTTGCGGCGGCCGAATATCCATGGCAACAATTGCCAATCGCCGCGTGTCCATCGATGCGTGCGGCGGACGGCTACGTCGTAACGCGCCGGAAACTCCTCGATCACTTCCACATCGGATGCCAGTGCCGCCCGCGCGAATATGCCTTCGAAAAGATCGTGGCTCAGCATCGTGTTGTCAGGGACGCGGCCGGCGAGCACTTCTTCGAATGCATCGACGTCATAGATACCCTTGCCGGCGTACGAACCTTCCCCGAATAGATCCTGGTAGACGTCGGACACCGCCGCCGCGTATGGGTCCATGCCCGCAGGACTGGAAAACAGGCGTTGGTAAATGGAACCTTCCCGATGGCGCGGCAGCGATGGCGTCACCCTGGGTTGCAAAATGGCGTGCCCTTCGATGATTCGTCGGCGCTCGGCGTCGAAGCGTGGCCGATTCAACGGATGTGCCATCTTGCCTATCAGCATTTCCGCGACATCACGAGGCAGACGTGTGTCGGCATCGAGCGTAATGACGTAGCGTACGCCGGGCGATAAACGCTGCGACAACCCTTCGATCGGCGTATAGCTCGTGTCCGTGGCGCCGCGCAGCAGTCTGTTCAGCTCGTGCAATTTTCCTCGCTTGCGCTCCCATCCCATCCATACGCCTTCGGGCGGGTTATAGAGCCGGCGGCGATTCAGGAGCAGGAATCTGCTGCCGGCGGGCGCCGCGCCATGCTTCGAATTCAGATGCGCAATGGCCGAAGCGCCGGCCTGCAGCATCGCCTCGTCGCCCGCCATGATCTCGGATTCCGCATCCAGGCCATCTGTGAGCAACGCATACACTAGGTCGCCGCCGGCCCCGGACAGGAACAGGACTTCCAGCTGTTCCACCTGCTCAAGCAACGCGGCTTGGGTGGTGAGAAGTATGGGCACAGCCACCAAAGTTCGGCACTCACCGGGTACGTTGCGAGTCATATCGACCCCTGGCAGTACGGCGGCGCCCAGTTTCCAGGTGACTAAGCGATTCACCAGGGCAGTCGCGAGCTCGGTGGCGGGCAGGAACGCGAGCAGCAGGAACGGCATCGCGCCCATCGTTGTGATTCCCATAACCCAGGCCACCAATCCGGCAAGGGCGAATGAAAGGACAACGATCAGGCCCATGTACCCCAGCATTCCCGACCGCGTCGCCCAACGGTCCAGGCGAAGGCGCAGTGGCGGCCGATATGCGATGCGGACTTCCAAGGCCGTCCTACCCCTGCCGACCAAATAGAAGCCCGGATCGCCACGACGTTCGCGGTCGGAATCACAAGGCTCCGCAAGGGCCGCTGCTGCCATTGCCGAAGCGTTCCGAGCCACTTCGAGCTCACTCATGGACGAGCCACGAGCTAGCTGCTCGATTCCCTTGCGATACAGATCCCGCGTCGCGAAATCCATTTCCGCAAAAGGGCAAGCTTCCCGAAGGCATCTGTCTGTCAGGCTGACACTTTCAAACCATTCCGCCCAGTCGATGTCGGAGATGAGGCGCATACTCGAAATCACGTTGCGCACGCTGACGTTGGCTGCACCCTGCCATTGCTGCGCCTGCCGCACCACATCTTCAACAGTGGAGCCTTGCGCGTCGAGATGTCCTTGCAGCCAGCTCAAGACTGGCGTTTCCTGCGGATCTAGGTCACGCAAGCGTTTGCTCAGTTGCGCAGCGAATATCTCGGGCAGAGCCGCCGGCATGTGCTTCAAGGTATCGATAGTTGGAGCCGCGCTCGAGTCGCCGGCATCCCCCGGATGCAACATGGCATCGGCGATTTTGTCCGCCTCCTGCCGGGCCGCGCGGCCGGCACCAAATTCCTCCGCGAGGCGGCGCAGATTTTCGACCAACACGATACGCAGAGTGATGGCAATCGCCCACAGCTCGCCGATGGTCAGCGCCTGGACTTCCTGGTATGCGGAAACGAAGCGCCGCAATATTTCCGGGTCGAAGTTGCTGTCCGTATGGGCCACGAACGCCCAGGCGACACCCAGCACTCGTGGATAGCCTTCAAAAGGACCGTTGGCAAGCTGAGGAAGCTGCCGGTAATACCCTGGAGGCAAATCCTCGCGAATCTGCCGGATCTGCTCTTCCACTACGTGATAGTTATCAAGTAGCCAATCTGCCGCAGGTTCCACGCTGCGACCCTTCTCGAGTTCCTGTGCGCTCTCACGATAGGCTGACAGAAGAGCGGCGGCGTTGCTGTCCAGGCGTTTGCGCAGCGCCAATACCCGAGGCGGCCGACTACTGACCTTCTGGGCTTCTGCCAAGCTGCGCCCATGTTGAGCAAGCCGTTCGGCGCCGAATAGCTCGCTTCTGACCGGCGCTCGGTCATCCCAGCGCGCCGAGTTCTTTATTTTTGCTTTGGTTTTGATTGCTCGCCCCCGGTAGAAGGGCGCGGGCCCGTTGCCGGAACAGGCGCCGGCTTGGGGGGTTGCTTCGGCTTTTTCGCTTCTCGATTGCCGCGGATCTGGCCTTTCGCCATGGTTGTCGCTCCTAATGTTGTCGATCGCAATTAAAAAGCCCTCGATCGAGGGCTTAGTTTTACAGATCGCGAATTCTGATCGGCTCGGAGGCTTTAGCGCCTCCGTCGATAATGAAATTCATGCACCGGTTCCTCGAGGATGTCGAAACGCCACGACTCCCTATTACCCCCCAGCCGTCAAACAGACCGTGGCAGCAGGACCTCAGCATTCCGCAACCGAAGCGCCGAGCGGAGTAGAACCACTTGAAGATGTACGCCTGCATGGTCATTCCTTGGGGTGGAGGGATGCTCCTTCGAGCGGGATTCCAAGGAAAGGACTATGAACGGTAGAGCGCTTGGGCGCAGGACGGAACAGAATCGCGGTACTTGAGTCTTGAAACCAATGTGACCGACATTGGCTAGCCTGTCAAGAACTGGGTTGATAGCCGGAGTTTTTCTGGTTACCAAACAGCACAGCACACCGCGCGGGACGTCGAAGCTTATGCATACCCACCCCGATCTAAATTCGAGAAATTCGGCGTATGACCCCAACCCCGAATTAGTCCGGATCAGAAGCCTAAATTTCCGACTCATTGGAGACAGCGTTTTGGCCTTCGGCCAAGCGCCAACGCGCGTATTCGGCAGGTGCCTGCCACTTCAGCGCGGAGTGTGGACGAACCTCGTTATAGTACGTCCGCCAGCCATCGATTTTCTCCTTAGCGTCGGCAAATGACAGGGACCTATGGTTGTTCAGGCACTCCTGCTCCCAACGGATGTCCACAGGTCGACCGCCGTGAGCCAAGTGGTCGCCGAAGCCGGTCATGCACAAAGCCATAGGCTCTTAGGCTGCTCCACCTTCATCCATCTAGGCGATCTAGACGACGCGGTTCTGCGCAGGGACGCGCTCAGACGCATACACGTAGTGCACTGGCGTCGAAGCAGGACCGGCATTCGGTGCTGTTCTACCGCTGTGGCCCCGGGGAACACCAACGCTGCCTAATTGAGCGCGACACCAATGCCGAGCAGGTACGACATGGCCCTCACGAACGTTGCCGGCGAACCGATTGCAATTGCGAGAGGAATAGGATGCGAAAGAGGAAGTCTACGAACATGGGATCGCCTCCGATGAGCATCGAGCCAGTGTTTAGCCGCTAAATTCCCATCGACCGGAACTATTCATCGACCAGGTGCGGCCGCCTGCTGGTCACGAGCGACTTGAATGCCGCATGGATCGTGGGGGATAGCGTGCCTGGATACGCTTTCGTCTGGCGAATGAGAGAGAGCACGCGCATCATGTCGTCCGCGATTTCGCGATCCACGCTCCACAGGTCCGTGAGATCGAAGCCACCGCAACTGGTCGCGTTCCACCAAGCGAGAAGAAAATCCGCGACGCGTTTGCTTTGCCCCGTGTACTGGTTCGCAATCTTGATTAGCCGCCAGAGTGCGTCGACGCCTTCCCGGTGCAACGAGAGATCCGCTGGCTCGCTGTGGGTCAGTGCGTCCCTGTTGCGCCTGCGTTGCAGCTCCGCTTTCGCGGAAGCCATCGCCTCGCGATTCGGTTTACGCATAGGCGACGGCTTTGCCACTTTGGCATCCCTGCGGATCTCCTTAACCGTGCTGCGCGTGGGCTTCGTATCCGTCTTGGTCAACAACGCTTCCACCGCTGCCGGCGCCTCACGGTGGGCGCTCGCCAACTCATTGGCTAATGTGACATCCTGGACCTTACCAGTCACCACAGCGTGGGCGACAGGGTCGGGCAGTGAGAGCATGCGAACGTGTTGACTCACCCAGGCCCTGGATTTACCCAGCATTCCGGCGACATCCGCCTGTGCCATGCCTTCGGAGAGCTTGCGCCCGATGAAGTCTGCGATCTCGCGCGCAGTTAGATTCTCGCGCTGCACGTTTTCGATGACCTGGTCGATATCGTCAAAGTCCGCGTCTACGAATGCCGGGACCTGCGTCAGTCCCGCGACCCCGGCGGCGCGGAAACGGCGATGCCCATGGTTGATAACAAAACGACCCGGCATGGTGGGATGCGGACGCAGCGAAATCGGCGACTTGATGCCCTTCTTCGCGATCGACGTGGCCAGTTCGTTGATGCTCTCGGCGCTGAATCCGGGATTGTCGGCCGTACGGGAGTTCCCTTCATCTTCGTGGATCACAGCCAGATCGAAGTAGGTCGCTTCGCCGGCGGTGTGCATCGGAGCGTCCAACATGGATGCCAGATCGCCAAGTCCTGCCAAATCAATGCCGGCGGCACCTTCAGGTTTAGCGTCTAAACTCATTTCGCGACCCCCATCTTGTCGAGGACATGCACCCCTAGCGCACGCATTTCGGCACCGGCCGCGCGGGCTGAGGTTTTGCGGCTTTTCCAGACGGCCTCGCCGCTAGCAAGTGCCTCTGCCACGCTTGTGCGCAGGCCGATGACTACCGGAGCGAGGAGCTTTTCGTTGGCACTTCGGACCGCAGCAAGATGGCGCACCTGCCTCGGATTGCGGCTATCTACCCGGCTCGGCACGATCCCTAGGAAGGAAAGCCTCGGGTTGTGCTGCCGCGCATTGAGAATGACGCGCATCATCCCCTTGATGCCTTCGATGCTGTAGTCCTCCATCTCGACCGGGCTGATAACCGCATCGGCGTTGCGAAGAGCCGTGATCGTCGCGATCCCGATGCTCGCAGGGGTGTCGATCACGCAGAGGTCATAGCCCTGCGTTTCGAAGGCCCGCAGATTTACCGGGTAATTCATGAGCGCCTGGTCCAGCGGCAGATAGATGACGTTGGCAAGCAAAAGGTCAGCCGCGATCAATCCGATTGGACTATCAGACGCTGCTGCTGGCGGCAGCGTATCGAGGAACAGTGAACTCGCAGGAATGGTCAGCTGGTACCTAGCGAGCGTCTTCGACAAGTTGCCGGTATCGAGATCTACGGCCAGGACACGCAGGCCTGCCTCTGCGGCGTGAAAGGCGATATGCGCAGCGGTAGCGGTTTTTCCCACTCCACCTTTGTTCTGTGCGACAACAACAGTTTTCATTGGATGATCCTCTGGATTTGGAACTTCCTCGCCGCCTGGCCCCGGCTATCCCGGTTTAGCGGCTAAACACACTATGGGTGGGTTGATGGGCAGTCACTCCCGACAGATTTGGCCGTGCGGCGGGTCCGTGACGGCAGGGGGCGAAAGATCTGGCCAAGTAAGCCAAAAATCGCGGGGGCGCAAGACACTTCGCGGCACTCCAGTGGCACGCTCGATCGCAAGGCCTTTGCGGGGCCCGACCAATTTGTACCCATAGGCGATTTGTCGGACGTAGTCCCATGTGGTGCGTTGCGCGAGGCATCGCGCGCGCGCCTCGGTGATGGGCGTTGTTTTGAGCCAATGAATAAGCGGCTCAATACGGGCGAATCGTTTGATGGCATCCATATGTACTAAAGAGTACATATTTTTGGCATAAATGTCTTGTACTTTTTGGTAAAGCACCGGTGGGTCATGCAGAATCCGCTGCATGGACGCCGCCGCGCACGAAATGCAGGTCCGTCGGGACCAACTTAGGGCGTGGATACAAGCGCACTACCCGAACACGCGCGCGTTTTGTAAGGCGCATAGCCTTAATGAAAGCGAGATCTCTCAGCTGCTCCGGACCAAGAGCTTCGGCTCAAGGCGAGCTAGAAACCTCGAGGCAAAAGTCGGCATGCCTCTGCGATATTTGGAAGGCTTGCACGCTGCGGCTTCCGATTTGCCCTCGCCAGCACGCGAGAGACACCATCCACCTCTCCCCTCCCCGACTTGGCCCTTTCGGGTCGCCTCCTATGATGACTTCGTGACGCTTAGCGCGGAGAAGAAGCATGAACTCGATATACGTGTTTCCGAGTTCATCGCGGGGGCAATGCAGAAAAAAAGATCGGCTTAATCTGCACTCACCGGTGTATGGCTCATGCGGCACGCGCACAGCCGCGCCCTCCAATCGTCTGCGCTTGCGATTGGTCTGGAGCCGCGACAAATCGAGCGGCTAACGGGGCAGCGCTGACAGCAGCTAACCGGAACTTGGAACTGGGGCGTTGCGATACATATGTATCTTATTGTAGCTGCCCTCGCTTAATTCGCGATAAAACGCGGAGATCTGAAATATGTACCAAAAGGTATTGACGGAACATGTACTAAAAAGTACATTTGCTTGCCAATGCTCTTTAACACAACGAAACACCACATGTCCCGCGTTCGCTGAGAAGCGCCGCGATCGGGAGATAGCCGCATGCCCTGGACGAAAAAGAAGCGGCAAGAATCAGTGTGCCAAGTGGTGGCCCGTGAAGCCCGTCGATCGAAATAGGTCGGCGTAGTGAATCCGGACAGGTGCAGAGCCTGACAGGCACATTGATCTCGCGAGAGCGACGACTCACCGTGGCAACGCCGCTAAGACGGCCAGCAATCAGGTCGCTCGAATGAAAGCCGAGCAGATACAGACGGGAATCCGACTGCAATGCCTTCACGCGAGCGCCCCAGCAACAGCTTCATGCCTCACGTGGCGAGTAACGTGTCTGGCGAAGACCAGGTTCGGAGAACAACGCACCTGTGCCGTGCAAGTCGGCAAGACGCCGCCCGCGTCGTGGTATCTCGCAGGCGGCATCCGAATCGGCGTTCACATCAAAGGCCCGTGTTTAGCTGCTAAACACGCCCCGCGGAGCGCACCGATTCGGATGGGCTGTTTAGCAGCTAAACACATGCTTTGCCATCGGGACCTTTCCATGGATCGCAAACTTTACCCAGCGGAGATCTCCGTGGGCGGCGCGAGCCGCGCCTACTCCCCCGAATTCCAGACCGAAGAACAATATGCCGCTTCGTGGAAGCGCGTGCTTGTGCTTTCCCACGGGAAGGCCGAGGTGCGTTGCCTGTGTCCTGGCCCGGGTGAAAAGCGCCTTTCGATTCATAGCCGTTCCAATTCGGATCGCTTCCATCTGGCGCGATTCCCCGATACCGGCCCGGAACATAGCGAAGACTGCGTCTATTCCGGCGTGGATCCCGAAATGTCCGAGCTCGGCGCCTATCGCCGCAGCGTCGTCCAGGAACTGGATGACGGCAACACGAAAATCAAGCTCAAGCTCGGCCTGCAGCAACGCCCAACATCTGCACCGGAAGAAGGTCCGGGGGATTCGCCGACAGAACAAAAAGCGTCAGCCGTGCGCCGAGGTTCCAGCCAGGCGAGCATGACCTTGCTTGGCCTGTTGCACTATTTGTGGACCCAGGCAGGCTTCAACGTGTGGTCGCCCGCGACGCAGGGCAAGCGGACGCTCGGCGTGCTGCATCACCACCTGCCTCGAGTAGCCGCCGCGACGTATGTTGGCCGCGTGCGCCTATCCGGCAACCTGCTGATCTCCACGCCGACGGCAACGGGGCGGCAGGCCGACCTGAACAAGGCCAAGGCAACGGAAGCCATGAATCGGCGTCGACGCCTCGTTGTGGTCGCGCCCTTGGCCCAATATCAAGCCGGGATGGAAGAGGCGCAGCGCCTGCCGATTGCGGGGTTTCATGGGATCCCCCACCTTGCGCTTACGCCCGAGGCCTGGGACGTTCTGCAGCGCAAGTTCCGTATCGAGGTCAACGGTTGGATGTCCGGCGAACAGGTCGTGGCGATCGTACAGACCGATGTACCCGCTCCCATGGGCGGATCGGTACGCGCACAAGTCAGCGACATCGCGCTGATGCTGACGACGCCGCAATGGATCCCGGTCGACTCCGGCTACGAAGCCGCCGCCGCGGCCAGCCTGGTCGCCGAAGGACGTCGCTTTGATAAACCACTGCGCTTCGATTCAGGCCCGGATCAGGTCTTTCCAGACTTCTGGCTACTGGACGCCGGCGATCCCCTGCCGATGGAGGTGTGGGGCATGTCCGACACCGACTATATCGAGCGCAAGAACGAGAAAACCGCGCACTACGACGAAAAGTACGGCGCGGGCAATTGGTGGCAATGGGATGCCGCATCCGGCGTCCCACTGCCATCTTTCCCGAGCGCGAGATCGCGGACTGTGTGATGTGCCTCGCACAACGCGACCAAAACTGCCGCGCGGCATTCTAGGATTTGCAATGACACTTGATCACAGTGACTCCCTGGCGAGCCTCGACGTTGCTTTGCGCGCGGTGGAAATCTACGCGCAGCGTCATCCCCGACCCAGCCAAGTTACTATCACCCAGGCAGCCGAGATGTTGGGACTGAGTCGTCCGACAGTTCGCTCCTTGATGAAGGACGGGAAACTCTCCCTGAATGGGTGCGGTCGCATCCCCATCGAGCAAGTCGATCGGCTCCTGGCGCCTCACGGCTCCCCAAAAATTCCCCATATTGCCCGGAAAGCCGCATAAACATTAGGCATACGATTCCGGCCCCGGGCACCACGAGATTCCGCGGACCGGCTTGGCCTACGAGGCGGTCGAATGCAGGTCTGCTTCCCTGCCTGAAAGCCGTCGACACCTCTCGGACGCCGCTGACATGTATAGAAAAGCCGGATTTTTATACACGTCGCCGGTAACATGTATAAAAAATCGCGTTTTCTATACATGTCCGCCATGCCCGACCTCTACACCATCCCTCCGCTCAGCCAGCTAGATGCAAGTCGGTTCGACAGCCCGCCCATCCTCAAAAAGCTGGCGAGTAGCAGCCGCGCCCTGGCCGAACTCAAAGGGGTAGCCGCCTCCATCCCAAACCAAGGGATCTTGATCAACACCCTTGGGCTACAGGAAGCGAAGGACAGCTCCGAGATCGAAAACATCGTCACTACGCACGATGAGCTGTTCAAAGACGACGTCGTGCCTGAAGCATTCGCGAGCCATGCAGCGAAAGAAGTACTTCGCTACCGTCAGGCACTGCGGCTGGGCTATGAACAGGTCCGGAAGACGGGCTTGATCACCGTCAACCACATTGTTCAGATCCAGACCGAGCTGGAACGCAATCGCGCGGGCTTTCGCAAACTGCCTGGGACGGCGCTGAGGGATGGCGATGGCATTACCGTTTATACACCCCCACAAGATCCAGCGGAGATCGAAAGATTGATGACCGAGCTAGAACGCTTCATCAACGACTCCGACCAATTCGAGGCCGATCCGCTAATCAAAATGGCCTTGATTCATCATCAATTCGAAAGCATTCATCCCTTCTATGATGGCAATGGTCGAACGGGACGCATATTGAACGTTCTGTATCTGGTGAAGGAGTCCCTGCTCGATGTGCCCGTCCTCTACCTAAGCAGCTACATCGTTCATACCAAATCAGAGTACTACCGCCACCTTCAGCAAGTCCGCGACGAGGATGGCTGGGAAGATTGGATTCTCTATATGCTGGAGGCGGTGGAGCAAACGGCACGACGTACGGTTACGACTATTACCGCCATTAAAACTACGCTCTTCGACTACAAGCACCGCATTCGGGCCGGTTATAAGTTTTATAGTCAGGACCTTATCAACAATCTATTCACCCACCCGTACACCAAGATAGAGTTTCTGCAAGATGATCTGAAAATATCCAGGCTTACGGCGGCCAGATATCTAGACGCCCTCGCCGAAGGCGGCTTTTTGCTAAAGCAAAGAATAGGGCGTGGGAATTACTATGTGAACGTGGCACTCACTGAAATCCTGCGCGGCCTGCAAGCGCAACAATGACAATTCGCTTGTCCCACCCATCCTTTCGGCAATCATTCCGCAGGCTTCGCCACTTCGCGGGCCACAGCACGATCATACCTCTGTGTGCAGTAACGCCGCCTAGCGTATCCGGCTGTAGTCAAGCGGCCGCATCAGCGCGCTGTCCACTTGCACGATCTTCTGCATATATTTCGAGCGCATGAGCTCCCGAAGCGCCGGGTCGCTGTCTTGCCCTTCCTTCCACTGCTGCCAGCAATCCAGTGAGTCGAAGCGCCGCAGTTCGATGCTTCGGGCAGACGCGCCGTTGCTCGTCCCAGGGCCGATGTAGGTGTCGAAAAGCCCGATCAACCTGACGCCGTCCCGTTCAAGCGCCGGCGCAACCTCTTCCTGGTAGATCTTGTGGTGCTCTCGCGTCGTGCCGGGCTGGAACCACATCGTGCGTTGCTCAACATAGCCGCGCGGTGCGCTGATGACGCTTTCAACCGCGGGCCATTCCTCCGGCAAGGCGGGCGAGACCGGAACCTGTCGAAGAATCGCCGTCTCGGTCATGTCCACCGTGCGATTCTGGTTGTGGTGCTCCCTCAGGTTCTCGTCCGCCCTGACTCGATTCTGGTGGGCATCCCAGGCCGTCAAGTCCGCGAACTGGCGCAGTTGCCAGATGGCGCACCCCGCATCAGGACCCACCAGCACTTCCCACGCGCCTATAAGCCGTGATCCGTGGCCATCCAGGCTGGCGATGATTTTTCGGAAAACGGTGTTCCTCGACTCAAGCTTTCCCTGTCGAGACACGATACGTCGATGCTGGAAAATCATTTTTGATCAAACCTCCAATTTATGTGGCCTGGCGCCACGATTCAACCCACGAAATTCGGTTCAACGGGCTGCTTTTTCACCTGTCGCGGCAGGCCCTGACGCCGCGGCCTTGAATTGCTGGATCTGGTTGACCAGGAACGCCCGGAATTGCTCCGGGGTGGACGTGACCACCTGTTGGCCCTCGTCGGCCAGGCGCTGCTTCACCTCGGGCGATTCGACTGTCGCGGTGAAGTCCCTGTTCAGGGTGGCCACGGCCTGGGCAGGGGTGCCGGCCGGCGCGAGCACGCCGTAGAACTGCGTAACCTCATAGCCCTTCAAGCCGCTTTCGGCCACGGTGGGAATGCCGGGGAACAGATTCGAACGTTGAGCGCCGGTGACGGCGATTGCCCGCAAGCGCCCCGATCTGACCAAAGGCACCGCCTCTTGCGGCGTCGCGAAAATCATGTCGAGCTGTCCGCCCAGCACTGCCGCCATGGCAGGGCCGCCGCCCGTGTACGGCACATGCAGCAGGCGCGCATGGCCCTGGCTGACCAGCAATTGGCCCGCCAGCTCCTGCATGCTGCCTATGCCTGCCGAACCATAGGTAAGACCGTTGGGACGCTGGTGCGACAACTTGATGACCTCGTCGACCGTCTTTGCCGGCACTGCGGGATTCACGACCAGCACATAGGGCGTCAACGTCAACTGCCCCACCGGCACGAAGTCTTTCAACAGATCGTAGGGCAGGTCCGTTCGGGTAGCCTGAAGCGCGGCGTGGCTGGCGGTGCATAGCACGATGGTGTAGCCGTCGGGGCGCGCGGACTTCACCAGGGTCAGGCCCACCGCTCCCGTGCCGCCCCCACGGTTTTCGACGAACACGCCCGGTTTCCACAGAGCCTGCATTTTCTGCGCGATCAGGCGCATGGAAATATCGGCCCCGCCGCCGGGCGCCATCGGCACGATCAGTCGTAGAGGGTGTTCCGGATACCCATCCGCCAGCGCAGACAACGGCATCGTGCCCATGCCCAGCGCGGCCAAGGCGGATAGCGGGCCAAACGCGCGAAGAACGCGACGCCGCCCCTGCAGCGGATGATCCCGGGAAGTTCCGGCGATCATGTTCGTGTTGGTCGTTTTCACGGTGCTTCCTTGCATAACGGTCCGATGCCTGGATGTGGCTGTTCGGCGATCCGGGCCAGAATCAATCGATGGTCAATGCCCTTTCCTGCACGAGCTTCGACATGACCTTGGTGCGGTCCTGCAGGCGCTTCAACGCTTGTGCGGGCGTATCGACTACGGGCTGGAAGTCCACCTTGCGCATGAACTCCACCACTTGCGGCGTCTTCAGGGCTTCCTGCACCTTGGCCGCCAGGAGGTTCACGATCGCGTCCGGCGTCGCGCGCGGCGCCAGCAAGGAGTAGAAATAGTCGATGGTGGCGGCCGGAAATCCCGACTCGGCGATCGTGGGAATATCGGGCGTCAGGGGCGAGCGCGCCGAACCGGATACCGCAAGCGGAATCAACTGGCCGGACTTCACGAATTGAATGGCACCAGGCAGCGCCAGGTAGCCGCAGTCCACCTGCCCCGAGACAATGTCGGTCAGCGCTTGCGACATGCCCTTGTAGGGAATATGCCGCGCCTTGATTCCCGTCGCCTCCACCAGCAGCTCCATCGCCAGGTGGCCGGGCTGCCCGACACCGGCGCTGCCGTAGGTGACGCCGTGCTCCTTGGCGTATTTGATGAACCCCTCCAGGGAGTCGATATCCAGCTTGGGGTTGACGACCAGGATCTGGCCGAAGCTCATCACGGACGTGACGGGTTTCAGATCGCGCAGCGGGTCGAAGTCCATGCGCTTGCCATAGAGGCTGGGGTTCGCCGCAATCGAACTGTCGGGCGTCATGAGTAGCGTGTAGCCGTCCGGCGCGGCGCGCACCACTTCACTGGCGCCGATATTTCCCGATGCGCCGGTCTTGTTCACCACAACGAACGTTTGCTTCAGTTCCTGCCCAAGCGCTTGCGTCAGCGCACGCGCGGCGATATCCAGCGCGCCCCCCGCAGTGAAGGGCGCAATGATCTGCACCGTACGTGTTGGATAGTCGACGGCGTGGGCCGTGCCTGCTGTCGCCGCCAGCATCAGCGTCGCAGCGATCCTTTGTAAGGGGCGGATGAGTTTCACGTTGTCTCCTCTTGTTATCGCACATGCGCTATGTCAGGTATCCAACAACCGCGTCGCCCGCATCACGGCATCGACGGCATCGACGCAATCGGCATCGCGGTATCGAATCAACGCCCGCACTGCGTGGTGCAGCCCCGCAAACGCCGTTGCCGGCGAATGGCATGGCCATTCGCCAGAAAGCGCCTCGCACAGCTGGATGATCTCGGCATGGTCCAGGTTCATGCCGGACGCATCCAGCGCCTCGGCCTGGACCTTTCGTCCGTCGCGCAGCTGCATTTCCACCCGGCATGCGAAGTGCTCGGTAATGCCTGGGTCGGCAACTGCCTGCACGCGCCTGCTTTGTTCATGGATGGGCCCTGGTCCATGCAGGGTGAAAAAATCGCTGAACGTCAGGCGGCCGCGCTGCACCACGGCTTCGATCATGAACGCCGTGCTCATGCAGGCGCCTTGCCGCGTGGGAAACGGGCCATACCGATCGATACCGGGGTAGGCGGCATCGCCAGGATGCAGCGCCACAGTCACACCTATTACGTCCTCGGAACTCAGGCCTTCCCGCGCCATCAGCTTCGTGGCGACCCGCACGGGCTGCTGGTTGATCACGCAGCCCGGCACCGGCTTCACCGTGACCTGCCGGATGCTCCATCCGCTGAAGTCCAGTTCGGGCACCGTGTCGCTTACCGCCCGAAAAAAACCTGCCCGGCCTTCGATCGAATTCGGCGCGGCCTGCACCCCTTGCTCCGCCAGAAGCGCGGCGACGACGCCGGCGCGGCTTGCATGGGCGTTATGCAGGGGCGCCTCCGGCGTGCCGTCGATGAAGCATTGCGTGACGCCCGACGCGTAGTTCGCTGCCAGCGCCAAGGCGATTGCCGTCTTGCGTTCATCCAGGCCGATGACCCGCGCGGCGCTGGCCGCCGCGCCGAATACGCCGAACACCGATGTGCCGCGAAGGCCGCGCTTGATGGCCGAAGCGATGGCGCCGTGCCCGAGTCGCGGTGGCACCTCGTAAGCGGCAGCCAATGCCGCCACCACCGTGTCCGCACTGGCCGCGCGGGCCTGCGCCAGGGCGAGCACGGCGGGGATGACCACGCAGCCGATATGGCCGCAGATGTCTTCATGCGTGTCCACCTGGTTGCGAGCAAACATCAAGGCGGCATTGATGGCCGCCGCGTCCGCCGCGGATCGGGTCTGCGAAGAATTCACCAGCCCCGCGGGGCCCGGTGCGTTGTGCACCACCGGCATTGCCGCCTGCAGGACATCGCCTTCGCCGTGATCCGCCATCGCAACGGATAGGGCATACAACAGCAAGGCTTCCAGCTTGTCGACGACGTCGTCCGGCAAGCTGGAAGCGTCCATGTGCAGGACGAAGCGGGCCAGCCGGCGCGCGTAGGGGTCCATCGCTTCACTGCTTACGTTCGACATTGAACACTCACCGGGACGCGCGGAAGAATCCGCGGGCTATTGGGGGCTCAGGTTGGCGGTCTTCGCGATTTCGCGCAGTCGTTCCGTTTCGGCCAGCTGGAATTTGCGCATGGCTTCCGGTCCCAGGGGCATCATTTCTATACCGGGACTCTGGGCCATCAACGTCTGGATGCTCTTGTCCTGGTAAAGCTCTCCCATCGCCTTCGCCAATCTGTTCACGACGGCGTCCGGGGTTTGCGTGCGCACATATAGCGATGCCCAGGCATAACTGACGAAGCCGGGAAAGCCGCTTTCCTGCACGGTTGGCAGGTCTGGAAAATCGGGCAGCCTTCTCTCGCTTGTCACGGCCAGCATCCGCACGCGCCCCCCTTTCACCAAAGGCAATATGCCCACCAGGTCCACCACGGCCAGGTCGAGTTGGCCCCCGGCAAGGTCGGCGGCCGTGCCGGTCGCGCCCTTGTAGTAGATGGAGTTGAATTTGATGTCGGCCTTGCTGCTGAACCATTGCTGCGCTGCCAGATACAGGGGGCCGTACGTGCCGGAACTCAGTGGCGCCTTCGCCGACCGCGCCACCTCCACCAGGTCTTTCATCGACTTGATCGGCGACGATGCCGGAACGGCGAAGATTTGCGCGGTGCGCAAAATGCCACCCACCGGCCTGAAGTCCTTCACCGGGTCGTAGCCTGGGTCCTTCACCGTAATGGGGTTCAGCGAAATGATCGCGGACGTCCCTTCAAGAATCGTGTAGCCGTCCGCCGGCGCTCTCAGTTGCGCCTGCGCAGCCAGCAGCCCGTTGGCGCTGGGCATGTTCTCAACGTAGAACTGCTGCCCCAGCTTGTCGGTCAGGCCCTTTGCGAACAAACGGGTGAATACGTCTCCGCTGCTGCCGACGGCGAGCGGCAAGATGATCCTGACGGCCTTGTTCGGATAACTGGCGTCGTCCGCATGTGAAGGCACGGCCAGGGCCGCCATCGTTCCGGCGAGCGCGCCATGAGCGATAAGTCGTTGCCAGTTCATGTCTCCTCCTCGATTTTTTTTCATGGCGATCGTTGTCGCCGCGTCTGGATTCTGACACTGCAACGGCAAGCGAGCGTTCGTCATTTCGCATGGCTCGAATTGCAAAATTTGAATGCTCGCGCATGTTCGTCAGCGGCTAACGTTCCCTTCGAAAACGCAAACTTGTTCGGCCGAAGCGGTGGTTTGATACTCGGCAGTGTCTGGAGACGAGGAGCGGATCGAAAGCCATGGGAAACGAAGCGACGAACTATGAATTGCTGGCCTTGAAGTACGCGACGCGCATGGGCAGCCGCGGGCACATGTTCCTGGGCGGCGATGCGCACGACGGGCCATTGCGCATGGATTACTTCATCTGGAGCATTCGTGGCGGCGGCCGCATCATCCTCGTGGACACCGGGTTTACGCGCGAGGTTGCCGAAAAGCGCGGCAGGGATTACCTGATGACGCCGGAAGACTGCCTGCGCAAGGTCGGCATTGCGCCTGAGTCGGTCAGCGATGTGGTGATCACTCATCTGCATTACGACCACGCGGGCAACCTGGACAAGTTTCCCAACGCGACCTTCCACGTGCAGGACACCGAAGTCGCGTTCGCCACCGGCAAGTACATGTGCTTCGCATGCCAACGCAAGGCCTTCGAAGTGGATGACGTAACGGAGATGGTGCGGCTGGTCTACAAGGACCGGGTCCGCTTCCACGACGACGCCGGCGAAATCGCGCCTGGGGTCGAAGTGTTCCGCGTCGGCGGACATACGGACGGACTGCAAAGCGTGCGCGTTCGCACCGAACGAGGCTGGGTGGTCGTTGCTTCCGACGCGGCCCACTATTACGAAAATTTTGAACGCCAGCGACCGTTCGCGGGTGTGTTCAACGTGGGCGACATGTTGGCGGGCTACGCGAAGCTGTCGGAGCATGCCGACACGGTCGACCATATCGTTGCCGGCCACGACCCCAGGGTCATGGAAATCTATCCGCCGCTCAGCCAGGAGCTGGACGGTTGGGTAGTGCGCCTGGATCGGGAACCGAGAAAAACCAAGGGGCATTCGAATGGCTAGCGAACCAAGTCCGCAGCGCCGGGCGGTCGTGACAGGCGCCTCTTCAGGAATCGGCCTGGCATGCTGCAAGGAGCTGCTGCAGCAAGGCTGGAGCGTGGTCGGGCTCGACGTCGCGGAATCGCCCTTATTGGATGAAAAGTTCGAGGGCGCCGACCGCTACACGGCGATTGCGTGCGATGTGTCGTCCTCGGCGGAAATCGACAGCGCCTTCCGGACGATAGGCGAGAGAGGCGGGCTCGACGCATTGGTCTGCTGCGCGGGCATCCTGCGGGGCGGACCGCTGCTAGGGATGAGCGAGAAAGACTACGACGCCGTGTTCGACATCAACACGAAAGGGTCCTGGCTGGCCACGCGCGCGGCGCAGCCATTGCTCGCCCAGGCCCGCCAGGGCGCCGCCAGGATCGTTTTCGTTTCGTCGGGCGCTGCGTTGCGGCCGAAAATCGGGGCCGGAGCCTACGGCGCGTCGAAGTCGGCCTTGATCCATCTGGCCCGCGTGCTGGCGGTGGAGTTGGCGGCGGAAAACATCCTGGTCAATGTCGTTGCGCCCGCCACGGTCAATACGCCCCTGGTGCGCCGCCTGATGGAAAACACCGAAAACTACAAGGTGACCGGCTTGTCGCCATTGGGGCGTATCGCCGAACCTTCGGACGTTACCGCGGTAATCCGCTTCCTGCTGGGCCCGGATTCCGCGTACATGACCGGTTCGGTACTGTCGGTGGATGGTGGAACGACCGCCGCGTTCGTACCGTAAACAGGTATCAGGCGGACATCGCCATGCCGATCGCGTAGGCTGGAAAGAGGATTCGCCCAGGGAAAACACTGAGTTCAGCGTGCCGCTTCGCCCCTGTAACGAGTAGCGCCGGTGCTACCATCGATCGTTAAAGGAGACAGCGAAGGCACAAAAAAATGAACAGATACTACGATCTGGTGGACTTGCAGGTCTTGCTGGCAGTAGCCGAAGAAAACAATCTGTCGCGTGGTGCCATGCGCTGCAATCTGGCGCCCTCGTCCGTCAGCGTAAGGCTGAAGGGCCTGGAAGAAGCCATCGGCGCGCGCCTGCTGGTGCGCGAAGCGCGCGGCGTTGCATTGACACCCGCCGGACGGATCCTGGTCGAGCATGCGAAGAAATGCTTCGCGCAGTTGGACCAGATGCACGTCGACCTGCTGCCCTACGCGCGCGGCATCACAGGCAACGTTACGCTGTTCGCCAGCGACAACGCGATGAGCTTCCTGCCGGACGACCTGGCCGTGTTCTTCAAGCGCAATCCGAGCACGCGCGTCACATTGGAAGAACGGCCAAGCGCGGACATCGTGGCGGCTGTCGCCGCCGGTAGAGCGCCGCTGGGCATCGTGGCGTTCGAGACCGAGCATCCCGACCTGGAGTACCTGCCCTATCGCCAGGACGAGCTCGTCCTGCTGGTGCCGCGCGACCATGACCTGGGACAGCGCAAAGAGGTTCCCTTCGTCAGCTGCCTGTCGGAGCCGTTCATCTGCCTGGCGCACGGTAATGCGCTTCATACCTACCTGATCAGCCATGCGGCCAAGCTGGGCGCCGTGCTCGACGTGCGGGTGCAGGTATCGGGCTACCGCGCGATCGCCCAACTGGTGGCCGCGGGAGCCGGTGTCGGCGTGATTCCCCGCTCGACCGTGGTGTCCAGCGATCTGCAGACGCTTGCGGTGGTGAAGTTGTCCGATCCTTGGGCCATCAGGGATTTGCGCATATGCAGGAACCCGCGCATCCTGGGCAACAGCTTCAGCGACGACCTGGTAGAGGTGCTCTGTACCTCAGCCGCGCGCGACCTGCAGAATGACGCAGACGCGGCGACACCGATCACCGTCGCAGCAGTCGACACCGCCGTGACGGAAAGTTCAAACCGCTCGACGTCCGCGACCCGGTTCCCGGACAGGGAATTACGCCTGATCGTACCCATGGCTTCCGGTGGCGGCGCCGATATCTGCATGCGCATGATGCTGCCCACGTTGCAGGCCCTGTGGGGGCATGATGTATTCGTCGACAATCGAGCCGGCGGAACGGGCGCCGTCGGCCTGGCGGCGGCGAAAACATCTCGTCCCGATGGATACACAGTCGTGCTGTGCACGGCCAGCCACGCCGCCTTGCAGGCCACGCGCACAGTCCAGCCGTACGACCTGCTGAAGGATTTCGAGCCGGTCGGGCAGATGACTTCTACGCCATACGTATTGGTCGTGAACCCAAACGTGCCGGTTCGCACCATCGCGGACGTCATCAAGCTCTCGAACCAGAACAAGGACGGGCTGGTGTTCAGTTCTGCCGGCGTGGGCAGCATGCAGGCGCTGGCGGGCCTGTTGCTGGCCTCACGGGGCCACGCGCGCCTTCTGCATGTTCCTTATACGGGCGGAGGCCCCGCGGTGGCCGCCGTCCTGTCGGGGCAAGTCGACATGGTGTTTGCGACGCGGTTCGAGGCCCAGCCATACATCAAGTCCGGGAAACTGCGCGCCATAGCAGTCACCAGTTTGCAGCGCATGGACAACTCCCCCGATTTGCCGACGGTGGCGGAAAGCGGGCTGCCGGGATTCGAAGTCTCGCAGTTCTACGGCCTGCTCGCGCCGGCGGGCACCCCCCGTGTAGCCATCGAGACCATCAATAAGAAAGTCAGCGCCGCGCTTCAGTCTCCCGACCTCGTGAAACGCTATGGTAAAGAGGGCGTCCAGGTTGTGACGTCCAATCCGCAGGAATTCCGCGCGTTCCTGGCCAGTCACATAACCCGATTCAAGCCTTTGGCGTCAGAGGATACAGATGCCTTGGGCGCAACCGCCACATAGACGACCACCAGAGCCCGCAAAAGACCAAGGACGACATGCTCCTGAACCCCGAAGACCTGAACCAGATCTCACAGCGGACGCTGCGCCACTACGAAGACCGCGCCGAGGAGTTCCGCATCGGTACGCTCGATCACGACGTCAGCCAGAACATCGCTGCGCTGCTGGACAATATCCAGGGCCCGCCCCCCTACCGCATCCTGGATTTCGGCTGCGGCCCGGGACGGGATCTGCGGGTCTTCGCCGCGCGCGGACATCAGGCCATCGGGCTGGATGGCACAAGCCGTTTCGTGGAGATGGCGCGTGAGGATTCAGGCTGCGAAGTATGGCACCAGGACTTCCTGGCGCTCGATCTGCCCGCCGCGTCCTTCGACGGCATCTACGCCAACGCGTCGTTGTTCCATGTGCCAAGCCAGGAGCTGCCGCGCGTACTGGCCGATCTGCGTGCCGCCTTGAAAGCGGGTGGAGTGCTGTTTACATCCAACCCCCGCGGTTCCAACGAGGAGGGCTGGAATCGCGGCCGCTACGGGGCGTATCACGACATCGATACGTGGCGCGGCTATGTAGAACGGGCCGGCTTCACCGAAATCACGCACTATTACCGCCCTGCCGGCCTGCCCAGGGACCAACAGCCTTGGCTGGCAAGCGTGTGGCGCGCGGCGAAGTGATCGATCGGTATCGCCCCGAAAAGCCCATTGGTGGATGAGGGTTATCGCCGGGCTAGCTGGCCGAGGCGATCCGGGACTACGATGGATCCCGGCCCCTTCAGGCCGACACTCTTCCGAGGTCAGACATGGACTATCAACTCAAAGACAAACGCGCCCTGGTCAGCGGGTCGACCAAGGGTATTGGTTTTGCGATCGCGACGGCCCTGGCGCGCGAAGGCGCGCATGTCATCGTCAATGGCCGCACCGAGGCTTCGGTGGCCGACGCCATCGGCCGGCTGAAAGCGGATGTGCCCTCGGCCCAGCTCACCGGCTTCGCCGGCGACCTTTCCAAGCCCGATGACATCGCGCGACTGGTCAGCAACCATCCCGACGTCGATATCCTGGTGAATAACCTCGGCATCTTCGACCCCAAGCCGTTCGAAGAGATCCCCGACGCCGACTGGCAACGCTTCTACGACGTGAACGTCATGTCCGGCGTTCGTCTGTGTCGCGCTTACCTGCCGGGCATGAAGCAGCGCGATTGGGGGCGTATCGTCTTTATCAGCAGCGAGAGCGGCATCCAGATCCCGGTCGAGATGATCCACTACGGCATGACCAAGACGGCGCAGCTCGCGATCTCGCGCGGGTTGGCGGAGTCTTGCGCCGGAACCGGGGTCACCGTCAATTCCGTGCTGCCGGGTCCCACGAAATCGGAGGGCGTCAGCGAGTTCGTCGAGAAGCTGTCCGGCGGGGCATCGTTCGAATCCTTCCAGAAGACATTCTTCGAACAGGCGCGCCCCAGCTCCCTGTTGAAGCGCTTCATCACTCCGGAGGAAGTCGCGAACATGGTGGCCTACGTCTGCTCGCCTGCCGCATCGGCAACGACAGGCGCGGCGCTTCGTGTCGATGGTGGCGTCGTCAGGAGCGCGTTCTAGAAAACAACCAGGAGGAGATTCGAACGTGAAGATCGGGAAAAAACAAGGACAACCCGGCAAACTTTGGCACGCGCTCGCGCTGGCCGCCGCGACGCTATGCGTCGGCACCGCCAGCGCGGATGACAGCCAGGGCATCAAGATCGGCGTGCTCACGGATATGGCTGGCGTCACGGCCGACGCCACCGGCAAGGGCTCGGTCGAAGCCGCGCGCATGGCCATCGAGGAAACCGGCGGCACGCTGCTCGGCAAACCCGTCACCCTGGTCTACGCCGACCATCAGCACAAGCCGGACGTGGGCAGCAGCATTGCCCGCACCTGGTACGACACGCAGGGTGTGGACGTAATCGTGGACGTGCCCAATTCCGCCGTGGCGCTGGCCGTCCAGGCGCTGGCGGCCCAGAAGAAAAAGCTCTTGCTGATTTCCAGCGCCGGCACGACAGCCGTCACCCAGGCCCAATGTTCTCCCTACACGGTGCAGTGGACTTATACGACGTATGCGCTGGCGCGCGGCACGGCCAGCGCGGTGGTGCAGGAAGGACTCAAGAGCTGGTTCATCCTGGCCTCCGACTACGCCTTCGGGAAGCAGCTGGCGGCCGATACATCCAGCGTGGTGAACGCCAATGGCGGCAAGGTGGTCGGTACGGTCTACCATCCGCTGAACGCTTCGGATTTCGCTTCGTTCCTGTTGCAGGCGCAATCATCGCGGGCGCAGGTCGTTGCATTGGCCAATGCCGGTGGAGACACCATCAGCGCGATCAAGCAGGCAGCGGAGTTCGGCATCGTGCAAGGCGGCCAGAAGCTGGCGGCCATGCTGCTGCTCGATACGGACGTCAACAGCCTGGGCCTGCCAGCCGCGCAGGGAACGTACCTGACCATGCCGTTCTACTGGAACCAGAACGACGGTACGCGCGCCTTCAGCACCAAGTTCCAGGCGCGGGTGGGACATCCTCCAACCTTCCTGCAGGCGGGCGTCTATGGCTCGGTCCGGCACTACCTGCAAGCCGTCAAGGCTGCCGGCACGACCGATTCGGACGCCGTGATGCGCAAGATGAAGCAAATGCCCATCGATGACGCTTTCAGCATGAACGCGCGTATCCGGGACGACGGCCTGGTCGTGCGCGACATGCTGCTGGCCCAGGTCAAGCCCCCCGCGCAGTCCACGCAGCCCTGGGACTTCTACAACATCGTGCGGCGGATTCCCGGCGACTCGCTGGCATGGCCGCTTGCCGACAGCCAGTGTCCGGTGGTCCGCAAGTGATGCCGGCGACTGGCAAGCCGGCGATCCCGCTGCGCGACTTCGGCAGCTTTTATGCCGGGGGCCGGCCTCTGAGCGTCACGGGCGAGCCTGTGCGGACCATCGCCTTCACTCGCACCGCGTCGCTGACCTACGACCCCAATGGCCGCTATCACATCGAACATGCGTACGTGCAGTACTTCATTCCCGCGCAATTGAGCCAGCCCTTGCCGTTGGTGCTGCTGCATGGCGGCGGCATGACCGGTGCGATGTGGGAGCAGACGCCGGACGGGCGCACAGGCTGGCTGCAGGCCTTGCTGCGGCTGGGCCATGCGGTCTACGTGGTCGACAACGTCGAGCGCGGACGCGCCGGCTGGGTGCCGTTCGCCAGCGTATGGCCGGAGCCGCCGATCATCCGCAATGCGGAGGAATCCTGGTCCCTGTTCCGCTTCGGCGCCGCGGCCGACTATGCGCAGCGCAAGCCTTTCCCGGGGCAACGCTTCCCGACGCAGGCCATGGAAACGTTGATCCAGCATGCCGTGCCGCGCTGGCTGGGCAACAACGACATCGCGCTGGATGCCTTCTGCGCGGTGCTGGAGCGGGTGGGTCCGTGCATCGTGATGGCGCACAGCCACGGCGGCGAGGTCGCGTGGCGCGCCCTGCAGCGTTGTCCTGAAGATGTACGCGCGGTGATCGGCATCGAGCCGTCCGGCTTCTCGGAGCACGTCGACGCGGCTGCCGTGGACGGCAAGCCTTTCCTGTTCGTCTACGGGGACTTCCTGGATGCCACCCCACTGTGGCGCGACCTGGTGGCCGCGGGTAATGCCTATGGCGATCGGCTCGCCGGCCACGGCGGGAAGGTCAGCCGCTGGCTGCTGGCGCAAAGGGGCGTGCGCGGGAATTCCCACATGATGATGATGGACGACAACAGCGACGAGATCGCCGCCGAGGTGTCCGGCTGGATTCTCGATCACTGCGCGTCTGGCGGCGCGGCCGGCGGGCCTTCGAATGCCGCCGTTTGAATCGTGGTTTGAAGTACGGCTTGAAGCAAGAGGCGTCAGGAACCGGCCCCGTGCCCGGCCGGCGTGGTCTTCACGAAATCCGTGACGTCCTCCAGCACGGGGGCTGTCCAGCGCAGCGGCCACGCGAAGGCGCCGACCGCCAATCCGTGTCCCACCCGCGTGTAGCGTTTCAGCAGCACAGGCACGTGGGCCGCCCGCAGGGCGTCCGCCAGCCGATCGGTGTTGCGGACCGGGTCCACCACACGATCCGACGTCCCCGCGATCAATAGCGTCGGCGGCGCCGACGGCGATACGTACGCCAGCGGCTGCGAATCCGGGGGCGTGTTCGGAAAAGCGAAAATCGGCTTGATGTCCTCGTCGACGATAGGCAGGAAGTCGTATGGGCCCGCGATGCCTATCCAGCCGGCCAGCATGGCGGGCGTCGCCCCTGCCTTGCCCAGCCAGCGCGGGTCCAGCGCCACCATGGCGGCGTTGTAGGCGCCCGCGCTGTGTCCCGCCACGAACACACGGCGCGGGTCGCCGCCGTAGGTGGAGATATTGCGCAGGGTCCATGCGACGACGGCAGCCGCGTCTTCGACAAAGGCGGGATAGGTCACCAGGGGATAGACACGGTAGTCGGCCACCACCGCCAGTATGCCGCGCGTGGCCAGGGCATCGCCGACGAATCGATACTGGGCGCGCGACCCGCCGGACCAGCTCCCGCCGTAGAAGAAAACCACCACGGGCGGCGCCGCGACGTCCCGCGGCACATACACGTCCATGGACTGGCGCGGGTCGGTTCCGTAGTGCATATTGGCGATCACGCGAACGCCGTCGTTGTCCGGCACGAAAGCATTCAATACCTTCAAGGGCGAACACGCCACCAGCGCGATAAGCGCGGGCGACGCCAGCACGGCCCTCAATCTTCTGACATGACTACGCCAATACCGGCCGCAGCGCGACATCCAAGCCCTCCATGCGGCGATTCGAAGACGAGCAGGCCCGGCCGCGGTTCAGCTGCCCGTAAAGCGTTCCACGCGGCGTCCATCGTGCTTGCGATGCAGAAGAACGGAACCGGTGGATTGCGGGCGGCAGCACGCTCCCGCGGCAAGCCATGCATAAGGAGATACGGACGCGGGGCCGTCCTGGATGCACCGACCGCAAAAAAATAATGGATGAGCACGAGGCCGTTCACGGGCGGCGGGCCGGGCGTTCCCCCGGTATGGCCGATGGCGGCATCAAATGGGCAGCACCTCGCCCGTCATGATGATGGGGCCGGTGGGTTGGCCGTTGGGTGCGCCGCCAGGCGGCTCCAGCGACACGGCCAGGTTGGGTACATTCCGCAAGCCCTCTGGCGCTGGCAGCGAAGTCAGGCCGCCGGGGGCCACCAGGCCGAGCGATTGCGGCTGGCCGCCGGGCGGCAACGCCCACAGCTCCAGCACCCTGTCGCCCGCGAGCGCCCGCAGATCGCCCAAGGTCCGCACGTGCAGCACCCCGGAGGGATCCGCACGCACCACGAGCAGGGCCTGCGTCTGCGGCGACTGCAGCACCGCGAGCAGCTGCGCGCGCGCCGACCGGTTCACCTGCAGCGGATACAGGGCGACACCCGCCACCAGGACAAGCGCCAGCGCGGCGCTCAACAGGCGCCACGAATACAAGCCGCTCCAACCCCATGAAGTCGCCGGCTGGCGGCCCCGGATCCGAGTCCGGATGGCGCGCCATACCCGCGCCGGGGGCGCCACCGGCTTGAGCGACCATGCCAGGGGATAGATCTCGTTCTCCCAGTCGCGCAGGATCCGGCGCCAGTTGGCGTCGGCGGCGACCAGCGCCTCGAAGCGGCGGCGCGCGCCGCCGCGCATGCCGCCTGACACGTAGTCCGCAGCCAGCCGATGGCGTATTTCCTCACCGCGATAATTCATGACAGGCACCTCTTCAGGCGCTCCATGCCGCGGCGCACCCAGCTCTTGATGGTTCCCAGCGGCGACTCCAGGCGCTTCGCGATCTCGCCGTGGCTGAGGTCATCGAAGAACGACATCGCGATGGCCATGCGCTGCTTTCCATCAAGTTGCTTCATGCACTCGGCAAGGCGCTGGCTGTCCTGCGCGCTCTGCAGTCGGCCCAGCGGCCCCGCGGCATCGTCGGCCCAGGCATCGGCAAGCTCGCCGTCCGGATCGGGCCGCTCCAGTCCAGGCCGGCGCAGCTGGTCGATGCAGCGGTTGCGCACGATGCGCGTCATCCACGTCATCGCGTGGCTATGTTCGGTCGAAAACCGGGCCGCGTTCTGCCAGATGGCCAGGTAGCACTCCTGCAGCACCTCCTCGGCCCAATCCTTCCTGCGCAATATACGAGAGGCGAATGCGAACAGATGCGGAGAGGTCAGTCGATACAGTTCGGCCAGTGCGGCTTCGCTGCCGCGCGCGCACTCCGCGAGCAGATCGTCGAGACGTCGGGAATCGGACATATCGCTCCGGCGGGGCGGGCTGCAAGGACGAGCGCCGGCCATGGCAATCCGGCGATGGGCTCAATGGGGAAGCGCTCCTGGCGATGATATACCAGCCGGACGCACGGCCCGCTCACTGGCCTATCGCGCGTTTGGATGACAGCACGGCTTTTGCGCAGCCGTCTCCAAGGCAGCCGTTCCGGGTCGCGATGGCTGCACAAGTAATCGCTTGCGCCATTGCTGCGGAGCAATATATAAGACTGATTCCGGCGGTGCGCCCCAGGTCACAAGCCCATGGTGCGCCGCCGGGAACTCTTTCCCCTTACCCTCCGGGAATCTTCCATGCCTTACCCCGACCAGCACCCATTGCAGGCGCAGGCAGCGCCGTCGCATAACGCCTTCGACGATGCGTATGGGCTTTTCATCGGCATCCTGTTTGCCGCCATGGGCGTTTCGCTGCTCGCCCGAGGCGGCCTGATCACGGGCGGCATCGCGGGCATGGCCCTCCTGGGCTCCTTCGTGACGGGCTACGCGCCCGCGCCTCTCGTTCCCCTGATCAACATCCCTTTCATCCTGTTCTCATTCCATGCCATGGGCAGGACGTTCGGACTCAAGAGCGCCCTGGTCAGCCTGGCGATAGGGGTGGGCGTGAGCGCCATCAGCCGCTCCCTGGACGTTTCCGGCATCAGCAACGCCTTCGCGGCCATCGCCGGCGGGACTTTCCTGGGCATGGGCATCCTTTGCCTGGCGCGGCACAATGCGTCCATGGGCGGCACCAGCGCGTTGACCCTGTGGGTGCAGCGGCGCTCCGGTATCAACGCCGGCAAGGTACAACTGGCCTTCGACCTGGCCCTGTTCTGCGTGGCGGCGGCCTATCTTCCCCTGGCCAAGATACTCTGGTCCGCCCTCGGCACGTTCGCGATGAACGCGATGCTGATCGCCTGGCACAAGCCGGGACGCTACAAGGGCTAGCGCAGGGGTCTGGACACCAATTTTCTTGACCGATATCACGGAAGTCCGCGGTTCCAATTGAAATGTCATCCGCACCCGATTAAAACCGAGGCAGTCCAGCCCACCGGAGTACGAGATGACCTCTACAGGCGCCACGGAGCCAGCCGCGCCTGCGCGAAACAACAAACTACCCATGGGCCTGGTCGCGGGATTCGCGGCGCTGGTGGTCGTGCTGCTGCTGCCCTTGCCGGCTGAATTGCCAGCGGCGGGCCATCGCATGCTGGCCATTCTGGTATTCGCGGTGGTGGTCTGGGTGACGGAAGCCGTTTCCTACGAAGCCAGCGCCATCATGATCACCACCCTGATGGCGTTCCTCCTGGGTACGGCGCCTGTCGTCGGCAATCCCGCTGCGCATTACGGCACGTCGGCCGCAATCAGCATGGCGTTGACCGGCTTCGCCAATTCGGCGCTGGCCCTGGTGGCCGGCGCGCTCTTCATCGCCGCCGCCATGACCTACACCGGCCTCGACCGGCGGATCGCGCTGGTGACGCTGTCGAAGGTCGGCACCAGCACGCGGCGCATCCTGGTCGGCAGCATCGCGGTCACCATCGTCCTCAGCCTCGTCGTCCCGAGCGCCACGGCCCGCAGCGCGGCGGTCGTGCCGATCATGATGGGCGTGATCACGGCATTCGGCGTCGACAAGCGCTCCAATATCGCCGCCGGCATCATGATCATCGTGGCACAGGCGACCAGCATCTGGAACGTCGGTATCCAGACCGCGGCGGCCCAGAACCTGTTGACGATAGGCTTTATGGAGAAGATGCTGCATGCGCGGGTGGCCTGGTCCGACTGGCTGATTGCCGGCGCGCCGTGGGCCATCATCATGTCCGCGATATTGATCTTCCTGGTCCTGAAGATGCTGCCCCCGGAACGCGACGATATTGCCGGCGGCAAGGAAGCCGTCGATAAATCGCTGCGCGAGCTGGGCCCCATGACCGGGCCCCAGAAGCGCCTGCTGGCCGTCTCCGTCCTGCTGCTGCTGTCCTGGGCCACGGAAGGCAAGCTTCACAGCTTCGACACCACCTCCACCACCTATTTCGGCCTGGTGCTGCTGCTGTTGCCCCGCGTCGGGGTGATGACATGGAAAGACGTCCAGTCACGCATCCCATGGGGCACGGTCATCGTGTTCGGCGTCGGCATCAGCCTGGGGACCGCGTTGCTGACGACCCGTGCCGGCCAATGGCTGGGAACACTGGTGGTGGCGCATACAGGCCTTGCGGACGTCGGTCCGCTGGGGATTTTCGCGATCCTGGCCGCTTTCCTTATCGTCATCCACCTGGGCTTCGCCAGCGCCACCGCGCTGACTTCGGCCATGCTGCCTATCCTGATTTCCGTCCTGGCGACCTTGCCGGGCGAATTCAACCGGCTGGGAATGACGATGCTGCTCGGCTTCGTCGTCAGCTACGGCTTCATCCTGCCGATCAACGCGCCGCAGAATATGGTGTGCCTGGGGACGGAGACATTCACCGCCAGGCAATTCGCCAAGGTGGGCATTGCCATCACCGTCATCGGATACGTGCTGATGCTTGGGTTCGGGATGACGTACTGGCGCTGGCTGGGATGGATGTAGGGTTCCTCCAGGTAAAGGAACGCGTGAAACAGATCAGCCTGTGCCGCCGACGCCCTTACAAGGCGCCGCTCAGCTCCGTCAGCACGTCATAAAACACCTGGAAGCGCTGCTTGCCGATGCGTCGCGCCCATTCGTCTTCGATCGCGTGCACAGTTGCGCGCTGGATTTCCGCGACCTTCCAGCCCTTCTCGGTCAGGGAAACGACGCGCGATGCCGCGCCCTCCACATTGATCCGACGGACGTAGCCCATTTCTTCCAACTGCTGCAAGAGGTAGTTCATTGCCTGCTTGGACATGCCCGCGCGTTGCGCCAGGTCTATCGGACGGGCGTTCTCGGGCGGCGGAAAACGGAACACTTTGAAGTGCGCGATCTGGATATCCGCGTAGCCCGCTTCGGCCAACGCGCTGCTCAGCCGCTGCTCCACCAGGGTCAGGCAATGGCGCAACCGCGCGCCGATGAGCGGGTCATCGGGATCAGGATCGCCGGCGAAGCGTCGGACAGCGGGGGATTGACGGTTGGCAGCCATATTAGTAAAGTGACTTTACCACATAGGACGACCGACATGGATACCGCGCAAGGCAAACTGATCACCATAGGCTCTTTATCGATGCGGTTCCTGGTCGATGGTCGAGACACCACGGGCCATATGGCGATGGCGGAAATGATCGTGCAGCCTCAGGCCAAAGTGCCGCCGCCGCATCGACATGTCGATGTCGACGAGACCATCCACATCCTGGAAGGATCATTGACCTACCGCGTCGATGACCGCGTCCAGGTCTTGAACGTGGGGGACCACTGTTTCTCGCCGCGCGGCAGCGTCCATCATTTCTCCAACCCCGGCGATGTTCCAGCCCGCGCGCTGGTGGTGTTCTCGCCCGCCAACATCGGTCCCGATTACTTCCGTGAAGTGGCCGGGGTACTGGGCGCCGGCGGTCCGCCGGATATCGCCATGCTGAAGTCAGTCATGAAACGTCATGGGCTGGAGTTGAGTGCCTGAAGGCGACGCGGACGCGCGGGCCAGCGCTCAGACCGGTGCGAAATCGGCCCAGAACAGCTGATCGTTGCCTACGTCGACGACGTCCTGACGGATGAATGTCAGCCGACCGGTATCGGCGACGTGAAAAGTGGCGAAACCCGCCGTGCAGTCGACGATGCGGCCGTCGTCGTGCATGAAGCGGCCAGCCTGGCGCGGGGCGGCGACGAGCAGCTTGCCGTCGGCGGTCAGCGCAAGACAGCGTGCGTGCAGGCCTTTCAGCGCCAGGCGCTGCATCTCCCGCGGCTCGCCGGTCTGGGCATCGAGGTGGAAGACCACGACGCTGTTCTCTCCGCAGGCCATCGCGTCGGCCGGCAGCCGACCCGAGCCGTCCGCGACCGGATGCGCGCGGTTGACGACGTAGACGTATCGGCCGGTGGGGTGGATCGCGATGGCGCCGCCCAGTTGCGGCCGCCTTACGTTGCCGGAGTCCTCCAGCAGCCCCACGTCCCAGCTCGGTTGGGGCGCGATGACGCCTTCCCGATAAGGGAATGCCGCCAGGCGGTTCTGGCGTTCCAGCACCGCATACAACAGATGCCCCCGCGGGTGGAAAGCGCAGTTGCGCGGGCCGAAACCGAAGCCGCCATTCGGCGCGACCGTCTGTGCGCATGCAAGCGTCTGGCCTTCGTCTCGCAGTACTCGCAAGGATCCCGGGTTCTCCGCGCTGGCCTTGCCTGCGTCATCGCCACGGCATGTCAGAAGCAGGTTCCGGCTGCCGGGCATCGGTATCACCTGATGCGGGAAGTACCCGACCAGTGCGGTACCTTCCGCCAGCAGCCGACGCCGCGGCGCCACGCGGCCATCGTCGTCGAGATCATGCAGGGTCACCGCGGCCGGACGGTTGTAGGCAAGCACGAGGCGCTTGCTTTCGTGGTCCACCGACGCATGCAGCGGGCGGTATGGCAGCGCGACCGGTTCAGCCACCATGCGCATACCGGTGCCGTCCAAGGACACCTGGACCAGGCAGTGACGGTCCCCCGGACTGGCGACGCCGCCATTGCTGCAGGCGACGTAGGCGATCGGCCCGGCCGGATGGAAGCAGGCGTATTGAACGGTGAGCGGCAGCGCCAGGCGGTCCCGCTCGACGAACCCATCGTCACTCAAGCGATAGCGGACAAGGCGGCGGCCTATGGATGCCAACAGGACCGCGCCTGGCAGGCGACGCCGGCCATGGTTCACCCGGGTGCTCATCGCATCGTCTCCGGTCTGTTGTTATCGATCAGGAATCGAATGATGATCAGCCGCACGCGCCCGCGCAACGCGTTACGGCTGGCGTAACATCGCGCCTGGAGACAACCGATACGCGGATGGAAAACCGTATGGCGAAATCGCACGCACCCACGGCGCCGGCGCGGTCGCCCGGGCCCGGGATCCTCAAGGGGCCCGCCGACATCCCGCCCGTCGCCGGCCAGGAGCATGTGCACGCCGTCGTCCGCGCCATGTCGCTGCTCAAGGCCTTCGACGGCGGCGACGAGGTGTTCCTTTCCCTGACCGAACTCGCCCGCCGCACGGGCATGCACAAGCCCACCGCGCTGCGGCTGGCCCGCACCCTGGCGCTGTCCCGATTCATGGTGCAGCGCGAAGACGGTGCGTGGCGGCTCGGCCCGGCCGCCGGCTGGATAGGCTCCCGCTACCAGGCGCAGTTCGACGTGGGCTCGGTCATCGAACCCATCCTGCGCAAGCTCTCCATGGAGACGGGCGAGAGCGCCTCGTTCTACGTGCATGAAGGCAATCTGCGCAGTTGCCTGATGCGCTGCGACGGCCCGAATGCGCGCCCCGACCATCCCCGGTCGGGCGAGCTCCTGCCGCTGGATCTCGGAGCGCCCGGGCGGACCATCCTCGCCGCGCTGGGCGAGCCGGGCGACCTCTACGAGCGCATCCGCCGCCAGGGCTATCACTGGGCGCGCGCCGAGCGCTCCACCGGCGCGGCCGCGGTGGCGGCGGCGGTGCGGGGCGCGCACGGAACGGTGCTCGGCGCCATCAGCACTTCCGGTCCGGTGGAGCGGTTGACGCCCGCCGTCCTGCGCAGGCTGGCGCCCGCCACAGTGGACGCCGCCAAGCGGCTGGGCGTGGCCCTGGGCGCCGTTCCCGCCACCGCCCTGCGGGCGACCTGGCACCCATGATGTTACGCAGGGCGTAACGAATTGCCGGCATGGGCCGGCGTGATTTCCAATGCGGCCTTTCTGCAGGCTATGCAGAGGTCACACGGAACGCCCATGACGACGACCCTACCGCGCCAACAGCTCGGGCCCGCGCCCAACGCCCGGCGCCATATTCCTCCCCGGCTGCGCGGCATTCTTTCACTGGGCGACCTGGAAGAGGCGGCGAAGCGGGTGCTGCCGCGGCCGATCTTCGGCTATCTGCAGGGCGGGGTCGAGGACAACGTCACCTTGCAGGCCAACGTCGCAGCCTTCCGGAAGTGGATGTTCCGCACCAATGTGCTGGTCGACGTGTCCGCCCGGGACCAGGAGCGGACGCTGATGGGGCAGGCATACCGGGCGCCGTTCGGGATCGCGCCCATGGGGCTATGCGCGATGTTCGCCTTCGACGGCGACGTCATCATGGCACGCGCGGCCGAAGCCGCGGGGATTCCTTATGTGCTGAGCGGCGCGTCGCTGACCCGCATGGAAAGGGTCGCCCAGGCGGCGCCGACCTGCGGCTGGTTCCAGGCTTATATCCCGGGCGAGCAGGCGCATATCGAAGGCTTGCTCCAGCGTGTGGAAAAGGCTGGGTTCAAGACCCTGGTCATCACCGTGGATACGGCCACGCTGGCGAATCGCGAGAACAACGTCCGGGTGGGCTTCACCACGCCTCTGCGGCCCGGGCTGCGGCTGGCCTGGGACGGCCTGCTTCGTCCGCGTTGGCTGCTGGGCACGCTGGGACGCACGCTGGTCAGGCACGGCATGCCGCATTTCGAGAATGCCGGCGCGGGAAGAGGCGTGCCCATCATCTCGCGCAGCGTGGTGCGCCAATTCGGCCTGCGCGACCACTTGAACTGGGAACACCTGGCGCTGGTGCGCCGGCAATGGCGCGGCAAGCTGGTGGTGAAGGGGTTGATCTCCGCCGCCGACGTCATGCGCGCGGAGCAGGCGGGCGCGGATGGGGTGATCCTGTCCAACCACGGCGGCCGCCAGCTCGACGGCACCGCGCCGCCGATGCTGGTGCTGCCCGAAGCGGTCAAGGCCAAGGGCCGCATGGCCCTGATGCTGGATAGCGGCATCCGGCGCGGCACGGATGTCCTGAAGGCGTTGGCGCAGGGGGCGGACCACGTCTTCGTGGGACGGCCGATGGCCTATGCCGCCGCGGTCGGCGGCCAGGCAGGCGTGGCCCATGCCATCACCCTTCTGCGCGACGAGATCCATCGCGACATGGCTTTACTGGGGGTCGGCGATCTCGACCAACTCAGTACGGATCACCTCGTCGCAACCTAGCGCGAGGCATGCAGGCAAACACTTTCAAAACTCATCAAACGGGAGACTCGCCATGAACCTTCAAACTCACCGCCGCGGCTTTGTCGCCGCGGCCCTCGCCGCCGGCCTGCTCGCGCATCCGCTGGCCGGCTGGGCGCAGAAGTCCAACTATCCCGATCGCGCCGTAAGGGTGATCGTGCCCTTCGTGCCGGGCGGCAATGCCGACAGCAGCGCGCGCATTTTCGCCGAGGCGTATGGCAAGCAGCTGGGCCAGACCTTCATTGTCGAAAACAAGGGGGGCGCGGGCGGCATGATAGGCGCGACCCAGATGGTCCGAGCCGCGCCAGACGGCTATACGATCATGATCGGCACCACCGGCCCCATCGTGTCGAGCTGGCAGCTGGCCGGCAAGACCGCCAGCTACAGCCTGAAGGACATGAAGCCGGTGGCCCTGCTGACGCAAGTGCCTGGCGTCATCGTGACCAAGGCGGACTCGCCGCTGAAATCCTATGCGGACCTGGTGGCCTATGCGAAGGCCCACCCCGGCACATTGAAGTTCGGCCATCCTGGCAATGGCACGGCGGGCCACGTCAACATCCTGCAGATGCAGAAGGCGCTGTCCCAGCAGTTCGTCATTGCGGCCTACCGGGGCGCGGGACCGGCGGTGCAGGATCTGTTGGGCGGCCAGCTGGACGCCGTCGCGACCGACCTGCCGTCGGCGCTGCAGTTGATCAAGGCTGGCCAATTGCGCGCCCTGTCCGTGGTCTTCCCCCAGCGCGTGGCGTCCTTGCCTGACGTCGCCACCATGGCGGAACTGAAGCAGCCGGAGGTGGATATCGCACCGTTCACGGCGACCATGGCCCCCAAGGACACACCGCCCGAGGCAATTGCGCGCCTGGTCGACGCCAGCAATGCCGCGCTGGACGATCCCGCGGTCCGCGGGCGCATCGAGGACATCGGCGGCGTGCCGGTCAAGATGAGCGGCGTGCAATTCGACCAGTTCCTGGATCGCCAGGCCGAGACGTATCGCGCGCTTATCGCGTCGGGGCTGTTGAAGGTGGAATGACGCGGGCCGGCCTGGCAAGCGCCCATTGCGGATCAGAGGTCAAAGCGAACGGGCCACCTCGGCGACCAGGGTGCGCAACCAGGTGTGGGCCGGGTCCTGCCGATAGCGCACATGCCAGGCGATGTGGAGTGGGAAGGTTCCCAGATCGACAGGCGTGGGCAGTACCTTCAGGCGCGCATCCTGTGACAGCCGCCGGCAGATCAATTGCGGCAGCGTCGCGCAATAATCGGTGGCGGCGACGATCTCCGGAATCGAGGCGAAGTGCGTGACTGAAGCCACTACGTCCCGCTTGAGCCCTTGCCGCTCCAAGGCCTGGAACAGGCCCGCGCGCAGCCGCCCCGGCGGCATCACGTTGACGTGCCTGAGTCCTTCGTATTGGGCCCGGGTGATGCGCGAACCGACGACAGGATGGTCCGCGCGCACCACGCAGGCCAGGCCGTCGTCGGCCACGTGCTGTACGACAAGATTGTCCGGCGCATCATTGATACGGCCCAGCGCCATCGCGGTGTTGCCTGAAATCACACCCGTTTCGGTCAGGTCGGTGCCATAGGGCAACGTACGCAGGCGGATGCCCGGCGCCAGTGCGCTCAGGCGGGCGACCAGGGCGGGCACCAGAACGAATTCGACGTAGCTGTTGGGCGCGATCGTGACGATGTGGTCGGCGCGCGACGGATCGAAGGCCTGCTGGCCCAGCACGACGGTATCCATCGCGGCAAGCGCCTGCGCCAGCGTCGGCGCCAGCGCTTCGGCCTTTGCCGTGGGGCGCATGCCGTAGCGCTCGCGGATGAACAAGGGATCCTGCAGCATGGTGCGCAGCCGTGCCAGCGCATTGGACAGCGCGGCCTGGGTCATGCCCAGCCGGTCGGCGGCGCGGGTCACGCTGCGCTCCTCCATCAAGGCGACGAAGATCGGCAGCAGGTTCAGGTCGTATCTCATCCAGCTATATTCTCACAGATAATTCTTAAATCCATTAAATAAATTGGATGAATTACTAGCCGACGCCCATCATTCGTTCATTCCATCCACGAACGGAGAGCGTCATGACCTTGAAGAACCTCATCACCGGCCACCTGGGCTTCGGCACCGCGCCACTCGGCAACATGTTCCGCGCCATCCCCGAGCCCGAGGCCCGGGCCACCGTCGACGCCGCCTGGCAGGATGGCATCCGCTTTTTCGATACGGCGCCTTTCTACGGCGCCGGCCTGGCGGAAGCGCGCCTGGGCAATGCGTTGGCCGGCCGCGACCGCGATAGCTACGTGCTGGCCACCAAGGTCGGCCGGCTGATCCTCGACGAGGTCGAAGACGTCTCGGCGCGTGACCTGGGCGAGAAGGGCGATGTGTTTCGCCACGGACGTCCCAACCGCATCGTCAACGACTACTCGGAAGCCGCGACGCTGCGTTCGATCGAGGACAGCCTGCAACGCCTGAAGACGGACCGGCTCGACATCGTATGGGTGCATGACGTGGCCCAGGACTTCTACGGCGACGAGTGGCTCGGGGTCTTCGAGACCGCGCGCAAAGGCGCGTTCAAGGCACTCGATCGCCTGCGCGACGAAGGCGTGATCGGCGCCTGGGGCCTGGGGGTGAATCGGGTGGAGCCGATCGAACTGCTGCTCGACCTGCAGGGCCCGCGGCCCGACGGCTTCCTGCTGGCCGGCCGCTACACGCTGCTCGATCATGCCCGCGCCCTGCAGCGGGTGATGCCGAAGGTGGCCGAGCGCGGCCTGGGCATCGTGGTCGGTGGCCCCTATAGCTCAGGCGCGCTGGTCGGCGGCCCGAACTTCGAATACGCCCCGGCGACGCCGGAGATCCTGGAACGTGTGCGGGCGATCAAGGCGATCGCCCACAGCCATGGCGTGAGCATGAAGGCGGCGGGACTGCAATTCTCGCTGGCGCATCCGGCGGTGGCTGCCGTCATCCCCGGCGCCAGCCGCCCCGAGCGTATCGCCGAGGATCGCGCCGGCCTGCAGGCGAACGTGCCGGCCGACTTCTGGCGCGAGCTGCGCCAGGCGCGGCTGGTGCACCCGGAAGCGCCGCTGCCGCAGGGCGTTTGAACACGCTCGAGCCAACCCAGGCATCAGGAGAGACCATCATGTTCAACGAAGCCTACGAACCCCAGTGCGCATCGGCCAAGGTGCATTGCACCGATGCGCGCCAGATCAGCCGCAGGACCCTGACACTGCTGGCGCTGGCCCTGGGGACCTTTTCGATCGGGACGTCCGAATTCGCCAGCATGGGACTGCTGCAGTTGTTCTCCGCGGGACTGGACCTGGACCTGACTGGCGCCACGCACGCCATTGAAGCGTATGCCTTGGGCGTGGTGCTCGGCGGGCCGGCGGTCACCATCCTGGCCGCCAAGCTCAACCGCAAGAATCTGCTGTTGATCCTGATGGCGGTCTTCGTACTGGGCAACGTGCTGTCGGCGTTCGCGGCTGGACTGGGCAGCTTCACTTTGGCGCGCTTCGTGAGCGGTATTCCGCAAGGCGCTTACTTCGGCGCCGGCGCCGTGGTGGCCTCCTACATCGTCGGACCGGGACAAGGGGGACGCGCCTTCGCACTGGTGATGACCGGACTGACCATCGCCACGATCGTCGGCTCGCCGCTGGCTACCCTGATGGGCCAGACCCTGGGTTGGCGCAACGCCTATCTGGCCGTGGCTGCGCTGGGCGTGCTGTCATTGCTGGCGCTATGGGCCTGGGTACCGCGTTCCGCCGCGCTGGACGGTGGACCGGTGCTGCAGGAACTGCGAGCGCTGAACCGGCCGGCCGTCTGGGCAATGGTGCTGGTCGCCGCCCTGGGCGTGGCGAGCATCTTCGCGGTCTACACCTTCATCGGTCCGCTTGTCACCCAAGGCTCCGGGCTCGGCGAGCGCTGGATCCCGATCGCGCTGGGCCTGTTCGGCGTGGGCATGACCGTGGGCAACATCTACGGCGGCCGATTGGCCGACCGCCATCCGTCGCGGGGCCTGCTGATCGGCTTCGGCAGCGCGCTGCTTGCCCTGGCGCTGTTGGCGCTGGGCGGCGGGAATGCCTGGGTATTGATGGCGGGCCTGTTCGCGGTCGGCGCGACGATGATGGTGGCGATCCCGACCATCCAGGTCCGGCTGACGCAGGCCGCGCCAGACGCCCCGACGTTGATGGGCGCGATGAATCTCGCCGCCCTGAACGTGGCCAACGCCGTTGGCGCCTGGGCGGGTGGGCAGGCCATCGCGCAGGGCAGCAGCCTGCTGTCGGCCGTATGGGCAGGCTTCGCGCTGACGGCGGCAGGCTTGGCGCTGTACGCATGGACTGAACGGCATCGCGTCGATTTGGCGCGGGCCCAGGAAACACTCCGACGCAAAGATGGCCGAAAATTGGCAGATGATGAAGGATGTGGAGTTCAGGGCCAGGACTGATCTGGCAAAGTCTCCGGCTTACCGCGCGGCACGCGTTTATAGTGCCGGGATACTTGCGGAGCAGACCGATGCGCAATATCAACGAAGACACGATTACACAGGCGGTGATCGCGTCCATGTCGCAGTGTGAAAACGACCGCCTGCGCGCCGTCATGACCAGCCTCGTGCAGCATCTGCACGCATTCGCCCGTGAGGTGAAACTCACGGAACAGGAGTGGTTCCACGCGATCCGCTTTCTGACCGAGGTCGGCCATATCACCGACGAGCACCGGCAGGAGTTCGTGTTGCTGTCCGACACGCTCGGGCTGTCCATGCTGGTGACCTCGCAGAACAATCGCAAGCCGCCCGCATGCACCGAAGCGACCGTGCTCGGGCCCTTCTTCGTGCCGGACGCCCCGGAATACGCGTTGGGCGACGACATCGCGAACGGCGCCGCCGGCATGCCATGCTTCGTCAGCGGCAGCGTGGCCGGCATCGATGGCGAGCCGGTCGGCGGGGCGCAACTCGATGTATGGCAATCCGACGAGGACGGCTTCTACGACGTCCAGCACGAAACGGACGCCGACGGCCGCATCGTGCCGCAAGCACGCGGCCGCCTGCGCACTGCCGCGGACGGCACGTTCCATTTCCGCTCCATCCTGGCGGAGGCCTATCCGATTCCTCACGATGGCCCCGTCGGCAAAATGCTGGAAGCGCTGGGCAGGCATCCGTGGCGGCCCGCGCATCTGCACTTCTGGATACAGGCGGCAGGCTACGAACCGCTCATCACGCATGTGTTTCGCGACGGCGACCGCTACCTGGATTCCGACGCGGTGTTCGGCGTTCGTTCCTCGCTGGTCGTCGACTGGGAACGCCACGAGGCGGGCATCGCTCCCGACGGCACGACGTCGGACACACCTTTCTACACGCTCGACTACCGCTTCGTATTGAACCCGCTCGAGGAAACCGCATGAAGGCGGCGCGCGGCGGCGACATTCGCGTCGCACGGAAACAGGTCGACTACCCCATCGAGGACGCCAACCATGCATGCCAGTGAGTTTGTCTACGGCGGCCGCGCCGTACGCGTCGTGTTCGGCGCGGGAAAACGCGCGACCATCGCCGACGAGGCACGATTGCTGGGCGCCGGACGCGCACTCGTCATAAGCGGCGCGGAGCAGCGCGCGTTGGGCAAATCACTGTGCGACACGCTCGGTGACGCCTGCGCGGGCCTGTTCGATCGCGCGGCGATGCATGTGCCTGCCGAGCTGGCGCGCGAGGCGCGCGAACTGGCCACGCAAGTCCGCGCCGACTGCATCGTTGCGGCCGGAGGAGGCTCCGCGATCGGCCTGGCGAAAGCCATTGCGTTGACCAGCGGATTGCCGATCATCGCAGTACCCACGACATACGCCGGTAGCGAAATGACGCCCATCTACGGCCTCACCGAAGATGGCCTGAAGCGCACCGGCAATGACTTGCGTGTGCTTCCCAAGACCGTTATCTATGATCCCGAGCTGACGCTGAGCCTGCCGACCGCGCTGTCGGTGACGAGCGGCATCAATGCGATCGCGCATGCCGCCGAAGGCCTCTATTCGCGTGACGCCAACCCGGTGACGGACCTTTTCGCGCACGAGGGCATCGCCGCACTGGCCGGCAGTCTGCCGATCATCGTGCGCGAACCGTCGAACATCGAAGCACGCGCCAGGGCGCTGTACGGCGCCTGGCTGTGCGGAACGGTGCTGGGCGCGGTCGGAATGGCGCTGCATCACAAGCTGTGCCATACCCTGGGCGGAACGTTCGATCTGCCGCACGCGCCCACGCACACCGTCGTGCTGGCGCACGCGCTGGCGTACAACGCCAGCGCCGCCCCGCATGCGATGGCGCGTATCGCGGACGCGCTCGGTTGTGACGACGCGCCCACGGGCATCCATCTATTGGCGCGCGAACTTGGCGCGCCTGTGTCGCTTGCCGCGCTCGGCATGCGCGAAGCCGATCTCGACCGCGCCGCCGATCTGGCCTGCCAGAATGCCTATTGGAATCCCCGCCCGATCGAACGGGCACCGATACGCGCGCTGCTGCAGCGCGCGTTCGATGGCAGCCTCAGAACCGATACGCCCCGCGCAGGCTGAGCTCCTGGTTGGTGAAATGCGATGCCAGCTGCGCCTGGTACTCCATGCGCAGCTCATACTTGTCCTTGGCGTAGAGCTGGACACCCGCACCCAGGTTCAGCATGCGATTCGGCAGGGAAGACTTCGACGTGAACGTGATCCCGTCGCCTTCGCCTTCCGAGAACGACACCTTGCTGCGCGAGCCGCTGTTGTCCAGGAACGTGCCGCCGACGGACACGAACGGACGCAGCCAGCCGAAGCGGCCGGCGTCGACGCGGGTGCCGACTTCGATCATCGGCGAAATCGCGAAGGTCCATTGCTTCAGCGAGCTGGTCTTCAGCGTCGCGCCGTCGCCGCTCAGCGTATAGCCGGGCATGTAGCTGTGTAGCACATCCAGGTCCGCATAGGGCCGCACATACCAGTTGTCGGCCACGACCTCGTAGGCCGCGCGCAACCTCATGCCGGCGGTCCAGACGTCATTGCGGGCTTCCGCTTTCCACATATCGTCGCCGATGACGAACAGGGAATCGGAGTCATAGCTGCCGTATCCGGCGTGCAATGCGCCCGCCAGCAGCCACGGGCCGCTCTGGTGCTTCAGCGACACGGAGACGTCGCCACCTTGTCCCCGCACCGACGTCATACGGTCGTTGGTGTGCATGGAATTGGTGTTGTAGGCGCCCGTGACCCCGAAGAACCAGTCCGGGCGGATCTCCCACTGCCCGCCCAGGCGATAGCTGATGCCGTTCTGCCAGAAGCCGTCACCCGCCGAACTGCTGCTCTGGGTCGTGCGCGAGCCGGTGATGCGTGACCACACGCATTGCGTTTCGCGCAGGGTGACGCCGTCGCCGTCGAAGACCGGGCAGCTCAGGGCGGCGTTCAGGGACTTGCGGCCGGCCAGCGTCTGGCGGGTGGCCACCTGGGCCAGGTCTTCGGTGGCGGTCAGGCTGTTGAGCGCGCTGGCGTATTTATCAGGCGAGTCGATATTCGCCATGGCCGCGAAGAAACCGGCCACCCCTGGGTTGCTGGCGTCCCAGGCGCTTTGCAGGCTGCTGACCAGCGAGCGTTCGGTGTTGGTGAGATCGCTGGGCGCCTTGCCCGCGAAATCCGCCGACGGCGAAATCGAGACGGTGTTGCCGGTCTGCGTCGCCGACCAGGAAATCGGGCTGGCGGGGTTGGCCCCGGCGGTGGCCGGCTGCCTCACCACCAGGGAATCCGCAGACAACACCTGGAAGGTGCCGGGCAGCAGGCCATCCACGGCGTGGGGCTGGATCGCCACGCCGTCCACGAATATCCTGGCGCCCTTCAACACGTCGGCGTTGGGCGTACCCGGCGCCGCCAGGCTGTTGACGTCCACCAGCAGGGCGCCGCCCAGGAGCACGTCGACCTTGTTGACCGTCGCGGTGGAAATCGTGTCCACGCCGCCCACGTCGAAGCTGCCGGCGTTGTAGAACCAGCCCGCGCCATTGCTGACGTTGACCATGCCGCTGCCGCCGGACACATAGGTGCCCCCGGCCTCGTTGCGGAACTCGTTCCACTCCGTGGTGTTGTTGCGGGCCAGGTTGATGTCGCCCACCACGGTGCCGTAGTTGCGCACCGATTCCTGGCCGAAGGTCGATACGATGGCGTGGCCCGAAAGCGCGCTGACGTACGACCCGGCTCCGATGGTGATGACGTTGGACTTGCCGCCGTCGATGGCAATGGCCGCGCCGTCGCCGGAACCGCCTTGCAGGACGCCCGTGTAGTCGACGCTGATCTTGCCACCGGCACGGGTGGGATCGAGCGCGCCGGTGCTTTGCTGGAAGCCGCTCTGGGCGAAGATGCCATACGAATCGGCGCCGTTGGTCTTGATGTCGCCATTCAGCTTCACCCAGATCTCGCCGCCGGTGCCCTGGGAAGCGCTGCGCTGGTTCAGGCTGGTCGTCAGGGCGTTCAGGACGTTGTTGACCGTGTCCTTGTCATTGCCGAACAAGCGCGCCACGCCTTGCAGGTCTTCCGGCACCTTGTCGATGTTGTCCAGCAGCGTGCCGGTGCCGCCCGTCGCCTTGACGACGGCAGTCAGCGCCGTGGCGGTTTTTTCCAGCGCGGCGCGCGCGGTGGTGTCGGTCTTGAGCAGCTCGCTGACCGTGCCGCCACCGCCGCCCAGCGATTGCGCGACCACGCCATGCGCCTTGGCGCCTTGCGTCTGAATGGTGGTGGCGCCTTCGATCGTGCGGACTTCGATATAGCCGCCGTCGCCGCTGGTGCCGCCGCTGTTGCCGAACACCGGCAGCGTATAGCCCTGCAGCACCGACGCGCCGCCGTAGCCGCCGCCGCCGCCGATGGACTGCGCATACACGGCCGTGGAGTAGTCACCGGCGGTGCGGATCGAGGCATTGTTGCCCAGCTCCACCTTGACGACGCCGCCGTTGCCGGAAGAGCCGCCCTTGCCGCCATAGGACGCCGCATACTTGACGCCGCCGGGGCTGCCCGCGGCGTTGGAGATGCCGCCGCCGCCACCGACGGACTGCGCGAAGATGCCGAATGCGGCCAGGCCTGATGTCGTGACGGTGCCGCTATGGGTGACCGTCACCGCACCGCCGCCGCCGGACATGCCGCCGGAACCGCCGAGCGTGAAGCTGCCGGATTTGGACGAAGGCTTCTTGCCGGCATCCGTCGACGCCGCGGGGATTTTTTCGATCCCGACGGCCTTCAGCAGTTCCTTCAGCGAGCCCGCGGAAGCAGCCTTTTCATCCGTGGCCGCGGGGGCGTCGGCGTCGCTGGGCGGCGGGGCCATCATGAAGGCGCCACCGCCGCCGCCCACGCTTTGCGCGACGATCGCGTGCGCCTCGTCGCCCCGGGTCTGGATGGTGCCGCTGTTCTGCACCGTTACCGCGCCGCCGTTGGCGCCGCTGCCGCCGCTGCCGCCGGCGGTGAAGTTGATCACCAGGTTCTTGTTGTCGCTGCTGAGGGCGCCGACGCCGATGCCGCCGCCGCCGCCCACCGACTCGGCGAAGACACCGTAGGATGCGCCGCCGTAGGTCTGGATGGTGCCCTGGTTCTTGACGATGACTTCGCCGCCGACGTTGCCGGAACCGCCCTTGCCGCCGAGCGTACCGCCCAGGTTCGTTTTGTTGGTGCCGGACGAGTACGCGACGCCGCCCTGCCCGCCGCCGCCGCCGATGGACTGCCCGAGCACGCCGTACGAGATGTCGCCGGTGGTCAGGATCCTGCCCCCGTTGGTCAGGTTGACCTGGCCGCCGCGATTGCCGCTGCCGCCGTCGCCGCCCATGGACAGCGTCAGGGAGACATTCGGCCGTTTCACCGAACCCTTGGACTGCTGGTCCAGGTATTCGTTGATCTTCTTGCCGGACGCCTGCATCTCCTTGTAGAACTCGGAGTTCTTGAAGGCATCGTTGAGCGACTTGTAGGTGTCGGTGTTCTGGATGTCCTTGATGAGGGCATCCAGGTTTTCCTTGGTCTCGGCGTTCTTCTTGTCGCCCGCCCATTTCTGGTAGGCCTCCACGCCGATCGCTTTCTTCAGCGTGGCGTAGATTTCGCCGACCGTGTCCGGCGCGTCGTCGGGCGCGGCGAGATTGCCGCCGTTGCCGCCGCCACCGCCGATGGACTGCGCGAAGAGGCCATGGGATGCATTGCCGTAGGTTTCGATCGCGCCGGCGTTGGTGACGTCGACCTTGCCGCCCGAACCGCCCGCGCCGCCCTTGCCGCCGAACGACAGGTTGACCGAGAACGTGCCGCTGGCCGCGGCCGAACCGCCGCCGCCCGTGCCGCCGCCGCCGCCTATGCTTTGAGCCAGCACGCCATCGGCCTGCGCGCCACGGGTGCGCAACAGGCTCGTGGACGCCAGGTCGGCCTTGACCAGGCCGCCGTCGCCGCCGTTTCCGCCATTGCCGCCGATGGCATCGACGATAGCCACCGAATCGGCCAGCGGCAGCTTCTGCACCAGGCTGTCGAGCGTCTTGTCGAACGACAGGCCGGACGATGCCGAGGCATTGACCGCGCCGCCGTTACCGCCGCCGCCGCCCACGCTTTGCAGCAGGATGCCGGTGGCGCTCGTGCCGCGCGTCTCGATCGTGCCGCGGTTCTCGGCCGTCACCGTGCCGCCCTTGCCACCGCCCTTGCTGTTGGTGCCGCCTATGGTTTGGCCGAAGGTGATGGTCCGGTAGAGGCTGAGGGCGTCGGCCGCCGCGGACGCCGCGCCCGCGTTGCCGCCACCGCCGCCGATGCTCTGGACGTGCATGCCGATGGCGCTCTCGCCATGCGTGGAGACAGTGCCGTCGTTGTAGCCGCGCGCTTCCCCGCCCGAGCCGCCGCCGCCACCGCTGCCGCCTATGGTGTTCGTCACGTTGAACGCCGTGGCGCCCGGCGCGGCGATCGCCAGCCCGTAGGCGTATGCGTTGCCCGCGTTGCCGCCGCCGCCGCCTATGCTTTGCGCGAGGATGCCCGTGGCGCCGACGCCCAGGGTTTCGATGCCCGCGTTGATGTTTTCCGCGCGGGCGTACGCGCCCTGCCCACCGTCGCCGCCCGAACCGCCGATGGCGTTGGTCAGCGTGATCGAAGGCAAGGGCTCGCCCGACGGCGTGACCGCGGGCAAGGCGACCGCGAACGCGCTGGCGCCGCCGCCCGTGCCGCCGCCCCCGCCTATGCTGGATGCCTGCAGCGCGAACGCCGCTTCGCCGCCAGTGCGGATCGCGGAGTTGTTGCGGATGCTGGCCTGCCCGCCCGAGCCGCCCTTGCCGCCGGAGCCGCCGGTGGCGGACGACGCCGACAAGCCGGGACTGACCGAGCGCGACGTCGCATAGCCGCCGGCGCCGCCGCCGCCGCCGATGGACTGCGCCAGCACCGCCGTGGCATGGTCGCCCGAGGTTTCGATGCTGCCCATGAAGCTTTCGAAAGAGACGTTCCCGCCGTTGCCGCCGCCACCGCCCGCGCCGCCCAGCGCCACCGCCAGGAAAGCCGTGGAGCTGGAAGCCGCGCCGCCCGTCCCGCCGCCGCCGCCGACGCTTTGCAGCAGCGCGCCGTAGGCGTAGTCGCCGGCCGTCACGAGGACGCCGCGATGCTCGACCTTCACATCGCCGCCGACGCCGCCCTGGCCGCCCGTGCCGCCGCTGGTGAACGGCAGGATGCCGCTGTTGCCGCCCGAGCCGCCGCCTTTGCTGATGGCGGGCTGCGTCGCGTAGAAGGCGTCCAGCGCGCTGCCGCCGCCTATGCTTTGCGCCATGATGCCGGTCGCGCCGGTGCCCGAGGTCCTGATGGTTCCGTAGTTGGTGATGGAAACCAGGCGTCCGAGGCCCGCGCCGCCGCCATCGCCGCCGGAGACGAAAGCCGCACCGCCGCCGCTGCCGCCCACGCCGCCGACGGACTGCGCCATGATGCCGAAGCCGTAATCGCCGCGCGCGTTGATGGACCCATAATTGACGGCGGTGACCACGCCGCCGGCGCCGCCCTTGCTGCCGGGGGTGCCCGACGTGAAGGCGCCGTTGGCGCCATTGCCGCCCGCGCCGCCCACGCTTTGCAGGATGACCGCGGCGGAGTTGCTGCCGTTGGCGGAGATGGAACCCCAGTTGGTGAAGCCCACACTGCCGCCGGTCCCGGCGTTGGACGGGTAGCCGCCGCTGTTGGTCGCCCGGCCGCCGTTTCCGCCCAGCGAACTGGCGGATACCGCGGGCGCCAGCGAGCCGCTCACCCGAACATCCGCGCTGCCGTCGAAGACAACCGACACCGCGCCGCCCGAACCGCCGCGGTCCGTGTCGACACGATAGTCGTACGTGCCGTCGGAAGAAGGCGTTCCGTTCTTGCTGACGCCGGCCGCGCCGCCCTGCGACAGCACCCGGATGGCCGGCAGCGCGCTCGTGCGCGGCGTGGCGTCGCTGTTAGCGGTGATACGCGAACCGATCTGCACCGTCACGGGCCCGCCATCGCCGCCGCGCGCGATGCCGCCTTCGGTTTCCGTCCATGACGTGTAGCCGATGCCGCCCGTCCCGCCGATCGAATAGGCGTTGATCAGCGGTTTGGCTTGGGCGGAGGCGCCGAGCGTGCCCGCGATATCGGATCCCTGCGGCACGGTCAGCCAGACGGAGCCGCCAGAGCCGCCGACCTTGCCGGGCAGGTTGTGGAAGACGCCCTTGCTGTACACCGACCCGCCGGCGCCGCCGACGGAGCCGATCTCCAACGCCGGCGCGCCCACGCCCTGGATAGGTCCGGGCTGGGTCCAGGAGACGGGATCGGCATTCTTTCCTGGCGTGGCGTCGGTCCAGCCGAAGGCCGTTTCGCCATCACGGCCGTCGTCGCCATGGCGAACGATGTTGACCGCCGGGTCCGCGCCGGCGGGCGCGCCCGCGAGCATTCCCAGCGATGCCAGTAGCGCCGCGGCACCACGCTGGCGCGGCGCGCGACGGCCCTTGTTGGCCACCGGCTGACTGTCTGCTCCCCGCCGTCCTGCCCGACCCGATTTAGCCTGTCCCATGCTCTTCCGTTTAATCTGGTAACAACTAAGGTAAGTTAATCTTAATTCTTAAACAGACCTTAATGTTTTAGAGCAGACGGAAATTTCCTGCCTAAATAGCCGGTTTGGCGGCGAAATTCCTCTTGCAAAGGGATAAAGCGCCTATCTTCCGGGAAACCGTCGCGAAAGTATCCCAACGTGCACGCCACCCCTGCGCCGGCCACCCGTAACGGACGTGGTAGCTAAACGACAGCTTTGTGGAGAAAAAGGAACAGGTGCGCGACCCGTGCGGCCGCGCAAAGGCGTCGACGCGCCCGGCCTATCGCCCGCTCTTGGGGAAGAGCGCGATGAAATCCAGCAGCTTTTCGCCCAGCAGGTTCACGTGGCCGCGCATGGCATCCGCCGCGGCTTCTTCATTGCCGGTGGCGATGGCGCGCAGCACGTCATCGTGTTCGGTCAGGGTGGCCGCGCGGCGGCTGGGCTTCTGGGTGACGAGACGGCGGTAGGCGCCGATGCGATTGCGCAGCGCCCGCGTCTGTTCGGCGAGAAATTCGTTCTGCGAGGCCTCGTAGATGGTCTCGTGGAAACGGCGATTCACTTCGTAGAAATCCGCGACGCGGTCGGTCTTGGACAACTCGATCAATTCATCATGCAGCGCGCTCAGCGTTGCCAGCTGCGACGCTGAGATACGGCGCGCCGCCATGCGCGCGCAGAGGGACTCCAGTTCGGCCATGACCTGGAACATCTCGATCAGGCGCGAGGCGGGCAATTCCACGACGACGGCGGGCTGGCGCGGCCGTATCCGGATCAACCCGGCCGATGCCAGATGCCGCAGGGCCTCGCGCACCGGCGTGCGCGACACGCGGAAGCGGGCCGCGAGCTCGACCTCGTCCAGCCTGGCCCCAGGGGCCAGGTGGCCGGAGAAGATCTCGCTTTCCAATACCTGCTGGATGCGCACCGACCGGCTGGCCGGCGCCGGCGCGCCGTCGTCGGCGGCCTGGGCTGCTTCCTGATCCGGGACTGCTGCGTTCACGGGACTCCTTCGCTGTGTGGGCCGGGGGCGGCGAATCCGCGGGCGACCGACCCGTGACCAGCCCGCGGCCGGCCGAACCCGACGAGCCTCATTATAGCTTCTCTTGCATACAACAAACACAACTTTGTATGCACGGTTTCGTGGCGTCCATGAGCCATGTTGTGCACTGGTTTGAAGCATGGCGGCCGTGCAATTCCCCTATGAGCGCGAGAAAAATTGGCATGGATGTTGCATTGCCTAGGCATGTGGCGGACGGACGCAAGTTGGACCGCCAGGACTGCATCGGCATAGCTGGCCCCATCAATGTATGCAAGCCAGCGCCACCAACACTCCACGTGTACAGGAAGGGAAGGACAGATGGAATTGGGCTTGAAAGGCAAATCGGCGCTGGTGACCGGCGGCTCCAAGGGCATCGGCCTGGCGACGGCGCACAGCTTCGCCCGCGAGGGCGTCGCGACCCTGCATCTGGCCGCCCGGTCCGAGGAAGGGCTGGCCGCCGCGCGCGCCGCGCTGACGGCCGCCTATGGCGTGACCGTGCACATCCACCCCATGGACCTGGCGTCGAACGAGAACGCGCTGGAACTGGCGCGGCGCTGCGCCGAGGTCGACATCCTGGTGAACAATGCCGCCGATTCCGCGGCCGGCCCCTTGCACAAGCTGTCGGACCAGATCTGGCGGGACAGCCTGGACATGAAGATCTTTTCCTACGTCACCCTGTCGCGCGAACTCTATGCGCACATGAAGCGTCGCGGCGGCGGCGTGATCGTCAACGATATCGGCAATTCCGGCGAAAACCCCGATGCAGACTACATCGTCGGCACCACGGGCAATGCCGCGATGATGGCCTTCACCCGCGCGCTGGGCGGCCGCAGCCTGGATGACGGCATACGGGTCGTGGGGGTCAACCCCGGCCCGGTCGCGACGGACCGCATGGTCAAGCTGATGAAGCGGCGCGCCCTGGACTGGTACGACGACGAAAGCCGTTGGGAAGAACTCTTCGACAAGTATCCGGGCAAGCGGCCGGCGTCGGCCGAAGAGGTCGGCGACCTGATCGTCTGGCTCTCGTCGGAACGCGCCGGCTACATCACCGGCACCATCGTGACCATAGACGGTGGCATCGCGTCGCGCCGCTCCATCATCTGAGGAAGACAGGCATGCGCGGTTTCGAACAGAGAAACGCCTATTTCGATCGGCTGTGCAATACGCCGGGCCTGATGTGGCTGGGGCAGAACACCAATCACTTCGAGCCTCATCCCGCCGTGCTGCAGGCGGTCACGGACGCCCTGACGCGCGGCGATTACCACGCGTACGCGCCGCCGGCCGGGTTTGAAACGCTGCGCAAGCTGATCGTCCAGGACGCGGGCGTGCCGGATGCCTGCGCCTTCGTCACCGATGGCGCCGTGCAGGCCCTGTACAGCGTGTGCCGCCACGTGTGCCGGCCGGGCAAGGACTTCGTCACCACGGATCCCAGCTGGGCCTGGCCGATGCACTTCGCCCGGCAGGCCGGCTCGCGCGTCGTCGAACTGCCTATCTACGATGCCAGCCAGCAGTACAAGCTGACGCCGGCCCAGTTGCGCGCGGCGGTCGGCCCGGACACCGCCGTCATCTACCTGGTCGATCCCAACAACCCGCTGGGCACCTGCCACACCGAGGACGAGATCCGCGAGATCGCCGAGATCGCACGCTCGGTCGACGCCTACCTGATCCACGACGCGACGTACTTCCACTTCGCCGACGCGCATACGCCGGCGTACCGCTTCTATCCCGAGAAGACCATCATGACCTACAGCTTCTCGAAGTGGCTGGGGCTGGCGGGCATGCGGCTGGGCGCGGTGATTTCCAATCCCGACATCATCGAGGAACTGGCGAATGCGCCGCCCAACAACCTGGGCAGCAACGTGCTATCGCAGCGTGCGGCGATCGCGGGCCTCGAAACCAAGGCCGAATGGTTCCCGGACGTGCAGCGCCGGCAGCGCCGAAACCAGGCGGCCGTCGCCCGGGCCGCGGCCGCGGTTCCCGGCCTGCATCTGCCCGTCTATCCGTCACAGGCCAATCTGGTGGTGATGGAGACGGTGGACGCCGGCATCCGTCCCGAAGCGCTGGTGGCCGCCTACCAGACGCAGGGCGTCATGATCCGCCAGGGCACCTACCACACCAAGCGCTTCGGCGACCGCTTCGTCAAGATCAGCCTGACCGTGCCGGAAGCCTGGGCCGACCGCTTCTGCGAGCTCCTGCCCGAGATGGTCGAACAGGCCCGCCGCCTGCCCGCCGCCACCGATCTTTTCTAGGAATCCAGGCATGCCCACCATCACCACGCGCGACGGCCATACGCTGCACTACGAAGAAGCGGGCAGCGGCACGCCCATCCTGTTCGTCCATGAGTTCGGCGGCGACTGGCGCAGCTGGGAGCCGCAGATGCGCTATTTCGCGCGCCGCTATCGCTGCATCACCTACAGCGCCCGCGGCTACGCGCCTTCGGACGTCCCGGCGTCGGTGGACAGCTACTCCCAGGAAATCGCCGTCAACGATATGGTGGACGTCATGGATGGACTGGGCCTGGGCAAGGTGCACGCCGTCGGACTGTCCATGGGCGGCTTCGCGGTCCTGCACTTCGGCCTGCGCCATCCCGAGCGCGCCCTGTCGCTGGTGGTGGCCGGCGCCGGCTATGGCGCGGAAAAACAGTACGAAGACTATTTCCGCCAGGTCTCCTGCGACGTCGCCGACAAGTTCGAGCAGCTGGGATCGGCCGTGTTCGCCGGGACCTATGCCGAAGCCGCGTCGCGCATCATCTTCCAGCTCAAGGATCCGCGCGGGTGGCAGGAATTCGCGCGACAGCTGGCCGAACACGACGCCACCGGCTCGGCCAACACCATGCGCGGCGTGCAGGCGCGGCGTCCGTCGATCTACGACCTGGAAGCCGAGCTCAAGGCGATGACGCTGCCCACCCTGGTGGTCGTGGGCGACGAAGACGACCATTGCCTGCAACCGGGCATCTTCATGAAGAAGACGATACCGGCCAGCGGGCTGCTGGTGCTGCCCAAGACCGGCCATACGCTGAACCTGGAAGAGCCGGCGATGTTCAACCAGTTCGTCGCGGAATTCCTCGCCACGGCGGAGCAGGGCCGCTGGATGCCGCGCGATCCGCGTTCCGCGCCGTCGCAGATCATGAAGACCTCCTGACATGACGGTCGGCACGCAAGCACCGTCCGCCTGGGTCGATCGAGGGCGGCTGATGAAGCGCCTGGATGCGCTGGCGCGCATCGGCGCGACCGCCGCGGGCGGCGTCGACCGGCAGGCGCTGTCGGCCGAAGACGCGCAGGCCCAATCGCTGATGGCCGAATGGGGCACGGCGCTGGGCTTGCAGGCCAGCCGCGATGCGGTGGGCAACTTCTTCCTGCGTTGGCCGGGCAGCGTGGCGGGCTTGCCCCCGCTGCTTGCCGGGTCCCACCTGGACAGCCAACCCACCGGCGGCCGCTACGACGGCGTCTATGGCGTCGTGGCCGCGCTGGAAGCGGTGCAGGCGCTGCAAGCGGCGGGCGTGCGGCCGCGTCGCGCCATCGACGTCGTGGCCTGGATGAACGAAGAAGGCTCGCGCTTCGCGCCCGGCATGATGGGCTCGGCCGTCTTCGCGGGCGAGCGTGAACTGGAAGACACCCGCGCGGTGCGCGACGCCGGCGGGATCTCGGTCGGCGACGCCCTGGACGCCACGTCCGAAACGCTGCGCCACCTGCCGCAACGCCCCTTGGGCGGCGCGGTGCACGCCTACATCGAAGCGCATATCGAACAGGGCCCCGTCCTGGAACGCGAAGGCCTGCCCATCGGCGTGGTCAGCGGCATCCAGGGCAAGCATACGTTCCGCGTCCAGGTGCGGGGCGAGGCCGCGCACGCCGGCACATCGACCCGCGCGGAACGCAGGGACGCCCTGCTGGCGGCCACCGCCATGGTGCAGGCGCTGGCGGCGGCATTGCACGATGAAGACGACGTCGTGAAGTTCACGGTGGGCCGCTTCGACGTGCGGCCCAGCGCCCCGTCGGTAGTGGCCAGCGACGTCGTGTTCTCCATCGACCTGCGCCATCCCGACAGCGACGAACTCATGCGCCTGTCGGCCCTGGTCGCGCCGGCCTGCGAGGCGCACGCCGGTCCCTGCGACGTTCGGGTGCAGCGGCTGTCGGCCGCGGATTCGCTGGTCTTTCCGGAAAGCATGCGCGCGCGGATACGCGCGGCGGCGGACGCGCTGGCGCTGCCGCACCGGGACCTGATTTCGGCCGCCGGCCACGATGCGCGCTACCTGCACGCCATCTGCCCGTCGGCCATGATTTTCGTGCCGTGCCGCGACGGCATCACCCATAACGAGGCCGAGTACGCCGAACCCGAGCACCTGCATGCCGGCGCCCGGGTGCTGGCCGACGTACTCGCGGACCTTGCGACAGAGGAAGCGCCATGAACATCGCCATCCGATCCGCCCTGCCGGCGTCTCATCCTACGCCCCATGCGCAGACCGATGCGACGCAGCGGGCCGCGGCCCCCACGCGCGCGACCGCGGCGCAGCCCCTGCTGGCCCTGTCGGGAATTTCCAAGACCTTCGGCACGGTACAGGCCCTGCGCGAGCTGGAAGTGGATATCGCCCCAGGCGAGTTCGTGACCGTCGTGGGTCCCAGCGGATGCGGCAAGAGCACCCTGTTCAACATCGTCGCCGGGCTGGAAGAGCCGGATGCCGGCGGCCGCATCGACTTTCTGGGCAAGCCCTGCCGCGCGCGCGACCTGCTGGGCAAGGTGTCCTTCATGCCGCAGCGCGACCTGCTGCTGCCCTGGCGCAGCGTCATCGACAACGCCATCCTGGCCGTGGAGATGGAAGGCGCACGGCGCAGCGATGCCCGCCGCGCCGCGCTGGACATGCTGCCGGAATTCGGCCTGGCCGGTTTCGAAAAGCAGTATCCGCACGAACTGTCCGGCGGCATGCGCCAACGTGTCGCGCTGATGCGCACCTTCATGTTCAACCGCGACCTGATGCTGCTGGACGAACCCTTCGGCGCGCTGGACGCGCTGACCCGCAGCATGATGCAGCGCTGGCTGCTGGACGTGTGGCAGAAGCATCGGCGCACCATCCTGTTCATCACGCATGACGTGGACGAAGCGCTGTTCCTGGGCGATCGCGTGCTGGTCATGACGGCGCGGCCCGGCCGCGTCAAGCTGGAGCAGAAGGTTTCCCTGCCGCGCCCGCGCCTGCCCGATATCGTCACGTCGCCCGAGTTCATCGAACTCAAGCGCACCCTGCTCGGCGCCATCGAGGAAGAAAGCCTGAAGTCATTCACCGCGGCCGGCGCGGCCCAGGGGCAATCATGAGCGGCGGCCACGCAACCCGCACCGGCGCCTCGCTGCCGCCCTGCCCCGCCGGCATGCCCGCCGCGGAATGGGAAGCCCGCGTGGCGCTGGCCGCGTGCTACCGGCTGGTCGCGGCATTGAAGATCGACGACCTGATTTACAACCACATCAGCCTGCGGCTGCCGGGCGCGGACGACCGCTTCCTGATCAACCCCTACGGCATGCTGTTCGAGGAAATCACCGCGTCCAGCCTGGTGCTGATCGACACGCATGGCCGCAAGCTGCGCGACACGCCGTACGACGTCAACGTGGCAGCGTTCGTGATCCACGGCGCGATCCACCAGGCCCGCCACGATGCGATGTGCGTGCTGCACACGCATTCCGACGCCAGCGTGGCGGTATCGGCCCAGCGCGACGGCCTGCTGCCGCTATCGCAGTTCGCCATGCGCTTCCACGGGCACCAGGCCTTCCACGATTACGAAGGCGTGGCCATCGACCTGGACGAACAGCAGCGATTGGTGGCCGACCTCGGCGCGCATCCCGTCATGCTGATGCGCAACCATGGCCTGCTGACGCTGGGACGCACGCCAGGCGAAGCCTTCATGCTGCTGTACTACTTCGAACGCGCCGCGCGTATCCAGCTCGCCATGCAGGCCGCCGTGGCGGGGGGCGCCGGGCCCATCGTCGTGCCGGACGCAGACGTATGCGAGAAGGCCGCGCGCCAGTTCTGGCACAACGAAGGCGACATCCTGGTGGCCGGCGAGCGCGAATGGCCGGCGCTGGTGCGGCAGCTGGATCGCACCGATCCCTCATACAAGCAATAGCAATTCTTTTCTGATCCGGCCAGGACGCCCCGGCCGCTACTGGAGGACCACCAATGCTACAGACGCGCCCACTGCATGCGGGATTCGGCATCGAAGTGCTCGGCCTGGACCTGTCCAAGCCGGACAGCGACGCCGCCGTGGACGAACTGGTGCGGCAGGTCGACCGCCACTCCCTGATCCTGGTGCGCGGGCAGGCGTTGAGCAACCAGCGCCATGTCGACGTCAGCCGCCGCTTCGGCGACCTGATGACCCACGTCCTGAAGCAGTTCCTGACCACGGGACTGCCCGAAATCTATGTGCTGTCCAACGTGACCGAGGACGGCAAGCCCATCGGCAATCACAAGGAAGGCTGGAACTGGCACTCCGATCTCTCGTATGTGGCCGAACCCAGCATGGGCTCGCTGCTCTACGCGGTGGAAGTGCCGCCGGAAGGCGCGGACACGCTGTTCGCCAGCATGCACCTTGCCTACGAGGCGCTGCCCGCCAGGACCCAGGCGCGCATCCGCAACCTGACCGCCACGCACTCCTACGCCGGCTACTACGGCAAGGCCTTCGCCGACCGCGCGCCCTTGACCGAGGAACAGAAGGCGCGGACGCCCGACGTCGTCCATCCGGTGGTGCGCACGCATCCCGTGACGGGCCGCCTGTCGCTGTACGTCGGCCAGGACATCGTCAAGCAGATCAATGACCTGCCGCCCGACGAAGCCGAGACCCTCCTCGCGGAACTCAACCGGCACGCCATTTCCGATGAATTCGTCTATCGCCACACGTGGCAGCAAGGCGACCTGATCATCTGGGACAACCGCTGCACCATGCATTGCGCCACGCCTTACGAAGACACCCGGTACCGACGCATCATGCACCGGACAACGGTCGCGGGCACGCGGCCTTTTTGAACACTAGGGGATAGAACGATGAAGACCAAGCGCTTGTTTACCCTGCTGGCGTGGGCAGCCACGTTCGGACTCGCTGCGCCCGCCCTGGCCGCGCCCGCCGCCAAGGAACCGGTCAAGGCCTCGCTGCGGCTGAAGTGGCTGCCGCAGACGCAGTTCGCCGGCTTCTACTACGCGCTCGCCAAGGGCTACTACAAGGAAGAAGGCATCGACCTGACCATCAATCCCGGCGGCCCCAACCTGCTGACGGAGAACCTGGTGGCCACCGGCGCCGACACCTTCGGCCTGTCCGGCGGCACCGACAGCGTCATGGCCGCGATCGACAAGGGCATGCCCATCGTTTCGGTGGGCGTCGCGCACCAGATCACGCCGTTCGTGTTCGTCACCAAGAAAGACGGACCGAAGACATTGAAAGAATTCGAGGGCAAGAAGGTCACCGCCTGGTTCACCGGCGCCCAGTACGTACTGTTCGGGATGCTGGCCAACCAGGGTGTCGATCGCGCCAAGGTCGATGTCCAGCCGCAGCAGGTCAGCGTCACGCCCTTCGTCAACGGCGAGGTCGATGTGGTGACCGCCACCTGGTACAACGAGCTCTATACCATCCGCCAGCGCGTGGGCGAGCAGAACCTGCGCCTGTTCAAGGCGGAGGACTACGGCATCACCTTCCCGCGCGACACGCTGATCGTGTCCACCAAGACGGCGCAGGAAAAACCCGAGCTTGTCACGGCCTTCCTGCGCGCGTCGATCCGCGGCTGGCGCGAGGCCATGGCCCACCCGAAGGAAGCGGTTGACGTCGTGATGAAGGTGGCGCCCACGCTGGACCGCGCGCACCAGGAATTCATGCTGACCGAGGCCTATCGCCTGATGACGGCGGGCAAGGCCGGCACCGAAGGCCTGTTCTGGATCGATCCGGCGGCGATGCAGAAGGCGGAGGAATTTCTGCGCACCAATAAGGTGATCAGCAAGCCGGTGGACGTCTCCAAGGCCTTCGACAGCCGCTTCCTGCAGGCCATCCCGGTGGCGGAGCGGCGGCCATGACGGCGGGCCGGCCGCGTGCCGGCTCGGCGGCTGCCGTGCTGCTGCGCGGCGCGGCCGCCGTGGTCGCCGTGGGCGTGCTGTGGGAGGCCGCCGTGCGCGCGGGCGGCATCAAGCCCTACTACCTGCCCAGCCTGTCATCCATCCTGCAGGCCATCGCCGCCCTGCCCGAGACCTATGCGGCGAGCTTCCTGCGCACCTTGTCCGAGACCGTGCTGGGCTACGCCGCGGGCGCCGTCGTCGGCGTGGTCAACGGCGTGCTGTTCCATCGCATGCGGCTGCTGCGCGAGCTGGTGTTCCCGCTTTTCGTCATCTCGCAGACCATACCGGTGATCGCCTTCGGCGCGGTGGTCGTGCTGTGGTTCGGCAACACCATCCTGGCCAAGGCCCTGATCGCCTTCTACCTGACGTTCTTTCCCGTCACGGTGAACACGCTGCAGGGGCTCGAGGCCGTCGACCGGCGCCAGGTGGACCTGCTGCGCAGCTTTGGCGCGACACCGCTCCAGTTGCTGCTGCGCCTGCAACTGCCCGCCGCGCTGCCGCAGATTTTCGTGGCGCTGCGGCTGGCCTGCACGCTCAGCCTGCTGGGCGCCATTGCGGGCGAATGGTTCGGCGACACCATCGGCCTGGGCGTGCTGCTGCTGCAGGCCATGTACAACGAGCAGTTCGTCTCCTTGTGGGCGGCCATCCTGATGGCCGGCCTGCTGGGCACGTCCTTCTACGGGCTGGTCGCCTGGGCGGAGCGCAAGGTCGTTTTCTGGAGGGCCGAACTATGAAGATCACGCTGCCCAGGCCCGGCAACCCCCGGGCAGCCCGGCGCGCCGCGCTCGGGCTGCTGGGCCTGGCCGTACTCTGGGAGCTGTGCGCGCGCGCGTTCGCGCTGCCCGACTACGTGCTGCCGCGCTTCACCCGCATACTGGCCGCCATCGTGGACCAGCACGCGCTATTGCTGGCCGCGGCGCGCATGACGGTGATGGAAGCGGTGTGCGGCTTCCTGCTCGGCGCCGCCGCGGGCATCCTGTTGGCCATCATCCTGACCATGCTGCCACGGGCGCGCGGCGTCGTGCTGCCGCTGGCCACCGCGCTCAACTCGGTACCGGTCGTGGCCTATGCCCCGCTCATCCTGCTCTGGTTCGGCATGGGCCCGGAATCCAAGATCGTCATGGTGGCCCTGGCGGTGGGATTCACGGTGTTCCTGCATGCCCTGGCGGGGCTGGACCGCGTGGACCAGCGCGCGGTCGACCTGATGCGCAGCTTCGGCGCGGATCGTGCCGCGATCCTCTGGCGGCTGCGGCTGCCCGCGGCCATTCCGCTGACCGCGGCCGGCATGCGGGTGTCCACCGTACGCGCCATGATCGTGGCCATCGTGACGGAAATGCTGGGCGCGACCGGCGGGCTGGGATGGACCATCTTCCAGGCCGTACTGCAGATCGACTTCGTCCAGGTCTGGTCGGCGATCTTCGTCGCTTCCGCGGCGAGCCTGTTGTTCTTCGGCTTGGTCAATCTGCTGGAAAAGCGCTACATCTTCTGGAAGTAGACCGTGGCCATGGACCATGGGCTGGCGCCCAGGCGAAGGGCGCCAGCGCCGGCGGGTCAGCTCGTCAGGGTGACGAACCAGACCTTCTTCACGAAATCGTCCACTTCCCAGTGCCCTTTGTAGCCTTCCGGCATCACGAAGGGATCGCCCACCTTCAGGTGATGCACCGTACCGTCGGGATCGACGACACGGCACTCGCCTTCCAGGATATAGCCGAACTCGATATAGCCCGTGGTGTCGGAGCGGAACTTGCCGGCCGTGCTTTCCCAGATGCCGGACGACGCCCGGCCGTTGTTGCCCTCGAAGCCGGTGATGGTGCGGAAGACCGTGTCGCCTTCCATCGGACGGCGCGGCTTGCCGATGTCGGGGTTGGCCATGGGGCCGGCGCTGAAGCGCACCAGCTTGGGGTCGATTTGCGTCACGTCGTGGTCCAGGGGGCGAGCGTTCGGGGGTGCCACTGTATCGCCTGGCGCCGCGAAGATCAACGGAAACGCCGCCGCGCCTTACTCCGGCTGTATCCCGGCCGCTTTGACCACCTTGCCCCACTTCTCAAGTTCGCTGGCCTGGAACCTGACCAGTTCCTCGGGGGTGGACGTCCAGGGTTCGGTGGCGGAGTTGGCGAAGAAGCTCCGGGCATGCTCGCTCCGGGTGGCATTGATCAACAACGCGCGCAGGCGCTCCACGATCGCGGCCGGCGTGCCGGCGGGTAGATAGGCGGCGAACCAATAGCCCATGTCGTAGCCCTTGATGCCCGCCTCGTCCAGCGTAGGCAGATCCGGAAGCTGCGGCAGGCGCCGGGCCGTGGAAGCGCCCAGCGCACGCAGCCTGCCGGATTGGATGTGCGCCATGCCGGTCACCGTGTCGATCACCATCATGTCGATATGGCCGCCCAGCAGATCGTTCAGCGCAGCCGGATTGCTGTTGTAGCCCACCCATACGATGTCGGTATGGCTCAACTGCTTGAGCATCTCTCCCGCCATCCGGCTGGATGAATTGCCGCTGCCGAAGCTGAGCTTGCCAGGCGCTTTCCTGGCCTGTTCGAGCAGGTCGTTCACGGTGCGATAGGACGTATCCGCGCGCACGACCAACACCTGCCCGCCCCGCCCCAACAATGTCACCGGGGCGTAGTCCTTGGCAGGATCATAGGGCAGCCGCTTGAACAGGAAGGGATTCGCCGCCTGCGTCGTATTGGTGGTGATCAATACCGAGTAGCCGTCCGGCGCGGCGCGGGCCACGTGCTGGGCCGCGATCATGCCGCTGGCGCCGGCCCGGTTTTCCACGATCACCGGCTGGCCGGTCTGCTCCGTGATCGACGCCGACAGCGCCCGCGCCAATTGGTCGGTGGCGCTGCCCGCGCCGAAGGGCACCACGAAGGTGACGGGCTTGGCGGGATACTCCGCGGCGCGCGATGGCGCGCCCGCAAGCGCGGCGGCTAACACGATGCAGGCCAGCAGTACGCGCGACAGGCCTTTCTCGCAAGGCGATCTCATAGTCATTGTCTCCAGATCATTGTTATTCATGCGTCTTCAGTCCGATGCGCAGTTCGCCTCCCGCTTGCGCGCCGCCCTGGTCTCCAGGAAGCGCGCCACCACGCCTTTGTGTTCTTCGCCGCACAGCAGGATGGCCTGCAACGCGGCGGCTTGCTCCAGCGCGATGGGCAACGGATGGTCCGCGGCGTCCAGCACCAGGCGCTTGGCCATGCGCAGCGCCTGCGGCGGATTGGCCGCGATCCGGCTCGCCATCTCCAGGACCGCCATGTCCAGACGGTCGGGCTCGACGACGCGCGTCACCAGTCCCAGGGCCAATGCCGCCGCCGCGTCGATGAATTCGCTGGTCAGCGTCAGCTCCAGAGCCTTGCTCCGGCCGACCAGGCGGGTCAGGAACCAGGCGCCGCCGATGCCGGACACCAGTCCCAGGCGCAGAAAACTCTCGGCAAGGGTCGCATTCGTGCTGGCGATGCGCAGATCGCACATCAACGCGAGGTCGCACCCGGCGCCGACCGCCGCCCCGTTGATGGCGGCGATGGAGGGAATCCGCAGCGCCTGAAAGGCGTGCGTGACACGATGCAGGCTGGTTCTCAGGCGCGCCTGCACGTCCGCGACGGAGCCCTGCATCAAGTCCGCGCCGTCACGCATGTCCTTGATGTTGCCGCCTGTGCAGAAATGCGTCCCTGATGAGCGGATCACCAGGCAGTGGACGTCCTCCAACCGGTCAGCCTCTTCCACCGCCTGCGCAAGCGCTTCGGCCATGGCCACCGACACCGCGTTGCCAGTGGCGGGATCATTCATGGTCAGGACCAGTACCCGGTCGATGACCTGTCGCTGGACCAGGCCCTCGCCAGCGCGCGGCGTCTTGGAAAAGTCGGGCGTATGCATCACGGTGCCTCCGCGGTTCTGAAAGCGGTGTCGAAAGCTGCGATATCGGCCTCGTCATAGCCGATCTCACGCAGGATCTCCGCAGCGTGTTCTCCGATCAACGGAGCGGCTCTGTCGCGTGCTGTTCCCAGGTTGGCGTGCGCGGGCCCCGGCACGAAACCGGGCAGGCGCACCACGCCGGCCACCGGATGCGTCACCATCGAGTCGATGCCACTGGCCGCGTATTCGTCGGAGGCAACGACTTCGCCATAGCGCGCGATGGGGGCGCACAGAATGTCGGCTTCAAGCAGCAGGCGCTGCCACTGCGCGGTATCGCGGGTCAGGAAACGCGCGGCCAGCGCCTGCCGCAGGTCGCTCCGGTGCGCCACCCGGCTTTCGTTGGTGGCGAAGCGCGGGTCCTGCTCCAGGCCCGGCGCATCCAGCAGTGCGCACAGCGCGCGCCAGCGGTCGGGTTGGTACGCGGCGACCATGATCCAGCCGTCACGGGTGGGATACGCCTCGTTCGGCGCGGCATATGGCGCCGCGCTACCCATCTTGCGCGGATCCATGCCCGCCGCGAAATACGAGGCATAGTTCGTCTGCTGCAACATGATGGCCGCGTTGTACAGGCTGATGTCCAGCCGCTCGCCCTGTCCGCTCTGCCGGGCGGCGATATAGGCGGCCAGGATGGAAATGGCGGCGAAATATCCGCCCGCCATGTCCGCGACAGGCGCGGCGACCTTCACCGGATCACCGCCGTCCGTCCCCATGGTGCTCATCAGGCCGCTGGCGGCCTGCATGATGCCGTCCACGCCAGGCCGGGTTCGGAAAGGGCTGGTCTGCCCATAGGCCGAGATGGAGCAATACACCAATCCCGGGTTCGCCGCCGACACGGTTTCATAATCCAGGCCCAGCTGGCGCATGACGCCGGGGCGGAAATTCTCCACCACCACGTGCGCGCCCCGTATCAAGCGCAACGCGGCCTCGCGGCCACTCGGCGATTTCAAGTCCATGGCGATGCCACGCTTGTTGCGGTTCACGCTCAGATGAATGGCGCTTACGCCATTGATCCAGGGCGGCCCCAGCCGCCGGCCCATCTCCCCCTGCGGCGCCTCCACCTTGATGACGTCGGCCCCCAGGTCCGCCAGCATCATGGTCGCGACCGGACCGGCCAGGACGTGCGAGAAATCGATGACCCGCACGCCCCTCAAGCTACTCCTGAACATCTCCTGCCTCCCGCCTCTCCCGGCCTCAAGGGCACCCGGGGCTTGCTTCGATGAAGGCAGGATAGTGACGCGGTGGGGACGCGGCAAACGACTTTAACGCCCGCAGGCTTTGACTTTTGGTAAAGGGCACGCCCCCGACGACGCCAGCGGCCGTGCGGGTCAACCGGCCTTTCTGCTGTCAGCGGCAGGCGCTTGGGCGGCGCCGGGCAGCTCTTCCCGCCGCACCGTCGCGGCGAGCCAGTCGCGAAAGGCACGCAAGGCGGCCGGCTGCGCCCTGCCCGCCGGCCAGGCAAGGTAATAGGTGTAGTGGCCTCGGTCCAGCACAAACGCGAACGGCGCGACCAGCGAACCTTCCGCCAGCTCCTTATCGACCAGGGCTTTCTGGGCAATGGCGATGCCATGGCCTTCAAGGGCGGCCTGATACGCCAGCAGCGACGTTTCGTACTTCATCCCGCGCGAGGAATCGACCAGCGTCCGCCCCGCGGCCCGCAGCCACAGGGACCAGTCGTCCGGCCGCGCCAGCGAGTGCAGAAGCGTCTGCCTGTCCAGGCGCGTCTTTTCGTTCAGCCGCAGCGCGGGCGCGGCGACAGGCACCAGCACATTGGGCATCAGCCGCAAGGTGTGGACGCCAGGCCACACGCCGTCGCCCAGCTCGATCCCGGCGTCGATCTCCTCCCGCTGGAAATCCAGTGGCCGCGACGAAGTCGTCACCTGCACGTCGACCTGGGGATTCGACCGATGGAAGCCAGCCAGGCGAGGGATAAGCCAGCGCACCGCGAAGGTGGCGGGGGAACGTATGCGCAAGGTGCCCCCGCTGTCGCGCTTGCGGGTGACCGCGGCGGTCGCGCTGCGCAAGTTCGCGAACAGGGGCATCAATTCGGACAGGTAGCGCGCGCCCGCGGGGGTCAGCTCCAGCGCGCCCCGCACGCGGTTGAACAGCGGCGTCCCCAGGTACGCCTCCAGCAGGCGCACCTGCCGGCTCACCGCGGCGGGCGTGACGCTGAGCTCGTCGGCGGCGCGCGAAATACTGAGAAGCCGGCCGGCCGCCTCGAACGCACGGGCGGGATTCAGCGGAGGTAGCAGGTCGCGGCGGGACATGGTGAGTTCGAATGAGCAGAGGAACGATTTTCCCGCATTGCCTGAACTCTACAACATGGGTTATAAATGATAACAATTACTATTCGCACATACCCCGCCCGGGCCGCCAGCCCGCTCGCCCCATGTCGACCGCCGAAGCCTCCACCCGTGACGACCTGCACACGCTGTACAGCGACCACCATGGTTGGCTGTTCGGATGGCTGCGCAAAAAGGTGGGCAACAGCTTCGACGCGGCCGACCTGGCGCAGGACACCTTCGTCAGCGTCATGGCCGCGGGCGCGGCGCGGACGATACGCGAGCCCCGCCCTTTCCTGGTGACGGTCGCGCGCCGGCTCGTGGCGCATCGCCACCGCCGCCAGTTGCTGGAAACCAGCTATCTGCAAATGCTGGCCGCCATGCCGGAGGAACTTGCGCCCTCGCCTGAAGCCAGGCTGCTGGCGCTGGAGGCCCTGCAGCAGATGGACGCCGTGCTCGACGGCCTCCCGCCCAAGGTGCGGGAGGCTTTCCTGCTGGCCCACTTCGAGGAATTGAGCTATGCCGACATCGCGCGGCGCCTGGGCGTATCGGCCAGCTCGATCAAGCAGTACCTGACGCGCGCGAACCGGCAATGCCTGTTCGCCCTGGCGTTCTGACGTTCTTCGCGCCATGCCTTTTTCCTGTACGCCCGCCGAATCCGCGCTACCGGACGACAGGCGCGTCCTGCCGGGCCGGGCCGCCGTCCGCGCGGCGCCCATGGCCTGCGGCCAGGCGATCAGCGAGGCCACCGCCGACGCCGCGGCCGAGTGGCTGACGGTGATGATGTCGGGCGAAGCGACGGAAAGCGAACGCCAGCGCTGGCAGCAATGGCGCCAGGCCGATCCCGAACACGAACTGGCCTGGCAGCACATCGAGACCGTCACCCGCCGGCTGGGGCTCATGCAACCGGGCGCGGCCTATCGGGCACTGTCGCCCTACGCGGGGCCGGCGGCGCCCCGGCGCCGCAAGGCCATGCGCATGCTGCTGTGGGGCGGCGCGCTGGGAACGGGCACCCTGCTCGCTTCGCGCACACAGGCATGGCGGCAGGCAACCGCCGACTATCGCAGCGGCGTCGGCGAACAGCGCGAGGTCGTGCTGAGCGACGACACGCGCATCCTGCTCGATACCGACAGCGCCATCGACGTGCGCTTCGATGCGCGGCGCCGTCTGGTGCGCCTGGTCGCCGGCGAGGCCATGATCGTCACCGGCCATGCGCCGGTGGACGGCGCCCCGGACGGCCGGCCTTTCATCGTGCAGACCGAGGAAGGCCGCATCCGCGCGCTCGGCACGCGCTTCCTGGCGCGGCAGGATGAAGGGATCACCCTGGTCGCCGTGATCGAAAGCGCGGTCGAAGTCAGCCCGGACGCAGCGGCCGCCGCGCCACGCATCGTGCGCGCGGGCGAGCGCGCCATCTTCAGCCGGAACGCCATCGACGGCGTATCGGCGCTGCGCGATGCCGACGTCGCCTGGACGCGTGGCCAGATCGTCGCGGAAGACATGCGGCTCGACGATTTCCTGGCGAAGCTGGGCCGCTACCGTCCCGGCTTCCTGCGCTGCGACGCACGCGCGGCCGATCTGCGGGTATCGGGCGTGTTCCCGCTGGCGGACACGGACCGCATCCTGGACATGCTGGCGAAGGTGCTGCCCGTCCAGGTGCACCGGCGCACCCGCTATTGGGTGACCATCGAAGCACTCGCCTGACGTCGAAAGAATTTTCGCACGACGCCTGCCCGATCGGCCTGCTCGCGGCACATATCCCCTGAGGACTTATCGCACACCTATAAGCTTAGGGGAACCCATGCTGATTGCCCGTCGTCGTCGCGCGCATCCCGATACGCCACATCGATCAACCAAGACCGGTTCGCGGCAGGCATTCCCGCCGCGCGCCATCATCCGGCTGCTGGCCGCCGTCGGCTGCGGCGCGGCGCTGTATGGGGCGGTGCCGGGTCACGCATGGGCGCAATCCGCTGCGCAATCCGCTGCGCAATCCGCGGCGCCAGCCACGGCGCCAGCCACGGCGCGGCGGTTCGACATTCCCGCCGGCGCGCTGGCGCCGGCGCTGCGCAGCCTGGCCAGCTCGGCCAACGTCCTGCTGACCTTCACGGAAGACCAGGCCGCGGGCAAGCGTACCGCCGGCATCAGCGGCCGCTATACGCCGCGCGCGGCGCTCGCGTCGCTGCTCGCCGGCACCGGCCTGGAAGCCGTGCAGCAGGACAACGGCGGCTATCTGCTGCGCCCCGCGCCGGACACCAGCACGACGCTGCCCGAGGTCAAGGTCACGGGCAGCGCGGTCTCCGACGCCAATAAGGAAGGCAGCGGGTCCTATGCGGCGACCACCGCCACCATCGGCAAGATCCCCGTGCCGATCAAGGAGATCCCCGCCTCGGTTTCCGTCCTGACACGCGAACGCATGGACGACCAGAACGTCGCCACCATCCAGCAGGGCCTGCGCTACGTCACGGGCGTGGGCTCGGTGGACTACGGCGACGGCACCGGCTACTACCGCGCGCGCGGCAACCAGATGGGCATCGAATTCGATGGCGTGTCCATCATGAACGGCCTGCAATACCAGCAGCAGTTCGACATGGCCATGTACGACCGCGTGGAAGTCCTGCGCGGCCCGGCGGGCGTGACCGATGACTCGCTCGGCCAGCCGGGCGGCACCGTCAACCTGGTGCGCAAGCGCCCGCAGGACGAGTTCCATCTGTCCAGCGAAACGCAGATCAGCACCTTCGGCGGCGCGCGCCAGGTCTTCGACGTCGGCGGCCCGCTGAACGAAGCGGGCACCCTGCGCGGCCGGGCGGTGATCGCGGGCAACAACTGGCAGCAGTCCGTGGACGTCACGCGCAACCGCAACGCGATGGGCTACGTCGCCCTGGACTACGACTTTTCCCCACGCACCACCTTGTCCTTCTCGGGAGGCTACCAGGTCACCAAGATCACCGGCCTGGACTACGGCGCGGGCGGCGTCATCAACGACACGCGGACGGCGCTGGTCGGTCGCGTGCCCGGGTCTTACCACGACAACTACAGCCCCGACTGGAACCGCTCCTATGTGGCGCTGAAGGAAGCCAACGCCAACCTGACGCATCGATTCGACAACGGCTGGACCTGGGACTCGACGGCCTTCTACCGCGAGGCCAGGCTCAGCGCCAAGTACGCCTATTCCGGCCCCGCCGCCACCGCGGACGGCCAGGCGCGCTTCGGCGACCAGCGGCAGCTGACGGACGTGGACTGGGCGGGCTTCGACACCCACGCATCCGGCCCCGTGCAGGCCTTCGGCCTGACGCACACGCTGACGGCCGGCTTCAATTACGCGCAGATGAACCAGCGCGCCAAGTCCGGCTTCGTGCCCCTGACCGGGCCCAATCCGGGCGGCCTGTTCAGCCTCTACGATGCCGACGACGTGCCCGAAGTGAGCGTGCCTTTCACCTATGACGCGAAAAGCCGCCTGGAGCAGTACAGCTTCTATACCCAGGGACGCGTGAAGCTGGCGGATCCCGTCACCCTGGTGCTGGGCGCGCGCGAGGCCTATCTGCAGGAACGCAGCAAAAGCGTCCTGTCCGCCGATCCCAGCTGGGGCACGATCGCCGACGTCAAGCACCGTTTCCTGCCGTCGGCCGGCCTGGTGTGGGACATCACGCCGTCGACCACCGCCTATGCCAATTTCTCGCGCTTCATGACGGCGCAGACGGCCACGAGCTTTACCGGCGCGCTGCTGCCGCCGCGCACGGGCGAACAATACGAGATCGGCCTGAAGAACAGCTTCCTGGACAATCGCCTGAACACGACGGTGGCGCTGTTCCGCATCAACGACAAGGATCGCGCGGTCACCGATCCCGACCATCCCACCGGCAGCATCCCGGGCGGCAAGGCGCGCGACCAGGGCGTGGAGTTCGAAGTCAACGGCCAGACCACGCCGAACTGGAACGTCTATGCGGGCTACACCTATCTGAACGTCAAGTTCGCCAACGACGACGCCGACCTGACCGACGGCACCGATCCCAAGCACCTGTTCAAGCTGTGGACCAAGTACAAGTTCACCGACGGCCCGCTGCAGAAGGTGAGCGTGGGTGGCGGCATGCTCGCGCAGACCGCCACCACCCGCGGGGTGACCCAGGGCGGATACGCCATCTTCAACGCGACGGTGGGATACCAGGTGAACCAGAACGTCGACGTGTCGATCGCCCTGAACAACATCTTCGACCGCGATTACTACATCCGTCCGCCGGGCTACTTCTACAGCGTGTTCGGCGACCGCCGCAACGCGATGCTGACGGTCCGGTATCACCTCTAGGCGCACGGCCGCCGATCGGGAAGGCGGTCGTCCTGCCCGGTCACGGCGGCGCCATGCCTTGCCTGCGTCAGGGCTTGCGCGTCAGGGGGCGTGCGTCAGGTCTTGCGTATCAGCGCGTCGGCGCCCAGCGCTTCGCAACGATCCACGCCGAGCATCGCCATGTTGCGATCGATCTCGGCGTGCAGCAGCCCGATGGCGTGCCGCACGCCGGCTTCCCCGGCCACCGCCGCGGCGTAGTTGAACGGCCTGCCGACGAAGGCCATCCGCGCGCCCAGCGCCAGCGCCTTCAGCACGTCCGAGCCCCTGCGAAACCCGCCATCGATCATGACGGGATAGCCAGGGCCCAGCGCCTGCACGACTCGCTCCAGCGTGCGCATCGGCGACGCCGCGCCGTCCAGCTGGCGGCCGCCGTGATTGGACAGGATCACGCCGTCCGCGCCGATCCGTTGGGCCATGCGCGCATCGTCGACGCCGATCACGCCCTTGATGACCAATGGACCCGGCCAGCGCCGGCGGATGGCCGACATATGTTCCCAACTGAGATTGTCGCGCGCCGAGAAATCGCGCATGACGGTCGACGACACGATCGGCGCGCCCCGCGTCGCGAAGGAATTCTCGAAGTGGGGCATGCCATGCCGCGCCCACGTCCGCAGCAAGGTGTTCACCACCCAGCGCGGCCGCAGCAGGCCGTCCCAGGCCAGGCGCGGGCTGGGGCGCAGGGGCGTGGAGAATCCGCTGCGCACATTGTTCTCACGGTTGGCGGAGACGGGAATGTCCACGGTGACCACCAGGACCTGGAAGCCGGCGCGCCGTACGCGATCGACCAGGGCATCGATGCGCGCCTGGTCCCCCGGCAGGTAGGCCTGGAACCAGGTGCCGGGACACTCTCGAGCCACATCTTCCATGGGGATCAGGGACGTCGCGCTCATGATCGCCGGCACGCCGGCGTCGCGCGCCGCCCGCGCCAGCACGAGATCGCCCCGGTAGGCGGATAGCGCCGCGATGCCCATGGGCGCGATGCCGAACGGCGACGCATAGCGATTGCCGAACAGCTCCACCGCCTGGGTGCGCCGCGATACGTCGCGCAGCACACGCGTCACGAACGCAAATTCGTCGAAGACCGCCCGGTTGTCGTCGCGCGAGGTGTTGTCTTCCGCGGCGCCCGCGATGTACCCGAAGATCGGCCGCGGCAGCCGGGCCCGCGCGGCTGCCTCGAAATCATGCAGGGAGAGCATCCGGGAAAGGACAGACGGCGGCTTGCGATTCCGACGCGGAATGGCCGCGGCGGATGGCGGCATGACGGATTCGTTGGTGCGGTGCGCGTACATGGGTTGCGTGACGGCTATTGAAGGGGCCGCCGTTCCAGGAAAGGGAGCGCCCACTTTAGGCGCCTGGCCGCGCGCGGAAAAGCGATATATAGTTGACGAATTGATTCGCTTTTTTCGAACATATCTTTCGAACATCTCTGTCGAACATCTCTGTCGAACATCTCTGTCGAACATATTTTTCGAACACATTAATGGCCCTGCCCTCCGTCAAGCAATTGGAAGCCTTCTGGTGGGCGGCGCAATGCGCCAACTTCGCCACCGCGGCAGAACGCATCCACCTGTCGATTTCCGCACTGTCCAAGCGATTGGCGGAACTGGAATCGGCCATCGGCCAACCCCTGTTCGATCGCAGCGGCCAGAAGGCGGTGCTGACCGACACGGGGCGCCGGCTGCTTCCCGTGGCGCTGCAGGTGCTGGACGCCGCCGCGGCATTCGAACGCCAGACCGCCGACGCCACCGCGTTGCGAGGCCATTGCCGGTTCGGCGTCGGCGATCTATCGGCCCTGACGTGGCTGCCGGCCCTGGTCGCCCTCGCGCATGGCACGCATCCAGGCCTCGTCCTGGAGCCTTACGTGAACGTCGGCGGGGTGCTGGAACGGCGCCTGGCCGACGGCGAACTCGATTTCGCTGTCATCGCCGGCCTGTCGCCGCGCAGCGAACTGGTATCGCAGGCCATGGGCCAGGCGCGTTTCGAATGGGTCGCCGCGCCGGCATTGACGGCCGCGCCCCGCAAGCGTGCGGCGCCCGGCGGTGCAGCCAAGCCCGGCGTGCAGGAACTGCTGCGCCGCCATCCGCTGGTGACGCTGCCGGCGGACGCCGGCACCACGCGACTGCTGGACGAGTGGCTGCTGGCGCACAAGGCCGGCGTGGAACAGCGCATCGTCTGCAACAGTTGGGCGGCAGTGGCGGGGATGATAGGCGCCGGCGTGGGCGTGGGCTTTCTGCCGGCTGGCTGGGCGGAACGGCTCAAGCTGCATTGCATCGGCGCGAGGTCGCCGTTGCGGCCGCTGCAGTACGCGTTCCAGTGGCGCCGCGGCGATAGCCGCGGCCTGTTGGCCAGCATGCGTGCGATGGTGGCCACGACCATCGATTTCACGCATGCCCCCTGCATAGGCAGGGCTTGAGACCTGATTGCTACTGCACGCGAACGGCATCTCCGTACCGTTCCAGCCACTCCCGCATCATGATGTCGTTCATGCCGTAGGTCTTGCGGTGGTACACGGCTTCCCATTCCGGGCAAGCGTGCGGCTGGCGCGCCAGCTGGATTTCCAGTGCCGCGCAGGCGGCTTCGCGGCAGGCATGCCCGCCGACGCGGCTCAGCAGATTGACGGCGGCTGTCATGACGTCGTCGATGAAGTCCAGGCAGCCGTTCACGAATCGCCGGCTTTCCTCATCGCTGGACGGGTCCTTGTCGACCATGATGCGCACCAGCCTGGCCACCAGGGATTCCGGCACACCGCGGTACCGCGCGTACGGCAGTATCCAGACGGGGTGATAGTGCGTGTTGCCCAATAGGTGCGTGTAGGCCTGGAAGTGCGCCACCGCCATCTCATGCGCCAGGGTGGCGGATTGGCGCCAGTCCCCCAGCCCCCATGCGTGCAGCAGATTCCCGAGCAGGGATGGGCTGCACGCCTTGCGGCGATAAAGCAGGTACAGGAAGCGATGCCGCCCGATTTCCTGCCGCACCCGGGTCAGCCGGTCCGCGCCCTGGATATCGTGCGATGTGTACAGGCGGTGCAGGAATACCAGGTCGCGCAAGGGGAGCGGCTCGGCCGGCGCCAGCGGGTTGCGATGGCCCGCCTCGTGCAGAAGATGAACCGCGATGGTCAGGCCATTCAGTTCGTCCCAGGTCCGGTAATGCACGCCGACCTTGATCGAGGTGCCGGGAACCAGTGTATGGATGCGGCAAATTTCCGCTTGCCGGTCGCGCGCGGTCAGGCGGATGCCGCCACGGCCCACAATGCGCTCGTAGCGCGTGGCATCGACCTGCGTCATGGTCAGGTGCGATTCGCGGATGGCATAGATATCCACATCGGCGCCGTCGCTGCCCAATCCTTCGACGAAACCACCGCCGGCGAAGGCGGCGTCCCTATCCGTAAGGTACGTATTTCCAAGCACGAAACTGCGTTCGAGCGCGAGCGAACCCGCGAGCTGCAGCTGTTGTTCAGTGAACTTGCCCATAGCGTCTCCGACAGGTTAGGCACGCGGAACGCGCGCCCATCGGTACCGAGGGCAAGCATGGAAGGGACGTGCGTCGTTCGGCACGTTGCAGCTTGCCTGCGGAAAACCTGCGGCAAGTTTGCAGAAACGTTACGGTATTGTTCCCGTTGCCTGGCAGAATCAGACCAAACTGGACGTCGGGTCGGACGATGCCTGGGTCTGTCTAACGCATCCCGGCGGCTAGGCCGTGATCGTGCGCGACAGCGACCGGCCGCCGCGGCGCCGTCAGTGCGTACAGCACCACCATCGTGACCGCATAGATCGGCACGCTGCGCATGTTGCGGAACATCATTTCGGTCAGGCTGAAGGCCGTATAGCCCAGGCAGAACAACAGGCCGACCTGCGCGCCGATATGCACCCGCGGATCGGGATGGAACATCCGCCGGTAGAAAATCACGGCCGGCAACAGGTACAGGGTGAGCATGGCCAGGAGGCCGATCGCGCCGTAGCCGGCCATGGCCGCGATCAGGTCGTTATGGGGTTCGCCGTAATCGCTGGCGACCAGGGGCGTCACGATGCCACGGTCGCGCAGCTCGGCAAGATTCGACCGGAAGTTGCGTGCGCCAGTGCCGATCACGGGATGATCCAGGAACATCAGCCACGACGCATGCCAAAGCTGCATGCGTATGCCGACCGAGGTGTCGCGGTCGGCGTTGTCCACATAGTTCTCGACGTCCGATGCGACTTCCCGCATGCGGCTGTCCTGCATGTGCCACAGCAGTGACGTGGCGCCCGCCAGCACGACGAGCAGGCCGGCCACGAACACGGCCTTGGCCCTGCGCGACCAATGCGCGCGCGACAACAGGACGACCAGGCCGAAGATGGGCAGCAGCATCCAGCTGCTGCGCGTCTGCGACAGCCAGGTCCCGTACAGGCTCAGGACCGCGGCCAGGATCTTCAGGCCTTTTTCGACGCGCGGCCAGCGGCTCAATGTCCATGGCAGCATCAACAGGCAGGCAAAGCCGAAGAACAGCGTCAGGTCCGCGAAGGCCACGGCGTTGTATCGCCCGCCGAAATCACTGACCGTACCCCGGCCCAGATCGGCGGTGTGCATGATGACGATCAGCATGATCGAGCCGGCGTAGGCGCTGAACAACAGGCTCCACTGCACCTGCTGCAGCCAGCGCACCGGCGCTCGCAGCAGCAGCCAACCGATCGGACAGGCCAGCGCGAAGCGGAAGAACTTCTCGAATTCCGACGAACTCCATGCGCCGTTCACCAACGCGAAGGTCAACAGCACCGACGCCAAGGGCGCGCATAACGCGATGGCCGCCGGCCATATGGGGGCCATGGCGGCCGTGTCCGTGGCGCCACCGCCGCGCAGCCGGTCGTGGACGATGGCGATGATGGCCAGCAGCCCAGCCACGTAAAGCAGGGTCGGGCCGGCCGAAGCGCTGGTCAGCGCGCACGCGGGCACGAGTAGGGCGAGTATTGCCGCCAGGCGGGGATATAGCGATGGCATGAACTCAAATCACTGTATGGGGCAATACCGATCCATCACCCCATGCATGGTTTGGGCTGCTTCGGTCGTGCGGGGCAAGCTTGCCGCTTGCGGGAAAGTCGGGAAAACGGAAGGGGGCGAACCATCACGCCGCATTCCAGGGCGGCGCGACGGGATTGCGCCGGTCGTCCTGCTGCAGGCGGCGGAACGCCCACATGACGCTGCGGGGCGACAGCCAGTCGCGCCACAGGCGGTCACGCCAGCGCCCGCCCGGAATGTAGGCGGGGTAGACGATGCGCGACGTGGCCCAGGCGGGACGCCATGCCTTGGTGCGGGTAGGACGGCCGGTGACCGACAAGGTGGGAACGCCCAGATTGGACGCCAGATGCCCCAGCCCGGATTCGTTGCCGATGAACCAGCCCGAGGCGTGTATCAGCGAAGCCACTTCCGACAGCGAGGGCAGTTCGGGAACCTTCAGGCCGGCGTCTCTCAGGAAGATCCAGTCCTTGCGCTCATGGGGCGCGACCAGGAAATTGGGTTCGTATCCGTCCTTGAGCAGGCGCACGCCCAAGGCTTCGAAATGATGGGGAGCCCAGCAGCGCAATGCTTCCGTCGAGGTGGGATGCAGCACGATACGGCCAGGACAGGATCGGTGGTCCAGCCGGTTCAGCGGCTGCAGGGCATTGTGCGTCGTGGCGCCCGGCATGGCGAGTTCGTCACGGCAGAAGTCGCGGATCTGGAAAAGCTTGACGAAGCCCCGGCCGGTCACGACCACGTGGGCGTCATAGTAGAAATATTTTTCATGGCAGTCGTGCAGCGTATAGGGCCAGCCTATGTGCATCTGGCCCACGCAGTCGAATTGCGCCAGCGTTTCCCGCGCCCGGGCCTGCGGCAGCGACGGCCGGACGTCCATGGTGGGAAACCAGTCCTTGAGCGCATGGACGTAATCGCCGAACACGGTCACCTGACGGCCATGGAGCGCCAGGTTCTGCGCCAGGGTCATCATCAGCAGGGTGTCGCCAAGCCGTGGCGCCATCAGCAGCGCGACGCGACCGGCACCGCGCAAGCCGCTCAGCGCTCGGGGCTTGTCGTACGGGGGCATGACGCCGGAAGGTGTGGGCATAGTCCTACAATTCCAAAAGGAGCCGCGGTTCCATCATGAACAATTTAGGAGTTTGCCTGGAAGACTGTAACTATCTGCGACAAATTAAAACGAATTTAGCTGCCACACTTTGACATAGAGAACATTACACGAGGCAGACGGATAATCCGCCCGTAAAAGCCCTAGTGATAACCCGAAGGTCGACAGGATGCGCCGGTTCGACCCCAATATATCTGCTTGCCAACCAGTGTACCGCGAACGTACCGGGCTTCCGGTAACGCCGGTCCCCACATACGTAACTTCCTACAAACAAGGGACATTTGTCGGGTGGCGTCCGGCGCGGCCCGGTTGACGACCGGAATCGCCGCCGCGGACACGGACGCTGCGCTGTCAGGCGCCGCGTGCCTCACCCAGTGGACGCGGGACCACGCCGATATCGCGCCAATTGGACGGATGGCACGTAAAAAGCAACATCTGGTGGCGCGTGCCGGCGTCGAACAAGGCGCGTTTCATCTGGCTCAGGCGGGCATCGTCGCTATGGACCAGGGCGTCGTCCAGGATGATCAGGGTGGGCCGCCCCGCCGCACGCAGCAGATCCGCGTAGGCCAGCCGGGCTATCACGCCCAGCTGTTCGCGCGCGCCGAAACTCAGCGCCTCGAAAAGACTGCTTTCCGGGCCCCGGTGCCCGGCGCGGGTCAGCGGTCCCAGCATCAGGTCTTCATTGATCTCGATATGGGCCTGCGGATAGAGCAGGTCGACATAGTGCTGCAGCCCCCGGCGCAGCGGCGCCTGCAACTGGCGGGTCAGGATGTCGCGCTTGCCGCGAAGCAGCCCCAGAAGATGGTCCAGGGCGCGCGCCTGCTGTCCGAGCTCCGCGGCCTGCCGCCGCGCCTGCGCCAGGTCGCGGGCGGTTTCGGCCATGCGTTCGTCCAGGCCCTGCGCGCCGGCGACCTGCAGCTCGGCTTCCAGGCGGAACAACATGTCGCGCCGCTCGGCGTGGCGCCTTTCGTGTTGTTCGGCGCTGCGGCGGAAGCGCTCGATGTCCTGCCTCAGGATGTCGGGCCGCGATTGGGCGATCTGGCGTTCGAGGACCTGGGCCCGCGCCAGGGCGGCCTGCGCCTCGGCGCCGGCCAGGGCGAGTTCGCGCTCCGCCTCGGCCAGCCTGCCGTCGCGGGCCTGTGATTCCAGTTCGGCCTGGGCGGCGTCGCACTCGCGTTGCGCGGCTTCGACGCGCGCGCGAGCGTTGCTTTCGGCCAGCCGCGCCGCATGCCAGGCTTCCGTTGCCTGGCGGACGGCGGCTTCCGCGGCGGCGGCGGCCGCATCGGCATCGGCGACCGGAATGCCTTCGGCGGAGGCTACGGTGGACGTGGACGTGGACGTGGACGGGGCCTGGGCCTGCGCCGCATCGAGCTCGGCGATACGCGCCCGGGCATCCGCCAGTTCGGCGCGCAGCGCTTCGATGCCGCGCGGCGCCAGCCCCTTCAAGGTGGCTTCCGCATTGCGCGTCTCGGACAGGTGCGCCGCGTGCGCGCGCAGACGCGACTCGGCATCTTCCAGGCTGGCCACCCCGGCGCTTTCCAGCAGATCCTGCCGCCGCGCGAGCCATTCCGCCTGCTCGCGCCGGAGTACGGCCAGGTCCGCGCCGCCGGGGATGATTTCCAGCTCGCCGACGCCGGCCACGCGCAGCACGGTCGGCGCGACCAATTGCCGTTCGCCGTCGCCGCGCAGCACTTCGTCGCCGGCGTCGATACCGGCGGACGTTTCGAGCCGATAACGCAGCCTGGTCGCCACGCCGGCGCGGCGCAGTTCCAGTTCGCGCAGGGCCAATTGGGCCTCGCGCAGGCGCTGGACGACGGCGTCGTCGATGCGCAACGCGGCCGCCTCGCGGCGGTGTTCGATCAAACGGGCCTGCTCCGCTTCGGCCTGCGTCACGGCACCGGTTGCCGCATCGCATCGGGCCTGCAAGGCGGCGCGTTCGCGGTCGCCCTGGCGCCGGGCGTCGTGCTGGCGGGCGCGCTGTTGCTGCTGGCGCGCCTCGGCCAGGGCGGCTTCCGCTTTTTCCAGTTTGCCGCGCCATGGATCCACCGACGCCGCGGCCTGCGCATGGACGTCGGCGGCCCGGGCCAGCGTTTCCCGCCGGGCGGCCACCGCTCGCTCCTGCGCGGCATGGGTGTCCAGGCGATTGCGCGCCAGTTCCGCCCGGCTTTCCCACCGCCCGGCCTGCGTTCTTTCCAGCGCGAGCGCGTCCTGCAGGCTCTGGATCCGGGCCAGCGCTTCGGCGGCGGCCTTTTCCTGTTGCCGGAACGCCGCCCAGGGCTGGCTCGCCGCGTCATCCTGGTGTTCGCGGCGCAAACTCGCCAGTTGGTCGACCTTGTGGCGATACTCCAGGGCTTCGCGCTGCAGTTCCGCCAGCAATGATTCGAGTTCGACCGATTTTTCCAGCGCCGCGGCATAGGCGCCCCTGGGCTTGCCCGTGGCGGACGTCAGCAAGGCGTCGCGCAGGCCCTGGACTTCGGCGATGACTTCATCGCCCTGGGTGCTGGCGACTTCGCCCACGGACGCATCGAGCGCCGTGCGCAGATGGCCTGTCGCATGCGCCACCGGCTCGCGTATGTCCTGGCCGCTTCCCTGCTGTATCCACAGCAGGCCGGGGATGCCCCAGTGTTCCGCCTTGCTGGCACCCTTGCTGGCGTGCTGGAATCCCATCAGCACCGCCAGCGCTTCTTCCGCCTCCGCGCCGTCCAGTACGCGCGCGCCGATACGCAGCTCGCAGCGCTTGCGTCCCAGGAAGCGCTTCATCAGCTGGTATTCCTGGCCGTCGTGTTCGAAAACCACCGTGACGGCCGGCGACGCCGACGGGTCGTCCCAGGGACGGAAATCTTCCGCCGCGCTGGAGCGGAAGCGTTCGAAGAAAGCGGCCCGGATCGCGGCGACGACCGTGCTTTTGCCGGCTTCGTTCGGCCCGGAGAACAGATTGATGCCGTCCTGCAGGCCATCGATCTCGATCGGCTCGCGGAACTGCCTGAACTGTTCGATACGTATGCGGGTGAGCTTCACGACGCGTCCTTGGCCGGCGCCACGTCGGCATGGCCCGCGCGGCGGTCCAGGATCCCCGCCAGCAGCGCCAGGGCATCGCGGGCGACCTGGCTGTCCGGGCCGTCCTGCTGGGCGCGCAGGTCGGCGATGACCTCGCCCAGGTAGCCGTCGGCCCGCAGGCCTTCCATGTCCTGCTCGGTGGGCAGCAGGGTAAGCGCGGACAGATCGGCCAGCAGCGCGCGCGTCACGCCGCGCGCCTGGGCGATGCTCCGCTGCAGGCGGCGGTAGCCATCGAGATCGACCTGGCCCGCGCAGGCCAGCTGCAATACGTCCCGCGGCCCCAGGGACTCCAGCTGCAGGATGGCGGCGTCCACATCGCTGGGCACCCGCAGCTGCAAAGTTTCCATCCGCCAGCGAAACGTCCCGGTGGGCAGCATCGTCACCGTGGGGACGGCGCCCGGGCCGTCCAGCTCGACCACCAGGGCCTGGCCCGAATCATTGGCCCGGAACCGGTCCGTCTCGGGCGTGCCGCTGTACCAGGTTCTATCGTCGATCTGGCGGCAGCCATGCCAGTCGCCCAGCGCCAGATAGTCCAGGCGCGCGCGCGCGGCCCGGCCGGCGCCGATGGGATTGGGCGAATCGATGTCGTCGGCCAGGATGCCCTGCACGCTGCCGTGCGCCATGCCGATGCGCACCAGGCCGGGCGCGGTATCGGCGCCGTCGAACCATTCAGTCAGGTCGTTATAGGTGTTGCGCTGGGTCAGCGGCGCGGGCAGGATCGCCACGCCCTGATCCTTGAGTACCAGCGGCTGCGGCGCCAGGCACAGGTGCACGTGCGGCGGGACGGCGTTCAGCCGGGCGGCGCGCGTCCAGACCGATTCGCTGAGCGCGGCATCGTGGTTGCCGGGGATGAATACCCACGGACCGGCGTAGCCGTTCAAGGCGTTGAACAGCCGATGCAGGGTGCGATCGGTGACCGTCTGGGCATCGAACACGTCGCCGGCCACCAGCACCAGGTCTACACCACGCGTGGTGGCCGCCTCGGCGAGGCGTTCAACGACCTGGAAGCGCGCATCCGCGAGTATGGCGGCGTCATCCGCATCGAACTGGCCGAACAGCTTGCCGATCTGCCAATCTGAGGTGTGTAGTAGTCGAACCAAGGCGCACTCATGGGGAAACTGCAGCGAGTGTAGCAGCCGCCCCACGGCCGACATGCCCGGCCGGCGCCCGGCAACCTAGGCCTGGAAAGAAGTGCGCTGCGCCAGCGTCGCCGCCAGTTCGGCCGCGCATGCGCGCATGCGCCGCAGATCGTCGCTGAACTGCCTGGCCGTCACGGGATGGCGGTCGCCCGGGTTGAGGACCATGGCGTCGTCGATCAGCGCGTCCTCGTCGAACGGGATGCCCTGGGCCTGGCAGGCCGCCCGCCGCGCCTCGATGGTTTGCTCGACGATGCGGTTGGTCAATCCGTCGCCAAACTGGACCAGCCGCTGATATGTCGGCGCGAAGTCCGGATAGTGCGCATCGCGGTAGGCCAGGTACTGCGCGCGCGCCGCGGCGAATCTCGATACGCCGGCGCCGTCGAGCGGCTTGAAGATGCGCGGATCCGCGGCGCCTTCGATGCCGTTGGAAAGCATGCCGAAGGGATCGCGGGCATTGTTGATCGCGGTCGCCACGCGGCGCATCAGGCAATCGCCGTCATCCGCCGCCTGCGCGCGCAGGCCGCGCCCGGCTTCGTCCTGCTGCAGGCGATACGTCTTGCCCCGGATCAGGTAGAACAGGTTGCGATACGTGAGGTTCTCGCCTGAGAACTCCAGCGCCGTCGCGGAGCGCCGCAGCGCTTTTTCGATGAGGTCCGCTTCCACACCCGCCATCATCGCGACGTTCGACCGGTCGATCGGGGGCGGCGGCACGTAGGCCTTCCTGCCCGTCGCGGATGGCGCGCCACCGTGGGCGGCCGCGCCATGGCGTCCCAGCGCGGCCCATGCGCCGTGGACCGCGCGATAACCCCGCTGCAGTTCGCGTCCCGTTTGATTCACGCCCGCGTAGACCTTGTCGCAGGCGCTGCCGAGCGCGTCCAGCACGCACGCCAGCGCCCGTCGCAAGGGCGTCGCGGCGGCGGTGGCGGGCGCGGCCGATATCTTTCGCACCACCGCACGTTCCAGCCGCGCGGCGCCTGACTGGCCGTCGTCGCCCATGGAAAACAAACCGGCCGGCGCGGATTGCGTGCGGCGCGTCGCGCCCGGCGTCTCGTTCGATGTAGGCACCGGCGCCTGGTCTGGATCCGACGCCACCACGGCCGCCGCCAGGTGACGCGAGTCGACGCGACTGCCTTGGTGCTTGCCGTCCACCAGCTTGCGGGCCTCGCCGCCGCGCAGGGCGGGCACGAAGCGCCGCTGCGACGCCTTGCGCCGTCCCGGTTGTGCCGAATAAGGCGCGTTGTCCTGGGCGTGAGCGGAAAAATCGGCCAGCAGGCCGGAATGGGCGCCGCCGCTGCTTATGTTATTTACCTGCGTCATGAATGGGCCTCGCGGTGTCAATGTGGTAAAGGGAGTTCATCAGGCGCGCCGTGGGGGGCACGATCAGGCTGGTAACCCGGCCGCCGGTTTCGTTGGCGCGTACGGTGAAAGTCAGATGGATTTCCCTATCGGGGCGGGGGGTCTCCAGGCAGGCCACGATGTCCAGCCGGTAACCGCCTTGCGCCATTTCGCTGACGTCGAAATGGATGTGGCGCACCGACGCCGGTTCCGGGATGCGCGACCAGCGCCAGGCTTCCGGCATATCGCGCGCGCTTTGCACGAAATCCACCACGCCCTGGGACAGCGCGGACATCAAACGCGTCAGGGCGATGTCCGCCCCGCTGCCCAGGCCAGCCAGTTTCGCCAATGCGCGGTCCAGGGATGGCGCGGACTGCCGCCGCACGTCGTCGCCCAGCGCGGCGATGCGGGGATCGGCGGACGGATCCGGCGCATGACCGTTCACCCTCAGGGAAAGCTCGCCGCGCCGATACGCCGCGTCATGGAAGTGCTTGTCCACCGCGACGTCATGAAACGCCCCCTGGACTGGCGCCTGCAGGGTGTGCAATTTTGCCGGTGGCGGCAGCGCCATCCGCATCCCCAGCGCCGCCAGCAGGCGTGCGCGGTGCATCGATCCGAACAAGGGCAAGGCCAAGCCGAACGCCGGCTCATACCTGAAGCCGAAGAACGGCGCGATGTCGGCCAGGCACCGCGGGTTCCAGTAAGGGTCGCCCGCAGCCGCGAAACCCGACGCGGAATCTTCGGCACGTATTCCTGAATGTCCTCCCAGGCGCTGCAGGACCGATATTGCCGTGTCGACGGTTGCCAGCGCACCCGAATCCGCGCCGGCCCGCCCCCCTTCCCCGTGCATCGCGGCCCGGCGCACCTGCCGCAGGGCGCCGAGCAGTCCGCTGGCGTGGCGCCGGGTTTCGGCCCATGGCAGCGGCGCGGCGTCATCGTCGCGGACCCGCATCAAGCCGAGCATCAACCCGATTTCGCGATCCATCGGGGATGCCGCGAGCGCGGCGTCGTGCGCACGGCCGTCACCGAATGCCGACTTGATGTCGCGCCGCGCCATATCGGCGAGCGCGATCCCCACGATAGCGCTGGTGAAGGAATGGGGCGCGAGCAGAGGGTCGAGCAGCAAATCGGACAGCCGCGCCAGGCGGGCGGCGACGGCGGCATCAGCCAGCGCCAGCCGCCGCCGCGCTTCATACAGCCGCGCGGCAGGGTCCAGCGACAGGGCCGCCGCGACCCGGGGATGGTCGCTGCGCAGCAGATCGGCGAAAGCCGCGTCGTCCAGCATGCCCAGCGTAGCCTGGCCCATCCCGATGCCGGGCTCGCCCGGCATGCGCAGGCTGCCCGCGGCCCGCAGGATGGCCGCATCGACGCCGGGGTCCTGTCGCCAATCCGGCGCCATCGACGCGCGCAGCGCGAATCTTTCGCACTGCGCCAAGGCATCGCTGAGCGTCAGCAGCGCGTGGGCGGTGCCGATGCGCCTGTCCTGGTGCACGGCCGCATCCAGGGTGGACCGGGCCGCCAGGACGGCATCGCGCAATTCGTGCAGCCTGGCCCCGCAGGCACGTTGCAGCAGCGAGGACAGATGCGCGTGCTCGTCGCCGGACCAGAGGTCCAGATGCCCGTACATGGCGAGCAGGCGATCCGTGTCCAGGCGTTCCAGCAAGGCCCCCGCAGTGCGCGGCGGCATCATCATGACCGCGCGGGCATAGTGCCTTTCCGTTGCGCGCTCCGCCTGGACCTGTTCATCCAGGCCGTCCTGGTAGTCGGGAGCCAGGTATACCCAGCCCAGCGACAGCAGCAGGCCACGGATGTCATGCCATTCGCGATTCGCGACTTCGGCCGTGCGAACGCCGGGACGCGTGGCGTTTTCCAGCTTGTGGATGGTGTGCGCGATCCTGCGCTCGATGGTCGCGACGACGTGCGTGCGGACGGCTTCCTGCACCAGGCCGGTGTCCAGGTGATCCGGATAATCCTCGGCGGGCACGTCGCGCAGCGTGTCATGGATCGCCGTTTCCAGCAGGTAGCGCGCCATGCGCGCATGCGGCGGCACTTGGGGCGCCAACACGGTGCAAAACACGCGGGTGGAGGCATGGGACAAGGACTCCAGTCCCGCCTGCATGTGCTCGACGGGCGGCAGACGTTCCTTGCATGCCGCTTCCCGCACGCCGTGGTCCAGCGAAGACCAGGCCTTGGCGATGACGCGCGGGTCCGGTTGCGGCTGGTCCAGGGAACCGGCCAGCATCCCCAGCGACGCGCCGACGCTGTCGCGCGCAAGCGCCGTCAGGCAGGCGCGCTTGAGGACCTCGATGATGCCCTGGCCGTCCTGGCGATTGGTTTCGTTCATGGCGGCGAACAGCGACACGGCGCCCGCCAGCTCGTTCAAGCGGTTGAAGATCACCAGCACGTCCTCGCGCGGCGCCCGGTTGACGTACGCGTCGACGAAAGGCTGTGCGATGCGTTCCAGCGAAGCGCCCAGCTTCTGCGTCACGACGATGCCCATGAGCTGGTGCAGCGCGTCCTTGGGCAGGGGCAGGTTCTTGTCCCGCCCCGCCGCCAGCGTATCCAGCAGGGTATAGATCACCCTGCTGATCTTCCGCGCCTTGCGGTTCATGTCCGCCTTGCGCGCCCCCTGGTCGGGGATGCCGTGGAAGGACAGCATCATGCTGTCGCGCGCGGCCTGAAGGACGGCGCCCAGGCGTTTACGGGTCCCCGCCCGCTTCAGATTGGGGCGCGCGGTGAAATCCGAGCCGCGCGGACTGTCCTGCGCGATCTGGCTAGGGAGTGTTACTGGAACGGAAGTCCCGTGGATGGCGGCCATCGCTAGTCTGCCTGTATGTGGTGGGTGCCGCGTCGGGCGAAGGAAAACTCACTGGGAAGGGCGCGAGCGCCACGGCGGCATGGCTGCCGATGGCGGCGGCGCGGGCCGTGGCGCCGGACTTTGGGGGAGAATCGATGCTTGAAACTTGTTGCCGATTGTTCAGGCCATAACCTTCAAAAGGCAAATCTTTTGGATTAGGATTTTTGTTGATCCAGATCGACCCCAAGGAAGCCATCTTGAACGATCACGCAAACGCCACCATCGCCGCCCGGGAAAACGCAGCCGGTTCCGCCTACCCGAACCCGGAACAGGACCGTTCGTCGCTGACCCGGGAGGCCCTGAAACGGGCCTTCCTGGATCACCTGCTGTATACCCAGGGCAAATCGCTGGATATCGCGTCAAAAAACGACCTGTATCAGTCGCTTGCCCACACCGTGCGCGATCGCCTGGTTCCGTCATGGTTCGATACTGCCGCTACTTATCAGAAACGCAACGCCCGTACAGTGGCGTATCTGTCGGCTGAGTTCCTCATGGGTCCCTATTTAGGGAACAATCTGCTCAGTCTGGGCATTTCGCATGAAATCCGCCTGGCCATGAGCGAGCTCGGGCTCGATCTGGACGAATTGCTGCGGCAGGAAGAAGAACCCGGCCTGGGCAACGGCGGCCTGGGGCGCCTGGCCGCCTGTTTCATCGAGTCGCTGGCCACGCTGGAAGTGCCGGCCATCGGCTACGGCATCCGCTACGAGTACGGGATCTTCTACCAGACCATCATGGACGGCTGGCAGGTGGAGAACACCGATGCCTGGCTGCGCTACGGCAATCCCTGGGAAATCCAGCACGCCGAATGGGCGGTGCAGGTCAAGCTGGGCGGACATACCGAGCAGTACACCGACGACAGCGGCCGTTTCCGCGTGCGCTGGGTGCCCGAAAAGACCGTGGCCGGCGTGCCCTTCGACACCCCTATCCCGGGCTATCGGGTCGGTACGACCAACACGCTGCGGCTATGGCGCGCGGAAGCCACGGAATCCTTCGATTTCCACGTGTTCAACCGCGGCGACTACCTGGGGGCGGTCAGCAAGAAGGTCACGTCGGAAAACCTGAGCAAGGTGCTGTATCCGAATGACGAGAGCCTGCAGGGCAAGGAATTGCGGCTGGAGCAGCAGTATTTCTTCGTTTCATGCTCGCTGCAGGACATGTTGCGCCTGCAGCAGCACCGCGGGCAATCCGTCACGTCCTTCCACAAGTCGTTCGCCGTCCAGTTGAACGATACCCACCCCGCCATCGGCGTGGCCGAGCTGATGCGCCTGCTGGTGGATGAACATCTGGTGCCCTGGGAGCGCGCCTGGGACATCACCCGCCAGACCTTCTCCTATACCAACCACACCCTGCTGCCCGAGGCCCTGGAGCGGTGGCCGCTGGACCTGTTCCGCCGCGTGCTGCCCCGCCACCTGGAAATCATCTATGAAATCAATGCGCGGTTCCTGAACGAAGCGCGCATTCACTTCTTCGGCGACGAAACCCGTATCGCGCGCCTGTCGCTGATCGACGAATCGGGCGAGCGCTACGTGCGCATGGCGCATCTGGCCTGCGTGGGCAGCCACGCGATCAATGGCGTGGCCAACCTGCATTCGGAGCTGCTGAAGCGGGATCTGCTCAAGGACTTCTACGCCATGTGGCCGGAGAAATTCCAGAGCATGACCAATGGCGTCACGCCGCGGCGCTGGGTGGCATTGAGCAATCCGCGCCTGACCAAGCTGATCACGCGCTGCATCGGCGACGAATGGGTCAAGGACTGGTCGCTGATTTCCAATATCGAACCTTACGCGGACGACCCGGCCTTCGGCAGCGAGTGGCGCGCCATCAAGCGCGCCAACAAGGTCGACCTGGCCGCCGTGATCCTGCGCAAGACGGGCATACGCGTCGACCCGGACTCGATGTTCGACGTGCAGGTCAAGCGGATCCACGAATACAAAAGGCAGCACCTGTCGGCGCTCCATATCGCGGCGCTCTACCACCGGCTGAAATCGCAACGCAACCTGGATATCGTGCCACGCACCTTCATCTTCGGCGGCAAGGCGGCGCCCGGTTACGCGCGCGCCAAGTTGATGATCAAGCTGATCACGGCGATCGGCGACGTCGTCAACAACGACCCCGACGTGCGTGACCGCCTGAAGGTGGTCTTCCTGCCGAACTACAGCGTGACGCTGGGGCAGAAGGTGTATCCGGCCGCGGAGCTGTCGGAGCAGATTTCCCTGGCCGGCAAGGAGGCCTCCGGCACCGGCAATATGAAATTCGCGATGAACGGCGCGCTGACCATAGGCACCATGGACGGCGCCAATATCGAAATCCGCGAAGAAGTCGGCGAAGACGAGTTCTTCCTGTTCGGCCTGACGGCCGAAGAGGTCTACACCCTGCGACGCGAGGGCTATTACCCGCAGGACTACCTGGCGCGCGATCCCGAGCTGGGCTCGGTCCTGGAGCTTATCGGTTCGGGCTTCTTCTCGCGCGGCGACAGCGAGCTGTTCGCCCCCTTGGTGGACGACCTGCTGAACCACGATCCTTACATGCTGCTGGCGGACTACAGCTCCTATGCCGCCTGCCAGGCCCGCGTGGACGACGCCTACCGGGATACCCAGGGCTGGACCCGCATGTCGGTGCTGAATACGTCCCGGACCGGCAAGTTCTCGTCGGACCGCGCCATCCGCGAGTATTGCGAGCGCATCTGGAAGGCGCACGCGGTGCCGGTGGAAAGGATGTACGCGCGGTGAGTTGCAATCGGTAGGGGAATGTCGCCGTTGTTTGAATTGTTGTGGCGAATAATGGGTCCGTTGTGGTCGGCAGAGCAGCCGCGCCGCTTCCCTAACCACGGCGGGCCGGGCCCGCGCTCTTCATACCACGCTGGGAGATAAAGCAATGAACCGTAGAAAATTCGTCACTCTGCCGGCCGCACTGATGCTGGCTTCGGCGCTGGCGGCATGCAGCACGACCGGTCCCAACTCCTCGGCCACGCCGAGCGCCAAACGGCAGGAAATCAATAGCGGCGTGGACGCCACGCTGAGCCGCCTTTACAGCACGGTGAAGGGCTCCCGTGAAATGGCCAACAATGCCAAGGGCATCCTGGTCTTCCCCAACGTCCTGCAAGCCGGCTTCGTCGTCGGCGGCCAGTATGGCGAAGGCGCGCTGCGTGTGGGCAATGCGACCAGCGGCTACTACAGCATGGCATCCGGTTCGATCGGCTGGCAAGCCGGCGCCCAGTCGCGCGCCGTCGTCATCATGTTCATGACGCAGGAAGAACTGAACAAGTTCCGCGACAGCAAGGGCTGGAGCGCGGGCGCGGATGCGTCCGTGGCGGTGGCCAAGATCGGCGCGAATGGCGCGGTGGACACCAATACCGCGAAGCAGTCCGTGGTGGCTTTCTTCCTGACGAACGCCGGCCTGATGGCTGACCTGTCGATCCAGGGCACGAAGGTGACGAAGCTGGACCTGTAAGGCACACGCCTGGCAGCAAGGCTACGCAGGAAAACGGCGGCCGTAGGGGCCAGCGCGGCCGGGTTCAAACCGGGATGCGCTGCACCACGGTCGCCGGTTCATTTTCGGTGTTGGTGGCGTCCACGCAATCGAACTGGATGTCGCTGTCGTCCGCGGCGCCGCGCTTGCGGCGCGGACCGGGAACGTCGGCGAAGGCCGTGGCCATATCGACATGGGCGACATGGCCGACATGGCCGACCTGGGCGACATCGGCGGTGCCACGGTCGCAGCGTGGACCCTGGGCGTTCGTGGCATGATCCGCGAACGTGTGGCTGGCGCAAGCCCCCGCGAACCGGGCAGGCGTGATAACCGTCATCCGACCTTCTCCTCATGCCACCGGAATGGCGAAAGGGCGAAAGTCTAGGCAGGCGTTCCCCGCGCGCCGGGCAGGCGCGCGGATTATCGGACGGATTAACCGTGGCAGGTCGGCTGCGGAGCGGCTTACCGGCGCGCCAGGGCGTCCAGCGCGTCGTGCGTCAGCGTCAGGCCGCGGCTGGCCATCGCGCAGGTGACGCGCAGCGCCGCGCGCAGCTCGCTTTCCTGGACCACCGCCTGCGTATCCCCCGGGGACAGGATATTGTTGACCGCCGAATCGGGACGGTCGAAACCGGCCACCAGCCGCATGGCGGGAATGCCGTGCGCCGCGAAGTTGGCGTGATCCGAGTTCGACATGAACGGCAGATAGGTCGCCACGGGCACGCCGGCATCGGCGCCCGCGTCGGCGACGAACCCCGCCAGCGCGGGGAATTCGCTGATCAGGGCCGTCAGCGTGCTATCCCCGCCCACGGTATCCAGATTGATGTTGAGCTTCAGCGATCGGCGCTCGGCGGGGTCCATGTCGTCCAGATACCGCTTGGAACCCGCCAGGGCCCATTCCTCGGCGGTGAACAGGCAGACGCGCAGGCCGTGGGTGTGCGCCGACACGCAGGGCGCCAGCGCGCGGGCCGCGGCCAGCGCCACCGCGACGCCGGAGGCGTTGTCCAGGGCGCTGGTGCCCAGGTCATGGCCGTCCATGTGCGCGCTGATGACGATATAGCTGCCCGTGCCGCCGGGAATGTCCAGGATGGCGAGGTCCGCCATCGAGGTTTCGTCTTCCTGGCCTTCGACGTGCAGGCGCACTCGCGCGGGCTGGGCGCCCGCCGCCGCGCGGGCAAGCACCAGGCAGGTGGCGTTGTCCAGGTAGGCGGCGGGTATCCCCGGGGCGTTGCGAGGCCGCCCGGAAGAGCCCGACAGCACGCCGCCGCCGGGCAAGGGGTTGGCGATCAGGAAGGCCAGCGCGCCCCGCTCCACCGCCAGGTCATACTTGCGCCGGCGATGCATGTGGTCGGTGGTGAAGGGATACTCATGGCGCACCAGCACGACCTTGCCGCGCACCGCGTCACCGGCGCGGTCGAAATCTTCCCGGCGGCCCTGGCCGAGATCGATCAGTTCGCCTTCCACGCCGTCCGGCGGCGTGGAGACGGACCGCAGCAGCGCGCGGCAGGTGAGCGGCCCGTCATGGCCGGCCAGCGCGAGGCTGACGCCGCCGGCGCGCCAGCCGTCATACGGCACTTGCACGCGCTGCGCGCTGCCGCCGGTCTGCCGCATGCGGCTCAGCGCCCAGCCGATCGCGGCCGTGTCCTCTCCGCTGCCGGACAACCGGCCGCCGAAGGCGCAGATCGCGTGGAAATCTTCCATCAACGCGGCATCGGCCGCGGCATCGTCCAACCAGGAATTCATGCTGGCGATTCCTTATTCGAACGTGATGTTGGCGCGCTTGACGACGTCCTGCCAGCGCGCGAAATCGGCGGTGAGCAGGCTCTTCAGGGCTGCGGCGCTGGTGTCCGGCGGCAGGTTGACGCCCACGCTGTTCAGGCGCGATTGCACCTTGGCGGACTGCATGACCTTGGTCATGGCGGCGCTCAGCTTTTCCAGGACCGGCGCCGGCGTGCGCGACGGCGCGACCAGGCCCCACCAGCTCTGCACGGTCATGTTGGGGACACCCGCCTCGTCAAAGGTGGGTACGTCAGGCGTTTCCTTTTGCCGCTGCGGCGCCGACACGGCGATGGGGCGGATCTTGCCGCCCTGGTACAGCGCGGTGGCGGTGGGCATCGTGGTAAAGCTGGTTTCGATCTGGCCGCCGGCCAGGTCGTTGACCGACGCCGACGCGCCCTTGTAGGGAATGTGGACCAGCTTGGTGTCGGTGTTCAGCATGAACAGCGCGGCCATCAGGTGGGTCAGCGAACCGTTGCCGCCGGAGCCGATGGAGATGGTGCCCGGCTTGGCGCGCGCGGCGTCGACCAGGTCCTTCACCGTCTTGACGGGGAAGGACGGGTTGACGAACAGGTACATGGGCGAAAGACCCAGCAGGGACACCGGCACGAAATCGGTCTGGGCGTTGTACTTGATGCGGTCGCCATAGAGGGCGGGCACGATGGTGAAGGGCACGTCGGCCAGCAGCAGCGTATAGCCGTCCGGCTTTTCGTTGGCCACGTAGGCGGTGCCTATCATCGAACCGGCGCCGGCGCGGTTCTCGACGATGACGGACTGGCCGAGTTCGGCGCTGAGTTCATCGCTGATGGCGCGGGCGATGACGTCGGAGCTGCCGCCCGCCGTGTAGGGCACGATGACCTTGATGGGCTGTTCGGGATAGGCGGCGCCGGCCGGCGCGACGGACGCCGCGGCCAGGACGGCGGCGACGCAGGTGGATTTCAAGAATTTCATATTGATGCCCCGCGGCAAAGAAACGTTACTTTTGGGGGATTCTGAAAGACGGGCGGCGATCCGGCAAGGGAAGTATGAGCATGAGGTATTCCAAAGTGGAATGGCCTCGCTGTGGCGCCCGGCTTCGCGGCGCCCGCCGTTCAGCGCAGGCCCGCCAGGCTGTCGTTCAAGGAGGCCGTGCGAGCGACTATCCATTCGCACCAGGCGTCCAGGTAGGGACCGCCCACATCGGGCCGTGGCCGCATCAGGTAGTACGCGTAGCGGCCTTCGACCGACTCGCCGAAGGGCCGCTGCAACTCGCCGGCGCGCAGGGCCCCGGCCACCATGCAAAGCGGAGCGATCGCCACGCCCAGGCCGTTGAGCACCGCGGGCATCAGGATGGAAAAACCTTCGTACTCGGGCGCGCTGGCGGCGGGGCCCGGCCACCCCGGCGCCATATCGGCCTTCCATTCGTCCCAGCCGTAGCCGCGCTGGGCCCGCTTCAGCAGGGGCACGGCGGCCAGGTCCTCCACGCCGCGCACGGGGTGGCGCGCGAACAGCGAGGGTGCGCCGACCAGGGCCATTTCGCGCCCGCACAGGTATTCCGTGGTCATGCCGGCCATGTGGCCGGTATGCAGCTGGATCTCGGCGTCGAAGCGTTCCGCCTTGTCGCGCCCGTAGAGCAGGCGCGGGCGCAGATTGATGCGGACTTCAGGATGGGCGTCGAAGAACTCGCGCAGTCCCGGAATCAGGCAGAACTGGGCGAAGGACGGGGATACGGCGATGTTCAGGGCGACCCGGGCGTCGGGACGGGCCACCACGGCGTCGGCCTCGTCCAGCAAACGCACGGCGGCGCTGACGCGCTCCAGGTATAGCGCGCCCGCATGGGTCAGCCGCAAGCCCGTGGCGGTGCGCTTGAACAGGCTGGTCCCCAGGCGTGTTTCCAGCGCCTGGATGTGCTTGCTGACCGCGCTTTGCGTGAGGTGCAGCTGTTCCGCGGCCCGGCTGAAGTTCAGATGGCGCGCCGCGGCCAGGAAGATCCGCAGCGACGCCAGCGACAGGCGCGACCCTTTCACCCGCTACCCGCCGGCTACGCCGCCGAGACGGACGCCGACGGCCGGGCCGCGGCACGCGGCGCGTGCGAAGCGCGCTCGGCCGCCATGGCGGCCGCATCCGCGAGCGCGGGCTTCTGGCCGGCCCAGGTGCATTCGCTGTCGACGGCGTCGCCACGGCCGCTGAGCAGCGGGCAGCGGCCGAAGATCTCGGCCGCCCAGTCCGTGAACGCGCGCACCTTGGGCGACAGGTGGCGGTTGTGCGGATAGACCACGGAAATCGGCATGGGCTTGGGTTTCCAGGCCGGCAGGACTTCCTTCAGGGCGCCGCTCTGCAGATGGGGCAAGGCCATGTAGCGCGGCGGCTGGATCAGGCCGAAGCCCTGCAGCCCGCAGGCCATATAGGCATCGGCGTCGTTCACCGACACGACGCCGCGCATTTTGACTTCCACGGCTTCGTTGTCAACCATGAAATCCCAGTCGATGACGCGGCCGGTGCGGCTTGAGAAATAATGCACGGCGACGTGGTCCGCCAGGTCTTCCAGCGTCTGCGGTTCGCCGTGCGACGCAATGTAGTCCGGCGCGCCGCAGGTGATGCCTTCGAACATGCCGATGCGGCGCGCGACCATGCTGGAATCCTTGAGTTCGCCGACGCGGATCACGCAGTCGACGGCTTCCTGCACCAGGTCCACCGGGCGGTCGCCCATGCCGATCACCAGCTCGATGTCGGGGTATCGCTCGTGGAATTCGCACAGCGACGGGATCAGGATCAGCCGGCCGATGGCGGCGGGCGTATCGATGCGCAGCTTGCCGCGCGGACGCCTGGATGCGTCCATGAACGCCGCTTCGGCTTCCTCGACGTCGGCCAGGATGCGGACGCAGCGTTCATAATAGGCCGCGCCGTCGGGCGTCAGGCTGAGCCGCCGCGTGGTGCGGTTCAACAACCGCACGTTCAGCAGTTTTTCAAGATTCTGGATAATCGTGGTGACGGTGGTGCGCGGCAGTGCCAAGTGATCCGCGGCGCGGGTGAAGCTGTTCGCGTCGACGACCCTGACGAATACCTGCATGGCCTGAAAACGATCCATGGATGGCCTCGAGGGAATCTGGTGTGACGGCATTATGAACAAATAATTGTTCGAACTCGCCGAATAGAGTTGTTCGAGTATAGATATTTATTCGGCCAGACAAAACAGCCAGAATGCCGTCATTCCGATTAATTCGGTGGAATTGGCCAGACCGGCCGCCGGCTCCCCGGCGGCCCGCTTCCCCAGCCCTCCGTCACGGACGCGCGCCGCGCCAGACCGGTTTTCGCCAAGGACCGGCCGGCCGGCAAGCCACGCCCAGGCGTGGACAACGATAAAAACCAGCGTCAGGGCGGCACCAGCCGCCAACCGGGCATCGCCAGCCCGGTTTCCGTGATCCGCGCCGCCGTCGCGCACCGGGGATTCGTTCGCCACGTCCGCCGTATCCCTAAGAAAGAGGATCCACATGTCTGTGTTGCGCAGTCGCTACGCATTGGCGGCCACCTTCGCCGTTGTCATCGCCATCGCCGGCGGTATCGTCCTGGTCCGGGGCCATGGGACCAACACCGCCACGGCGGCCGGCGCCCCGCCCGCGGCGCCCGTGGACGTCGCCGAGGTCGTGGAACGCTCCATCACGGACTGGCAGAGCTATTCCGGACGCCTGGAAGCCGTCGACCGCGTGGAAATCCGCCCGCGCGTGTCCGGCACCCTGGTGGCCGTGCACTTCAAGGACGGCAGCCTGGTGCGCAAGGGCGACGAGCTCTTCACCATCGACCCCCTGCCCTACCAGGCCGAGGTCGACCGCGCGGAAGCCAACCTGGCCGGCGCCAAGGCCCGCGTGGCCTATACGTCGTCCGAGCAGGCCCGGGCGCAGAGGCTGATCGCCGACAACGCCATCGCCCGCCGCGACTTCGAACAGAAGCAGAACGATGCGCGCGAAGCCGCCGCCAACCTGAAGGCGGCCCAGGCGGCGCTGGAAATCGCCCGCCTGAACCTGGGCTACACGCACATCGTGGCGCCCGTGTCGGGCCGCGTCTCGCGCGCCGAAGTGACGGTGGGCAACCTGGTCGCCGCCGGCGCGGCGTCCACGCCGCTGACGACGCTGGTGTCCGTGGATCCCATGTACGCGTCCTTCGACGTCGACGAACAGAGCTTCCTGAAGTACGTCAACCCGGCGCGCACGGGCAAGGGCGCGCCGGTGCCGGTGTTCATGGGCCTGGCCAATGAAGACGGCTATTCGCGCCGCGGCAACGTCCAGTACGTCGACAACCGGCTGGACACCGGCTCCGGCACGATCCGCGTGCGCGCCACCTTCGAAAACGGCGACGGCACCCTGGTGCCCGGGCTGTATGCCCGCATCCGCCTGGGCGGCGGCAACCCGCACAACGCCATCCTGATCGACGAACGCGCGCTGGGCACCGACCAGAGCAAGCGCTTCGTCATGGTGGTGGACGGCCAGAACCACGTGCAGTACCGCGAGGTGCAGCTGGGCGCGTCGCAGGACGGCCTGCGCGTCATCACCGCCGGCCTGAAGCCGGGCGAACACATCGTCGTCAACGGCCTGCAGCGCGTGCGTCCCGGCGATGCCGTCGCGCCCACCGTCGTGCCGATGGCGGGACTGGAGTCCGCGATGCGTACCAGCCAGACCAAGACGCCCGCCGACCCCGCCTGACCTGATTCGCTTTCGAGAGCGTCATGAACATATCCAAATTCTTCATCGACCGCCCGATCTTCGCGGGCGTGCTGTCGGTGCTGGTACTGCTGGCCGGGATACTGGCCATGTTCCAGCTGCCGATATCCGAGTATCCGGAAGTCGTGCCGCCATCCGTGGTGGTGCACGCGCAATATCCCGGCGCGAACCCGAAGGTGATCGCCGAAACCGTGGCCGCGCCGCTGGAAGAGCAGATCAACGGCGTCGAGAACATGCTGTACATGCAGGCGCAGGCCAACAGCGACGGCAACATGACGCTGACGGTCTACTTCAAGCTGGGCGTGGACCCGGACAAGGCGCAGCAGCTGGTGCAGAACCGCGTGTCGCAGGCGCTCCCGCGCCTGCCCGACGACGTGCAGCGCCTGGGCGTGACCACCGCCAAGAGCTCGCCCACGCTGACGCTGGTCGTGCACCTGATCTCGCCGGACAACCGCTATGACATGACGTACCTGCGCAACTACGCGGTGCTGAACGTCAAGGACCGGCTGTCGCGCATCACCGGCGTGGGCGACGTGCAGCTGTGGGGCTCGGGCGACTATTCCATGCGCATCTGGCTGGATCCGCAGAAGGTGGCGCAACTGGGCATGACGGCCACCGACGTGGTCAACGCGATCCGCGAGCAGAACGTGCAGGTGGCGGCCGGCGTGATCGGCCAGTCGCCCACGATGTCCAACGTGCCCCTGCAGTTGAACGTCAACACGCAGGGCCGGCTGGCCAGCGAAGAGGAGTTCAAGAACATCATCCTGAAGACCTCGCCGGATGGCGGCGTGGTGCGCCTGTCGGACGTGGCGCGCGTCGAGCTGGATGCCGCCGAATACGGCTTGCGTTCCCTGCTGGACAACAAGCCCGCCGTCGCGCTGGGCATCATGCAGGCGCCGGGCGCCAACGCGCTGGACGTGTCCGCGCAGGTGCGCGCCGCCATGAAGGAACTGTCGGCCGACTTCCCGCCGTCGGTGAAGTACGACGTGGTGTACGACCCCACGCAGTTCGTGCGGGCCAGTATCGAAGCGGTGGTGCATACCCTGCTCGAAGCCATCGCCCTGGTCGTGATCGTGGTGATCGTGTTCCTGCAGACCTGGCGCGCGTCGCTGATCCCGCTGCTGGCCGTGCCGGTTTCCATCATCGGGACATTCTCGCTGCTGCTGGCCTTCGGCTATTCGATCAACGCCCTGTCGCTGTTCGGCATGGTGCTGGCCATCGGTATCGTGGTGGACGACGCCATCGTGGTGGTGGAAAACGTCGAGCGGAACATCGCCGCCGGCTTATCGCCGCGCGAGGCCACCTATCGGGCCATGCGCGAGGTCAGCGGGCCCATCATCGCCATCGCCGCGACGCTGGCCGCGGTGTTCGTTCCGCTGGCCTTCATGACCGGCCTGACGGGGCAGTTCTACAAGCAGTTCGCCATGACGATCACGATCTCGACCGTGATCTCGGCCTTCAACTCGCTGACGCTGTCGCCGGCCCTGGCCGCCCTGCTGCTGAAAGGCCATGACGCCAAGCCCGACTGGCTGACGCGGGCGATGAACAAGGTGCTGGGCCGTTTCTTCGCCTGGTTCAACCGTGCGTTCAATCGCGCGTCGGAAGGCTATTCCAGCAATGTCGGCGGCGTCATGAAGCGCAAGTCCGTCAGCCTGGTGGTGTACGCCATCCTGCTGGCCGGCACCGTGGGCATCTCGTACATCGTGCCCGGCGGTTTCGTGCCCGCGCAGGACAAGCAATACCTGGTGGGCTTCGCCCAGTTGCCGACCGGCGCGTCGCTGGACCGCACGGAAGACGTGATCCGCCGCATGGGCGACATCGCCATGAAGGAACCGGGCGTCGACCATGCCGTGTCCTTCCCCGGCCTTTCGATCAACGGCTTCACCAACAGTTCCAGCGCCGGCATCGTGTTCGTGACGCTCAAGCCGTTCGAGGAGCGCGTTGCCGCCGGCCTGCCCGCCGACAAGATCGCCGCGTCCCTGAACCAGAAGTTCGGCGGAGTGAAGGACGCCTTCATCGCCGTATTCCCGCCCCCGCCCGTGATGGGCCTGGGCACGCTGGGTGGCTTCAAGCTGCAGATCGAGGACCGCGGCGCGCTGGGCTATGAAGCCCTGGATCGCGCCACGCAGGCCTTCGTCGCGGCCGCCGCCAAGGCGCCCGAGCTGGGACCGTCGTTCTCGAACTACCAGATCAACGTGCCGCAGCTGGACGTCGACCTGGACCGCGTCAAGGCCAAGCAATTGGGCGTGCGGGTGACCGACGTGTTCGACACCATGCAGATCTACCTGGGCTCGCTGTACGTGAACGACTTCAACCGGTTCGGCCGCGTATTCCAGGTGCGTGCCCAGGCGGATGCGCCGTTCCGCGCCCGCGCCGAGGACATCGGCCTGCTGAAGACCCGCAACGCCGCCGGGGACATGGTGCCGCTGTCGTCGCTGGTGCGCGTGACGCAGACCTACGGGCCCGAAATGGTGGTCCGCTACAACGGCTACACGGCCGCCGACATCAACGGCGGTCCGGCGCCGGGCTATTCGTCCGACCAGGCCAAGGAAGCGGCGGAACGCATCGCGGCGGAAACCCTGCCGCGCGGCATCAAGTTCGAATGGACCGACCTGACCTACCAGCAGATCCTGGCCGGCAATGCGGGCATCTGGGTGTTCCCCATCAGCGTGCTGCTGGTGTTCCTGGTGCTGGCCGCCATGTACGAAAGCCTGACCTTGCCGCTGGCGGTGATCCTGATCGTGCCCATGAGCATCCTGGCGGCGCTGGCGGGCGTGTGGCTGACACGCGGCGACAACAACATCTTCACGCAGATCGGCCTGATGGTGCTGGTGGGGCTGGCATGCAAGAACGCCATCCTTATCGTGGAATTCGCCCGTGAACTGGAAATGCAGGGCCGCAGCGCCTTCGATGCCGCGGTGGAAGCCTGCCGCCTGCGTCTGCGCCCCATCCTGATGACGTCGATCGCCTTCATCATGGGTGTGGTGCCGCTGGTGTTCTCGTCCGGCGCGGGTTCCGAAATGCGCCATGCCATGGGTATCGCGGTGTTCTTCGGCATGCTGGGGGTGACGCTGTTCGGCCTGTTCCTGACGCCGGTCTTCTACGTGACGCTGCGCAAGCTGTTCCCGGCGCCGCTGCACTCTGCCGGCAAGCATGAAGCGCCGGCGACCGCACCGCATGCATCCGCCCCGGCCCACGGCCATCAACCGGTGCCGGGCGCCGAATAAATCGAACTGGATGACAGACATGAAGTCCCGCACAAAAACCCTGAACCGCTTCGCCCTGTCGATACTGACGGCGACGATACTGGCGGGCTGCTCGCTGACGCCGGATTACCAGCGTCCCGCGGCGCCCGTGACGGCGGCCTTCAAGGAAGCACTGCCGGCCGACCAGGCCGGGCAATGGAAAGCCGCGCAGCCGTCCGAGGCCGTGCTGCGCGGCGAATGGTGGAAAGTGTTCAACGATGAGACGCTGAACGCCCTGGAAAGCCAGGCCGCCGACGCCAACCAGAACCTGAAGGCCGCCGCCGCGCGGCTGACGCAGGCGCGCGCGCTGCAACGGCAGACGCGTTCCGGCCTGTTCCCGGAAGTCACTGCCAACTTCGGCCCGACGCGCCAGCGCGCATCGCCGGCCTCGCAAGGCTTCCCGGATGACGGCCCCGCGACCAGCGCCACGCTGTGGCGCGGCCAGTTGGGCGTGTCGTACGAGGCGGACCTGTTCGGCCGCGTCTCGTCCACCGTCGATGCGGCCACGGCCGACGCGCAGCAAAGCGAGGCCTTGCTGCGCTCCGTGCACCTGGCCCTGCAGGCCGACGTCGCGGAAAACTATTTCATCGTCCGCGAGCTGGATGCGGAGCGGAAGATCTACGACCGCACGCTGGAACTGCGCCAGCAGACGCTGGACCTGGTGGAACGCCGCTACAACGCGGGCGACATCAGCGAACTGGACGTGGCGCGCGCCCGTTCGGAACTGGCATCCGCCCAATCCGAAGCGCTGGGCATCGATCGCCGCCGCGCGCAGTCCGAACATGCGCTCGCCGTGCTGCTGGGCAAGGCGCCGGCGGAATTCGCGCTGCCGGCCAACCCGCTGACGCGCATCGCCATCGACGTGCCGCCGGGCCTGCCGTCGTCGCTGCTGGAGCGCCGCCCCGACATCACCGCCGCAGAACGCGCCATGGCCGCGGCCAACGACCGCATCGGTGCGGCCCGCGCGGCGTTCTTCCCGCAGTTGAACATCACCGGCTACGCGGGCTACGAGTCGTCGGAACTGGGCAACCTGTTCGAATGGTCGAGCCGCACATTCCTGCTGGGGCCGCTGACGGGCGCGATGCTGAGCCTGCCCATCTTCGACGCCGGGCGCCGGCAGGCCGGCCTGGACCGCGCCCGCGCGGTCTACGAGGAAGACGTCGCCAACTACCGGCAGACGGTGCTGGGCGCCTTCCGCGAAGTCGAGGACAACCTGGCGAACCTGCGCATCCTGGGCGAGCAGACCCAGGCGCAGGATCGCGCGGTGCAGTCGTCGGCACGTGCCGCGCAGCTGTCGCACACGCAATACAAGGAAGGGTCGATCAGCTATCTGGACGTGATCGATTCCGACCGTACGGTGCTGACGCAGCAGCGCGTGTCGGTGCAGCTGGACGGCGAACGCGCGCGCTCCACGGTCAACCTGATCCGCGCGCTGGGCGGCGGCTGGGGATCGGATAGCGTGCAGGCGCAACAGGCGGCCGCATCACCGGCGAATTCGCCTACCAAGGCGCCTACCAATGCGCCGGCCAACGCGGCGGCGGATGCGGCGCCTTCCGGCACGCCGGCGGGCCAGCCCGTGGCGCAGCGTTGAGGCGAATGGCAAACTGGGGCATTCCCATGCTCCCGGTTTGCCATGACGCTTCCTTCATCTTCAGTCCGGCTTTTCTTCGCGCTGTGGCCCGACCCGGCGACGGTGCGCGCGCTGAACGACTGGGCGGCGCGTGCCCACGCACGCTGCGGCGGGCGCATCATGCGGCCGGATACCCTCCATCTGACGCTCGGCTTCCTGGGTGAAACCGCCCCGGAACTGCTGCAGCGGCTGGCCCGTGAAACCGAGACGCGCCGCATCGAGCCGGGCGCGGTCGTGCTGGACCGCTTCGGGGCGTTTCAGCGGCCCCGCATCGTCTGGGCCGGCCCGGGCAACGGCGAGGACGCCGCCGCCGCCGACGACGGCGCGGCGCGGCTCGCGCTGGAACACGGGCGCTTGTGGGAGTGGGTCGCGCCCTTGCATCCGGCACGCCCCGAGACGCGTTTTCGTCCGCATGTCACGCTGCTGCGCAACGCCGACACGAGCGTATTGCCGGACGCGACGCCGCCGCCCATCGAATGGCGCTACGACCGCTACGTCCTGGTGGCGTCCGTGCAGGACGGCGCCGCCAGGTACCGTGTTGTCGCGTCGACGCGGATCTAGCGCGCCCGTGGGGCACAATATCCGACTTCCGTCCACCCTGCGGCGCCCGCCGCCGCACCGGCCCCACCCATGCTCATCCTGATCGATCAAGACGGCGTGCTCGCCGATTTCGAGAACGCCTTTCTGGAGGCCTGGCGCCAGGCCCATCCCGACATCCCCCCGGTGGCATTCCAGGATCGCCGGTCCTTCCACATCCTGGAGGACTACCCGCCCGAACTACGGCCCCTGGCCGAGGCCCTCTACACCGCGCCCGGCTTCATCCGCGGCCTGCCGCCCGTCCCGGGCGCGCTGGAAGCGGTCCGCGAGCTGAGCGAGCTGGGCATGGACGTGCGCATCTGCAGCTCGCCCCTGCGGCAGTACGAAAACTGCGTCGCCGAAAAGTACCAGTGGATCGAACGCCATCTGGGCCGGTCCTGGACCGAAAGGCTGATCCTGACCCGCGACAAGACCCTGGTGCAGGGCGACATCCTGATCGATGATCGCCCGGCCATCGAGGGCGCCGTACGTCCGCGCTGGCGCCATATCGTCTATGACGCCCCCTACAACCGCCACGTCACCGACAAGCCCCGGTTGACCTGGGCCGACTGGCGCAATGTGCTGGGCGGCGAACTGTATCGGGCGGACGGCTAGCCTCATGCTTGCGTCCTGCATCGGCGGCGACGACCGCAACGAAGCAGGCCGGCTGGGGTAAGCTGAGTGGATCGCCAACGGGAGCGACAGGAGACCAGGATGAACCTGTACCGCATGCTCAAGCAACGGGAAGCCGACGGCAAGCCCATACGCATCGCCTTGATCGGCGCGGGCAAGTTCGGCTCCATGTTCCTGAGCCAGGCGCATCGCACTCCGGGCATGCGCCTGGTCGCCGTCGCCGACCTGAAGCCGGCGTCCGCCCGGGCCGCGCTGACCAAGGTGGGCTGGCCCGCCGCCGCCCTGCAGGCCGCGTCCATCGGCGAAGCGTGCCGCAGCGGCAGCGTGTATTGCGCCGAAGACGCGCTGGCCATCATCGCGCATCCCGAGATCGACGTCGTCATCGACGCCTGCGGCAGCGCGGCGGCCGGCATCCGCCATGGACTGGCCTGCTGCGAACACGGCAAGCACATCATCATGGTCAATGTGGAAGCCGACGCCCTGGCCGGCCCGCTGCTGGCGCGCCGCGCGCGCGAGGCGGGCATCGTGTATTCGCTGGCCTATGGCGACCAGCCGGCGCTGATCTGCGAAATGGTCGACTGGGCGCGCGCCAGCGGCTTCGAAGTGATCGCCGCCGGCAAAGGCACCAAGTATCTGCCGGCCTTCCACACCTCCACGCCGGACACGGTGTGGCCGTATTACGGCTTCACGCCGGAAATGGTGGCCGCCGGCGACTTCAACGCGCAGATGTTCAACAGCTTCCTGGACGGCACCAAGAGCGCCATCGAAATGGCCGCGGTATCGAATTCCACCGGACTGCTGCCGGCGCCGTCCGGCCTGCATTTCCCGCCTTGCGGCGTCGACGACCTGGCCCGCGTGCTGCGGCCGCGCGACGACGGCGGCACCCTGCATCACCGTGGCCAGGTGGAAGTCGTTTCTTCCCTTGAACGCGATGGCCGTCCGGTCTACCGCGACCTGCGCTGGGGCGTCTACGTGGTGATCGCCGCCGACAGCGATTACGTGCGCCGGTGCTTCAAGGAATATGGCGTGGTGACCGATCCCACGGGCAACTATTCGGCGATGTACAAGCCCTATCACCTGATGGGCATGGAACTGGGCATCAGCGTGGCCAACGTCGCGCTGCGGCGCGAACCCACGGGCGCGCCCACCGGCTGGCACGGCGATGTCGTGGCCACGGCCAAGCGCGAGATGAAGCCCGGCCAGGTGCTGGACGGCGAAGGCGGCTATACGGTCTACGGCCGGCTGATGCCGGCGCGCGACTCCGTGGAGGGCGGCTACCTGCCCCTGGGGCTGGCGCACAACGTCAAGCTGAAGAACCCCGTGCGGGCCACGCAGGCGCTGAAATGGTCGGACGTCGAATACGGAGACGGCTACGACGCCCTGCAGTTCCGGCGCGAAATGGAGCAGGGTTATCTCTGAATCCCAGGGGATTCCTTAGGGGGATTCCTTAGGGGATTTCCTCAGGGGATTTTTGCCTTGCGCGTATAAGTCCTTTGTCGCGCGCGGGGTGTTTCCGCGGATGGCGAACGCGCACAATACGCGCTTTCCATCCAACCGCGGAACGCTGCCATGCCTATCGCCTTGTGGGCGCTTGCCGCCGGTGCCTTCGGCATCGGGACCACCGAATTCGTCATCATGGGGCTGTTGCCCGAACTCTCGGCCGACCTGCACGTCGGCCTGTCGACGGCCGGGCTGCTGGTGACCGGCTACGCGCTGGGCGTGTTCGTCGGCGCGCCCATCGTGACGCCGCTGATGTCCAGGCTGCAGCGCAAGACCGTGCTGCTGGGCCTGATGCTGCTGTTCACCGTGGGCAACCTGGCCTGTGCGCTGGCGCCGAACTACGGCATGCTGATGGCGGCGCGCGTGTTGACGTCGTTCGCGCACGGCGCTTTCTTCGGCATCGGATCGGTGGTGGCCACCGGGCTGGTGTCGGCGGACAAGAAGGCATCGGCGATCGCCTTGATGTTCACCGGCCTGACGCTGGCCAACGTCATGGGCGTGCCCCTGGGCACCTGGCTGGGACAGCATTTCGGCTGGCGCAGCACCTTCTGGGCGGTGACCGCCGTGGGCATCGTCGCCATGGCCGCCATCGCGCTGCTGGTGCCGCGCAGCCGCGACGACCAGCAGGCCCATTTCGGGCAGGAGCTGCGCACGCTGGTGCAGCCCCAGGTGCTGCTGGGATTCCTGATGACGGTGCTGGGTTTCGGCGGCGTGTTCGCGGCCTTCACCTACATCGCTCCCATCCTGACGCAGCTGGCGGGCTTTTCCGACAAGGCCGTGTCGCCCATCCTGCTGCTGTTCGGCGTCGGGCTGGTCATCGGCAACACGCTGGGCGGAAAGTTCGCCGATCGGCGGCTGATGCCCACGCTGGTCGGCACGCTGCTGATCCTGGCGGTGCTGCAAGCGGTCTTCACCTTCACCGCCCACGCCCAGGTGGCGGCGGCGATCACGGTGGGATTGCTGGGCGCCGCGGGCTTCGCGACCGTGCCGCCCCTGCAGATGCGGGTGTTGGAAAAAGCCGCGGCCGCGCCGAACCTGGCGTCGGCCTTCAACATCGCGGCATTCAACCTGGGCAATGCCGCCGGTGCCTGGGTCGGCGGCCTGACGATAGACCACGGGCCGGGCCTGGCGGCCCTGCCCTGGGTCGCCAGCCTGATGACGGCGGCCGGCTTGCTGGTGGCATTGTTCAGTTGGCGGCTGGATCGCCGCGAAGCGCGGCCCGCCGCCGGGCCGGCCTCGGAATGCGCGTGATGGCGGCGGGCTGACGCCCCGCCATCAACGCCGTTTCAGCTGGCTCAGGTCACGCACCGCGCCGCGATCGGCGGAAGTGGCCAGCGCGGCATAGGCCTGCAGCGCAGTCGAAACCACGCGCTGGCGTTCGCCCGGCTGCCATGCCTTGTCGCCGCGGGCCTCCATTTCCTGGCGGCGCGCGGCCAGCTCGGCGGCGCCGACTTCCAGGTGGATGCGGCGGTTGGGGATGTCGATCTGGATCGCATCGCCATCGCGCACCAGGCCGATCGTGCCGCCTTCGGCGGCTTCCGGCGATGCATGGCCGATCACCAGCCCCGACGATCCGCCGGAGAACCGGCCATCGGTGAACAGCGCGCAGGTCTTGCCCAGGCCCTTGGACTTCAGGTAGGACGTGGGATACAGCATTTCCTGCATGCCCGGACCGCCCTTGGGGCCTTCGTAGCGGATCACCACGACGTCGCCGGCCACGACCTGGTCGCCCAGGATGGCGTCGACCGCCGCGTCCTGGCTTTCGAACACGCGCGCGCGGCCCTGGAACATCAGCTGGCTTTCATCGACGCCGGCCGTTTTCACGATGCATCCCTTTTCCGCCAGGTTGCCGTACAGCACCGCCAGCCCGCCGTCCTTGGAGTAGGCGTGGGCCAGGTCGCGGATGCCGCCGCTGCTGCGATCCAGGTCCAGCGTCAGATAGGTGGCTTCCTGGCTGAAGGCGACCTGGGTGGGCACGCCGCCGGGGGCGGCACGGTAGAACTTGCGGGCCTCTTCGCCGGCGCCGCCCGCGACGTCCCATTTTTCCAGCGCCTTGCCCAGCGTGCCGCTGTGGACGTTGCCCACCGACAGGTCCAGCAGGTTGGCGCGCGCGAGCTCGCCCAGGATGCCGATCACGCCGCCGGCGCGATGGATGTCTTCGATGTGGTATTTGTCGGTCGCGGGCGCGGCCTTGCACAGGCAGGGCGTGCGGCGGGAAATGCGGTCGATGTCTTCCATCGTGAAATCCACGCCGGCTTCCTGCACCGCCGCCAGCAGGTGCAGCACGGTGTTGGTCGATCCGCCCATGGCGACGTCCAGCGTCATGGCGTTTTCAAAGGCGGCGCGGGTGGCGATGTTGCGCGGCAGGACGGATGCGTCGTCCTGCTCGTAGTAGCGGCGGCACAGATCGACGACCAGGCGGCCGGCTTCCTCGAACAGCCCCTTGCGCCAGGCGTGCGTGGCGACGATGGTGCCGTTGCCCGGCAGGGACAGGCCCAGCGCCTCGGTCAGGCAGTTCATCGAATTGGCGGTGAACATGCCGGAACAGGAGCCGCAGGTCGGGCAGGCGCTGCGTTCGTATTCGGCCACGTCGGCGTCGGACATCTTGGGATCGGCCGCCTTGACCATGGCGTCGATCAGGTCGATCTTGGCGATGACCTTGCCGTCGGTGGGCGACGTGATCTTGCCCGCTTCCATCGGGCCGCCCGACACGAACACGACCGGGATGTTCAGGCGCATGGCGGCCATCAGCATTCCCGGGGTGATCTTGTCGCAGTTCGAGATGCACACCATGGCGTCCGCGCAATGGGCGTTGACCATGTATTCCACGGAGTCGGCGATCAATTCGCGCGAAGGCAGCGAATACAGCATGCCGTCGTGCCCCATCGCGATACCGTCGTCCACCGCGATGGTGTTGAATTCCTTGGCGATCGCGCCGGCGGCCTCGATCTGGCTGGCGACCAGCGCGCCCAGGTCGCGCAGATGCACGTGGCCGGGCACGAACTGCGTGAAGGAATTCACCACCGCGACGATGGGTTTGCCGAAATCGCCGTCCTTCATGCCGGTGGCGCGCCACAGGGCGCGGGCGCCGGCCATGTTGCGGCCGTGGGTGGATGTGCGGGAACGGTATTGCGGCATGGCGTTGTCTCGGAAAGCGCGGGGTTTTATCGGGACGGCCCGCGCCGCGTCCATGGCGCGGCTTGCCGGGGCGGACCGGGGCAAAAAGGTCCCCATCATAACGCCTGGCAGGGTACAGCCACCTGAGCAGGGATAGTCCCGATACCGCGCCATCGGCGAAAATCCGCCCGCGCGCCGCATAATGCCGAACGGCGTCGGCGGATCCCGGCCGATCGCCGGCCCGCGCCGCGGCCGCCGCGCGACCTTCCACCCACACGTACGCACCATGTCCGTTTTGCCCGACTCCAAGCTGCTCATACGCGACGCCACCGCCGACGATATGGCGGCCATCCAGGCGATCTACAGCCACCACGTGCTGCACGGCACGGCATCCTTCGAACTATCGCCCCCGGACCTGGAGGAAATGCGCCAGCGGCGCGCCGCCGTGCTGGCCCACAAGCTGCCCTACCTGGTCGCCGAGCTCGACGGCGAGGTGGCCGGCTATGCGTATGCCACGCTGTATCGGCCCCGCCCCGCCTATCGGTACACCTGCGAGGACTCCGTGTACGTCAAGCCCGGCGCGGCGGGCCACGGTATCGGCGGGCGCCTGCTGCGGGAACTGATCAAGCGCTGCGCCGCGACCGGCTGGCGCCAGATGCTGGCCATCGTGGGCGACAGCGGCAATGCCGCGTCGCTGGCGCTGCACGCTCGCTGCGGCTTCCATCCGGTCGGCACGCTGCGGTCGGTGGGCCACAAGTTCGGCGAATGGCGCGATACGGTGCTGATGCAGCGCACGCTGGGCGAAGGCGATACGACGGCGCCGGAATCGCGCTAGCGCGCCGGCGGGGGCCTCGGGCCGCAGGCGGCGGGCGGCGGGTGCCTCAGGCCGCGGGCAGCGGCGCCGCCTGGCCGCTGGTCCAGCGTTCCCAGCCGGTCTTGCGCAGCGCGCAGGCCGGGCAGGTGCCGCAGCCATAGCCCCAGGCATGGCGCGCGCCGCGCTCGCCCAGATAGCAGGTGTGGCTGTCTTCCAGGATGATGTCCACCAGTTCCTGTCCGCCCAACCGCTCGGCCAGCGCCCAGGTCTGGGCCTTGTCCAGCCACATCAGCGGCGTTTCGATGGTGACGCGCGTGCCCAGGCCCAGGGCCAGGGCCACCTGCTGCGCCTTCATCGTGTCGTCGCGGCAGTCGGGATAGCCGGAGAAATCCGTTTCGCACATGCCGCCGACCAGCACGTCCAGCTGGCGGCGATAACCCAGGGCGGCGGCGAGCGTCAGGAATAGCAGGTTGCGGCCGGGAACGAAGGTGTTGGGCAGGCCGTTGGCCTGCATTTCGATCCGCCGGTCGCTGGTCAGGGCGGTATCGCCCACCTGCCCCAGGACGGACAGGTCGAGCATGTGATCGTCGCCCAGGCGGGGCGCCCATTCGGGCCGGCGGGCGCGCAGTTCGCGCAGCACGTTCTGCCGTGCGTCCAGTTCGATCCGGTGGCGCTGGCCGTAGTCGAAGCCCACCGTTTCGACGTGGGCATAGCGTTCCAGCGCCCAGGCCAGGCAGGTGGTCGAATCCTGCCCGCCGGAAAACAGCACCAGGGCGCGGCGGTCGTGGTTTTGCATGGGGACTCCAGGTCAAGACCGCTAGGATAACCGCGGCCTCCCGGTGTCCGCCACGCGCGGTTCAGCCCGCGGCCGCCTGAGCGGCCCCGCGTCCCGCGATGCGGCCGAAGATGGCCCCCGACACCAGGCCGGTGCCGCTGGGATAGTTGAAGTAGAACAGCCCGCCCACCATTTCTCCGGCGCAATACAGGCCCGGCATGGGCTGCAGATGCACGTTCAGCACCTGGCCGCTTTCCGGATCCACGCGCAGGCCGCCGAAGGTGAAGGTGATGCCGCAGGTGGTCGCATAGGCATGGTAGGGCGGCGTGTCCAGCGCCTGCGCCCAGTTCGACTTGGGCGGTTCGATGCCCTGCGTGCACAGGCCGTCCTTGACGGTGGGATCGAAGGCCACGTCCCTGCGGATGGACGCGTTGTACGCGCGCACCGTCTCCAGGAAAGCGGCGGGGTCCACGCCGTCCAGCTTCGGCGCCAGTTCTTCCAGCGTATCGGCGGTGGCCTTGGTCATCATCTTGATCCGGTATTCCGAGCGCAGCAGTTGCGTGACCTTGGAATCGAAGACCTGCCAGGCGAACTGGCCGGGCTGCTTCAGCACCTCGCCGCCGTACTTCGCGTAGGTGAAGGAGTGGAAATCCAGCCCCTCGTCGACGAAGCGCTTGCCGTTGGCGTTGACCAGCAGGCCGAAGATATAGCTGTGCTTCTGGAATTGATCGCCGACGTTGACGTCACCGAACTCCGGCGCGTTCAGGTCCCATCCGGTGGCATGGCAGCCCGACCAGTTGCCGTAGGGCGCGGCGCCGGCATCGAGCGCCATGCGCAGGCCATCGCCCTGGTTGAAGCGCGATCCCCGCACCTTGGCAAGTTCCCAGCCGGGCCCCAGATAGCGGGCCCGCATTTCCGGATTGCCCTCGAAGCCGCCGCAGGCCAGGACCACGGCGCCGGCCTCGAATACCACGGCACGGCCTTTCCGTACCGCGTGGATGCCGCTGATACGGTCGCCGTCGGTGACCAGGGACTTGGCGCGCGTGTCGTAGTGCACGTCGATCCCGGCATTCCGGGCGGCCTTGTCCAGGAACTGCACCAGGCCCGCGCCGCCGCCGGCAACTTCGATCGGCAGGCGGCCGAAGAACTTGCGGCGGCCGTTCACCAGCGACGATTGCCTGCCGTAGTTGGGCACGAACCTGGCGCCCTTGGCGCGCAGCCACACCATGACATCCAGGCTTTGCGTGACCAGGATCTCCGACAGCGCGGGGTCGGTGCGATAGTTGGTCAGGCGGAACAGATCGTCGAAGTATTCGTCGGTGGTATTGGTGAAGAAATCGCTGGCGGCGATTTCTTCTTCCGTCAGGTCGGTGACTTTTTTCAGGTCTTCCACCGAATCGTAGGCAAAGCGCATCACGCCGCCGGCGAAGCGGCTGTTGCCGCCCGACTCGTCTTCCGACGCCGCCTCCAGCAGGGCCACGCTCACGCCCTGTTCGCGCGCGGACAGCGCCGCGCACAGCGCCGCGTTGCCCTTGCCCACCACCACCACGTCATAACGATGAATTTGCGCTTCCACTTCTCGTCCTCAGTCTAGTGCGGCGCCAGCGAGCAGCGCCATCAGCGCCTCCATGCGAGGCAGGGTTTCGATGCGTCCGATGATGTCGGCGATGGCGTCCACCGCGTCCTTGCGCAGCGCGCGTTCGGCGCAGAGCACGAACTTGGCGCGCAGCAGTTCGTCCGGCAACGGATGGGCGGAGGTACGGCCCAGGGGCTGGTCGACGCGCGATTCCAGCACCGTGCCATCGTGCAGCGTGATGCGCACCTGCCCACCGAAGTGGTTGGCGGCGGGAAAGACCGCCGGCTCGAGCGTGTCGTAGGCGGCCACGTGTATGCGGTCCAGCAAGGCGCGCACGGCCGGCTGTGTGTAGGAATCCGGCTCGAAGTCCGCGACGCCGATCCGGCCGTCCAGCAGCGCGCGGGCCAGCACGTATTGCAGGCTGAACTTGGCGTCCAGCGGACTGTCTGGCCGGGGCCGATCGGTATGCGCGAGCCGACGGCTGTGGATCCAGGCGTCGATGCGCGCCACGTTCTCCGGCCGCGGACGATGGCGGCGCGCCAGCGCCAGCATGGCGTCCAGGGCTGGGTGGGTGCTGCCGCAGCAGGGATACTGCTTGATGGCGATGCCGGGCTCGACGATGTCCAGGGGCCGCGCCCAGGCGTCCAGCGCGCGCTGCGTGTCGTAGGTGCCGGGACCGTTGAACACGTCCAGGAAGCCCTGTTTGTGCTCGAACACGCCGGCGGCGTTGGCGGTGTAGCCCAGATGGGCCAGCCGCGCCGCGTACAGGCCATTGCGCGCGCAATGGCCGACGTGCAGCGGCTTGGCCATGGTGCCGAAGTTGGCCTTGAGGCCGGACGCGAAGGAAGCCGCCAGCGCCAGCGCGGTCGCCGTGGCTTCGCCGTCCAGCCCCAGCAGCCGGGCGCATGCCGCGGCGGCGCCGAAGGTGCCCAGCGTGGCGGTGGGATGCCAACCCTTGGTGTAGTGATGGAAGTTGACCGCCAGCCCCAGCTTGCATTCGGCCTCGAAGCCCGCCACGTAGGCCAGCACGACGTCGCGTCCGCTGCGGTTCAACTGCTGGGCCAGGGGCAGCAGCGCCGACAGCACCGGCGCGGAAGGATGGCCGCCCAGGGTGTTGTTGCAGTCGTCGAAGTCCAGCGCATGCGACGCGGTGCCGTTGATCAGGGCGGCATCCAGCACGCCGGCCTGGCGGCGCGTGCCGAGCACCAGGGCGGGCCCCTGCTGCCCGTCCAGGGCCCGCGCGGCCAGGCGCGGCGCGTCCTCGTGCGCGCCCGCCAGGGTGACGCCCACGGTGTCCAGCAGGCCGACGCGGGCCCAGCGGATGGCCTCGGCGGGCAGGTCGTCGTAGTCCAGCGCCGCCACGCGCCGTCCGAGTTCGCGGGCCAGCCCGAGTGTGTCGAGCCCGCGTTCGCGCCTATCCATCGCCCGGTCCTCCTCGATCGCAGCGGGGCGGCGTGTGTTTCCGCGCCTGCCTTTGCGCCGTTCGGAGTTTAGAATACCACGGTATACTATTTTTTGAACGCGGGTCTTTGGATGGATGGGACATGGCTGAAACGGCGTTTTCCACCGCGACGGCGGCCCAGGCGCTGGCCCGGTTCGCCGCCGGAATGCGGTTCGAGGACATTCCCGAGGCGGTGCGGGAACGGGCCATGGCCTGCATCGCCGACACGCTGGGGTGCATCGTCCATGGCAGCCGCTTCCCGTGGAGCGCGGCCACGGCCGCCTACGCGCGCCGCTACGGCGGCCAAGGCCCCTGCACGGTGTTTGGGGCGCCCGGCTCAGGGGCGCCCGCCGACGGCGGCATTGCCGCCCCGTTCGCCGCCCTGGCCAACGGGGCGGCGGCGCATGCCTTCGAACAGGACAGCCTGCGCTACCCCGGCGCCGGCGTGCATCCGGGCGCCACGCTGGTCCCCGTGCTGGTCGCCATGGCCCAGGAAACCGGCGCCGGCGGCCGGCAGGCCCTGACCGCGTTCGTGGCCGGCTGCGAAGTGCTCTTCCGCATCGGCGCCGCATCGCGCCACAGCAGCGAAAAACTGGGCTTCCACGCCCCAGGCCTGACCGGCCCCTACGGCGCGGCCGTGGTCGCCGGTGTCCTGCTGGGACTGGACGGCGCCGGCCTCGCGCGGGCACTGGGCATCGCCGGCTCCCTGTCCGGCGGGCTGCTGGCCTTCACCAAATCGCGCGAAGGCGCGATGGTCAAGCGCCTGCACATGGGCCGCGCCTGCGAAGCCGGCATCCTGGCCGCGCGCCTGGCCGCCGATGGCTACAGCGGGCCGGAAACCATCCTGGAAGGCCGCTTCGGCTTCCTCGACACGTATTGCCGCGACGCCGACGCCACCCGTCTCACCGCGGACCTGGGCCGCGACTGGGAAACCCTGCGCATCTGCCTGAAGCGCTATGCCTGCCACGTCACCCCGCAAGCCGCCATGCAGACGCTGCGCGGCCTGATGGCCACGCACGGCTTCGACGGCGGCGACGTCGCCGAACTGGCGTTGGGCATGTCGGAAAAGGTCGCCAGCCATCACGATATCCGCGCCCCCGGCGACATCATGACGGCGCAGTACAGCGTGCCCTTCTGCGTCGCCCTGTCCTTGCACCGGGACCCCGAGGATCCGCGCGCCTTCGATGGAACCGCCCTGGAAGACGAGGCGATCGCGGGCCTGTGCCGCCGGATCGCGCTGGGCGCGGATCCGGATCTGCCATCCGCCTGGAGCGCCCGCATCGCGCTGACCTTGCACGACGGCCGGCGCTTCGACGCGCTGGCGAGCGACTACCTGGGAATGCCGCGGACGCCGATGCCGGCGGCGGACATACGGCGCCGCTTCCTGTTGCTGACGACGGAAACCCTGGGCGAGCGCGCCGCCGCCGATTGGTACGACGGCCTGATGCGGTTGCCGGCACTGCCGGCCTTTCCCATGCCGCGGCCCTAGCCGCGCTTCTTCATGCCGTCGGGCCATTCCGGCCGGCGTGCCTCGCCCACCAGCTTGCTGTGGCGCACGCGGGTGCGGGCATGCAGCGCGTTCTGCACATGCCGCGCCGCAACAGCGCGCGCGCCGGCTTCGTCGCGCGCCGCGATGGCTTCGTACAGCTCGCGGTGTTCCGCGACGACCTGAGCGCGCCGCTCCTCGATCACCAGCGTGGACACGTTCCGGTAGGCCGACAGCGTATCGGCGGTGATCAGCAGGAACTTCAGCAGGAACTGGTTGTGCGCGGCCCGATAGACGACGTCATGGAACGTCCGGTTGTGCTCGTACATCTGCTCGGGTTCGTCGCGTATCCCGGCCTCGTGATCGACCAGGTGCTTGAGCGTGGCGATTTCCGCCTCCGTGGCCCGCTTGGCGGCCGACGCGGCGGCCGCGCCTTCCAGCAGCTCGCGCACCGCATAGAGTTCTTGCACTGCATCATCGTCGATGGATGCGACCACCAGGCCGCGGCGCGGATGCTGCGTGAGCAGGCCTTCGTTTTCCAGGCGCCGCAGGCCTTCGCGCGCCGGCGTGCGGCTGATGCCCAGCCATTCCGCCACCTTGTACTCGGATACGCGGTCGCCGGGCTTGAGATCATTGGCCAGGATGGCTTCGCGCACCGACTCGTACGCGACGTCGCCCAGCAGCAGATTGGAGTCGTAGGGTTTTCTTGTCATGGAAGTGTTCACGCTGAGGACAGCTTGCCTTGACGGTGGCCGGCGCGCCGTGAAAGCATCGAGGATTGTAGAACCTCCCATGCTTCCGGACCGCCGATGATCTCAAAACTCGTAGAAAGCACCGCGCAGGCGCTCGCCGACATACCCGATGGCGCAACCATCCTGATCGGCGGCTTCGGGCCAGCCGGCCAGCCGGTGGAACTGATCGATGGCCTGCTGGCCCAAGGCGCCAAGGACCTGGTGATCGTCAACAACAACGCCGGCAACGGCACCACCGGGCTCGCGGCCTTGCTGGGCGCGGGACGCGTGCGCAAGATCATCTGCTCTTTTCCGCGCCAGGCCGATTCGCAGATCTTCGATGGCCTGTACCGTTCCGGCAAGATCGAACTGGAACTCGTGCCGCAGGGCACGCTGGCCGAGCGCATCCGCGCCGCCGGCGCGGGCATCGGCGGCTTCTACACGCCCACGGCCTACGGCACGCCGCTGGCCGACGGCAAGGAAACCCGCGAGCTGAACGGCAAGCACTATGTGTTCGAATTGCCGCTGCATGCCGACTACGCGCTGATCAAGGCCGAGCGCGCCGACCGCTGGGGCAACCTGACCTACCGCAAGACCGCGCGCAATTTCGGCCCCATCATGGCCAGCGCCGCCAAGGTCGCCGTGGCCCAGGTGCGTGAAATCGTCGAACTGGGCGAACTGGACCCCGAAGCCATCGTCACCCCCGGCATCTACATCAAGCGCGTCGTGTGTGTCGGCGCCGCCAAGGAGCAAGCATGACGTCGAAATTGAGCCGAGACCAGATGGCCGCCCGCGTGGCCCGCGACATTCCGGAAGGCGCCTATGTGAACCTGGGCATCGGCCTGCCGACCCTGGTGGCCAACCACCTGCCGGCCGATCGCGAAATCGTCCTGCACACCGAAAACGGCATGCTGGGCATGGGCCCGGCGCCCGCCAAGGGCCAGGAAGACTACGACCTGATCAACGCCGGCAAGCAGCCCGTCACGCAGGTGCCCGGCACATCGTTCTTCCATCATGCCGATTCCTTCGCCATGATGCGCGGCGGCCATCTCGACATCTGCGTGCTGGGCGCCTTCCAGGTCTCCGTGGACGGCGACCTGGCGAACTGGCACACCGGGGGCGCCGACGCGATCCCGGCGGTCGGCGGCGCCATGGACCTCGCCAGCGGCGCCAAGCAGGTATTCGTCATGATGGAATTGACCACGCGCGAAGGCCTCAGCAAGCTGGTGCCGCGGTGCACCTATCCCCTGACGGGCGTGCGCTGCGTGTCACGGGTCTATACCGACGTGGCGGTGTTCGAGATCCGCGCGGACGGCGTCTACGTCATCGACACCTTCGGCGACGGCGACCCGGCCACGCTCGAACGTGTCACCGGACTTCCGCTACGATTCGAGATACCGGTCGCCCGCTGATTCCCGGCGGGGACCGCCATCGCGGGAGAACAACCATGAAACGCCTGCTTGCCGCCGCCATCCTGGCCGCCTCCGCCCTGAACGCGGGGGCGCAATCGATGACGCAAGGCGTCACGATCGATAGCCTGCAAGCCGTCAAGGACACCGCCTCGGGATCCACCGTGATCCGCGGCACGGTGCATAACGACACGGGCAAGGAACTGAACCGGGTCTCGGTGACGTTCCAGCTGCAGGATTCCCAGGGCAACGTGATCGGCACGACCTCCGCGCAGACCTTCAATCTGCCGGACAAGCAAACCTGGAACCTGACGGCGACGACGCCGCTGCCGTTCTCGCGGTTCACGGCCTACGAGATCAAGGCGGAATAGCGGCCCGCCCCGGGGCTCAGGGCCGCAGCACCAGCGTGTGCGCGGCCGTCCCGGGCATGAAGGGCGATGGCGCGCCATCCACCCAGTCCTGGTGCCCGGCCAGGAAGAACGGCGACATGGGGTGCCCCGACGCGCCGCCCGGCATTTCCAGTATGCCGCGCGCCTCCTTGCCGGGCGCGACCACGAAGCGCTCGGACGCGCCGAAAGCCGGACGCTGCACGCGCGGCATATTGGTATCGCCGGGCACCGGCTGCGCCGGCGCGGCGAACCATCCGCGCAGCGCTTCCGGCAGCAGGCCCGCGAACGGATGGCCGATCGCCAGGATATTGCGCTCGCCCCACTGGGCCTGATCCAGCGATGCCCCGCGCGGCCGATTGCGCACGATGGTTTCGTCGATGGCGCCCAGCATGAACGCGCGCCAGTTGGCGTAGCGCGCCGGGACCCAGGCCTGCTCGCGCACCAGGGCGCGCATGACCGGCTCCAGGCGGGAGGATGCCCGGCCCACCGATAGCGCCGGCGCCAATTCCGGTGCGCGGGCGGACAGCCGCTCGTCCAGCCCCGCGAACCAGGCGCCATACAGGGTTTCGCGGAAATCGCGGATCAGGGTGTAGCCGGCCTGGTCGACGTCCGCGCGTCCATTCCATTGCAGCAGGATGCGCCGGAACGCGGCGCGATCCGGGTGCCGCGCCAATGCCGGCGCGTCCAGCATATCGAGCGCCAGCTGGCGCCAGAACTCCAGCCACAATCCGCGGTCGTCCAGCTGGATGGCCAGCAGCGCCTGCTCATCGTATTGGTCGCGCGCGAACAGGCCGTCGCGGATCTGGGTGGCGCGCAGGCCCACGTCGGCGCCGCCGTCGCCGATCGCGCGCTGGCGGCTGGCGTCTCCCAGCTGGGTGCTGTTGCCGGTCCATAGACGCCCGGAAAGCGGGTCCACCACGCGCGGATACTGCGACGGCGGCAGCCGGCCGGCCGGCGCCGCGGCCTTCGCCGCCTCGACCGGATAGCCGCCGGGATCGCGCGTGGCCCTGGGCAGGGGGCCAGCCAGCGTCCAGCCGATATGGCCGCCGCTATCGGCCACCAGGATGTTCTGGGTAGGCACACCGGCGGCCTGCGCCACGGCCAGGGCCTGCTCCACGTTGCGCGCGTTCTCCATGCCCATCAGGCCCAGGTCGGCGGCGTAAGGCTGGTGGGCCACCCATTCCAGGGCATAGGCCTGGTCGCCCACGGTCATTTCCGGGCCCCAGCGCGTCTCCAGCACGGGCTGGCTGACCGGCGCGCCGCCTTTGACCTGTATCGATTCGTCGTGCTCCGCGGCGGTCTCCCATTCTCCCGCGGGCCCCCGGTAGCGCCTGGCGTCCTTGGGATCGCGTTCGAGCCGTATCAGATCGATGTAATGGCCATAGCTGTTGGTGAAGCCCCAGGCGACGTCGCCATTGCTGCCGGCCACCACCACCGGCGCGCCAGGCAGGCTGACGCCGCTGATGCGGCGCGGCTCCGGCCCCTGCAGCACCAGCGTCAGCCGATACCAGATATTGGGCAGCCGCAGCCCCAGGTGCATGTCGTTGGCCACGCGCGCCACGCCATCGACGGTATGCCCGCCGGCCACGGCGAAGGCGTTGCTGCCGATCCCGGCGACGGCCGCGTCGGATTCCGATCGCCGGTCAGGGCTGGCCTGCCCGGGGCTACCCTGCCCGGGGCGGTCCTGTCCGGAACCCTCCCGGCCGCCGCCATCGCGCCCGGCGCCGTCCAGCCAATCGGGGCGCGCCCGCGGCACGCGCAAGGGCGGCGCGGCGACGTCGACGCCGTCCAGCGGCGCGTCCATGGCGCTGCCGCGCGGCGTCAGAAAGGCCAGCATATCGGCCGGCACCGCATCGCGCAGGAACCCGCGCGACAGCACGCGGTTCAACTCGCCCGACTGCAGGTCCAGGTACATGGCGTCGACCGCCAGCAGCGTGTCTTCCGGACGCCAGGGCTGCGGACGGACGCCCAGCACGCCGTATTCGAATGGCCACACCAGCAGCGCGGCCTGCGCGGCGTTGACCCCGGCCGCATAACGCTGCAGCAATTCGCGCTGGTCGGGCGGCAGCGCGGCATACGCGGCCTGGGCGCGGGCGCGGAAGCGGTGCATGCGATTGCGCTGGTCCAGCGGGATGGCATCGGCGCCCACCAGGGCGGCGACTTCGCCGGCGGCGACGCGGCGCAGCAGGTCCATCTGGAAGAAACGGTCCTGTCCATGGGCATAGCCCGTGGCGTAGGCCAGGTCCAGGCGATTGGCGGCGGTCACGGTGACGTTGCCCTGCGCGTCGCGTTCGATGGTGGCTTCGGCCGACAAGCCATCGGCGCGCAGTTTGCCGTCCAGCCGCGGCAGGCTGGCGCGCATAGCCAACCAGGCCGCCGTGCCGCCCAGGGCGGCAAGCGCCAGCACGCCCGTGCAGAGCAGCGCCAGCACGCGCCCCCAACGGCGCTTCCTGTTGTTCGATTGCATGTGCTGTTTTAACAGCCGGCCCATGACGCGTCCACCACGTCCCAGGGAAGAACCGCATCCGCGCCGGCGCATGTTCCGACAGCAGGTTTCAGGCTGTCCCATGTCGCGCCCTGCTCCCGTGCCACACGGATGGGAACAGGCTCGTGGGCGACCGGCACTCAACGCGCCTCGAAGGGAGAACACCACCATGACGCAAGCTCTACGCCGCTACCTGGCCCACCCGCGCGCCGGCCGCAGCGCCACGCGCAGACCGGAGGCTGGCCGCGCATGACCAGCACCGGCCCCTGCGGCAGCCCCAGCACCGTTCCGCCGGTGGACACGTATTCCATCGCGGAGCCGCCCGCCCTGCGCGATCTTTCCGGCCTGCTCACCGTACAGGAACCCGATGATTGCGACGAGTGGGAAATGGCGCAGGTGGAGACCGCCCTGCGCATCATCGCCGACACGGATATCGGCGCCGCCCTGTTGCGCGCCGTCCGTGCCTGCGACGTGCCCGCCAACGACACGCCCGCCTTCGTCTTCGAAATTCCGGAAGACGTCCGGTCCGGCGTTTCCGACCGCGATGAAACCACGGACGCGGACGGCAACCACATCATCCGTTTCGAACCGCAGCCGTTCATCCACGCCGCGACGGATCCCGCGGACGGCGCGCGGCCTGAGCAACAGGACGCCGAATGGCAACGGCAGCAGGCCATCGACCTGTTCGACGACCTGGCCGCGTACTACGCCACCCGCATCGGGCAGCGCCGCACGGCGCCCGAGCTCGGCTATGGCGAGTATTCGACCTTGACCTTCCGCGACCAATTGGGCGACCCGGTGCCGCAATGGCAACGCGACATGGCAGCCTACGTCAGCGCGGCCGCCGGCCCCGACGAACGGCGTGACCTCGCCTGGGCACTGGTCAACATGTGGAGCTACGCCGGCGACCCCACCCAACCCCTGCGCCTGATTTCACTGGGTTTGCGGGAGATGCCACCGCTGCACAACCTGGCGTCCCTGCAATGGCTGATCCTGGCCGGCAACCGGCTGGGCGAGTTCCCCGCGCCCGACATGCTGCCGGCGACGCTGACGATGCTCGACGTGGCCGGCAACCCCATCGAAACGCCCGTCCGCGGCTACGGCCCGCACTTGCGGCAAGTCACCGCGGACGCCGCCATGTGCGCCCGGCTGGGCCTGCGCGCCAGATTGCCGGCGGAAATCGAGCTCGTCGAAACCAGCGCGGAATACGCGAACAACCTGCATGTCGCGACGCGCGTCCTGTTGGAATTCCCCGAGATGATGGCCAACGTCATCCCGGTGGAAGAAATGGAGCTCCAGGGCTATACCAGCGAGATCATGGCGCCGGTCTACCCGCCAGGCTTGCTCGACAGCGCCGCGCGCAAATGGCTGGCAGCGGCGCCCGCCACGGACTCGGCGTCCGAACTGCCACCCGCCAGCGAAGCCTGGCGGAAGGCGCAGGACGTCGACGCCAATGCCGTCGCCGCCTTGAGCGCGCTGCTGAACCGCCTGCACGACGTCTGGCTCAAGCAGCCCGATCGCGCCTTCCGCAATCGCATCGTCGCCCTGCTGACGAAGATGCGGCAACCCGGCAAGGAAAAATTCCTGGACGAATGCCTGTCCATCGCGCGCTACGGCTCGGGTTCCTGCCAGGACCAGATCCTGCATACGATGAACAGCCTGCACATCGCGTCCCTGAACTGCGACATCGAGGAAGGCGTGTACGACGACAAGCCGTTCGCGCTGCTGGACCAGGGCGAAGACATGCTGAACATGGATACGCTGATCCAGCATTTCGCGGAGCTGCGGCCCGAACTGCAGGCGCGCGCCGCCCTCCGGAACATCGAGTTCGACGAAGTGGAGCAATGGCTGGACCTGCTGACCCGGCTGCGGGGCAGGACCTATCTGCCCGCCATGCAGTTCAAGATGCACTTCGAGCACATGTCGGTGGTGGAGCCGTCGGATGCCGAGCGGGCCAGCGAAAAAATCGCCGCCGGCAGGAATGCCCGCTTCTTCGATTTCCTGGCGACGTGGACGCCTCTGCAGACCGTCATCCGCCGCGTCTCGCCGGAACTGATCCAGCGCGCCGAAAAATGGCGCGATTTCATCTACAACGACCGTGGCCGCGTCTTTGCCCTGCTGAATCGCATGATGAACGCCGAGCGCGTGTTCGCCGCGCGGCGCGAATCGGGCATGGCGGTATTCCCCGTCCGGCCGCGCATGTTCTGGACGCCCTATGAAAAGCAAGTCCAGGAGTACCTGGCGCAGCGCGGGCTGCGCCGCGACATGCCCGATGTGCTGACGCCCGCCTGCAGCGCGGTCAGCAAGGACATCGAAGTCATCATAGGCAAGGCTGTGGTGCGGGAATTCATCGGCCTGCACCGCCTGCGGCTGCACCGCGACATCGAGTGGGAGGGCACGCCCTTCTGGTTCAACAGGATCCGCTACAAGTTGGAGTAAGCGCGTCCCGCCGGGCCCCCGGTCAGGCCCGGCGCTTGAACTGCTTGCGGTAGGCGGAAGGAGACGTCTGCAACATGCGGGAAAAATGCTGCCGCAGCGACGATGCGCTGCCCAGCCCGGCGCGCGCGGCGATGATTTCCAGCGGCAGCTCGGTGGTTTCGAGCATTTTCTGGGCGAGCCGCAGCCGTTCGGCCAGCAGCCATTCGCTCAGGCTGCACCCGGTCAGGGACAGGAACCGCCGATTGAAGGTGCGGCGGCTCATGGCCAGGCGATCGGCCAGGCTGTCGGCCGTATGCTTTTCGACGATGGTGCCGCGCAGCCAGTCCAGCAGCTCGGCCAGGCGGAAACCCGCGCCTTCCGAGGACGCCGCCTGCGGCGGCAGCTGCGCCTGCGCGCCATGGCGATGCGGCGGCACCACCAGCCGGCGGGCGGCGAAGTCCGCCACTTTGGCCCCATATAAGGCCCGGACGATATGCAGGCAGCAGTCTATGCCGGAGGCCGTGCCGGCGGACGTCGTGATATTGCCATCGTCGACGTAGAGCACCGAGGGCTCCACCTTGACGCGGGGAAACCGGGTGGCAAAGTGATCGACCCAGGCGAAATGCGTGGTGGCGCGGCGCCCATCCAGGATGCCGGCGGCCGCCAGCACGTAGGCGCCCAGGCAGAGCCCGACGATGCGGGCGCCCCGGGCGTGGGCGGCTGCCACTGCCTCTAGCATGGCGGCGGGCGGCGTTTCCTTGACGTCGCGCCAGCTGGGAATAACGATCACGTCGGCCGTCTTGGTGATTTCCAGGGACGGAGTCGCCACGACCGAGAAACCGGCGGTCGTGGTCGCCAGCGTGCCGCCTTCCGCTGAGCACACCTTGAGCGAAAATCTGGGCGCGCCGGCCACCCCCCCATAGCCGCCGAACACGGCGCAGGGCACCGACAGGTGGAAGGCGCTGATCCTGTCGAAAGCGATTACGGCCACTACTGGCACTGGGATAGACACGGCGAGGATGCCCGGGATGCTGCGTATTGGCCCAATTCTAGCGAAATTTGACCGAAAACCGGCGAACCGTTTGATGCGCCTGCCGGAGAATTCCCTTGCCATGGGGAATTAGCCGCCCGTGACCCATATGCGGATCGCGTCAGGAGAACGGAACGGTTATTAGAGTACTTATAAAAGATATATAGAAGGCAGGGCTGCGCGATGCCGATCAAGCTTCTCTCGAACGGAAAGACCATCTCCCTCAGGTCGTTTCCTCGGGCCGAAGATTTCCCGGTCGACGAGCGCGCCTCCACCATGGATGCCTTCAATCGCCTTATCGGCATGAATTGGGATGTCGCCGAACCGCATTGGACCCCGACCCATAGTCCATTCCGAAGCGGTTACGGGCTGGTTCTGATTTATGCCGACAAGGAGCTCGTCGGGTTTTCGATCTACCAGTATTTTGATATGAACGGCGATCTTTGCCTGTACCGATCCGGTACGGAACTGGCGCCCCCCTATCAGGGCCTAGGGGTATACAGCGATGTCACCGACCTGATATTCGCTGAGGCCTTCCGCCAGCGGCCGCATCAAGCGCGCCTGCTGTATTGCTGGCGGACACGTAATGCCATCGTGGCATTGGCCAACGCGCGTCGCTGCGCCGAGGTCGTGCCCGACCTGCAAGCCGACCCGCCCAAGGAAAATGGCGGGCGGGCCGGCTTGCTGGCGCTGGCCGTGCTCGCGGCCAAGCGGATCTACCCCGATCGCGCGCTGGAACTGCCGGCGCTGGTCATGCGCGACGCCTACGGCCACATCAAGCACCGCAAGCCTTCCTATCGCGGCGCCGCGGTACACGTGGGCAAGCGTATCTCTTCACTGGCGCCCAGCTCCACGGACGCGTTGTTTTCGCTGGGCATCGTCCGCCGACCCAACGCGTCATGAGCAAGGCCGCCTCGCTGCCGCCGCCTATCGCGCTCGAAGCCGACCGGCCGGGCGCGCGGGCATACGCATCCTGGATCCTGATCGCGCTGGCCTATGCCGTGGCCTTCATGCAGCGCCTGGCGCCGCAGTCGATGCTCAACGAGCTGTCCGCGTCGTTCTCCATCGAGGCCGCGGGCCTGGGCGTGCTGGCATCGGGCTATTTCTACGGCTACCTGGCCATGCAGATCCCCGCCGGCATCCTGGTCGACACGCTGGGCGTGCGGCGGGTCCTGATCGGCAGCCTGCTGGTATCGCTGACCGGCACCGCGTGCTTCGCCATGGCGCATACCGTGCCGGCGGCGTTCGCCGCGCGCCTGGTGATCGCCTGCGGCGATGCGCTGGTCTTCACGTCGATGCTGAAACTGGTCGCGCTGAAATTCAGGCAGAGCCGCTTCGGCCTGATGTCCGGCCTGTCGCAGGTGTCGGGCTACATCGGAGGGGTGATGGCCACCACTCCTTTGGCCTACGCAGTATCTGAACTCGGCTGGCGCGAATGCTTTGCCTTGGTAGCCGGCCTGATCGGCCTCAACCTGGTGGGCGCCATACTGATCTTCGGCCGTACGGACCAATCTCCGATGGCCCTGAAAGAACTAATGCCGAAGTTGGGCAACACCCTGCGCATGTTCCGCGGCAGGCTGCGCAACGCCGGCAGCTGGGGCTGCGCCATCGTCTTCGCGTCGCACTTCGCCTCAGTCACTACACTATCTGGCGTATGGGGCTTGCCCATGGTCCGGGATACGCTGTCGATCAGCAAGGACCAGGCGAGCACCTGCATCCTGGCATTCCTGGTAAGCAATGTGGCCGGCTCCATCCTGCTGGGCCATTTGTCGGATCGCGTAATGAACGTGAGACGCGCATTGCTATGGAATTGCCTGCTGCGCGCGGCTATCCTGCTCACCTTGCTTCCGGCATTGCTGGCATCGATGGGGTATGCATACGCCATCGCTTGCTTTTGCGTTCTGGGCTTCGTGGCCGGCGGCACCGTACCGCTGGTATTGAAAGCGGTACGAAAGTTGTACTCCACCGAGATGATCGGCATCGGAGCCTCGTTCAACACCACGCTGGCCGGCATTACGGCCGCCGTGGTGCAGCCGCTTATCGGATCCCTGCTGGCCGCCTCGGCCACGGGCAGCCCCGGCCACTTGTCGTACACCGCCCAGGGCTATACCGGATTCATTCTCCTCATGGCGGCCGTCTCGGCCCTGGGCTGTATCGGCGCGGCGGCGATGCGCTTCGCACATCAAGCTTAGCTATCTTCATCGTGCCGATGCGGCCTCAAGCCGCGCGCACGTCATGGCAAGTCGTTTTTTCCCTCCACCTGATGGGTAGACAAAGCCGTGAAAGACTATCTGAGCCGTACTCAAGTCGAGCAACGCCATGCACCTGGCACATGGCAGGCGATCCTGTTCCAGGAGCTCGCCAGCACGCTCAACAGCGACACCCGCGCATTCCCGTGCATCTTCGGCGTCGCGGGATACCGCGCCGACCAGCTGCGCTATCTTTTCCTGGAAGACGACGATGTGGAAGGACTGGCGCGCAACCTGCGCGCGTATGTCGCCGAGTCGCGATCCTGCGGGCCGAACACGTCGCTGCTGGTGTTCTTCCGTCCGCGTCCGCTGCTGCCGCTGGAAGCCTACCGCGCCAAGTTCTGGGCCACGCTGGGCCGCCTGGCCTCGCTCGACGACAGCGAATGGCCGGCCGAGGTGCCCGCCGAACTGGACACGCCGCATTGGGAATTCTGCTTCGCGGGCGAGCCGATTTTCGTCGTCTGCAATACGCCGGCCCATGTGCAGCGGCAAAGCCGCCGTTCCAGCTCGTTCATGATCACGTTCCAGCCCCGCTGGGTGTTCGACAACATCCTGGGCAGCCCGCGCGCGCGCGAAGCCAGCGTGTCGAAGGTACGCAAGCGGCTGGCGACCTATGACATGATCCCGCCGTCCGAAGAGCTCGGCTCATACGGCGACTCGTCGAACCGCGAATTCAAGCAGTACTTCCTGGGCGACGATAATCGCCCCACCACCGGGTGCCCCTTCCACGCCATGCGCGCGGCGGACCTGGCTTCCGAAGCCGAAATCTGAGACCAAGGAAACATCATGGAAATCATCAAGGGTCTGCTCGGCGGCATCGAGCTGGCGGATAGCCTCCGCGTCCTGCTGCCCATGCAGGGATGCATCGAAGTGCAGCGCGACGCGCCCGGCAAGGAGCATCGCACGCACAGCCATCCCACCGATGAAACCTTGATCATCGTCGACGGCGCCTTGACGGTGTACGCCGACGGCGTCGACTACGTGTGCAGGAAGGGGGATGTCATCGACCTGCCCGCCGGCACGGTGCACGGATCCACGGCGTCGGCGGAAGGGGCGATCTACCTGATCGCCTTCGAACGGCTCGCGCCCGCGATCAAGGAGCGCGCCATGCAGGCATGCACGGCGTAGCAAGATGGCGACGCGCCGGTTTCAGCGCGTCGCCACCATGAACAGGCGTGGGAAAGGCAGCAGCACCGAGCCGTCCGCCAGCGGCGGATGCGTCTGCCTGACCAGATCGGTGTAGCGCGCCAGGTAGGCGCGCCGGCCTTCTTCGTCCAGCGGGTCCAGGAAGGGCCGCAGGGCGCTGCCCTTGAACCATTCGACGATGGCGTCCGGGCCGTCCTTCAACACGTGGTAGTAGGTGGTGCGCCAGATGTTCACGGCGCCGCAGTGCTTCTGCAGCAGCTCGTAGTACCACTCCGCCGAGCGCAGCGTGGTGCGCGCCTGGCTGACGTCCTTCAGCTTGTCCGCCCAGGGACCGTCCGCGGCCAGTTCGCGCATCATCCGATGAGGACGCTCTTCCATCGTATCCGGCATCTGGATGGCCAGGCTGCCGCCTTCCGCCAGCCTGGAAACCAGCGCGGGAAAAATGGTTTCATGGCCCGGCACCCATTGGAACACCGCGTTCGCGAGGATGACGTCATAGGCGGTACCAGGCTGCCAGGTCAGGATGTCGGCCACCTCGAACCGCACGTCCGGCATGCGCTTGCGCGCGGCGGCGATCATGTCCGCCGAACTGTCCAGGCCGGAAACCCGGGCCGACGGGAAACGCCGCGCCAGGACTTCGGTGGAATTGCCGGGCCCGCAACCCAGGTCGATGACTTCACGCGCATCGTCGGACGGCACCGCGGACAACAGATCGCGTACCGGGCGGGTTCGTTCGTTCTCGAACATCAGGTACTGCCGGGAAGACCATTTATCCTGTGCCATCGCGCCTGCTCCACGGGTTGCCGGAAGGATTTCGATGATACCGCTGCCTTGCTTGCAGGCGCTTGACTCGGCCCCGATCCCCTCCACCACCGCACGCGTTGACGACGTCGTCGATGTTTGATTAAATGCAATCGCCTCTCAAAGGGAGTAGCTGACACGACGCCCATGTGCGTTGTGACACGGTGCCGTCATTACGGCACTGGTGGGCTGGCAGCCACCAGTGTTCGGTGCCGTGACTCGGAATCCATGTGTTCCGGGCGGCAAGACTGGCGAGGATCCCAGACAATTTGTCGCCCATACGTTGCCGGTTGGGCTGAGAGGCACGTGACGATGATCTCCATCGGAACCCCTTTGCTGTGGACGCTGTTCACGGTTTTCGTACTCGTCGCGCTCGCGATCGATTTCTTCGCACTCAACCGTCAGGGCTCGCATGCCGTCAGCATGCGCGAAGCCACCATCTGGTCGCTGATATGGGTGGCCGTTTCCTTTCTGTTCGTCGGCTGGCTGTGGTGGTATCTCGGCGGCACCGGCGCCGACCCCGCCGCGCGGGAGCTGGCCAACGCCAAGACACTGGAGTTCGTCACGGGCTACCTGGTCGAGAAGGCGCTTGCGGTGGACAATATTTTTGTCTTCCTCATGATCTTCAGCTACTTCGCGGTGCCAGCGACGTTTCAGAAGCGGGCATTGATGATCGGCATTCTTGCCGCCTTGGTCCTGCGCGCCATCATGATCCTGATTGGCGCATGGCTCATCGTTCGATTCCACTGGCTGATGTACGTGTTCGGCGCCTTCCTGCTGTTCACCGGGATCAAGATGTGGCGCGCCGCGGGCGAGGAGTCCGACCTTTCGGATAATCCGGCGCTGCGCTGGATCAAGAAGCACATGAAGATCGCGCCCGATTACGACGGCGAAAAGTTTTTCACGATGGTCAATGGCGTCAAGGCCGCGACGCCGCTGCTCGTGGTGATCCTCATCATCGGCGTGGTCGACGTTGTGTTTGCCGTGGACTCGATTCCGGCGATCTTCGCCATCACGACCGATCCGTTCATCGTGCTCACGTCCAACGTATTCGCGATCCTGGGCCTGCGGGCGATGTACTTCCTGTTGGCGGGCATGCACGAGCGCTTCCATCTGCTCTCTTATGGGCTGGCCGTCATCCTCGTGTTCATCGGCACGAAGATGCTGCTCATCGACCTCTACAAGATACCGATTTCCTGGTCGCTGGGATTCACGGTGCTCACCCTGGCCGCCGCCATGATCCTGTCGGTGCGCATACCGCCGAAGGCGGAGGGCACGCAGCGTATCGCCAAGGAACCTGGCGGCTGAGGAATCGCTCGCACGATAGGCCCGCACGATAGGCCCGGCCCGCACGATGGGCCCGCACGAAAGAAAAGAGCCCGGTCAGCAATTGCTGACCGGGCTCCGGAATGTGACCACATGAGTGGTCGGGGCGAGAGGATTCGAACCTCCGACTCCTGCGTCCCGAACGCAGTACTCTACCAGGCTGAGCTACGCCCCGTTCTTAACGCTATCGATCCGTTGACCGTTAGCTTCGACCCTTCAACGGCAAAACCGTCATCGGTATTACGTTCAAGGCCCTGATCCAAGGTCCTGACAACACACTAACGATCACGGTTAACCGCGAAAGCGCAAAATTCTAACAGGGTTTGCTGATAAACGGAAATCGGGAAGCCGGCCAGTGCCTGGCGGGCCAGGTCCGCTTCGGCGTTCGCGGCTTCCATGGCGTGCTGCAAGGCGTCGGTGGCATGGATGGCGGCGGCGACGGCTTCGAAATCGGCATGGCCGGTTTCGATGGCGGTGCGCACCAGCGCCTGCTGCGCGGGCGTGCCGACTTCCATGACGCGGATCAGGGGCAAGGTGGGCTTGCCTTCGCGCAGGTCGTCGCCGACGTTCTTGCCCAGTGCCGCGGCATCGCCGCCGTAGTCCAGCACGTCGTCCACCAGTTGGAAGGCGGTGCCGATGTGGCGGCCGTACGCCGCCGCGGCCTGTTCCTGTTCCGGTGACGCGCCCGCCAGCACGGCGCCCACCTGCGCGGCGGCCTCGAACAGCTTGGCGGTCTTGTAGCGCACCACCTGCAGATAGCGCTCCTGCGACACGTCGGGATCGTGCACGTTCAGCAGCTGCAGGACTTCGCCCTCCGCAATGACGGTGGTGGCCTGCGACAGGATGGCCATCACGCGCATCGAGTCGACGTCGACCATCATCTCGAAGGAACGCGAATACAGGTAGTCGCCGACCAGCACGCTGGCCGCATTGCCGAACACCGCATTGGCTGTCTGCCGGCCGCGGCGCAGGTCGGATTCGTCGACCACGTCGTCGTGCAGCAGCGTGGCGGTATGGATGAATTCGACCACCGCGGCCAGGGTGTGATGGGACGTGCCGGCATACCCCAGGGCGCGCGCCATCATCAGCAGCAGCGCCGGACGCATGCGTTTGCCGCCGGCGCCGACGATGTAATCGCCGATGGTACGGATGAGCACAACGTCGGAATTCAGCCGGTCGCGGATGACGGCATCCACCGCCTTCATGTCGTCGGCAACGGGGGCGATAAGCTCGGGGAGATTCAAGACGTGTCCGGATGGAAAAAAGACGAGCGCCAACGCTCATGTCGCGGGCCCGCGCCCGCCATGCAAGCCGGCCGGGGTCGTGCGAATTATACGGTGTCGGTCGGATGCCGCCGCGCCGCCCGGGACGGCGTCATCCCGGAAGATGGCACCCGGCGCGCCGGCCCCGCCCCGCACAGGTGACGGGGCCGTCCGCAACACCTAACTCATTGCCCCGGCGAGACTTTTTGACAATCCGAACCCGCCGGGCTAGAATCCTGAGTTCGGCGTTTTGCGCTGAAATTACCCCTATAGGAATTTACCCATGTACGCGGTCATAAAAACCGGCGGCAAGCAGTATCGTGTCGCAGCCGGCGAAAAACTCAAGGTAGAACAGATACCTGCTGACATTGGGCAAGAAATCACCCTGGACCAGGTTCTGTCCGTGGGCGAAGGCGACCAGCTGAAGGTAGGTACGCCCATCGTCTCCGGCGCCGTGGTCAAGGCGACCGTTCTTGCGCATGGCAGGCACGACAAGGTCACGATCTTCAAGATGCGCCGTCGCAAGCACTATCAGAAGCATCAGGGCCACCGTCAGAACTACACCGAAATCCGCATCGAGGCCATTACGGCCTGACGCGCGTCGGTATCCATAGCAGGAGCTAAAAAATGGCACAGAAAAAGGGCGGCGGCTCTACGCGGAACGGTCGCGACTCGGAATCGAAGCGACTGGGCGTCAAGGCCTACGGCGGTCAACAGATCCCGGCCGGCTCGATCATCGTGCGCCAGCGCGGTACCCGTGTCCACGCCGGCGTGAACGTCGGCATGGGCAAGGACCACACGCTGTATGCGCTGGTCGACGGCAAGGTTCAGTTCGGCACCAAAGGCTCGCTGAACAAGAAGACGGTATCGATCGTCGCCGCCGAATAAGCGCGCGCATTCCGATCCGCACCACGAGAAAGCCCTGTCGCGTGCGGCAGGGCTTTTTTGTTAGCAGTCCAACCCAGCAATCAGAAAACAGAAAACGCGCGACATCGCGCGCAACACCACCATGAAATTCGTCGACGAAGCCACCATTGAAGTCATTGCCGGCAAAGGCGGCAACGGCGTGGCGAGCTTTCGCCGCGAAAAATTCATCCCCAAGGGCGGTCCCGATGGCGGTGACGGCGGCCGCGGCGGCAGCATCCTGGCCGTCGCCGACCGCAACATCAACACGCTGATCGACTTCCGCTACGCGCGCCTGCATCGCGCCCGCAATGGCGAAAACGGCCGCGGCTCGGACCAGTACGGCGCCGCGGCGGCCGACATCGTCCTGCGCGTCCCCGTGGGCACCATCGTGCACGACGCCGATACCGGCGAACAGCTGTTCGACCTGAGCCACCACGGCCAGGAAGTCGTGCTGGCCGCCGGCGGCCAGGGCGGCATGGGCAATCTGCATTTCAAATCCAGCACCAACCGCGCGCCGCGCCAGTGGACGCCGGGCAAGGAAGGCGAACAACGCCGCCTGCGGCTGGAACTGAAGGTGCTGGCCGACGTCGGCCTGCTGGGCATGCCCAACGCCGGCAAGTCGACGCTGATCAGCAAGATTTCGAACGCCCGCCCGAAGATCGCCGATTACCCGTTCACCACGCTGCATCCCAATCTGGGCGTGGTGCGCACGTCGGCGGCGCGCAGCTTTGTCGTGGCGGACATTCCCGGCCTGATCGAAGGCGCCTCGGAAGGCGCCGGGCTGGGCCACCTGTTCCTGCGCCACCTGGCGCGCACGCGCGTGCTGCTGCACCTGGTGGACGTGTCGTCGCCGGACCCGGACGTCGATCCGGTTCCGCAGGCGGTGGCCAACGCCCGCGCCATCGTCGAAGAACTGCGCCGCTATGACGCCGACCTGGCGGCCAAGCCGCGCTGGCTGGTGCTGAACAAACTGGACATGGTCGCGACGGAAGATGCCGACGCGCTCAAGGCCCGCTTCTGCCAGGAATTCGACTGGACCGGGCCGGTGTACACCGTGTCCGCGCTGACGGGCGAAGGCACCCAGGACCTGATCTGGGCGCTGCAGGATTATCTGGACGCGGAAAACCGCAAGGACCAGATCGCGCAGGACCAGGCGGCAGGCACCTACGTGGCCGAGGATCCGCGCTTCGACGATACGCGCACGGACGCCGATCCGCGCGGCGGTAACGAATAAGCCATAATCGCACTCCTCCGCCGCGCCGCCCGGCGCGGACGGGCAACCGAACGGGCCACCGCCCACCCGCTTACGTTCCGGCTTTCGTCATGTCCGCCGATACCAACGCCGTATCCGTCATCGCCGCCGCCAACCGGCTGGTCGCCAAAGTAGGATCCACCCTGGTCACCAACGAGGGCCGCGGCCTGGACCGCGCCGCCGTCGCCCACTGGGCCCAGCAGATCGCGGCGCTGCGCAAGCAGGGCCGGCAGCTGGTGCTGGTATCCAGCGGCGCCATCGCGGAAGGCATGGCGCGGCTGGGCTGGCGCAAGCGACCGTCGGTGATGCACGAACTGCAAGCCGCCGCCGCGGTCGGCCAGATGGGATTGGCGCAAGCCTACGAAGCGGCCTTCGCCGAACATGGCCTGCGCACGGCGCAGATCCTGCTCACGCACGAAGACCTGGCCGATCGCCGCCGTTACCTGAACGCACGCTCCACCCTGTTCGCCCTGTTGCGCCTGGGGGTGGTGCCCATCGTCAACGAGAACGACACCGTGGTCACCGATGAAATCCGTTTCGGCGACAACGATACGCTGGGCGCGCTGGTGACCAACCTGATCGAGGCCGATGCGCTGGTCATCCTGACCGACCAGCGCGGCCTGTACGAAGCGGACCCGCGCAAGCATCCCGACGCCCGCTTCGTGTCGCATGCGCAGGCTGGCGATCTGGCGTTGGAAGCCATGGCCGGCGGCGCCGGCAGCGGCATCGGCACCGGGGGCATGCTGACCAAGGTCCTGGCGGCCAAGCGCGCCGCGCACAGCGGCGCGCATACCGTCATCGCGTCGGGCCGCGAACGCGACGTGCTGGTGCGCCTGTCGCAAGGCGAATGCATAGGCAGCGAGCTGCGCGCCGTGCTGCCGGTGTGGTCGGCCCGCAAGCAATGGCTGGCGGACCATCTGCGCCTGCGTGGCCGCGTCGTCCTGGACGAAGGCGCGGTGCGCGCGCTGCGGCAGGAAGGCAAGAGCCTGCTGCCGATCGGCGTGGTCGACGTGCAAGGCGATTTCGAACGCGGCGACGTCGTGGCCTGCGTGGATGCGGACGGCCGCGAATGCGCGCGCGGCCTGGTGAACTATTCGTCGGCCGACGCCCGGCGCATCATGCGCCAGCCGTCGTCGCGCATCGAAGCGCTGCTGGGCAGCATGACCGAGCCGGAACTGGTGCACCGGGACAATCTGGTCGTGCTGTAGCGTTGGCGGCCGGGCGGCCGCGCGCCGCACCGACGCATAAGCGCACCGCCGCAGAAGCGCCCCGGCGCGCCACGCGGCATGCCATCAGCCTTCCAGCAAGGACATCTTCAGCTGCACGCGCCGCTGCAGCCACAGGCTGGGACGATAGCGCGGGTCGCCCGTCACGCGCTGCATATTGCGCAGGATTTCCAGAATGCGCCCCGCGCCCAGCATATCGCCCATGGCCAGCGGTCCCGCCGGATAACCCAGTCCCAGGGTCACCGCCTTGTCGATATCCTGCGCCGTGGCGATGCGCTGTTGCGCGATCTCGCAGGCGGTGTTGACGATGGTGGCGACGATGCGTTGCGCGACGAAGCCCGGCGAATCCTCGACCACGCTGACCGGCGCGCCATCCGATGCGAACAGCGCATGCGCCGCCTCGCGCCAGCTTGGCTGCGTGGCCGGCGAAGCCATCACCGTGCGGCGGCGCTTGGGGTCGAAGCCATGCAGGGCGTCCACGCCCACCGTGCGGGCGGGATCGAGATCCTGCGTGAACACCGCGGTCGAGATGTCCTCGCCGTAAGGCGTCACGACGATCAGCGCATCATCCGGGGCGCGGCTGTCCGACGCGCGCGGCACGCTCATCCGGTCCAGCAGGCCCGCCACGGCGTCATGCCCCTGCGGGTGCACCCCGCTCACCCACACTTTCAAACCGGCGGGCAGCGCCGGCACGGCCGCTTCGGCCGGCACCTGCTTCTGCCCGTCCGGGTAGCGGTAGAAGCCTTCGCCCACCTTGCGTCCAAGCAGGCCGCCGGCCAGCCGCACCGACGTGATGGGCGACGGCCGGAAGCGCGGCTCGTCGAAAAACTGGCGATAGATGGACTCCATCGCCGGATGCGAGACGTCCAGCGCCGTCAGGTCCAGCAACTCGAAAGGTCCCATGCGGAAGCCGGCCTGCTCGCGCATGACGGCGTCCACCTGCGCGAAGCTGGCGACCGACTCCTGGGCCACCCGCAAGCCTTCGGTGCTCATGGCGCGGCCCGCGTTGTTGACGATGAAACCGGGCATATCGCGCGCGCGCACCGGCGTGTGGCCCATGCGGCGGGACAGCTCCATCAAGGCATCCCCGGCCGCGGGATCGCTGCGCAGGCCGTCGATGACTTCGACCACCTTCATCAAGGGCACGGGATTGAAGAAGTGATAGCCGACCACGCGCGCCGGCACGCGGCAGGCCGCCGCGATCGCCGTGATCAGCAGCGATGACGTATTGGACGCCAGGATGCAGTCGTCCGCCACGATCTCTTCCAACTGCTTGAAGACGTCGCGCTTGATGTCCAGCCGTTCGATGATGGCCTCGACGATCAGCTGGCAGTCCTTCAGGTCCGCCAGCGCCGCGCAGGGCACGATGCGGTCCAGGGCCTGTTGCGCGGCCTCTGGCGTCAGCTTGCCTTTTTCGGCCAGCTTGGCCCAGGTCTGCTGCAGGCTGGTCCGCGCCGCCGCCACCGCGTCCGCGCTGGTGTCGTACAGGCGCACGGTCAGGCCCGCCTGGGCCGCGATCTGTGCGATGCCGCGCCCCATGGCGCCGGCGCCCACGATGCCGATGATATTGATCGTCCCTGCCATGATGTTGGTCTCCTGCATGTGATTCCGCGTGTGGTTCCGCATGTGACTCATGAGCCGTCCGGCGTGCCGGCGGAGCGGCCGCGCGGCGACCGCGGGTTTCGTCGTATTTCGGGGCCGGGCGCGGCCTACCGGCCGCCGCCCGCCAGCGCCTGGATGTCGCTGTCCGACAGGCCCAGCCGGTCGCGCAGCACCTGCTCGGTATGCTCGCCCAGCATGGGCGGCGGCCGGCGGTATTCCACCGGGCTGCCGGAAAAGCGCAGGGGACTCGCGCCTATCGGTACGGTCCCGGCCACCGGATGCGGCAGCTCACGGCGCATCTGCCGGAACCGGACCTGGGGATCTTCATAGACCTGGTCCAGCGTATTGATCGGCCCCGCCGGGACGCCCACGGACTCCAGTTCCGCCAGCCAGCGGTCGCGCTCGCCCAGGGCCATGCGCTCGACCAGGATGGGAACCAGCACGTCCCGGTTCACGACCCGCTTGGGATTGGTGGCGAAGCGCGGGTCGTCGGCCAGCTCGGGCAGGCCGATGACGCCGCAATAGGCGCGGAACTGGCTATCGTTGCCCACCGCCACGATCATGTGGCCGTCGCTGACGGCGAACACCTGGTAGGGCACCAGATTCTGGTGCGCATTGCCCGCGCGCCGCGGCGCCGTGCCGGACGTCATGTAGTTCAGATTCTGGTTGGCCAGCATGGCGACCTGGCAGTCCAGCAGGGCCATGTCCAGATGCTGGCCCAGGCCGCTGCGCTCGCGCTCGAACAGCGCCGCCAGGATGCCCGTGGCGGAATACATCCCGGTCATCAGGTCGGCCACCGCCACGCCGGCTTTCTGCGGTCCGCCGCCGGGCAGGTCGTCGCGTTCGCCGGTAATGCTCATCAGTCCGCCCATGCCCTGGATCATGAAGTCGTAGCCGGGGCGGCTGGCGTAGGGCCCGGTCTGGCCGAAGCCGGTGATCGAGCAATAGATCAGGCGCGGATTGGCCTGGCTCAGGCTTTCGTAGTCCAGGCCGTACTTGCGCAGGCCGCCCACCTTGAAGTTCTCGACCAGGATGTCGCTCTGCAACGCCAGCTGGCGCACCAGCTCCGCGCCGCGCGCGGACGCGATGTCCAGCGCCACCGACAGCTTGTTGCGGTTGGCCGACAGGTAATAAGCCGCCTCCGTCGTGTCGTTGCCGTCCGCGTCGCGCAGGTACGGAGGCCCCCAGCCGCGCGTGTCGTCGCCGCTGCCCGGCCGTTCGATCTTGATGACTTCGGCGCCCAGGTCGGCGAGGTTCTGGGTACACCAGGGTCCGGCAAGGACGCGCGTCAGGTCTAGGACACGGATGCCGGTGAGCGGAGCGGGACGAGTGGACATGGACGCCGGGTCTTGTGCGAGGGCCAGGCTGAGCGTGGCGGAAGGGTTGGAGGAATTGGCTATTGTGCCCTACATACCGCCGGGAACCCCCGGCCCGCGCCGGGCGTATTCCATCAGGTGGACGTCAGGCGGCGGCGGACTGGCCGGGTTACGTATCCGGGGTCGCGGGGCCGCCCGGCGGCCCCGATGCAACATCAACCCACCCTCGGGCCCGGAAACCAAGTCGTTGATAGATAACGGAATTCTCCGGAACAGCAGGACCATGTCGTGTCTTATTACAACGTCACTAGGGTAAACCCTAGATTTTTGTTGCGTCGCACTAGGGGTTTTCCCTATAATGGTTTTCACCAAGCAGGCAAACAGCAGTAGACAGCAGTCCGGAGAACGCCATGACCAACATCGCCCTGAACCAGAATCTTCGTCTTACCGACGCCCTCGAACGCGACATCCTGGAGAACACCTTGAACACGCAACCCGCCGCCCATCCCGTCAACGCCGTCAAGCGCGCCGCCCGCGCCGTGGCCCATGGTGTTGGCGCCTTCTTCAACTTCATCGAAGAAGTGCAAGACACGATGAGCCGTGCGCAACAGCAAACCGGCCGCTACACCGGCATGCAGTGGTAATCGGCCCCGGCCGGTGAAGATTCCAGACATCGGCTGAGCAGCCGCACCGCTCGCCCCCTGTCCGGAAGGCACCCCGCAGGAAGCGCCTGCATCCGCGATAAGCATCAGCCGTTGAGCAATCCGGTCGATGAACCGCGGGATGCGGAAGCCGCCCCGGTCGCGCCGCTTCACCCGGCCACGCAGTGCAGCAGTGAGAGTAGTACAGCAGTGAGCAGTACGCAGTGATGTAGGAAGCAGTGAGCAGTACGCAGTGCAGCAGAGCAATCCTCGGTAAGCATTGCAAGCAGTATCGCCGCGCCGCAATGGCCGGCATCGCGCAACAGGCTTCGTTGCATGCGCGATGCCGGCCATTTGCCTTATGTGGCCCAGCCAAAGCGCCGGCCGTCCGCATCTTCTGGCTAACGCGCATTGACAGCGTTTCCACGCGGTCACGATAATCGCCCGCTTCGGCGATAGTCTGATAATGAGCTGGTTGCTGTTGCATCTTTGGGCCGCCCCGTCGCGGGGCCAGCGGCCGGAGACCCGCTAGGCTGCCTTACCGGCGAGCCCGCCGTTATCGCTCGCCTCTTCGCGGAGTACATCCATGCTGTCCACCCGTCACGCCCTGGCGCTGCTTTGCGCCAGCGTCGGTATCGCCGCCGCCATCCCGGCCCAGGCGCAAACCCTGAAAATCGCCCTGTCGGCCGAGCCGACGTCCGCCGATCCTCACTATCACAAGATGACGGCGAACGATGCTTTCTCCGCCCACGTCTACAGTTCATTGATCTCGCGCGACGCCGACATGAACCTGGTGCCGTCGCTGGCGACATCCTGGAAGAACCTGGACGACCTGACCTGGGAATTCAAGCTGCGCCATGACGTCACGTTCTCCAACGGCAAGCCCTTCACGTCGCAGGACGTGCTGTTCACGATCTGCCGCACGCTGAACAACGAGACCAACATCTCCAGCTCGTACGCCACGCTGACGCAGATGTTCACCGACGTGCAGACGCCGGACGACTACACCGTCATCATCAAGACGCGCCAGCCCCTGCCGGTCATGCCCGCCGAAGTCGCGCGCTCGCTGCCCATCATCTGGAACGGCATCGTGCCGCACGGCAAGCTGACCTTCGCGCCCAAGGAAGGCTGCGGCGTGACGGGTCCCTGGCCTACCGTGGTGGACTTCAATAACGGCAAGGACGCCATCGGCACCGGCCCGTATGTGTTGAAGTCCTATGTGAAGGGCACGGGCATCGAGCTCGTGCGCAACGAACACTACTGGGGCCCGAAGCCGTACTGGAAGGAAGTGAAGATGGTGCCGGTGCCGAACGCCGGCCCGCGCATGACGGGCCTGCTGTCCGGCGATTTCGACCTGATCGAAAACCCGGCCGCCCGCGACCTCCAGCGCCTGAAGGAAAATCCCAAATTCGCTTTCGTGGCCACGCCTTCCACCCGGCTGGTGTTCTTCCAGCCCGACGTGGGCCGCAATCCCAGTCCGTTCGTCAAGGCCGCCAACGGCAAGAACCCGCTGCAGGACCTGCGCGTGCGCCAGGCCATCAATATGGCGATCGACCGCAAGGCGATCACGCAACGCATCATGGACGGCATGGCGACGCCCGCCTACCAGTACATGCCGGACGGCATGTTCGGCGGCCTGGCCCACGCGCCCGAAATCAAGTACGACCCCGTGGCGGCCAAGAAACTGCTCGCGGACGCCGGCTATCCGGATGGGTTCGAGCTGACCATTTCGTCGACCAACGACCGCTATATCAATGACGGCCAGGTCGCCCAGGCGGTCGCGCAATATCTGTCGCGCATCGGGATCAAGACGAATGTGGATGCCATGACGGCATCCATCTATTTCCCCAAGCGCGCCAAGAAGGAGTTCAGTTTCTCGATGGGCGGCTGGCCTTCGGAAGTGGGCGAGGCGTCGGCGCTGTTCCAGCTGTGGGTCGCGTCGCTGGACGCCGCCAACTCGCTGGGCACCAGCAACTACGGCGGCTATTCCAATCCGGCCTTCGACAAGGTGTATCGCCAGGCGGCGGTCACGGTGGACGCCGACCAGCGGCGCAAGCTGCTGGAGGAATCGACCAGGATCGCCCTGGCCGACGTGCCGCTGATCCCCCTGCACTTCGAGAGCACCCTGTGGGCCTACCGGAAGGGCATCAGCTACGAAGGGCGGCGTGACCAGTACACGCTGGCGATGTCGACCAAGCCGGACAACGGCAACGGCAAGGCCAAGTAGCACGCGGGACGCCGCCTCGCGGCGGCCGGGCGCCCCCGGGCGGCAATGCCGTCCGGGGGCGTTTTCGCGTCAGGCGCCCGCCGCGGCCTTCACCGAGACGGCGCCGGCGACGCGCAGCGCCTTTTCACGGGCGGCTTCCACGGTGTCCGCGGTGGCCAGCCCCACGCCCATCCGCCGCTTGACGAAGGATTCCGGCTTGCCGAACAGGCGGATATCGGTGCCGGGCTCGGCCAGCGCCCGCGCGACGCCGTCGAAGGTGACGGCGCCGGCGTCCACGCCGCCGTAGATCACCGCGCTGGCCCCGGGCTGGCGCAGGGTGACGTCCACCGGCAGGCCCAGCAGGGCGCGGGCGTGCAGTTCGAACTCGTTCTGCACCTGGGTGATCATGGTCACCATGCCCGTGTCATGGGGCCGCGGGCTGACTTCCGAAAACCAGACCTGGTCGCCGGCCACGAACAATTCCACGCCGAACAGGCCCAGGCCGCCCAGGTTGCCGGTGACGGCCAGGGCGATATCGCGGGCGCGCTGCAAGGCCGTGGCGGACATGGGATGGGGCTGCCAGCTTTCGACATAATCGCCGTCCACCTGCTTGTGCCCGATGGGGTCGCAAAAACGGGTTTCGACCTCGCCGGAGGCGGCGCGGGCGCGCACGGTCAGCAGCGTGATCTCGTAATCGAAACGGATGAAGCCTTCCACGATGGCGCGGCCGGCGCCCGTGCGGCCGCCTTCCTGGGCGTAGCGCCAGGCGGCGGCCACGTCATCCGGCCCCTTGATGACGGACTGGCCCTTGCCGGACGAGGACATCACCGGCTTGATGACGCAGGGATAGCCGATGCCGCCGTCGATGGCCTCGCGCAGCTGGGCTTCGGTATCGACGAAGCGGTACGGCGACGTCGGCAGGCCCAGGGTTTCGGCCGCCAGGCGGCGGATGCCTTCCCGGTTCATGGTCAGGCGCGCGGCCCGCGCCGTCGGCGTGACGCGCACGGTGCCGGCCGCTTCCAGGTCCACCAGCAGATCCGTGGCGATGGCCTCGATTTCGGGGACGACCACGTGGGGACGCTCCTGCTCGATGACGGCGCGCAGCGCGTCGGCATCCGTCATGGACACGACGTGGGCGCGATGGGCGACCTGCTGCCCGGGCGCATCGGCGTAACGGTCCACGGCGATCACTTCCACGCCCAGCCGCTGCAGCGCGATGACGACTTCCTTGCCCAGTTCGCCGGCGCCCAGCAGCATGACGCGGGTGGCGGCGGGGGTAAGCGGCGTGCCGAAGCGGGGAGCGGCAATCGTGGACGTGGTGGACATGGGTAAGCCTGTTCGAAAATCCGGGCCGCGGCCCGTGCGGGGAGGGCCTGCCAGCATGCCATAGGCCCCGGGGGCGGGCAACCGGCCGCCCCGTGACGGAAAGATCGCGACGGGATCACCGGCGGACGGCGGTAATTCCCGCGCTGCGATTAAAATCGTCCCATGAATGCCCTTCCCGCCATTTCCCCGGACGCGGCGCTGGCCTCGGCCCGGCGCACGCTGCGCATCGAATCGCAAGCCCTGCTTGAATTGGAAGCCCGCCTGGACGATACCTTCGCCCGCGTGGTCGACATGCTGCTGAACTGCCGCGGCCGCGTGGTGGTCAGCGGCATCGGCAAGACGGGGCACATCGCCCGCAAGGTGGCCGCGACCCTCGCGTCCACCGGCACGCCCTCGTTTTTTCTGCATGCGGCGGAAGCCGTGCACGGCGATCTCGGCATGATCACGCCGGACGACGTGCTGATCGCCATTTCCTATTCCGGATCGGGCGGCGAACTGCTCACCATCCTGCCGGCGGTGCGCCGGCTGGGCACCGGCGTGGTGGCGATGACGGGCAATCCATCGTCGGAACTCGCGCGGCAGGCGGATATCCACCTGGACGTCAGCGTGGCCCAGGAAGCCTGCCCCATGAACCTGGCGCCGACCGCCAGCACCACCGCGGCGCTGGCGCTGGGCGACGCGCTGGCGGTGGCCTGTCTGGAAGCCCGCGGCTTCGGTCCGGAGGATTTCGCCCGCTCGCATCCCGGCGGGACGCTGGGGCGCCGCCTGCTGACCCACGTGCGCGACGTCATGCGCCAGGGCGACGAGCTGCCCATGGTGCCCGCCGACGCGCCGCTGTCGCGCGCCCTGGAAGAAATGTCCGCCAAGCGCATGGGCATGACCGTGGTCGTGGATGCCCGGCGGCACCCGCTGGGCATCTTCACCGACGGCGACCTGCGCCGGCTGATTGAACGCCACGGGGATATCCGCGGTCTGAAGATCATCGACGGCATGACGCGTTCCCCGCATACCGTCCCGGCCGATGCGCTGGCCGTGGTCGCCGCGCAGCAGATGGACGAACTGCGCGTCAGCCAGATGCTCGTCCTGGATCAACAGGGCGCGCTGATCGGCGCCCTGCATATGCACGACCTGATGGCCGCCAAGGTAGTATGAACATGATCGCACCCGCCCTTTCCGCTCACCCGGCAGAAGCCCTGATCCTGGCGCGCCTGCAGCCCATCGTCAAGGAACGGGCGGCCGCCGTGCGCTTGATGGTTTTCGACGTCGATGGGGTGCTGACCGACGGCAGCCTGTACTACGGCGAGCACGGGGAACTGTTCAAACGATTCAACGCACTGGATGGCCACGGTCTGCGCCTGCTGGCCGAAGGCGGCGTGAACGTCGCGCTGATTACCGGTCGATCCGGCCCCATCGTGGACCGGCGCGCGGCCGAGCTGGGCATCGCGGAAGTCATGCAGGGCGTGCGCGACAAAGGCGCCGCGCTGGCGGCGCTGGCGCAGCGCGTCGGCGTCTCCCTGGACCAGACCGGCTACATGGGCGATGACATCATCGACCTGCCGGCCATGCAGCGCGCCGGCTTCGCGGCGTCCGTGCCCAACGCGCCGGCCTATGTCGCGCAGGGCGCGCACTGGGTGGCCAGCCATCCTGGCGGCGGCGGCGCGGTACGTGAATGCTGCGACATACTGCTGGCCTGCCAGGGTCGCCTGGGCGCGCTGCTGGCGTCGCCCGGCCTGCTGGGCCCGGGGGCCATCCAGTGAAGCGCGCCGCCATGCAGCCACCCCCGTCCATCACCGGCCACGACCTCGCGGGGCACCGAACCTTCCGTATCGAATGAAAGAACGCTTCCCGTCGCTCATCGCCCTGTTCCTGCTGCTCGTCCTGGTCGTCGGGACCTGGTGGGCCGCCGACTATACGCAACGCGCCGTGCCCATCGATCCGCCGCGCCGCCTGACCCATGAAATGGACGCCTGGTCGCGCAATTTCGTCATGGTGCGCACCGGCGAAGACGGCAAGCCCATCAACCGCATGGAAGGCGATTACGGCGAACACTATCCGGACGACGACTCCTACGTCGTGACGAATCCGCGCGCGGTCGGCCTGCGGCCCAACACGCCCATTACCGTCGCCACGTCGCAGACCGCCACCATGTACCAGGGCGGCAAGCGCATCGTCATGGACAAGGACGCGCACATGCACCGGCAGCCGGACGCGGACACCCCGCCGCTGGACGTCCGCAGCGAACAGCTGGTCATCCTGCCCGACGAAGACACCATCAGCACCACGCTGCCGGCCCTGGTCACGCGCGGCCAATCGCGCATGAACGGCACGGGGATGAAGTACAACAACAAGACCCGCCAGTTGGAAGTATTCTCGTCCACCAACGTGGAAATCGCGCCCGCGGACACCCAGCGCTCCGGCGGCAAGGATGACGCCAAGAGCCGGCCCAAGGGACAGAACGGCAATCAATCCCCACCCGCGGATGGCTCGCCCGCGCCGCGCTCCGATTCACAACCGCCTGCCGGCGCCGCCGCGCGCGCGCAGGCCCCCGCTCACGCCTCCGTAAAAAAACAATGATGATCGAACTTCGCAAATGCCTGCCGTCCGCCTGGCTGACGGGTGCCATGCTGGCCGTGGCCGGCGCCGTCGCCAGCGCGGGTGCCCATGCGCAGGCCGCCCCCGCCGCGCCCGCCGCATCGGCGCCGGCCGGCAAGACCGCCGGCGCGTCCGGCAAGGGCAACGCCCAGACACCGGCGGAAGAGCCAAACACGGTCATCCTGTCGGAACAGCTGCATTACGACGACGTCAAGAAGACCAGCGTATTCACGGGCAACGTGATCATGACGCGCGGCCTGATGACCCTGCATTCCGACGAATTGCAGATGCGCGAAGACGCCCAGGGCAACCAGTACGGCACCGCCCTGGCCAATCCGGGCAAGATGGTCACGGTGCGGCAGGAACGGCCGGAAAACTTCGAAGTCATCGAAGGGGTGGGCCGCCGCGCGGAATACGACGGCACCAAGAGCATCTTCGACCTGATCGGTCAGGCGGTGGTCACGCGTTACATCTGCGGCAAGCCCTTCGATACCATACGCGGCCAGAAAGTCCGATACAACGACAAGGCCGGCACCTATGAAGCCATAGGCGGCCCCGAATCGGCGGCGCCGGCCGGCCGTGTCCGCTCCGTGATAGAGCCGCGCGCGCGCACCGACGCCGCCATCGCGGAATGCCGGGCGCAGCAGGGCGGCAAGCCGGCCGCCGGCAAGGGCGCCACGCCGTCCACGTCGGGCGCCGGACGCAACGGCGCAGCCGGCGGCAACACGTCCTCCGGCAACGCGTCCTCCGGCAAGTCCGCCGTCAAGCCCTGATCCTCACGGCCGCCAGCGGTCCCCCAGGGGCCACTGGCGCGGTCGGCGCGCGCCGCCGTCATCCAGTTATCCGAATCGACCCCAATGATCACGCAAGCCACACCCCAAGCCCAGACCCCGTCCACCGCGCGCACCAGCAGCCTGCGGGCGATCGGCCTGCGCAAGACATACCACGGCCGCACCGTCGTGCAGGACGTGTCGCTCTCGGTCGACAGCGGAGAGGTCGTGGGCCTGCTGGGGCCGAACGGCGCGGGCAAGACCACCAGCTTCTACATGATCGTGGGCCTGGTGCCGGCGGAAGCCGGCCGTATCGAAATCGACGATCAGAACATCACCGGCCTGCCCATCCACAAGCGGGCGCGCCTGGGGGTTTCCTACCTGCCGCAGGACGCCTCGGTCTTCCGCCGCCTGACGGTGGAGCAGAACATCCGCGCCGTGCTGGAACTGCAGGTGGATGAACGCGGCCGGCAGATCTCGGCGGCGGCGATCGGCGAAAACCTGGAACTGCTGCTCGAAGAGCTGCAGATCGGCCATATCCGCGGCAATACCGCCATCTCGCTGTCCGGCGGCGAGCGGCGCCGCGTGGAAATCGCCCGTGCGCTGGCCACCAGCCCGCGCTTCATCCTGCTGGATGAACCCTTCGCCGGCGTGGACCCCATCGCGGTGATCGAAATCCAGCGCATCGTGCGCTTCCTGAAAAGCCGCGGCATCGGGGTATTGATCACCGACCACAACGTGCGGGAAACGCTGGGCATCTGCGACCGCGCCTACATCATCAGCGAAGGCAAGGTGCTGACCGACGGGCACCCCGAGGACATCGTCGGCAACCCCGCCGTGCGCCGCGTCTACCTGGGCGAGCACTTCCGTATGTAACCGTGCCCCTCGGCGTTTGATCCACATCCGAAGTTCTTTCGGGGACGGATTGAAAAGCCCGTTGGAGTCTTTACACTAGGATTACAGGCTGCGGTTTCGACCTGATCCGCCACGGCGCGGATGGGAACGCAAGCAGTCCCTGCCCCCGGGTGGGCCCACGGCCCGCCTGCAACGCAACAAGGAGATCGATCACGTAAATTCCCGCGCGTTGTGCGCACCAACCTTTTCTTGGCAGAAGGAGATTGCACTATGAATCTAAGCATCTGCGGTCGTCATCTCGACGTCACCCCGGCCATCCGGGAGTACGTAGTGAACAAATTGGCCCGAGCTCTACGGCATTTTGATCACATCATCGATGTGCAAGTCATGCTCTCCGTGGAACCGCTGCGACATGCGGCCGAAGTCACCATGAGGCTACGAGGCAAGGACATCCATTGCGAAGCGCAGGATGAAAACCTATACGCCGCCATCGACTTGCTTGCCGACAAGATCGACCGTCAGGTCATCAAGCACAAGGATAAGGTCCAGAGCCACGCCACCGAGTCCGTGAAGCGACTACCCGTAGCGGCCGCCTGACGCCGCACCCGCGCTCACGAACGCTCGTTGACGAGCGATAAGTTCGCGCCACACGCGCAACGTACCTCCAAAGCACCGATGTCCCGCGGAGCGCAAATGTTCCGGGGCATCGGCCTTGCCGAATACCGCAGCAGCTGAATCCATTGGCTTTCGCTCCTGCCGCCACACGCCTCCTCCGCATCAAATCCCCCCGACCGCCCCATCCGCCCTGGTACAGGTACGCACCCGACTGTCCCGGCATGAAGCGTCACCTTGCCGCCACAGCTGTTTTTTTGCGTTGCGGCGTATGAACATATAATCGAATCATGAATCATCTGCCCCGCATCCTGCCCGCAGGGAATGTCGTGCTTGACCTGCTGGCCACCAGTAAGAAGCGGGCATTCGAACAGGCTGGTCTGCTTTTCGAAAACCATCACGGCCTGGCGCGTTCCACCGTGTTCGACAGTCTCTTCGCCCGGGAGCGCCTGGGTTCCACAGGATTGGGCCAGGGCGTGGCGGTGCCCCATGGCCGCGTCAAGAGCCTGAACGAGGCCGTCGCGGCTTTTTTCCGCCTGTCTCGCCCCGTACCTTTCGACGCGCCGGACAACCAGCCGGTCAGCATGCTGCTGTTCCTGCTGGTCCCGGAAAACGCCACGCAGCAGCACCTGGATATACTCGCGGAGCTCGCGCAATTGATGTCCAACAAGCCCCTGCGCGAAGCCCTGACCACGGAAACCGATCCCGTGGCCGTCCATCGCATGCTGACGACCGGCACTCTTTGATCTCTCCATCGCCATGCTTACCGTCCAGGAACTGGTCGACGACAACGCCGACAATATCCCCTTCAACTGGATCGCGGGACAAGGCGCGGCGGACCGGGTCGTTCCGGACGACGGCATGGCCGCCGCCGATCTGGTCGGCCACCTCAACCTGATCCACCCGTCGCGCATCCAGGTGTTCGGGCAGGAAGAGCTGGCGTATTACACGCGCTTCGACCTGCGCCGCCGCATGCATCACATGGATGAGTTGCTGATCGGCGGCGTGCCGGCGATCCTGCTGGCCGATGGCCTGACCGCGCCGCAGGACCTCATCGATCAATGCGAACAACACCAGGTGCCGCTATTGAGCACGCCGGTGGCCGCGGCGCAGCTGATCGATCTGTTGCGCATCTACCTGGGCAAGAAACTGGCGCCCACCACCACGGTACACGGCGTGTTCCTGGACGTGCTGGGGCTCGGCGTGCTGATCACCGGCGAATCGGGCCTGGGCAAGAGCGAGCTGGCGCTGGAGCTGATTTCACGCGGCCACGGCCTGGTGGCCGACGACGCGGTGGAATTGTCCCGCACCGCGCCGAACATGATCGAAGGGCATTGCCCGTCCCTGCTGCAGAATCTGCTGGAAGTCCGCGGACTGGGCCTGCTGGATATCCGCACGATCTTCGGTGAGACGTCGGTGCGCCGCAAGATGCGGCTGAAGCTGATCGTGCATCTGGTCCGCGCAACGGCGCAGGACAAGTTCGAACGGCTGCCCTTGCAGGACATCACGCAGGACATGCTGGGCCTGCCGATCCGCAAAGTGATGCTGCAGGTGGCCGCGGGTCGCAACCTGGCCGTGCTGGTCGAAGCCGCCGTGCGCAATACCATCCTGAAACTGCGCGGCATCGATACGCTGGGCGAGTTCATGGAACGCCAGGCGATGGCGATCCTGCAGAACAGCAAATAAGCCGGGCGTAACGCCCGCGGGCACGTCAGCCGCCCGCGGCGCGTGCCTGCTTGACCTGCAGCGACGTGACGCCGCCCGCCGCATTCCCCCAACTGTTGCGCACATAGGTCACCACGGCGGCGACGTCGTCGTCGCTGAGCGTCTGGCCGAAGGGCGGCATGCCGTGCGGCTGCGGATTGCCGCGGGTCGCGGGCGCGAAGCCGCCATCCAGCACCATGTGGATGACGTTGCCGGGATACGGCGCGGTGACGCTGATGTTGCCGGCCAGCGCCGGCCACGCGCTCCCCTTGCCGCGGCCATCGGCGGCATGGCATTGGGTGCAATGCTGTTCGTAGAGCGCGCCGCCGCGCCGCAGGCTCGTGGCTTCGCGCGCGCTGGCCTGCATGGCGGCAGGCGCGGCCGGCAAGGATTTCAGGTATGCCGCGATCGCGCGGGCATCGGGGTCGGTCAGGAATTGCGTGCTGCCGCTGACGACTTCGGCCATCGGGCCCGACGCGGTGCCGTGGGGGCTGACCCCGGCCTGCAGCAAGGCCGCGATATCGGTTTCAGACCAGCGGCCCAGGCCATGGTCGGGATCGCCGTCCAGCGGCGGGGCATACCAGCCCAGGCCGTCGATGACGCCGCCCGAGAGTCCGGCCTTGCCGGGCGTGGCGCCCAGGGCGTTGCGCGGCGCATGGCAGGCGATGCAATGCCCCAGCCCGTCCACCAGGTAACGGCCGCGCGCCAGCGTGGCGCCGGGCGCGCCGGTGCCGGTGCCGGTGATGGTGATGGTGCCGGCGGCGGCAGTGGCGGGGGCGCTGCTGACGGTGGTGCTGACGGTGGTGCTCAAGGCCGCGCCGGCATCGGCGTCCGCATGCACGCCCGGCCGGAAGTACAGGCCTCGCCACAGCGCCAGCAAGGGCCGCCAGCCATAGGGAAAATCCAGCTCATGCGGCCGGCTGGGCCGCGCCGCCGGCGGGACCGTACGCAGGTAGGCGAAGATCGCATCGGCATCCGCGCGGCTGACACGCGTGTACTCGGTATAGGGAAACGCCGGGTACAGCAGGCTGCCCGATGGCGACTTGCCCTGATGCAAGGCGCGCCAGAAATCGTCCGCCGTCCAGCCGCCGATGCCATGCGTGGCGTCCGGCGTGATGTTGGGCCCGTAGAAGGTCCCGAAGGCCGTCGGGATCGCGGCGCCGCCCGCATACGGCTGGCCGCCCGGCACGGTATGGCAGGCCATGCAGTCGCCCACCCTGGCCAGGTAGGCGCCATAGGCGACGCGCTGCGCGGGATCCGCGATGGCGTGCGAGGGACCGGTGGACGCATCCTCGCGATAACCGCGCCACGCGAGCGCGGCCACGCCAACCGCCGCGATCAGCAGCAGCGCGACGGCGATGCGGGCGCCGGCACGGGCGACGGCGCGGCCGACGCGGTGACGGGAAATGCGGTTCGCGTGGCCGGCGCCGGCGCGCGCGGGATCGGGCTGAGATGTAGTCATGAAGTAAACGCTATTCCTGACTGCCGCACGACACCGGCAGGGCGATGGAGCCAGGCGGCTCGGGCTGGTACGCGGCGGGCACGGGCTGCGACGACAGCCAGGCCGCGACGGCCGCGATGTCTTCGGGGTTCATCTGGCGGGCCACATGCGCCATGCAATCCGGCTCGGCGGCGCGGCGGGTGCCGCTGCGCCAGCTGCCGATCTGCGCCAGCAGGTAATCGCGCGGCAGGCCGAGCAGGCCGGGAATGGCCGGCGCCGCGCCGCCCAGGCTGGCGCCATGGCAGGCCGCGCAAGCCGGCACGCCGCGGCCCTTGTCGCCGGCCGTGGTCAGCAGGCGGCCGCGCTCCAGCATGGCGGCGCCGACGTCCGCCGGGACCGGGGCGGCATAGGCCACGTGCTGGTCGGCGAAATAGGCGGCGATATCGCGCAGGTAGTCGTCGGGCAGATTGCGCAGCAGATGCGTCATCGGGGCGTACTGGCGACGGCCATCGCGGAAATTCTGCAGCTGGTGAAAGAGGTAATCGCGCGGCTTGCCGGCCAGGCGCGGGTAATAGCCATCGGGGCCGGCGCGGCCCTGTTCGCCATGGCAGGCGGTACAGGCCGCCACGCGGGCGCGCATGCTGCCGGGTTCCAGGGGCGCCTGATCCGATGCGGAGCCTGATGCCGGGTGGGTTGCCGGGTTTGAAGCCTGCGCGTGGACCGAGGATCCCGCCGCGACGGCAAGCGCGCCCAGCACGGCGGCGACGACGCGCGCGAGCGCGGCTTTCATCACGGACCGGGTGGTGGGCCGGACCACGCTCCGGACCCCGGGCACGGGCACGGATAAGGCCGCCGGGGCGGCAGGGCAAATCCTGGAGACTCCCATCGATCGCGCCTTTTTGTATGGATATGGAATTAGGCCGGGATGCGGAAAAACGGAACAGGGGCAAGTCGGGCAGTTTACGGGCATATCAGTTACAGATGCGCCCCATGACGCGAATTTCGCCACACAAATCGTGCCACAATCATGCCCATGTTCAGCGTCGTCCTCATCACCGGCATATCCGGCTCCGGCAAATCGGTCGCCCTGCGGCTGCTGGAGGACTCTGGGTATACCTGCGTCGATAACCTGCCCGTACGGTTTCTGTCCGACTTCATCGCCAGCGCGCGCGATGACGATATGGCGCGCGTCGCCGTCGCGATCGACGTGCGCTCGCCCGGCGAACTGGCGGAACTGCCCACCACCATCGCCGCGCTGCGCGCCGTGGGCACGCGCATACGCGTCGTGTTCCTGGATGCCGACACCAGCACGCTGGTGCAGCGCTATTCGGAATCGCGCCGCCGCCACCCCTTGACGGACCGGCTGCAGCGCAGCGGCAAGGCGGCTTCGCTGCTCGACTGCATCCGCGTCGAACGCGAAATGCTGGCCCCGTTGCGCGACCAGGAACACGTCATCGACACCTCGGAGCTGACGCCGGGGCAGTTGCGCGCCTGGATCCGCGACCTGGTCCAGGCCGACCGCCAGGCGGTGGTGCTGACCTTCGAATCCTTCGCGTTCAAGCGCGGCGTGCCGCGCGACGCCGACCTGGTGTTCGACGTGCGCTGCCTGCCCAACCCCTATTACGATCCCGCGCTGCGTCCGCTGACGGGGCGCGATGCGCCGGTGGCCGCCTACCTGGCCAGCTTCGATACCGTGCGGCAGATGACGGACGACATCACGAATTTCATCCGCAAATGGCTGCCGCGCTATATGGAAGACACGCGCAGCTATTTGACCGTCGCGATCGGCTGCACCGGCGGGCAGCACCGCTCCGTCTATGTCGTCGAGCAGCTGGCGCAGCGCTTCGCCGATCACCGCCCCTTGCTGGTCCGACACCGCACCCAACTCCCCGAAGAACACGCATGACGTTCCGGCACCTGCGCAATCTACTTGTCATCGCGTTGCTGGCCGCGGTGGTGGCGGGTTGTTCCAGTACCGGAGGCCGCAAGCGCGGCGGCTACTACCAGGACGACGGTCCCGACGCCAATCCGCCCGGCAATCTGGCCGCGGTCCCGGACGCCGAGCCGCGCATCGAACCGCTGGCGAGCGGCGCCAACAAGCCTTACGTGGTGTTCGGCAAGCGGTATGTGCCCATGACGGGCGATCAGCCGTACACGCAGCGCGGCATCGCATCCTGGTATGGCAAGAAGTTCCACGGCAATTCGACGTCGATAGGCGAGCCCTACGATATGTACGCCATGACGGCGGCCCACCCCACGCTGCCGATTCCCAGCTATGCGCGCGTGACGAGCGCGATCAATGGGAAGACCATCATCGTGCGCGTCAACGACCGGGGGCCGTTCCATGACAACCGCATCATGGATCTTTCCTATGTCGCGGCCTACAAGCTGGGGATCATCGGACCGGGCAGCGGCGAGGTCACGGTGCAACGGATACTGCCGGACGAAGTGCGGCGCATGGTGGCGGAGCGTGAAAGCGGCCGGCGCGCGGGCGCGGCGGCCGCCGTGGCGGTGGGTGGCGCGGGCGCGGGCGTGGCCGGTGGCGCTGGCTCGACGGCGGGAGGTGGCGCGGAGCCGGGCGCCCTGACGGGCTCCGACGTCTCCGTGCCGGTCCCGGTCGTGCTGTCGGCTGGCGAAACGCCCACGGCGATGCCCTTGCCGTCGGCGCCCTCGGCGCCGGTGGGCGGGACCGCGATGAACGGCCTGCCGCCGGGTCGTGGCGGCGTGGCCAGCGGCCCCACGCCCTTGCCGCCCGCGGCCACGGCGGCGGCGCCGGTGATCGCCTCGCCTGCCGCCGCGCAGGGGCCGGCGGGCTCGGGTTCGGTTTATCTGCAGCTGGGGGCGTTCAGCCAGCCGGCGAACGCGCAGTCGCTGGCGGCGCGCGTGAACGGACCGCTCACGGCCGCGGGCCTGCCGCCGGCGACGGTGGAACAGGCCGGGCAGCTGTACCGCGTGCGGGTCGGGCCTTACGCCGACCGCAATGCGGCGATGTCGGCGGTGCCGACGGTATCCAGCAGCACGGGGATTTCGCCGACGATCGCCACGCGATAGCCGGCCGGCCAGGTGCGGTCGGCCAGGTGCGGCCGGCCAGGCGCGGCCGGCTAGGTGCGGCCGGCGCTCATCAGCCGCCGGGTCGTGGCTCAGCCGGCTCGGCTACCAGAGCAAGCCCTGGCGCGGATCCGCGGTGATGCGCTTCGCATCCGGCGTGGCGCTGGCGTAGAGATGCCCTTCCAGCTTCAGCAAGGCCTGCTTCCGGGGCAACCCGCCACCGAAGCCGGTCAACGCGCCTTTGCCGCCGATGACCCGATGGCAGGGAATGAAGATGGAGATGGGATTGCGGCCGACGGCTTGCGCGACGGCGCGCACGGCGGCGGACTGCGCGCAGCGCATCGACAGGTCGCCATAGCTTTCCAATTCACCGAAACCGATATCCCGCAGGGCATCCCAGACGCGGCGCTGGAAGGGCGTGCCGCGCGGCGCCAGCGGCAGCGAAAACTCGCGCCGGCGGCCGGCGAAATAGTCGGCGAGCTCGCGCGCTGCGTGATCCAGGACGGAAGACGCGCCGCTTGCGCGGCCGGATTCGGAGCGCGCAAGCGCGGCCGCCACGCCACGGCCATCACCCGCCGCCAGGGCATTGGCCGGTGGTTCGGCGAGGCCAGCGGGGACGGCGGGACAGTCGCGCTGGCCGACGAACCATGCGCCGGTCAGGGCGCTGCCTTCCGCCTGCAGCAGCATCGGGCCAAGGGGGGTGTCGACGATACGGGTGACGGCCGCCGGGGTCATGCCGTTCTCATGACGTTCTCACGCCGTTCTCATGCCGCCTTTACGCCGGCTTGCGCGCCAGCGCCCGGGCGTAGAGGACATCGCGCGGCAAACCGCTGACGCGCGCGGCGATGCGGGCGGCGTCGCGCACCGAGACGGACTCCAGCAGCGCGTCCAGCAGCGTGTCGGTGGCGGGATCGACCAGGGCCGCGTCGGCATCCGGCGCCGGCGCGGCGTGCGCGATCAGCACGAATTCGCCCTGGCCCCGGTGCGGCTGCGCCCGCAGCCAGTCGCCGGCCTGGTCCAGCGCCATGGTGGCGATTTCCTCGAAGCGCTTGGTCAGTTCGCGGGCCACCGTGACTTCCCGCTCCGGGCCCAGGGTGGCGAGCATATCGGCCAGCGTGGCGGCCACGCGGTGCGGCGATTCGAACATCACCACCGGCGCGGGCACGCCGCCCCATTGCGCGAGCCAGCGCTGGCGCGCGGCCGATTTGGCCGGCGGAAAACCGGCGAACACGAAAGCGGGATTTTCATCGGAGGTCACGCCGCTGGCCATCAGGGCCGCGATGACGGCGCTGGGGCCGGGGATGGGCACGACGGCATGGCCGGCCTGCCGGACGGCGCGCACGATGCGCGCGCCCGGATCGCTGACGGCGGGCGCGCCGGCATCCGACACCAGGGCGACGCGCTGGCCCTGCGCCAGCCGCTCGCAGATGGCCTGCGCGGCCGCCGCCTCGTTGTGGCGATGGGCGGCCATCAGCGGGGTGCCGATCCCCCAGGCGTCCATCAAAGTGCGGCTTTCGCGGGTGTCCTCGGCCGCGATGACGTCGGCGCGGACCAGCGCTTCCCAGGCGCGCAGGCCGAGATCGCCGAGATTGCCGATGGGCGTGGCCACGACGTACAGGGTGGCGGCCGGCCATTGCTGGCCGGCGACGCGTTCGGCGACGCGGCGCCAGGCATCGGCGCCTGCCGGCTGGGTGACAGTTTCGTTCATTACGGGAGAAATACCTGGCTGACGCTGCCAGTGTAGTGGCTTATGGCCCAGGACATCCCCGACCCGCTGTTCGAATCGGCCCGCCGCGCCCAGGCGCTGCGGCTGCGCCGGCGCCGCCGGGCGCGGGCGCAACGCCCCGCGAACAAGGGCGCCGCCATCGAGGTGACGTGGCTCGACGGACATGGGTCGGCGGAATCGGCCGGACCGGGCGATCCGGATAGGCCGGGTGGATCGGGTGGGCCGGGCGGATCGGACCCGCCCGGCGGCGTGCCGGGCCGGCTGTCGCCCACGCAGCGGATCGGCAGCCGTTACGAAGACCAGGCGCTGGCATTGCTCAGGCAGGCCGGCCTGCGCCCGCTGGCGCGCAATCTGCGCTGCCGCGCCGGCGAAATCGACCTGGCGCTGCGCGACGTCGACACCCTGGTGCTGGTGGAAGTGCGGGCGCGCGGCGACCCCAACTACGGCGGCGCGGCCGCCAGCGTGGGACCGGACAAGCAGGCGCGGCTGATCCGCGCGGCCTGCTGCCTGCTGCCGGCCCTGGCGGCGCGCCACTGGGGCGGCCGCCCGCCGGCGGTGCGTTTCGACGTGGTCGCCTTCGATGGCGAAACGCCCTGCTGGCTGCGGCACGCCTTCGATGTCGCCATGAGATAATCCGCGCCATGATCGATATGACGACTCGCATGGTGTCGCACTTCAATAATGCGATCGCCACACTCCAGGCCAGCCGCGACGTGCTGGCCGATACGCTGGGCGTGGCCGTGGACGTGCTGTTCCACGCCCTGACGAACAACGGCAAGGTGCTGGCCTGCGGCAATGGCGGCTCGGCCGCCGACGCGCAGCACTTCGTCGCCGAGCTGGTCGGCCGCTTCGAACGCGAGCGGCTGCCGCTGGCGGCCCTGGCGTTGAATACCGACACATCCATCCTGACCGCCGTGGGCAACGACTACGGCTTCGACGACGTTTTCGAACGCCAGGTCAATGCGCTGGGCCAGCCGGGCGACGTCCTGCTGGCGATCACCACGAGCGGCAATTCGCCCAATGTGGTGCGGGCCGTCCAGGCCGCGCAGCAACGCGACATGCACGTGATCGCGCTGACCGGCAAGGAAGGCGGCGTCACCGGGGAACTCATGACGGCGCACGACGTCCATCTGTGCGTGCCGAACGATCGCACCATGCGTATCCAGGAAGCGCACATCGTGCTGCTGCATGCCCTGTGCGACGGTATCGATGCCTTACTGCTGGGAGACACCGAATGACACTCAAGCCCCGATTCCCCGCCATCGCCCTGGCCGCCGCGCTGACCGCGTCCGTCCTCACTCTGACGGCCTGCGCGCCGGTGGTGGTGGGCGCGGCCGCCGCCGGCGGCGCCGTGGTGGCGACGGACCGCCGCACCTCGGGTACGCAGCTGGACGACCAGAGCATCAGCCTCAAGGCCGAACACAATATTTCCGAGAAAGCCGGCGATGCCGCGCGCGTGAACGCCAGTACCTACGAAGGCGTCGTGCTGCTGACGGGCGAAGTGCCCAACGACGCGATCAAGGCCGAGGCCACCCAGTTGGCCCGGGTGGAAAAGGTCAGGAAAGTGGTGAACCAGCTGACCGTCGGTCCGGCCGCCAGCTTCAGCGTCCGGTCCAACGACACCTGGCTGGCGTCCAAGGTCCGCACCGAGTTGATCAATACCAGGTACGTGCCTTCCGGGTCGATTTCGATCACCGTCGACAAGAGCGTGGTCTATCTTCAGGGGAAAGTAACCCAGGCCGAAGGAGAATATGCGGCCAACGCCGCGGCCGGCGTCAGCGGGGTGGCCAAGGTGGTTAAACTGTTCGACATCATCAGCCGCGAGGACGCGGTGCGCTTGTCGGGCGGTTCCAGCGGAAACGCGCCGGCGCCCGCGGATACCGGAGCGCAGCGCGCGCCGATCGAGACCGGCAATGGCGCGGCGGAGACGTCGTCCGCCCCGGCCGGCGGCGGCGCCCAGGCGATGCCGATCCGGTAGATCCGGTGCAGGTGGGCCTTAGCTCTAGGGAAATTCGGATGAAAAAGCTCGTTGTCGCGGTCATGGTGGTGGTGCTTGCGGGCATCGCGGGCTGGTTCGTGCTGCGCCCGGCGCAGGCCGCGCCGGACGTCACCTTCGCGTCCATCGACGGCGGCAAGGTGTCGATGCAGGATCTGCGCGGCAAGGTCGTGCTGGTCAAGTTCTGGGCGACCGACTGCGTCACCTGTATCAAGCAGATGCCCGACACGATCGCCGACTACAACCGCTATTCGCCCAAGGGCTTCCAGACGGTGGCGGTCGCCATGCAATACGACCCGCCCAACTACGTGCTGAACTACACCCAGACCCGCAAGCTGCCCTTCACGGTGGCGCTGGACACGCAGGGCAAGGCGGCGCAGGCCTTCGGCGACGTGCGGCTGACCCCGACCGCTTTCCTGATCGACAAGCAGGGCAGGATCATCAAGCGCTATCTGGGCGAGTACGATCCCAAGGAATTCCACGCCGAGATCGAAAAGGCCCTGGCCGCGGGCTGAACCCGGGCAACCGCCATGGCCGATCACTCCGCAATCTCCTCTTCCGACAACGCCGCGATGGTCGTCACGCCCGCCGGACGGGTGTTCGTCTTCCGCGGCAGCGAGCTCCTGGTGCGCGCCGACGACCTGGCGCTGCCAGGGGACGATCTGCACGGTCACGACTGGGCGGCGGACATCCAGTGGCAGGCCATGGGCGAGCACCTGGGCCAGGCCTGTGTCAGCGCGGCCCTGGCGCGCGACGCGGCGGCGCCGGCCGGCTATGTCTTCAAGCGGCTGCGCGAAATGTTCCCGGTATTGGGCGAGGACGTCGCGGCGGTGGCCGGACGGGCGTTCCAGATCGCCGAATGGGCGCGGACCCACCGGTTTTGCGGCCACTGCGGCACGCCGACGGTGCGCGTGGCCCATGAGTTCTGCATGCGCTGCCCGAACTGCGGCCTGTCGGCCTACCCGCGCATTTCGCCCGCCATGATGGTGCTGATCCGCAAGGGCGACAGCATCCTGCTGGCGCGCAATGCCAATTTCGTGGCCGGCCGCTACAGCGCGCTGGCGGGCTTCGTCGAAGCCGGCGAATCGCTGGAAGCCACCGTGCACCGGGAAGTCGAGGAAGAAGTCGGCCTGCGCGTACGGGACCTGAAGTACTTCAAGAGCCAGTCCTGGCCCTTCCCGCATTCGCTGATGCTGGCGTTCACGGCCGAGTACGACGGGGGTGACATACGCGTGGACGGCCAGGAAATCGTCGACGCCCAATGGTATGGGCCGGGTGAACGGCTGCCCGATATTCCGCCGACCGACTCGGTGGCGGGTTCGCTGATCCGCGCGCACCTGCCGCCCGGCGCGATCCCTCACGATGCGCCCTGAGGGCGCAGACGGCTTCTTTATAACCAATAAGAATATATAAAACAGAATTAAGTCGTTTGAGCAAATAAGCCCCCTTGGCATGATGCGTCGGCCGTTCATCTCGAACGCCACCGTTTTCCCGTGGAGCCTTACTTGATCAAGCGCCTAATCGCCACGTCGATCGCCGCCGCCCTGCTGCTGGGTGCGAGCGCCGCTTCGGCCCAGACCCTGCTGAATTCCTCGTACGACGTCGCGCGGGAACTCTTCACCGCGATCAATCCCAAGTTCATCGCGTACTGGAAAGAGAAAACCGGCGAAACGATCACGGTGGAGCAATCCTTCGGCGGCACGTCGCGCCAGGCGCAGGCCATCCTGCAGGGCCTGAAGGCCGACACGGTGACCTTCAACCAGGTGCCGGACGTGGACATCCTGGCCAAGCGCGGCCTGGTCGCCAAGGACTGGCAGAAGAAATACCCGGGCAACAGCTCGCCTTACTACAGCACCATCGCCTTCCTGGTCCGCAAGGGCAATCCCAAGCACATCCAGAGCTGGGACGACCTGGTGCGCGACGACGTCAAGGTGGTGTTCCCCAATCCCAAGACCTCGGGCAACGCCCGCTACACCTATCTGGCGGCGTGGCTGTACGCGCAGCAGAAGTTCAACGGCGACGAGGCCAAGACGCGCGCCTTCGTCGGCAAGCTGCTGCACAACGTGGAAAGCTTCCCCACCGGCGGGCGCGGCGCCACGGTGGCCTTCGCCCAGAACAACCAGGGCGACGCGGTGCTGACCTTCGAATCCGAGGTGCGGAATATCGCCGCCAGCGACGAGTTCAAGCCGCTGGGCCTGGAAGTCGTGGTGCCGCCGGTCAGCGTGCTGGCCGAGTTCCCGGTGGCGGTGGTGGACAAGGTGGTCGATGCCAAGGGCACGCGCAAGCTGGCCGAAGCCTACCTGCAGTACCAGTATTCGCCGGAAATCCAGAGCCTGCTGGCCAGCTTCAACTATCGCGTCCGCGATCCCGAAGTGATCAAGGCCAACGCCAGCCGCTATCCCAAGGTCGAGCTGCTGGATCCGCAGAAGCTGGGCAGCTGGGACGACATCCAGGACAAGCATTTCAAGAACGGCGGCGTGCTGGACCAGCTGCTGGCCGGCAAATCCTGATCGCGCCCCGCGGCCGGCCGCCATCCCGGCGGCCGCGGAACATGGTGTAGACTGGCCCGCCGCCGCGCGGGCCTTTGCGTTGGCGGGCCCGGCCGGCGCGACCGTTCGGCTTTCCCCAGACAGGTATGGCGAGCTTCTTCAAACAACAACCCACGCTGCCAGGCTTCGGACTGAGCTTCGGCGTCAGCAGCCTGTTCATCTCGCTGGTGATCCTGTTTCCCATCGCCGCGCTGCTGGCCTATACCAGCGATATGACGGCGTCCCAGTACTGGCAGGCTATCACCGACCCGCGCGTGCTGGCCAGTTACCGCGTCACGTTGCTGGGCGCGCTGCTGTCGACGGTCATCGTGGTGGTGTTCGGCCTGCTGCTGGCCTGGATCCTGGTGCGCTACCGGTTTCCGGGCCGGCTGTTCCTGGATTCCCTGGTGGACCTGCCTTTCGCGCTGCCGACCGCCGTGGCGGGGCTGACGCTATCGGTGCTGCTGGGGCCGAACGGCTGGATAGGCAGCGGCTTCGCCCAGGCGGGGATCAAGATTTCGTATGCCTTTCCGGGCCTGGTGTCGGCGATGATCTTCACCAGCCTGCCTTTCGTGGTGCGCTCGGTGCAGCCGGTGCTGGAAGAGATCGGCCCGGAATACGAAGAGGCCGCGCACACCCTGGGCGCCAACGACCGGCAGACGCTGTGGCGCGTGTTGCTGCCCGCCCTGACCCCGGCGCTGTTCACCGGCGCGTCGCAGGCGTTCATCCGCAGCCTGGGCGAGTTCGGGGCGGTGGTGATGATCGCGGGCAACATTCCCTTCAAGACCGAAATCACCTCGCTGATGATCTTCGTACGGGTATCGGAATTCGACTATCCGTCGGCGTCGGCGATCGCCACCGTGGTGCTGGCCGCGTCGCTGCTGATGCTGTTCGGCCTGCACGTGCTGCAGGGCCGTCTGCTGCCCTGGCAGCGGCCAGGCAGAGGATAAGGAGGCGCACGGCATCCCATGCGTAAAACCCCAAGCAACTGGCGCCAGTGGGCGCTGATCGCCATCGGCGTCGCCGGCGCCACCATGCTGCTGGTGCTGCCGCTCGCGCTGATTTTCCAGCAGGCGCTGTCGGCCGGCTGGCACGCGCTGTTCGACAACCTGCGCGACGAGGAAATGCGCCACGCGATCGGGCTGACACTGCTGGCGGCTGTGCTGACCGTGCCGATCAATGTGGTCTTCGGCATCCTGCTGGCCTGGTGCGTGACCCGCTACGATTTCCGCGGCAAGCAGATACTGACCACCCTGGTGGACATCCCGTACGCGACGTCGCCGGTGGTGGCGGGCCTGTGCTATCTGGTCGTCTACGGTATGGAAAGCGCGGTGGGGGGATGGCTGGGCCGGCACGATATCCAGCTGATGTTCGCCTGGCCCGGCATCGTGATGGTCACGATTTTCGTTACGTCGCCTTTCGTGGCGCGCATCCTGATCCCGCTGATGCAGGCGCAGGGTTCGGACGAGGAATACGCCGCCCTGACGCTGGGCGCCAGCGGATGGCAGATATTCCGCCGCATCACGTTGCCGAACATCAAATGGGCATTGCTCTACGGCACCATCATCACCAACGCGCGCGCGGTGGGCGAGTTCGGCGCGGTTTCGGTGGTGTCGGGCGCGATCCGCGGCAAGACGGTGACGCTACCCCTGCTGATCGAGCAGTTGAACGACGATTACAAGACGGTGGGGGCGTTCACGGCGGCGGCACTGCTGGCCTGCATGGCGCTGCTGACCATGGTGGTGAAGACGGCGATGGAATGGGGCCAGCGCGTGACGGTGCGCGGACCGGCGCACTGATCCGCCGCGTCAGGCGTGCGCGGCGCGCTGCGACTGACGCCGGTGCCACAGCTGCCACGCCAGGAAAGCGACGATGGCGATGTTGAACAGCAGCACGCCGGCCGCCAGCACGCTGGGCCGGTGCAGCAGGTGGCGGACTTCCAGGGGAATGTAGATGGCGCCGGACAGCGCGCCCAGCCACTCGCCCCAGGCGCGATCGCGCCACAATCCATAGGCTTCTATCAGGCGCAGGGTGACGTAGCCGCCGGCCAGCCCCACCAGCGTGCGCAGGCTGGTGTCCTGCAGGATCGAGGCGTAGTGCAGCAGCTCGCTGGGATAGCGCGCGTCGGGATTCAGGTTGAAATGCCCGATCAGTACGATGACGATATGGCGCAGGTCGTGGTGCAGCAGGCTCAGCAGGCCGATGCTGGCGGCCAGCGCGCCCACGCCCTTGGCGGCCTCCACCATGGCGATCGCGCGCTGCGCGCGCTGGCGCGCCGTGACATGGCTGGCGGGACTGGCGGTTGCGGCGTGCTCGCGGGCGCTCATGGGCGGTTTCGGTGGAGGCGTCGTGGTGGCTCCATAGCATAGCGGCTTTCCGCAGCCCCGTCGGCCGTGGGAAAATCGCCCCGATTATCTACAGAGGATCCCATCATGCCTTCTTTCGACGTCGTTTCCGAAGTGGACAAGCACGAGTTGAGCAATGCCGTCGACCAGGCCAACCGGGAGCTGGCCACGCGCTTCGACTTCAAGGGCACGGACGCCAAGTTCGAGCTCGAAGAGTACGTCGTCACCCAGACGGCGCCGTCGGCCTTCCAGCTCAAGCAGATGCTGGACATCCTGCGCGGCCGCCTGACCTCGCGCGGCATCGATCCGCGCAGCATGGACGCCGCCGATCCGTTGGTGAACCTGGGCGGGGCGCGCCAGAAAGTCACCATCAAGCAGGGCATAGAACAGCCCATCGCCAAGAAGCTGATCGCCGCCATCAAGGACGCCAAGCTGAAGGTGGAAACCCAGATCAACGGCGACAAGCTGCGGGTCACGGGCAAGAAGCGCGATGACCTGCAGACGGCGATCGCGCTGCTGCGCAAGACGGACGTCGACCTGCCCCTGCAGTTCCAGAACTTCCGCGACTAGCGCCGCGCGCGGCTGCCCGCGGTGGCGTGAGGGTCACGACTTGGGCCTGGGCCGCCGCCATGGCCCGGGCCGCGCCAGGGCCTGGATCGTGCAGGGCCTGGATCGTGCAGGGCCCGAATCGAATAGGGCCCGGACCCTCGAAGTAACTTGCAAACTGCAAGTTACTAGCCTATTATCACTTTCACTTTGAAAGTGAGGCCCCCATGCAGCCGACCGATTTCGCTTCCGTTCCCTGCCCCATCGCCCGCAGCCTGGCCCGGGTCGGCGAGCGGTGGACCATGCTGATCCTGCGCGACGCCTTCCAGGGCATGACGCGCTTCGACGAATTCCGCAAGAGCCTGGATATCGCGCCGAACATCCTGACGCGGCGCCTGGAAGAGCTGGTCGGCGCCGGGCTCCTGGAAAAACGGCCGTATAGCCAGCACCCGACCCGCTACGAATACGTGCCGACCGCAATCGCCTACGACTTCCGGCCGGTGATGGTGGCCATGATGGCCTGGGGCACACGGCACTTTTCGCCGGAGGGGCCGGCAATGATGCTGGTCGCGCGGGACACCGGCGCGCCGGTGGAACAGCGGCTGGTCGATAGCTCGAATGGCCGCGTCCTGGGTCCTGACGACTACGTCGTGGTGCCTGGACCGGCCGCCACGCCGCGCGCGCGCTACCGGATGGAGTTCGCGGCGCGCAAGCGCCAGGGCCTGACGCCGGACGAACGTTTCGATCCGGACGGCTTCGTCGACCGGATCGCCACCTGAGAAGACCCGCCGGAATCCATCGCACCCCATCGCACCACGTCCCGACACGCCGCAAGTTACCCAGAGATCGTCATGTCCTCCACCGCCAGCGCGGCCGCGCCTCCTGTTGCCCCCGTTTCCGCCCCGTCCGCTGCCCGCAAGGGCGGCCGCCGGGGTCTCTATCTGGCCGTGGGCCTGCTGGCGGTGGTGGTCGCCGCCTGGTACGGCTACCACTGGTGGACCGAAGGCCGCTATATCCAGGAAACCGACGACGCCTACGTGGGCGGCGACATCACCGTGATGGGCACCAAGGTGCCGGGGTATATCGCCCAGGTGGCGGCGGGCGACAACCAGTCCGTGCACGCCGGCGACCTGCTGGTCAGGCTGGACGATCGGGACTATCGGGCGGCCCTGGAAAAAGCCGAGGGCAACGTGGCGGCCGAACAGGCGCTGCTGGCCAACCTGGACGCCAATCGCCACCTGCAGGAAGCCATGATCCTGCAGGCGCGCGCCGGCGTCGCCGCCGCCGCGGCCGAAACGGTGCGCACGCGCCAGGACCAGGCCCGCTACAAGACCCTGTCGAACAGCGCGGCGGCGTCGGTGCAGAGCTGGCAGAAGGCGGACGCCGACTACAAGCAGGCGGCGGCCAACCAGCAGAAGGCCGAGGCCGCGCTGGTCGCCGCGCAGCGCGAACTGGACGTCATCGACACGCGCAAGGGCCAGGCGCGCGCCGCATTGGCGCAGGCCATGGCGGACCGCGAGCAAGCCCGCCTGAACCTGGGCTATACCGAGGTGCGCGCGCCCGTGGACGGCACCGTGGGAAATCGCCGCGCCCGCCAGGGCGCCTATGCGCCGGCCGGTACGCAGCTGCTGTCGCTGGTGCCGGCCAACGGGCTTTGGGTGGATGCGAACTTCAAGGAGAGCCAGCTGGCGCGCATGGCGCCGGGGCAGCGCGTCAGCATCGTGGCCGACGTCGTGCCTGACCGCGTCTTCCATGGCAAGGTCGCCAGCCTGGCGCCGGCCACGGGCGCCCAGTTCAGCGTCCTGCCGCCAGAGAACGCCACGGGCAACTTCACCAAGATCGTGCAGCGCGTGCCCGTGCGCATCGTGCTGGATGACGCGGACGCGCGACTCGGCCTGCTGCGGCCGGGATTGTCGGTGCGGGCGGAAGTCGACGAACGGACGCAGCCGTGAACGCCGCCGGGGCGCTGCGCTCGCCCGCCGACATGTCCGTCGCCGAGAAGGTCTTCGCCTTTTCGACCATGTGCGCGGGCATGTTCATCGCGCTGCTGGACATCCAGATCGTATCGGCATCGTTGAAGGACATCGGCGGCGGCCTGTCGGCGGGCGTCGACGAAACGGTGTGGGTCCAGACCGCCTACCTGATCGCCGAGATCATCGTCATCCCGCTGTCCGGCTGGCTGGCGCGCGTCATGTCGACGCGCTGGCTGTTCGCGGCGTCGGCCGCGGGCTTCACGGTGGCCAGCCTGCTGTGCGGCTGGGCCTGGAACATCCAGAGCATGATCGCGTTCCGGGCCCTGCAGGGCTTCCTGGGCGGATCAATGATCCCGCTGGTGTTCACCACCGCGTTCGCGTTCTTCGCCGGGCCGCAGCGCGTGCTGGCGGCCGCCACGGTCGGCGCGCTGGCCTCGCTGGCGCCGACGCTGGGACCGACCGTGGGCGGCTGGATCACGGACAACTATTCGTGGCACTGGCTGTTCTTCGTGAACCTGGTGCCGGGCATCTTCGTGACCGTCATGGTGCCGCTGTTCGTGCGCATCGACCGGCCGGAGCCGTCGCTGCTGCGCGGCGCCGACTATATCGGCATGGTGCTGCTGGCGCTGTCCCTGGGCTGCCTGGAATACACGCTGGAAGAAGGCCCGCGCTGGGACTGGCTGGACGACCCGACCATCCTGACCACGGCCTGGATCTCCGGGGTGGCCGGCATCGCGTTCATTTGGCGCACGCTGACCTATGCGCAGCCCATCGTCGACCTGCGGGCGCTCAAGGACCGCAATTTCGCCCTGGGGTGCGTGTTCTCATTCACCACCGGCGTGGGCATCTTCGCCACCATCTACCTGACGCCGCTGTTCCTGGGCCACGTGCGCGGCTACAGCGCGCTGCAGATCGGCACGGCCATCTTCTCGACCGGCGCGTTCCAGATCATGTCCATCCCGCTGTACACGATGCTGGCCAACCGCGTCGACCTGCGTTGGCTGCTGATGGCGGGATTGGCCTGCTTCGCGTTTTCGATGTGGAATTTCGTGCCCATCACCCATGACTGGGGCTCCGCCGAACTGCTGCTGCCGCAGGCGTTTCGCGGCATGGCGCAGCAGTTCGCGGTCGCGCCGACGGTCACGCTGACGCTGGGCAGCCTGCCGCCCGCGCGGTTGAAGCTGGCCTCGGGATTGTTCAACCTGATGCGCAACCTGGGCGGCGCGATCGGCATCGCCGTGTGCGCGACGATATTGAACGACCGCACCAACCTGCACTTCTATCGCATGGCCGAGCATCTGAACACGACCAATGAAGCCATGAACGAGGCCCTGGCGCGCATGACGGCGCAGGCGGCGGACTGGGCGGTCGACCCGGTGACGGCGGGGCTGAGCCGCCTGTGGTCGCTGGCGTACCGGGAGGCGCAGACGCTGGCCTATTCCGATGCCTTCCTGGTCATCATGGCCTGCTTCGTCTTCGCCACCGCCCTGGTGCCATTGATGCGCAAGGTGCAGCCGCCCAAGGCGCCGTCGGCCGACGCGCATTAATCAGGCGCCACGCCGCCTGCGGGGAACCTGGTGCATGTTCCGGAACATGCACCGGAACACGCGCCAGCCCGGCGACACCCACCCACGTCGCCCAAGCGGAGCAGCATCCATGTCCTTGCCAGGCTGCAGCCGCACGCTGCCCGACCGCCCCTCGCAATTCACGCCACCCGACACCGCCCGCCATGCCGCAACCCTGCCGGCAAGCGTCCGTGCGAACGGACGGCGGCGCGCATCGCAGGCATGCCGCCCCGGCCCGACACGCCCCGCCGACGGCGTGCTGAGCTACACCATCCGGTACTTCCTGGCCAGCAAGACGCATCGCGCCGCCATGCGGACGGAGCGCGCGGAAGCGCGGCTCGCCGTGTCCATGCACCGCTTCATCGACCAATGGAAGCGGCGCGAGATCGACGACCTGCGGCCCGGGCACGGCGCCCGGCTGCTGGGCGCGGCCTGCGTGGCCGCCCTGCCGCAAGGACACGAGCTCGCGCAGACCGTGGTGATGGCGATACTGCGTCGCTGCCTTTCCACAATCGAGCAGCCCGAAGAACTCTCCCAGCTGTACAACGATCTGAACGCGCCACGGCCGGTGACGCGCGCGCTGGCCGAACGCCAGAACGGCAGGCTGCGCGGCATCGCCAACCACCTGCTGGATGCGCTGGAGCAGGCGGTGGCCGACACGCTGGCCGAGCGCATGGCCACGCCCCTGCTCGGACGACTGCTGGTCATACAGGAACAAACCGAGGACGCCGCCGACAAGGTGCGGGCCACGCTGGAACAGCTGCACGGGATAGGGCTCTGGCTGTCGTCGGCCTCGCGGTCGCCCGCGCGCATCCTGTCGTACACGCTGGACCTGCTGTCGGACGATGAACTGGGGCAGCTCGCCGCGCAGGCCTGGCCCGACCTGTCGGCGCGGGACGAGCGCCACGGCGCCGACGCGCCGCGGATGCGAGCGGCGCTCGCCTTCATCCAGGCATGCGAAGGCAGTGCGCTCGCGAGCTGGCGCGACGCCCTGCAATTGCAACTCGACGGCCGCAAGCGCGTGGTGGCCGCGCGCACCGCGCGCATGGTCGAACGCGTCGTCGATCCCGGCCGCCTGGGCGACGCCATGCGGTCCGTGTACACGCAACTGGACAATGCCGCCATCGTGCTGACCGGCAAGCTGCACAACGCCAACCTGCTGCGCGCCAACGTACGCACGGACGTATTGCTGCAGGTACTGCGCCACTTGCCCGAAACCTGGCGCGGCCAGGGCCTGCGGGCATTGCCGGCGCGCGAACTGTCGTCCATCAAGTCGTCACTGGCCGTCGCCAGCGGCGCGAGGGCCTCGGATGCGTCGGTCACCGCGCTGATCGATTCCGTGCAAGCGGACATGCTCGCGGCCGACATGCGATCCGCGCATGCCGCGCTGGCCGCGCTGCACGATGCCGTCGCGTTGAGCGACCGGACCGTGGCAATCCACCGGCTGGGCGCGCTGGCGGGCGCACTGCGTGAACTCGACGCGACCCTGGAGGCCTTCAACCTCGCGATACCGCCGGCGCTGGAAGACTCGCTGCGCCACGTGCTGGCGCGCGTGCGCGCCATGCTGCCGGATGGATCCCGCGACGACGGCGTCAGCGCGCTGCGCGGGCTCTCGGACGCGGAACTGGGCCAGCTGCGGCAGGCGGTGCCCATCCTGTCGGGCTACGGCACGCTGCCGGGCAAGGATGCATTGAAGGCGGCCATCGCGCTGCGGTCGGGGATACCCGCGCGCGCGGATCAGGCGATGGATGCGTTGCTGGCGACGCTGGCGCTTCAGGATCCGGCGGACCTGGCCGACGCCGCGGAACCGCGGGCGGGCAGCAGCATCGTCGATACCCATGCGCGACTGCGCGACCTGGCCGACATCCTGGTGCGGTTGAACGAGCGCCGGCTGGCGATGGGGGCGGAGTCTTCCGCGGACGCGAACGATGCGCTGACCGCCGGCATCGTGAGACAGGCGGTGGCGCGCATCGCACGCACGCATCCCGCCTGGCCCGACGCGGCCGCGCGCCAGGCGGTGGCGCGATCCGGGATCGAGGGCGAGACCTTGCTCGAACCCCTGTTCGCGCTGGCGGACTGGATCTCCCGCCAGCCGCGCGACGAGGCGGTACGGCTGGATCGCTGCGCCGCGCGGCTGACCATCGCGGGCAGGCTTTGCAACCATCTGCATGACGCCGTCCAGGGCAAGGACGAGTCGGGCGGTGGCGGGCCGGGCGATGTCGGGCCGACCGCGGACGCCGGCATCGACGCACCTGCCCTGCGCGCGGTGCTGGCAGGCGAATATGGCGTGGAGTGGGACGCGCAGGACCGCATCGCACGACCCTGTGTCAGCCGCGCGATGCATGCGGCGCTGGAAGCGCGATTGCATGCGGCGTTCGGGCACGACGGCGGTGGCGGTGACCACGGGCAGGACGCCCGCTCGATCCAGTTATATGCCGGCGATGGCACGCCCACCTGGTTCCTGGTGGACGAACGTTTCGCACGCGACATGATCGACGGTCCCGGCATGGCCCTGGCGGTGGAAGGCGTGAATGCGCGAGGCGAAACAATATGCAGCCCGGGCTTTGCCGTACGCCTGGAGAAGGACGCCAGGCTGGCCACCATGGGCGCGGCCATGCATGCCTTGCGGGAGCTGGCCGGCAGCGCCATGGGGGCGCTGCTGAATTGCCTGCATGGTGGCGTCGCGGACGCTTATATGGCCGCGATGGCGGCGGCGCCGGAACCCCTGCCCTTGCACTTGCCGGACGGTGCGCGCGCCCGATTTCCCTCGTCTCCACCCGCCGCCACGGAATATCGTGTGCGGCGCGAGGCGAACGGCGAGTACAGCGTGGACGTATTCCTGACCTGGCGCGGAAGCGCGAGCCTGCCGCGAATGGATGGACGCGCCCTGGATCCGTCGTGCAGTTTCGTCGCCGCGTGTTTCGTGCTGGCCATGGACGCGCAAGGCCGCATGCATGGCCTGCGGGAAACGGTGGACCTGCGCTACAGGTTGGTCGAACGCCAGCGGCCGCGATGAGGCCCGCGCGGCTGCCAGCTCTACAATGGCACGCAGACACGCGCGCCGTGCGCGGACCTGGGCCACATTCCACCATGAAGCTTTCCGACATCCCCTTTGGCACGACCGATTGGTCGACCGTTGAAACGACCGAGCATGCCGGCGTGACCGGCAAGGCGCTGTGGCGCACGCGCCAGTTCGGCGATATCCGGGTCAGGATGGTCGAATATACGGCGGGATACCTGGCCGATCACTGGTGCAGCAAGGGGCATATCCTGCTGTGCCTGTCCGGGGAATTGCATACCGAACTCGAAGATGGGCGGACCTTCACCTTGCGGCCGGGCATGAGCTATCAGGTGGCGGACAACGCCGAAGCGCACCGGTCGTCCACCGAAACCGGCGCCACCTTGTTCATCGTCGACTGACCTCCGCCTACGCGGGGAAATCCGCGGCCAGCCCGGCGTCCCGCCACTGCTCGATCTGCGCCAGCCGTTCCTTGAGCTTGTCCGTCACGGCCTTCACCCCGAACGCGCCCAGGACCAGATGGCGCGGCGCGGTGTCGATTTCGGTGATATGGATCATCGCCTGCGCCGCCCGGTCGGGATCGCCGATCTGCTTGCCGCTGTTCTGCCGCGTGGCCTCCATCCGCCTGGCCGCGCTGTCGGCATAGTCGGCGATCCGCGTCGGCGTCTGCCGCAGCGAACGTCCGGCCCAGTCGGTACGGAAAGGCCCCGGCTCCACGCAGGTGACCTGTATTCCCAGCGGGCCGACCTCGGCCGCCAGCGCATCGGAAAAGCCTTCCACCGCGTGCTTGGATGCGGCGTAGTAGCCCGAGCTGGGGAAGCCCACGAGACCCGCGACGGAGGTGATATTGATCACGTGGCCGCGCCGCCGCTCGCGCATGCCGGGAAGCACCGCGCGGGTCATGGCGAACAGGCCGAAGACATTGGCGTCGAACTGCTCGCGGATTTCCGCCTCGGCGCCTTCCTCGACCGTGGATTGATAGCCGTAGCCCGCATTGTTGACCAGCACGTCGATGCGGCCGAAACGTTCGCGCGCCGCGCGCACGGCCGCGTCGATGGCGGCGCCGTCGGTCACGTCCAGCGCCACGGCCAGGACGCGGTCGGGCGCCTGCCGCACCAGATCGTCGAGCCGGGCCGCGTTGCGCGCGGTCGCCACCACCGGCCAGCCGCGCGCGATGAGGGCCTGCGCCAGGGCTCGGCCGAAGCCGGTCGAGCAGCCGGTGATGAACCAGACGGGGGAATCCTGCGTAGCGGTCGACATGGGGCGATCTCCAGAGGGGGGCCGCGCTGGCCGCGGCCGATCGGCCCAGGCTAGCGCACGCGCCGCGCCCGTCGCAACCGCTGGGGCATCAGGCCGTCGCCTTGCCGCCGGCCACGGTGGGGCACGATGGCAAGGCAGGCCGCAAGGTGCAGGAGGGACGCGCCGGCTCTCCCATGACCAGGCAGCCGGCCCTCCCATGGCTCAGGCGGACTTGGCGGACGCCCCATAGACGTCGTGCGCCGTGGACTCGCTGATCTTGCCATCCAGCAGATCCCGCCGCACGCGCTCGGGCGTGCGCAGCGCGGGCGCGCCGTAGCCGCCGCCCCCGGGCGTTTCGATGCGCACGCTTTCACCGGCGTCCAGCACGATATTCGCCGTCTTGGAGAACAGCTCTTCCTGCCGGTCGGTGCCGTGATTGCGGACCAGCCGCGCGCGACGGCCTTCCAGGCCGCCATCGACCCCGGTCGCCACGCCGACGGTATGGCTGTCCGAACGCGCGGAAAACACGATGCCCGGCACCAGCGCGCTGATCTGCTTGGCGATGGCCAGGCCTCCCCGCGTACGGCCCGCGCCGCCCGAATCGGGAATCATCGCGTACTCGTCCATCAGCAGCGGATACTCGTTTTCCAGGGCTTCCACCGGCAGGTTGGACGTGTTGGTCATGTGCACGTGCACGGCATCCATGCCGTCGCTATCGTGGCGCGCGCCCGCGCCGCCGCCCAGCGTTTCCAGGTAGACGAACTGGCCCGGCCGCGTCGACCATTTGCCGGAGAACACGATGGCCGGGCAGCAATCGTTGCCCGACGCCATGATTTTTTCCGGCGGCAGCAGGCCGCGGAAGGCGCCGAATATCGCCCCGGCGACCTTCTGCGCGGTGATCGAACGCGCGCCCACGGCCGCGGGATGCTCCGGATTGGTGATGGTGCCCAGCGGCGCATGGATGTCGATCGGTTCGAACAGCCCCGCGTTGGGCGCGATCTCCGGATCCAGCAGCGCCTTGACCGCGTAGTACACCGATGCGCGCAGCGCGTTCACGGGCAGGTTCATGGCGCCGCGCGCCTGCCGCCCCGAGCCGGTGAAATCGAAATGCAGGCGGTCCGGGTGCACCGTCAACGTCACCTGGATGCGCACCGGATCGCCGCCCAGGCCGTCGTCGTCCAGGTCGGACTGGAAGGTATAGCTGCCCTGTTTGAGCTCGGCGATGCGGTTCAGCAGGCGGCGGCGGGTGTAGCGGATCACGTCGTCCACGGAATCCAGCACGGCCTGCAGGCCCATCTGCCGGATCAGGCCCTGCATGGCCGCGGTGCCGCGCCGGTTGGTGGCCATCTGCACGCGCAGGTCCAGCAGCCGCTCTTCCGGGTCGCGTGTATTGGCGCAGATCAGGTTGAGCAGGTCCTCGTCCATCTGGCCGGCGCGCGCGATGCGGGTGACCGGGATGCGGATGCCTTCGGCGAAGATGGAATTCAAGCCGCCGGCGATGGAACCAGGCACGGGGCCGCCAACGTCGGAATGGTGGGCGATGTTGGCCGCGAAGAAGCGCAAGGTCCCTTCCCAGAACACCGGCGTGACGATGTTGATGTCCGGCAGGTGGCTGCCGTTGGCCAGGTAGGGATCGTTGCAGATGAAGATGTCGCCTTCCTGGATGGTGTCGACGGGATGGCGTTCCAGGATGGCCTGCATGGCGCCGTTCAGCGACCCCAGGTGCAGGGGGATCTGCGTGCCCTGGGCCACCAGCCGGCCCAGGGCGTCGAACAGCGCCACCGAGCAGTCCTTGCGCTCTTTGATGTTGGTGGAGAACGACGCGCGCACCAGCGTGTTGTTCATGTCTTCCGTGATCGACAGCAGCCGGTTGCAGAAGACTTCCATGCCGATGGGATCGGCCAGCACATCGTCCGTGCGGGTAGGTTCAGCCATTTGCGTTGCCTTGCAGGGTAATGATGAGGTTGCCGTAATCGTCCACCACCGCATGGTGGTCGACGCCGATCACGGTGGTGGAGCTCATTTCCTCGACCAGGGCGGGGCCCTGGAAGGACACGCCGGTGGGCAGGCGGCCGCGGTCGTAGACGGGCGCCTCCAGCCAGCCATGGGCGGCGCCGAACCAGGTGTCGCGCGCGCCGATGCGCGCTTCGGCCACCGTGCCGCGCACGGTGCGCGGCGACAGCGGGGCCTTGATGACCTGCCCGGTGGCCTGCACGCGGCAGTTGATGATCTGGATGGCGCGGTCGTCCACGTCGTAACCGTATTCGCGCATATGCGCCTGGGCGAAGCGCGACAGGAATTCCTGGAAGCCGCTTTCCGCGATGTCGTCCAGCGGCACCTGCACTTCGAAGTTTTGCCCTTCGTAGCGTGCGTCGATGGCGCAATGCGCGGCGCGCAGGTCCGGCGCCACGCCTTCCGCCGCCAGCCATTCGTCGGCCTGCTGGCGCAGCGACTCGAAGATGGCCGCCACGCGAACCCAGTTCTGGGGATTCGCCAGCGCGATCTCGCTGCGCACGAAGTCGAAGGAAATGTCGCTGAGCAGGATGCCGCGCGCGCACATGGTGCCCGGTTCCTGCGGCACGATCACGCGCGGGATGCCGCATTCTTCCGCGACTTCCACGGCGTGCAACGGTCCCGCGCCGCCGAAGGCGAACAGGGCGAAGCGCGACAGGTCGTAGCCGCGCTCGGTGGAGACGGCGCGGATGGCACGGCTCATGTTGGCCGTGGCGATGCGCAGGATGCCTTCGGCGGCGTCCTCGATGCCCAGTCCCAGCGGCAGCGCCACCTTTTCCTGGATGACCTGGCGCGCGGCCTCCGCATGGACCGGCATGCGGCCGTTCAGCAGCGACACCGGGTTCAGGCGCTGCAGCACGATCTCGGCGTCGGTGATGGTGGGTTCGACGCCGCCCCGGCCGTAGCCCACGGGGCCGGGCACCGCGCCGGCGCTGTGCGGGCCGACCTTGAGCGCGCCCGCATCGTCCATCCAGGCGATGCTGCCGCCGCCCGCGCCGATGACGTGGATATCGACCATGGGCGTCTTGACGGGATAGCCCGCGACGTGGCGATGCGACGTGAACAGCGGCTTGCCGTCGACGATCAGCGATACGTCGGTGCTGGTGCCGCCGACGTCGAACGTGACCAGGTTGGGACTGCCGATCACCCGGCCCACCGCGGCGGCGCCCACCACGCCGGCCGCCGGGCCGGACAGGCAGGTGCGCACCGGGAACTGGCGCACGCTGGCGATGGACATCAGCCCGCCATTGGAATGCACCGTATGCGGCTCGTGCGGGATGCCCAGCTCGCGAACGCGCTGCAGGAAGCGCTCCAGATAGCCCGCCATGCGCGGGCCGACGGCGGCGTTCAGCACCGTGGTCGACAGGCGTTCGTACTCGCGGAATTCGGGCAGCACTTCGCTGGACAGGCTGATATAGGCGTCCGGCATTTCCTGCGCGACGATTTCGCGGGCGCGCTGTTCGTGCACCGGATTGCGATAGGCATGCAGGAAGCAGATGGTGACGGCGCCGATGCCCTGTTCCTTGAAATAGCGCGCCGCGTCGCGCACCGCCGCTTCGTCCAGCGGCTCGCGTACCTCGCCGGTGGCCTGCACGCGCTCGCCGACTTCGATACGGAACTGGCGCGGCACGGCCACGGGCGGCTTGCCCACGCCGTAGTCGTACAGGTGCGGGCGGGTCTGGCGACCGATTTCCAGCACGTCGCGAAAGCCGCGCGTCGTGATCAGGCCGACCCGCGCGCCCTTGCGCTCGATGATCAGGTTGGTCGCGACCGTCGTGCCGTGGCCCACGTGCGAGACCTGCGCGGGCTCGACGCCGTGCATCTCCAGCAGGCCGGCGATACCGGTGGCGATGGCGCGCGACGGATCGTCGGGGGTGGACGGCACCTTGTGGAAATGCACCACCCCGGCGGTTTCGTCGATCATGGTGAAGTCGGTAAACGTCCCGCCGACGTCTATGCCGATACGGTACATATCGTTGTCTTCCTGAAATGAGTCTGTCTGGCGCGGCGCGGCCACCAGTGGGTGCCCGCGCCGCGCATGGCTGGAACTAGTCGAGCTTGATCTTGGCCTGCTGCACGACCTTGCACCACTTGGCGTTGTCGTCCTTGATCATGGCGGCGAAGGCATCGCCGGTGATGGAAGACACCTGCGAGCCGGTGCTTTCCAGGTAGGGCTTCATCTCCGGGCCGTTCTGCACCTTGACGATGGCCTGGCTCAGGCGCGTGGCGATGTCGGCGGGCAGGTGGGCCGGCGCGAACATGCCGAACCACACGATGGCCTCGAAGCCGGGGTAGCCGGACTCGGCGACGGTGGGCACGTCGGGCAGCATGGGACTGCGCTGCGCCGACGTCACCGCCAGCGGCCGCAGCTTGCCTTCCTTGATGTACGGGTAGGACGTCATGATGACGTCCATCATCATGTCCACCTGGCCGCCCAGCAGGTCGATCAGCGCGGGACCCGACCCCCGATACGGCACGTGGGTCATGGAAATGCCGGCCGCGCTGGTGAAGAAGGCCGAGGCCAGGTGGTTCGACGTGCCCGGGCCGTTGGACGCATAGGTGTAGCGGCCGGGGTCCTTCTTGGCAAGGGCCACGAAGGATTGCAGGTCCTGCGCCGGCACCTTGCTGTTGTTGACCACGATCACGTTGGGGATGGTCGCCACCACCGCCAGCGGCGTGAAGTCCTTGGCCGCGTTGTAGGGCAGGCTGGGATAGATGCAGGGCGCGCTGCCGTGGGTGCTGACCGACCCCATCAGGATGGTGTAGCCGTCGGCGGGCTGGCGGGCGACGTAGTCCGTGCCGACCGTGCCGCCCGCGCCCGGACGGTTTTCGACGATCACGTTGGCGCCGAGGTTCTTGCTCAGGCCCTCCGCCAGCTTGCGGGCGATCAGGTCGGTGGAGCCGCCGGCCGCGAAGGGCACCACCATGCGGACCACCTTGTCGGTGGGCCAGGCGGCCAGGGCGGCGGCGCTGGACAGCGCCATGGCCATGCCGGCCAGCATGCCGCGGCAGCGGCGTAGCGTGCGTGCTTTCATATGCAATTCCCCTTGATCCATGGATGCCCGGGCGCGGCTCGCTGTCCGCTGGAGTCCGGGTCGTATGTGATGCAAGGGAAATCCTAGGCCTGCCGGCGCGCGGGCGGCAGTCATTTCCATTTATAGTGGCATCAATGCCGTTGATGATGCCGCCCCGATGAAATACCCGGACCTCAACCTGCTCATCCATTTCGACGCGCTGATGGCCTGCCGCTCGATTTCCCGCGCGGCCGAGCAGGTCGGCGTCACCCAGCCGGCCATGAGCGCGGCGCTGAGCCGCTTGCGCAAGCTGTTCAACGACCCCCTGCTGGTGCGGGAAGCCGGCCATTGGCAGGCCACGCCGCACGCGCTGGCCCTGCATCTGGAATTCCAGCCGCTGCTGGCCCGCTGGCAGCGCGCCACCGGGCCGCGCGAAGCCTTCGACCCGCGGCTCACGGCCCGCACGTTTTCGCTGTACGCGACCGATTACATGCAGTTCACGCTGATGCCGCGCGTGCTGCCCGACCTGGCGCGCGACGCGCCCCACCTGCAGCTGCGGGTTATCCCGGCCCGCCTGCAGCATGGCCTGAGCATGCTCGATACCAACCATGTCGAACTGCTGGCCGGCTATTTTCCCGAACCGGCGCAGGACCTGCGCGCGCGCTTCCTGTACGACGAACCCGCCGTGTGCATCGTGCGCGAAGATCACCCCTGCCTGCGGCGGCGCTGGAACCTGGATGCCTATCTGCGTTATCCGCACATCGACCTGTCCGCGCACACGGGCTTTTTCAGCAGCACCATCGACCGCATGCTGCGGGCCATGGGGCGCCAGCGTACCGTCGCCGCGACGTTGTCCAGCTATCTGGTCGGCCCCTATGTGGTGGCCGGATCGGACCTGATCTGTACGGTGCCGCGCAGCGTCGCCAAGGCCGTGGAGCGTTCGGCGCGCCTGGTGCTGCTGGACGTTCCCTTGAAGCTGCCCACCCTGTCCGTGTCGCTGTACTGGCACGAGCGGCACCAGGAAGACCCGGGCCATGGCTGGCTGCGGCAGTACATCGCCGAGCGGGCGACGCAGCCGTGAAACGCCACCGGGCATGGGGTTGGTTGGGGGGCTGGGTGGGGTTGTATCGGTCCCGGGATCGGGCGTGACAATTGCTGCTCTACCTGGTCGCTGATTTTTACGTGCTTTGAGGCTAGACTCCATAACCCTGTTTTGTTTCCGTGCCGCCATGCCGACCTGCCCAGCCGGCGCGGCCCACGGGCCCAGGCCACGGCCTGCACGGGACGCCGTGCGGCCCAGGCCCACGAGAGCGCCATGAATCACCCGAGCACCCCGAATCCGTCCAGTTCGCCCCTGCAGTCCCTGTCCGTCGAACGCCGTATCGAGCTGATGCTCCGCGCCATCCGCGACTACGCCATCTATCTGCTCGACAAGGACGGCTACATCGTCAACTGGAACACCGGCGCCGAACGCTTCAAGGGCTATACCGCCGACGAGATCATCGGCCAGCATTTTTCCCGCTTCTACACCGAAGAAGACCGCCGCGACGGCCTGCCGCAGCGGGCGCTGCGCATCGCCGCCGAATCCGGCGTCTACGAATCCGAAGGCTGGCGCGTGCGCAAGGACGGCACGCGCTTCTGGACCAGCATCGTGATCGACCCGGTGTACGACGACAACGGCGAACTGGTCGGCTATGCCAAGGTCACGCGGGACATCAGCGACAAGAAGCGGGCGCAGGAAGCGCTGTTCGCCGCCGAACAACGCTTCCGCCTGCTGGTGCAAGGGGTGCGCGACTACGCCATCTTCATGCTCGACGAAGAAGGCCGGGTCACCAACTGGAACACGGGCGCGCAAGCCATCAAGGGCTACACGGCGCACGAAATCATCGGCCAGCATTTCTCGCGCTTCTACACGCCGGAAGACCGCGAACGCGGCGAACCGCAGCGCGCCATCGCCACGGCCTTGCGCGACGGCCGCTTCCTGGGCGAAGGCTGGCGCATGCGCAAGGACGGTACGCGTTTCTGGGCCAGCGTGGTGCTGGACCCGATACGCGACGAAAACGGCACCTTTATCGGCTTCGCCAAGATCACCCGTGACGTGACCGAACGGCGCGAGGCCCAACTGGCGCTGGACCGCAGCCGCGACGCCCTGAACCAGGCACAGAAGATGGAAGCCATCGGCCGCATCACCGGCGGCGTGGCGCACGACTTCAACAACCTGCTGACCATCATCCGGTCGTCGGCCGAACTGCTGCGCCGGCCGTCCCTGCCGGAAGAAAGGCGCCTGCGCTATATCAATGCGATCGCTGACACGGCCAACAAGGCCGCCCAGCTGACGCGGCAGCTGCTGGCCTTCGCCCGCAAGCAGCCGCTGATGCCGGAAGTCTTCCAGGTGCCGGACCGGCTGCGCGGCATGGAGCACATGATCCACACCTCCATCGGGGCGCCGGTCAAGCTGCAGATGGACCTGCCGGCGGATATACGACCCATCGAGGCGGACCCCAACCAGTTCGAGACCGCCATCCTGAACATGGTGATCAATGCCCGCGACGCCATGCCGCGCGGCGGCAGGCTGACCATCACGGCGCGCCAGGTCGATCACATACCGCCCGTCCGCAGCCATGCCGGCGCCAGCGGCGATTTCGTCGCCGTGTCGGTGGCCGACAGCGGCACCGGTATCGAACCCGCCACGCTGCAACGGATCTTCGAGCCCTTCTTCACCACCAAGGCCGTCAACAAGGGCACCGGCCTGGGCTTGAGCCAGGCCTATGGGTTCGCCAAGCAATCGGGCGGTGAAATCGCCGTGGAAACCAGGATGGGCGTGGGCACGACCTTCACCCTGTACCTGCCCTGCGCGAAAGCGGGCGCGGCGCCGGAAGAGAACGTCGATAAGCCCGTCGCCCTCGAAGCCGACGAAACGCCGATGTCCGTGCTGCTGGTCGAAGACAACGAAACCGTGGGGCGCTTCGCGCTGGGCCTGCTGCACGAACTGGGATTGAAGGCGCACTGGGCCACCGATGCGCAATCGGCGCTGACCTTGCTCAGTGCGCGCAACGGCCGGTTCGACCTGCTGTTCTCGGACGTCGTCATGCCCGGCATGAGCGGCATCGAGCTTGCCGCCGCGGTACGCCGCCGCTGGCCCGAACTGCGCGTCGTGCTGACCAGCGGCTACAGCCATGTCCTGGCGGAGCAAGGCAGCCACGACTTCGAGTTCCTGGCCAAGCCGTATTCGGCGGAATCGCTGGTCAAGGTGCTGGGACTGGACGTGCAGTCCAGGCCGGAGCCATCCAGCCCGGAGCAGTCCGGTGCGGGCCCCTCCGGTACGGGCCCGGACGGCTCGCCGCCTCAGGCATAGCCCCTTACGCCAGCAGGCCGCTGGCGCGCCGTACCTGCCGGGCGATGCCCTGTTCCAGCACGTGGTCGCCGCCAGGACTGAGCAGGGTCAGGAAGGCCCGCGCCCGGGTGATGCCGGTGTAGAGCAATTCGCGGGTCAGGATGGGACTGAGCCGCTCCGGCAGCACCACGGCCGCGTGGTCGAACTCCGAGCCCTGGGACTTGTGCACCGTCAACGCGTACACGGTCTCCACCGCTTGCAGTCGGCTGGGCAACACCCACTTGATCCGGCCGCTGCCGTCGGTCATGGGAAAGGCCACGCGCAGCACGGGCGCGCTGTCGGGCGCCGCCGGCAGCGCCAGCGTGATGCCGATGTCGCCATTCATCAGGCCCAGGGCGTAATCGTTGCGCGTGACCAGCACGGGACGGCCAGCGTACCAGCCTTCCATCGCGTCGATCAATCCGTGATCTCGCAGCAGCCGCGCCACGCGGCGGTTCAAGCCTTCCACACCCCAATTGCCATGGCGCAGCGTCGTCAGCAGCTGGAAGGCCCCGTGGGCTTGCAGGACCTGCCGCGCCCATTGGTCCAGGGCTTCCTGCCCGGCGCCCGCGGCCGGACGCCGCGCGCGCATCAGGCGCAGGTAGCGGGCATAACCGTGCGGGCCATGCTGATCCAACACGTGATCCAGCGCGTCGGCACCGGCATCGGGCGGCGGGTCGCGAAGCGGGTCGCGCGGTCCATCGCGAGTTGCATCGCCCGGCGAGTCGCGCGCATCGTCCGGGGCGCTGCCGGAGTCCAGCGCCAGCTCCAGTTCGGTCTGCGCCTGGCCATCCAGGACCAGGGCCGCGAAGTCCCGATCGCACTCGCTCGCCGCCAGCCGCGTCACGCCGGCATGCGGCTGGCGCCAGAAACGGGCCACCTGCTGGCGATTGCCGGCATTGATGGCGGCGGCCAGGCGGCCGATGCCGCTGTCCGAGGCGAAGCGATGGCTGTGCCGCAGCATGACGATGGCCTGGTCCAGGGCGGTCCCCTGGGCATCGATCAGGTCGTCGGCGATGCGCTGGCCGCTGACCTGCTCCAGCCAATCGCGCGTGGCGGGCGTGTAGCGTCCGCCTTGGGCGTCGCGGCACAGGTCGGCCAGCACCGCGCCGGCCTCGACCGACGCCAGCTGGTCCTTGTCGCCCAGCAGCACCAGCCGCCCGCGCGGCGGCAGCGCCTGCAGTAGCGCCGCCATGGTCTCGAGGTCGATCATCGACGCTTCGTCGACCACCAGCACGTCCAGCGCCAGCGGATGGTCGGCATCATGGCGGAATTTGCGCGAGCCGGGGCGGCTGCCCAGCAGGCGATGCAGCGTCGATACCCCGGTCGGAATGGCCTGGCGCAAGGCGGCGCCGCCCGGCAGGCCCGCCAGGGGCAGCCGCGACACCGCGCCGGCGATGGATTCGCTCAGCCGCGCCGCCGCCTTGCCGGTCGGCGCCGCCAGCCGGATACGCAATGGCCTCGCCGCGGCTGCGGCCGCGGTGGCGGCGCCGGTTTCCACCCCCTGCAAGGCCAGCGCCTGCAGGACGGCCAGCAGCTTGACGACGGTGGTGGTCTTGCCGGTGCCCGGACCGCCCGTGATGATGGTGAAGGCGCTGCGCGCGGCCGCCGCGCAGGCGATCTTCTGCCAGTCCGCGCCGGCGACGGCTCCATCGGCGGGGAACAGGGCATCCAGCATGGCGCGCAGGCCGCCGGGCGGCAGGGCCGCCTGCAGTTCCGGATTGCGTGCCAGCCGCGCGGCGATGCCGGCATTGATGTCCTGCTCGTACTGCCAGCAGCGGCGCAGGTACAGGCGCTGGTCGATCAGCACCAGCGGCGTGCCGCCCGGCCCGTCGCCCACCAATCCCGGGACGTCCAGCGCCGCCTGCCAGCGCGGCAGGGAGACGTGGGCCAGCAGCGCGGCGGGCGAGCGCAAGGGCTCGCCGGAGGCCGGCTGCCCGGCGCCCTCGGGCGGCAGCGCCAGCGTCATTTCAGGGTCTTCCAGCGCGGCGCCCAGGTCCAGGCAGGCATGGCCGTGCGCCAGTTGGTGGCTGGCCAGCAGCGCGCCCAGTATCGCCAGAGCAGGCGCGTCGGGCACTTCGTCCCACAGGAAACGCGCGAACACGGCGTCCAGGGGGCGTATCCAGCGATGGGCGACCCATTCGTCCATCGATGCCAACAGCTCGCGGCGGCCGGCCGCCGCGTCGCCGTCGGAAAACGCGGGCGTGGCGGAGGCGTGGGTGTCGGACAGGAACATCAGGCAGCCTCCTCGCGCGCATGCGGCGCGAACAGCCGGTCCAGCGCATCCATCAGCGCGGCGGGCGGACGCTCCACGAAGACACCGCCCTGCGCCGCGTGCGTGCCGCGCAGGAAGACATAGGCGGCGCCGCCGATGTGCCGGTCATAGTCGTAGTCGGGAAGCCGCGCCCGCAGCAGGCGATGCAGGGCGAACAGGTACAGGGCGTACTGCAGTTCGTAGCGGTGATCCAGGATGGCGTCGCGCATGGCGGCCTGCGTGTACGCCGCGTCGTCATCGCCGAGGCGGTTGGATTTGTAGTCCAGCACGTAATAGCGGCCCTGGTGCTCGAACACCAGGTCGATGAAACCCTTCAGCATGCCGTTCATGCGCGCCGGTTCGAGCGCCTGGCGCGGCGCCTGCCGCAGCGTGTGCGCGCGCACGACGCGGTCCAGGCGCGTGACGTCGACGTCGTCGGCGCCCAGCCAGAATTCCATTTCGGAAAGGTAGTCGCCGATGCCCGCGAGCGCCACCGGGGCGACCGGGCCGCTCGGCATGTCGGGCAGCGCCATGGGCCTGGCCACCGTGTCCAGCAGCCAGGCGGTCAACGGCTCGGTCCAGACGGACCAGTTGCGCTCTTCGCAGCGGCGCGCCACCGCCTGGCGCACCGCTTCCGGCTGGTCGGCGATGGCGGCGAAGCCCTGGGCGGCGGCCCATTCGAGCAGCTCGTGGAAGAAGGTACCGGCCTGCGCGCCGGCGGGGAAGGCGTGCAGGGCGCCGCCGGCCTCGCGCGGCAACGGGATCACCGGCGGCAGGCGATCGGCGGGCCAGGCCGGCATCGTGTCGGCATCGCCCGCGCCATCCGCATCGGTGTCCGTGCCGGTGACCTCCAGGAAGACGTCTTCGCGCGCGGTTTCCGGCTCGGCTTCCTTGATCCGGTCGCCGGTGGCGGTACGCAGCGAGGAATAGCTGGCGATCCACCACGGATCGCGCACGCCGCGGCGCATGATGCGCGCGCCGCCTGGCGAGACCGCGACATGGCGCGCGGCGGGCTCCGCGGCCGCGCCAGGCGCCTGCGCCGCGGTCCGCGCCGGGTCCGTGGTCCGTTCGCTTTCCGGGCGGTAGCGGATGTCCGGCGGCGGCGCTTCGCGTACCGCGATATCGGCGTGGCCGGCGCGCCAGGTGTCCAGCACCGCCGGCAGGGACTGGTCGGCGGGCGCCAGACCGCGCCCCACCAGATAACCGATGGCGCTGGATTCCAGGTTGGCGATGGGCGCGAGGCCGACCCAGGTGGCATAGCGGGCGCGGGTCAGGGCGACATACAGCTTGCGCAGGTCCTCGCCCAGGCGTTCGCGGTCCGCGCGGGCGTGGCCGTGCGCGTCGGGCACCAGCGACACCTGCAGGCGCCCGTGGTCGTCGTGCCACGACAAGGGAACGGCGTCCGGCCTGACCGCACGGAACGCGGCCGCATAAGGCAGGAAGACCAGGGGATATTCCAGGCCCTTGGATTTGTGGACGGTGATCACGCGTACCAGGTCGGCGTCGCTTTCCAGGCGGATGGTCAGGGCGTCGTTTTCTTCGCCCACGCTGGCCGCATGGCGCATTTCCGCAAGATGGCGCAGCAGCGCGTGTTCGCCGTCCAGCCCCACGCTGGCCTGCTGCAACAGTTCGGCGATGTGCAGGATATCGGTCATCGCGCGCTCGCCGTCGCCGGTGGCGGCGGCCGGCGCCAGCAGCCGCGCGGGCACGCCGAAATCGTCCAGCAGGCGCCGCAGCATCGGCAGCACGCCCTTGTCGCGCCAGCAGCGCGCGTAGGCGCGGAACTGCTGCACGCGCGACTCCCATTCGAGTTCGTCCTGGCCGATGCGGTCCAGGTCCTGCCATGCCACGCCCAGGGTGGGCGTGGCCAGCGCCGCGCGCAGCGCGCGCGCGTCGTCGGGCTCGGCGCAGGCGCGCAGCCAGAATTCGATTTCGCCGGCCTGCGCGCCGGCATACACGGATTGCCGCTCGGACAGGTACACGCTGCGCACCCCGCGGCGCGACAGGGCGCGGCGCACGGCGCGCGCCTGCCGCCCGGTATCGACCAGCACGGCGATGTCGGCGGGACGCAGCGGCCGCACGCCATGTGCGTCATCGTCCGGACGCGGCACGGCCTGCTCGCGCGGCACGAAGCCCGCGACGCCCGCCTGGCTCAAGGCCAGAAGCCGCGCGACCTCGCCGGCGCAGGCGTCGGCCATGGTGTCCAGGTAGACGCCGGCGCCCATGGCCTTGCCATCGTCGGATGCCGGCAGCCACCACATCGTCAAGGCCGGCGTGGCCGCGCCGTCCAGCACCAGGCGGTCGGGGCGGTCGTTCGCGCGCACGGGGATGAAAGGCACAGGGTTGCCGTCGTCGCGGCGGAACAGGAATGCCCCATCGCCCGCTTCCCGTTGTTCGGCGGCCATGAAGCAATGATTCACCGCGTCCACCATGGGCTGCGTGGACCGGAAGTTCGTGCCGAGCACGTACAGGCGGCCATCCACCGCGGCGCGCGCGCGCAGATAGGTGTGGATGTCGGCGCCGCGAAACCCGTAGATGGCCTGCTTGGGATCGCCGATCAGGATCAGCGCGCTGCCCCTGTCGTTGGCGGCCACGCGGTAGACGGCGTCGAAAATGCGGTACTGGACTGGATCGGTATCCTGGAATTCGTCGATCAGCGCGACGGGAAACTGTTTGCGCAGCGTTTCGGCCAGGGTCGCGCCGGATGGCCCCGCCAGGGCGGCGTCGAGCTGGTCCAGCAGGGCGTCGAAGCTCATCTGCGCGCGCTGCGCCTGCTCGGACGCGAAGCGCCGGCTCACCCACTCGGCGGCATGGCGCAGCACGTCATGGCGCGCTTCGGGCAGCGCCTGGGTTTTGTCGCGCAGTTCGGCCAGGGCGACGAAGGCAGGGTGATCCGGAGGATCGCCCTTCCACGCTTCGCTCAGGCCCGGGCCCAGGCGCAGCCAGGCGGTGTCGGTCAGTTGCGGCACGCGGGCGTCGGCGTCCTCGCACCATGCCCGCAGATTCTCCAGCCAGGCCTGGTAGTAGCGTGCCTGGACCTGGCGTCCGTTCACGCGCTTGGCCGCCACGCCTTCGTCGAACAGCTGGCGCAGTTCGGGCAGCCATGCCTGCCAAGGCTGCTTCAGTTCGCGCAATACGCCCTGGCGACGCTCGCGCACGGTACGCAGCAGGTCGCAGGGTGTGCCGGCATCGGCATCGACGCCGCTGGCATGCCGCCGGGCGGCGGTACTGCCGCCGCCGCTGCGGTCTTGGTTGGCGTGCCGTGGGGCCGCGATATCCGCGGCATCGAGGCCGTCCGCCATGGCGGCCTTGCCGGGCGCCTTCAATTCCGGCGCGAAGCGCAGCACGGGCAGCAACTGCGCCTGGAGCGCGTCGGGTCCCGGCCACCAGGCCCGCACTTCCGCCGCCGACACCGCGTCCAGCGGCGCGATGTGCGCGCGCCAGTAGTCGCGCACGACTTCCGCCATCAGCGGGGCGGTGTTCTGTTCCAGCGTCTGCTGGAACAGGCTGTTGCTGTCGAAGGCATGCTCGCGCAGCATGCGGTTGCACCAGCCGTGTATGGTCGACACGGCGGCTTCGTCCATCCACTCGACGGCCAGCTGCAGCTTGCGCGCGCAGGCCGCCCAGGTTTCCGGCGGATATTCGGCGCGCAGGGCGTGCAGGGGGTCGCCGCCGCCTGACGCGGCGCTGGCGGCAGCGGCGCCGGCAGCAGACTCGCCGTCGGCGTCGTCGCCGGACGCGGCCGGGACCTCGGCCGGATCGGCCAGGAAATACGCGGCAGCCTGCGCCAGCCGCGCGCGGATGCGGTCACGCAGTTCCTGCGTGGCGGCCTCGGTGAACGTCACCACCAGGATCTGCGGCGGCATCAGCGGCCGGTCGAAGCCGTCGTCGCCGCCATGCCCCAGCACCAGGCGTACATACAAAGTGGCGATGGTGTAGGTCTTGCCGGTGCCGGCGCTGGCCTCGATCAGGCGGCTGCCGTGCAGCGGAAAGCGCAGGACATCCAGGGGCGTGGGCGCCGCATCGCGCGGCGCGGCCGCCCTGGCCTCGGATCGGGGCTTGCCGTGGATGCGGCCGGACTCAGCCATGCGCGGCCTCCTGTCCGTCCGCCGCCTTGGCGCGGTTGCGGTCCGCATACAGCGACGCCCGCATGGCGCGCAGCCAGGATTGCGCCAGCGCGAAGAATTCCCCGCCGTGCGTCAGCGCGGTGAAGTCGGGATAGACGGCCTGAAGATAGGCACTGTCGTCGACTTCGCCGCGCTGCTCGCCGACGCCTTCGTAGATTTTGCGGGCGGCCTGCCCGGCGGGCGCGGCCAGCAGCACCGGGATGCCGCCTTCGCGATCGGCGTCCCAATCGTCCGCCGCGTCGCTCCCGTCCGGGTCGTCCGGGTTGTCGCGCTCCCCCGCCATGGCGGCCCAGCCGTCGCCATGCTGGCCACGGTCCGCGGCGGTCACGGCGACGCCGGCGCCGGCGTTCGATGCGGGCAGTTCCGGCGCCGTCGGGTGCCGCGTCAGCCATTCGAAGGCCGCGGCCGGCGCCAGCGGCAAGGGCCGCGACATCCCGGTCTGCCAGCCGCGCAGCCAGACCCGCAGCAAGCGCATCGCCGCGCGCCGCGGCATGGGCGGGAAGACCACGTCGCCGGCCTTGCTGACCACCACGGTGGTCACCGCCGCGCCGGTCAGCTGCGCCGCGACGTGCGCGACCCAGTGCGGCACCACCCGCGCCGCCCGGTACCTGCCCTTGGGAATCAGGCTGCTGCTATCCACCCGCAGACGGCAGCGCTGGCCGTCGTCGTCCTGGCGGAAGCCGGACAGGCTGTCTTCCAGCGCGGGCGCGCCATCGACGGCGCCCAGCAGGATGGGAAATTCCTCGCGCAGGCCATGAGGCCAGCGCGCCAGGGCCTTGGCGTAACGCTCCGCCATATCGTCCAAGGGCGCCAGCAGGTCTTCCGCGGTCAGGGCGCCGAACGCGCCGTCCGGCAGCATCCCCGCGCGGCCGATGCGAGCCACTTCGGCTTCGCGGCTGGCCACGTAGTCCTCTCCGGCTTCCAGCGCGCGGCATTGCGCGCGTATCAGGGCGTCCTGGAGCTGCCATTGCTCCAGCGCATCGGGAACGAAGGGTTCGACGTCTTCGGTCGCCGCGTCCTGCAGCGCGAAGCTGACCTGCAGGCGCTGCTTGAAGAACGCGTCCACCGGCGCGCGCACGAAATCCGCCAGCTCGCGCAGCGTCAGCGGTTCTTCGCGCGACAGGGGAGGCAGGGGCTGCCGCGTGTCCACGCGATTGCCGGCGGGGTCGCGCCACTCGCGGGCGTACGTGAACAGATCGCCGGCCGCCGGCGCGGCGAAATAAGCAGGGCTGAAGGGCTGCAGGCGATGTTCCGTGGTCAGGGCGGCCAGCAGCGCTTCATCAGGCTCGGCGGGCGCGGCGCTCGCAAGGGACGCGACAGTCGCAGCGTGCTCGGCTGCTGCGGCGCGCGACGTCGCATCGGCGCCGCCCGCCGAGTCGTCCGCCAGCCGCCAGCCTGTCGCCAGATGATCGCGCAGCTGCCCCACCAATACCGAAGGCGGCCGCGGCGTGTTGTCACGCACGCTGCGGCCCACCCAGGACACCAGCAGCCGATCGCGCGCCGACAGCAGCGCTTCCAGGAACAGGTAGCGGTCGTCCTCGCGCCGCGAACGGTCGCCGGGACGATAGTCGTAGGCCATCAGGTCGAAATCCATGGGCATGCGGATGCGCGGATACTCGCCATCGTTCATGCCAAGCAGACAGACGATGCGAAAGGGAATCGCCCGCATCGGCATCAGCGTCGCGAACGTCACCGCGCCGCCGAAGAAGCGCTGCGACAAGCCGCCTTCGTCCAGCCGCGACAGCCAATGCTCCGCGACCACCGACAACGGCAGGGTCTCGGTGACGCGGCCTTCCGCGCAGATGTCCAGCCACCCGCGCAGGGCCGCGTTCAGCTGCTGCAGCGTGTAGGCGTCCATGCCTTCGTCCGGATGGAAGAAGCGTTCGAGCAGCGCGGCCAGCCGCTCGCCCCACACTTGCGGCGGCGCCGGTTCCGCCAGTTGCAGCCAGGTCTGCTCCAGGCTGTCCACCAGGGCGGTCAAGGGCCCGAGCAGCGCCGCGTCCAGGCCGCCGATGTCGTCGTAGGGTTCGATGCCGCGCCACTCGTCGGCGCGCGCGCCGACCGCATAGCCCAGCAGCATGCGGCGCAGTCCGAACAGCCAGCTGTTCTGCGCCGCCGCCGTGCCGCTGGAAGGCAGCCCGAGCGCCTGGCGCTGCGCATCGTGCAGGCCCCAGCGGATATTGGCGCCGCGTATCCACGCATGCAGCAGCGGCAGCTGGTCCTCGGCGATCTGGAAGCGGTCGCGCACGGCGGGCACTTCCAGCAGGTCCATGAAGTCGCTGACCGAGAACCGCGCATGCGGCAATTGCAGCAGCTGCTCCAACGCGTGCAGCAAGGGATCGGCGTGCCGTTTCACGCGATCGGCGATGGTATAGGGAATGGCGCGCGGGTCGTCGCGGTCGTGCAGGCCGAACACCGCCTGGATATGCGGCGCGTAGGCCTCGATATCCGGCACCATGACGATGACGTCGCGCGGCCGCAGGGTCGTGTCCTGGTCGAACGCCGCCAGCAGCTGGTCATGCAGGATCTCGACTTCGCGCTGGCGGCTGTGGGCGACATGGAAACGGATCGATGCATCGCGCCGCGGATCCACCGCCGGCCAGCGCTCGCGCGTTTCGCGCAGGGGCCGCAGGTCGCGGATGTCGTCCTGCAGCTGCCGCAACAGCGTGTCGTCGCCGGCGGACTCGAACAGGTCCAGGCGCTGCGCCGACCCGCCCAGCGCCGCGCTGATGCGGGCGCGCGCGTCGGCGCTGTCGTGCTCGTCCAGCAAGCCGATGAAGTCGCGCCCCTGCTTGCCCCAGGCCGCCAGCAGCGGATGCGCGTGCAGATGCAGTTCGTCTTCGCCCATGCGCGCGGGCAGGCCGGGACGGCGCTGCTGGCGCGCCTGGGCCGCGCGCAGCAGATCCTTGCCTTCGATGATGTCGGCCCAGTAGTGCTCGCAGGGGTTGTTCACGCACATCAGCACCTGCGTCCAGCGCGACAGCACGGCCAGCACTTCCAGCGACTGGCGCGGCAGGGTCGAAATACCGAACACGATCAGGCGCCGGGGCAGGCCCGGCAGGGCCGCGTCGTCGGGCAGGGCGGCGGCGCGGCGCAGGAAAGCGCCATGCACGGCGGCGCGGCCATCCGAGGAAGGCGCTACGCCGATGGGCGCGTCCATGGCCTTGACGTCGTCCAGCACCGCGCGCCACAGCGCCGCCTGCCAGCGCTGCGACGGCGGCAACGCTGCGCCGGCCAGCGCCGGATCCGCCACGCCGTCGCGCGGCAGGGTGTCGTGGCCCGCCGCCCATGCCGCCAGCCAGTCGGCCCGGTAGACCTGGTACTGGTCGAATACGTCCGCCAGGCGTTCGGCCAGCTGATAGCGCTTGCGGCAATCCGCGTCGTCGCGCAGGAAACGGCGCAGCGGCGCGTACACCGGCTGGTCCATCACTTCCGGCAGCAGGCGCAGCAGGCGCCACATCAGGCGCGGCTTGTCGAACGGCGATTCCTCGGGCACCGCCGCCGCGCCCAGCACGGCGCGATAAGCGCGCCACAGGAAGCGCGACGGCAGCAGGAATTCGAACGCCGCGGCGATGCCGGCGCCGCCCCCCGCGCCATCGCGCGGGTCGGCGGCCAGCGCCAGTTTCAGCCATTGCGCGATGCCGCTGCTTTGCACCAGCACCACCTCGCGTTCCAGCGGGCCCAGCGGGTGGGTGCGCATCCATCCGACCAGCACGTCGCGCAGCGATTCGGACAAATTGCTGTGGATGACGATCAGGCCGGGCGGCAGGGGTGGGAAAGACGCTGAAGGCACCGGAAGCTTCGCTATATCGATCAACCCGGAACGATAACTCGGAACGGCCCGGGACGGAGCCGTCCCGGGCGCGGCGCGCCGGCCGGGTATCGAGGCCGGGTATCGAGGCCGGGTATCGAGGCAAGGTATTGACCTTCCAACGTGGGAATGTTCTATGGTGACGCGGTTTCGCCATCGACGGGCGAGAGGATGAACATGACCGAGGCTGTATCCCGCGGCCGGCGACGCTTCGTCACCGGCCTGGCGGCAGGGGGAATCGTCGCGTCGGCCGCCGGCTGGCAGCCGGCGCGCGCCGCGACGGGCAGCGCCCAGGCAGACGGCGCGACCGTGCTGGCCGGCACGGAGTTCGCACTGGACATCGCCGAAACGGCGGTGAACTACACGGGCGCGGCACGCCTGGCCACCACGGTCAACGGCCTGCTGCCCGGCCCCGTCCTGCGCTGGCGCGAAGGCGACACCGTCACCCTGCACGTACGCAACCGCCTGCGCGTGGCCACCTCCATCCACTGGCATGGCATCCTGCTGCCGTCCGCCATGGACGGGGTGCCCGGACTCAGCTTCGCCGGCATCGCACCGGGCGCGACGTTCACCTACCGGTTTCCGGTGCGGCAGAGCGGCACCTACTGGTATCACAGCCATTCCGGCTTCCAGGAGCAGACCGGCCTGTACGGCGCGCTGGTCATCGACCCGGCCGAGCCGGACCCCGTCCATGCCGATCGCGACTACACGGTGCTGCTGTCCGACTGGACGGACGAGGATCCGATGCGGATCTTCCACAAGCTGAAGTCCATGCCGGATTACTACAACGGCAACCAGCCGACGCTGCAGTCGCTGGCGCGGCAGGCGCAAGACCAGGGTTGGGGGCCCGCGCTGGCGGACCAGTTGATGTGGCAGCGCATGCGCATGCGTTCGACCGACCTGGCGGACGTGTCCGGGGCGACCTACACCTACCTGGTGAACGGCACGACGCCGTCGGGCAACTGGACCGCGCTGTTCCAGCCCGGCGAACGCGTGCGGCTGCGCATCATCAACGGGTCGGCGATGACCTATTTCGACGTGCGCATTCCGGGGCTGAAGCTGACGGTGGTCGGCGCCGACGGCCAGCCGGTCCAGCCGGTGACGGTGGACGAATTCCGCATCGGCGTGGCGGAGACCTACGACGTCATCGTCGAACCGCGCGAGGATCGCGCCTACACGGTGTTCGCGCAGTCCATGGATCGCTCCGGCTATGCGCGCGCCACGCTCGCGCCCCGCGCCGGCATGCAGGCCGACGTCCCCCCGGTCGATCCGGTGCAGCCCCTGACCATGATGGACATGGGGATGCGGCATGACATGGCGGGCATGCAGCCGGCCGCCGGTGGCGGCGATATGGCGGGGATGGACATGTCCGAAGGCGGGATGGATATGTCCGAAGGCGAGATGGACATGTCGGACGACGAGCATGCGGGACACGGCGCCGCGATGGGAGGCATGGTCGAGGCGCATCACCCCTACCCGACCGAGCAAGGCGTGTCCAACAGCATGCTGCCGGACATGGTCTCCACGCGGCTCGACGACCCCGGACCGGGCCTGCGCGACAACGGCCGCGTGGTGCTGACCTACGCGAACCTGCGGTCGATCGCCGCCCAGGGCGGCGACGTCCCGCCGACACGCGAAATCGAACTGCATCTGACCGGCAATATGGACCGCTACATGTGGTCCTTCAACGGTGTCGCATTCACCAATGCCCGTCCCATCGTGCTGCAACACGGCGAGCGGGTGCGCTTCGTCCTCGTCAACGACACCATGATGACGCATCCCATCCACCTGCACGGACTGTGGAGCGACCTGGAATCCCCGGACGGCGCGTTCCAGGTGCGCAAGCACACGATCAGCCTGAATCCGGCCCAGCGGATTACCTACCGCGTCAGCGCGGATGCGCGCGGCAACTGGGCCTATCACTGCCATCTGCTTTACCACATGGAAGCCGGGATGTTCCGCGCGGTGGTGGTCGCATGAGCGCGCGCATCGCTACCCTCGCGCTGGCGCTGGCCTGCATGGCCGCCGCGCATTCCGCGTATTCCGCGCCGGCCGCGCCGCCGGTCGGCTCGCTGCCGTCCGGCGACGGCGCGACGGACGCGACGTACACGTCCTACGGCATCGGCCCGCACATGATGGACGACGCGATCACCACGCATCTCGACCTGGAAAAGCTGGAGTTCGCGCACGACCGCGACGCCCGCAACGGCCTGCGCTGGGACGGCGAATTCTGGGCCGGCACCGACCGGGACAAACTCTGGCTGAAAAGCGAAGGCGAACACGAAGGCGGCGACACCGCGGGCCGGGCCGAAGCCTACTGGAGCCACGCCGTATCGCCCTTCTGGGACCTGCAGCTGGGCGCGCGGCGCGATTTCGGCGGCGGCCCGGCGCGCACCTGGATGGGTGTCGGCGTGGAAGGCACCGCCCCCTATGGCATCGAAACGGAATTGACCGCCTACGTCGGCGCCAGCGGGCGGACCGCCTTGGCGCTGAAGGCGCAGTACGACCTGCTGCTGACCCAGCGCCTGATCCTGACGCCGGAACTGGAAGCCAACGCCTACGGCAGGAACGACGCCCGCCGCGATATCGGCAGCGGCCTGTCGGACGCCACGCTATCGCTGCGCCTGCGCTACGAGATCACCCGCGAGGTCGCGCCCTACATCGGCGTATCGTTCGGCCGCAAGTTCGGCGACACGGCACGCTACGCGCAGGCGGACGGCGACAGCCGTTCGGACCGCGCCCTGCTCGCGGGCGTGCGCATCCGCTTCTAGCGCGCCGCGTCAGCCCAGCCCGAGCATGTCGGCCAGGCTGCTGGACCCGGTTTCCTGCACGATGTTGATGTGCGCTTCCAGGTCGCGTAGATGCTGGTCCATCGCGCGCACCGCCGCGGCGACTTCGCCGGCTTCGATCAGGTTCACCACGTGCTCGTGCTCGTCGTGCTCGCAGGTGGCGTTGCCGGGCGGCTGGTACACGGCCACCACCAGCGCGCAGCGCGATACCGTTTCCAGCAGATAGCGTTGCAGCAAGGGGTTGCGCGACAGCTCGGCCAGCTTGGTATGGAAGGCGCTGGCCAGCAGCGCCCACTGCGCCTGGCCGCTGCGGTGCAGGGCCTGGTGTTCCTGCCGCAGATGGCGCCGCAGCATCGCGTAGTCGGCGCGCGTGGCATGGCGGGCGACCAGCGGGACGATGGCCGCCTCCAGGGCGCGCCGGGCTTCGAACAGCTTGCCCACTTCTTCCGGCGTGGGCAGGGCCACCACCGCGCCGCGGTTGGGCCGCAGTTCGACGACGTGATCCCGCGCCAGCCGCTGCAGCACCCGCTGCACCAGCGAACGTCCCACGCCGAACAGCTCGCACAACGCGGCTTCCGGCAGCTTGGTGCCGGGTTTCAGTCGCTGCCCCAGCACGCTTTGCAGCACGGCCTGGTAGATGCGTTCTTCGCCATCGCCGCCAGCGGCCGCCCGCCTGGCGGCGGATTTCGCGGCGACCAGGCGTTCGGGCCGGACTTTCGGCCGGCCCCTGGGGCGGGTAGTCGCGGAGGATTTCTTGGTCGCGGTGGTCATGGGAGCGCATCGACGTGGCGGCAGATAGCGCCCGGCGTCGTGATCCAGATATCGCCATCGTCGCGCGCGCGGGCGATGTGCGCCAGCGCCCTGCGCAGATGCAGCAGCCGATAGGGCTGGCCCACCAGATAGGGATGCAGCGCGATGCCCATGACCAGCGGCTGCCGGCGCGACTGTCGCCGCATCTCGTCGAAATTGTCGATGATGATCTGGGCGAAGTCCTTGGCATCCATCTGCCGCGCGATGATCATCGGGATGTCGTTCAATTCCTGCGGATACGGGATGGACCAGAACGGTTGGCCGCCGCGCGTGCGCATGCGCACGGGCTGGTCGTCGTGCGCCCAGTTCAGGGTATAGCGGTAGCCCGTTTCCGCCAGCAGATCGGTGGTGACGCGCGATTCCGCGATCCATGGCGACAGCCAGCCGTCCGCGCGGCCGCCCAGCGCGGCGATGCGATCGCGGCAATGCGCCAGCAACGCGCGTTCTTCGTCCTCCGGCAGCTTGCCCTGGTGGTCCGAGTTGGTATGGCCGTGGCCGATCAGCTCGTCGCCGCGGCGCACGCAGGCGTCTATCAGTCCCGCGCAATGATCGAACACGGACGTGTTGGCGATGATGCCGGCGGGAAAGCCGAGTTCCTCGAACAGCTCCAGGCAGCGCCAGGCGCCCACGCGGTTGCCGTACTCGCGCCACGAGTAATTCAGGACATCCGGCTCGGCCAGCGCGGCGCCCAGCCGGGCGCCCAGGCCTTCGCCGAAGGCGAAGTGTTCGATATTGAAACCCAGGTACACCGCCAGGCGCGCGCCGTCCGGCCAGGCGTAGTCCGCCCGCTGGTGGATGGGCGAATAATCGAAGCGGTCATGCGTGGCCAGTTTTTCGAAGCGGGAAGCCGTCGTCATCGTAGGAACCTTTAACTTGCGGGCGATGCGGGTACGGGTGCGCGTACGCCTGAGGGTGCGCCATACCCCGGACAATGCGACACGTCGGTGCGCCATGCACGAAACGCGCCATTTTTCGCACCGGATTGACGCACCGCGCTGGTCCGAACCCGGTAAAAAACCGGCGGCGCTGGCCGTCGCGGCACGCTGCGACATTATCTCCAATCGCTGATTTTTTGCCGACAAAAATTAATAGCGATCGCCAACAAAAATTAGAACGTGTCGCCGGGACGACAGCGCGGCAATGTTGGCATGGATGTTGCATTGATCCTGCACACGCCAGCCACGCCACGTGCCAACGCAGCCCCAGGGGAAACCATGATCCGCTCATCCCGCCGTACGTTCACCACCGCCACCGCCGCCCTCATGCTGGGCCTGGGATGGCTGCCCGCCACCCGCGCCGCCGAACCCATCAAGATCGGCCTGGTGGCCGCGCTGTCGGGCCAGTCCGCGTTGTCGGGCGAAGCCATCACCCGCGGCCTGCAGACCGCCATCGACGAAATCAATGCGCAGGGCGGCCTGCTGGGCGGCCGCCAGCTGGTGCTGGTGCGGCGCGACGACGAATCCAATCCCGCCAAGGGCGTCACCGCGGCGCGTGAATTGATCTATCGCGAGAAAGTCGCCGTGTTCTTCGGCGGTATCGATACGCCCGTGGCCCTGGCCATCGCCCCGCTGGCCAACCAGGCCAAGGTGCCCTTCATGAACCCGTGGGCGGCGGGCACCGCCATCACCCGCAACGGCGCCGATCCCAACTACGTGTTCCGCGTGTCCGCGGTCGACGAACTGGTCGACAAGGGCATGGTGGCCTACGCGCAGAAGACCTTCAAGACCACGAAGTTCGGCCTGCTCATGATCAACAACCCCTGGGGCGAATCGAACCAGAAAGGCCTGGTCGCGGCGCTCAAGGAAAAAGGCATGGAGCCGGCCAGCAGCGAGAAATTCGAGGCCACCGACGTCGACATCGTGCCCCAGCTCACGCGCCTGAAGGCCGCCGGCGCCGACACCATCGTGCTGGTCGCCAACGTCGGCCCAGCCGCGCAGGTGGTCAAGTCCATGGACCGCATGGGCTGGAAAGTGCCGGTGGTCTCGCACTGGGGGGTGGCGGGCGGCCGCTTCACCGAACTGGGCGGCCCCAATGCCAGCAACGTCCATTTCGTGCAGACCTACAGCTTCTACGGCAAGCTGTCGCCGGTCGGCGACCAGGTCGTCAAGGAACTGAAGGCCAAGTATCCCGACATCAAGCAGCCCGGCGACATCACGCCGGCGGTGGGCGTGGCCAATGCCTACGACGGCATGCGCCTGACCGCGCTGGCGATCGCCAAGGCCGGCTCCACCGACGGCGACGCCATCCGCAAGGGTTATTACGCCATCGATACCTATCAAGGCCTGATCAAGACCTACTCCCATCCCTTCAGCCCCACGCAGCACGACGCCCTGTCGGAAAACGACTACGTCTGGGCGCAGTTCATCGACAACCGCATCGTGCCGGTCGGCATGAAGCCCTGATCGATACGACGCCGAGACGGAACCCGCGATGCAGCTGATATCGGCGCTCATCACCGGCCTGAGCCTGGGCAGCATGTACGGCGTGGTGGCGCTGGGCTTCACCATGACCTACGCGGTATCGGGCACGGTGAATTTCGCGCAGGGCAGCTCGGTGATGCTGGGGGCGGTGCTGTGCTTCGCCTTCTCGCAATCCGCCGGCCTGCCGATGTGGCTGGCCGTGCTGCTGGCGCTGGCGATCTGCGCCGCGTACGGCATGGCGGTGGAAGCGCTGGCCGTGCGGCCGTTCGCCAGCAGGGGCTCCAACGCCTGGCTGATGTCCACGGTGGCGCTGGGCATCGTGCTCGACAACCTGGTCATGCATACCTTCGGCAAGGAACCGCGCAGCCTGCCTTCGCCCCTGGTGGGCCGGCAGATCGAGCTGGGCGGCATCGGGCTGGGGGTCTATGCGCTGCACCTCGTCATTCCGGCCATCGGCCTGGCCATGGCGGCCGCGCTGCACCTGGTGTCTCGCCGCACACGCTGGGGCAAGGCGGTACTCGCGGTGGCGCAGAACCGCGATGCCGCGCGCCTGATGGGCATTCCCATCCGCCGCACGATCACCGCGTCCTTCGCGCTCTCGACCTGCTTCGCCGGCATCGCCGGCATCCTGATCGCGCCGCTGTTCAACGTCAGCGCGGAAATGGGCACGCTGTTCGGCATCAAGGCATTCGCCGTCGCCATACTGGGCGGCATCGGCAGCGCCTGGGGCGTCATGGTGGCGGGCCTGCTGTTCGGCGTGGCCGAAGCGCTGATCGTCACCTACATCGGGTCCGGCTACACCCAGATCATTACCTTCGGCCTGGTCATCATCCTGCTGGCGATGCGGCCCGACGGCCTGCTCGGGCAGGCGGGAGTGCGCAAGGTATGAAGCGCGCCGCCATTCCCGGCGCCGTGCTGCTCACGGTGCTCTGCCTGGTGCTTGCCGCCACGCTGAACAGCTACTACGTGTTCGTCCTGGCCAACGTCGCGCTGATCGCCATCGTCGGCATCGGCCTGAACGTGCTGCTGGGCCTGACCGGCCAGGTGTCCTTCGGCCACGTCGGTTTCTATGCGCTGGGCGCGTACACCGTCGCGGTACTGACCACGCAGGCCGGCTGGAGCTTCTGGCCCGCGTGGATCGCCGGCGCGCTGCTGTCCGCCGCCGCGGGCGCGCTGCTGGCGCTGCCGGCGCTGCGCGTGAAAGGCCCTTACCTGGCGATGATCACCATCGCCTTCAGCTTCATCGTGCAGCACGCGATTGTCGAAATGCCGGCAATCACGGGCGGCCAGAACGGCATCATGGGCATACCGCCGCTGGTGCTGGGCGGCTTCGCGCCGGAGCAGTCGGTGGCGATGGTGGCCATCGTCGCGGTGCTGCTGCTGCTGGGCGCCTACGCGACCCTGGCGGGCGGCAGCTGGGGCGCCGCCATGCGGGCCATCATGGACAGCGAGACCGCCGCCGAATCGATCGGGCTGAACCCGCTGGTCATCAAGACCGTGGCCTTCGCGGTGTCCGCCGCGCTGGCCGGCCTGGCGGGCGGCCTGTTCGCGCCGTTGTCGGGCTTCGTCACGCCGGACACCTTCAGCTTCATGCAATCCATCCTGTTCGTGCTGGTGGTCGTCATCGGCGGCGCCGGCACGGTGGCCGGCCCCATCGCCGGGGCCATCATCGTCGGCATCCTGCCGGAACTGCTGGCGTCGCTGGAGTCGTATCGCCTGCTGTTCTTCGGCGCCCTGCTGCTGGTCGTCCTGTGGCTGGCGCCGGAAGGCATCGCCGGCCTGGCGGGCCGCTGGCTGCGCCCGCGCCGTCACGCGCATGCCGACGACGGCGACACCGCGGACGACGCCGGCGGCGCGCCGCTCCTGCGGGCACGTCCGCGCCGCGTCCTGCGCGCGCAAGCCCTGGGTATGACCTTCGGCGGCGTGCGGGCGGTCAGCGGGCTGGACGTGGACGTGGCGCCCGCCCAGGTGACGTCGCTGATCGGTCCCAACGGCGCCGGCAAGACCACCGCGCTGAACATGCTGAGCGGCTTCTATGTGCCCAGCACCGGCCGCATCACGCTGGACGGCAGCGAACTCCAGGGCCTGCCCGCGTTCCGCATCGCCCGCCGCGGCGTGTCCCGCACCTACCAGACATCGCAGCTGTTCGGCAGCCTGAGCGTGCTGCGCAACGTGACGCTGGCGATGGCGCGCGGCCGGCTCGGCGGCCTGCTGTCCGGCGGCGCGCATGCCGACGCCGCGCGGCGCCGCCAGGCCCGCGCGCTGCTGGCGTTCTGCGGTTATCGCGGCGATCCGGACGCGCCCGCCGCCGGCCTGGCCCACGTGGATCGGCGCCTGGTGGAAATCGCCCGCGCCCTGGCGATGGATCCCGACGTGCTGCTGCTGGACGAACCGGCCGCCGGCCTCAGCCGCGAAGACAAGGAAGACCTGGCCGCGCTGCTGCGGCGCATCGCGGATGCGGGTCCCAGCGTCGTGGTGGTCGAGCACGACATGGCGCTGGTGATGGGCATTTCCGATCGCATCGTGGTGCTGGATGCCGGCCGCCGCCTGGCGCTGGGCACGCCCGCGCAGATCCAGGCCGACCCGGCGGTGCGCCAGGCCTATCTGGGCGAGCAGGCGCAGCAGGCCGGCGCCGCCTCGTCGACGGCCGACACGTCGCCGCGCATCGGCGGCCATGAGGTATTGGGCATCGGCGAACTGGTCGCGGGCTACGGCGCGGATCCCGTGCTGCACGGCATCGACCTGCAGGTCCGCGAAGGCGAGATGGTGGCGCTGCTGGGCGCCAACGGCGCCGGCAAATCCACCTTGATGCGCACGCTGGCCGGCCTGCATCGCGCCAGCGCGGGCGGCCTGCATTTCGAGGGGCGGCCGCTGAACACGCTGGACGCCGAAGCGATCGTCAAGCTGGGCGTCGTGCTGGTGCCGGAGGGCCGGCAGGTCTTTCCGGACCTGTCCGTGCTGGACAACATACGGCTGGGCGCCTTCCTGCATCCGCGCGACAGCGAAGCGCGCGTGCAGGAAATGCTGGACCGCTTCCCGCGCCTGCGCGAACGGCTGGGGCAACGCGCCGGCCTGCTGTCCGGCGGCGAACAGCAGATGCTGGCGCTGGCGCGCGGCCTGATGGCGCGGCCGCGCCTGCTGCTGCTGGACGAGCCGTCGCTGGGCCTGGCGCCCAAGATCATCGCCGAACTGTTCGACTCCCTGGACGCGCTGCGACGCGAACGCATGACGCTGCTGCTGGTGGACCAGATGGCCGGCCTGGCCCTGTCGCTGGCCGACCGCGCCTATGTCATGGAAGGCGGTCGCATCGTGGCTCAGGGCAGCGCCGCGGACATCGCGGCCAACGAGATGCTCGCGCGCGCCTACCTGGGCGCCGCCGCCAACTGAACCACGAGGACCACGCCACATGAACGACCTGCGAGGCAAGCGTATCGCCGTACTCGGCGGCAGCACCGGCATCGGCCTGGCCACCGCCATGCTGGCGGCGGCCGCGGATGCCCACGTCCTGATCGCCGGCCGCTCGGCCGACAAATTGGCGGACGCGCGGACCCAGCATCCGGCCATCGCGGAAAGCGCCGCGCTGGACCTGACCGATGCGGCGGCGGTGGCGCGGTTCTTTGCCAGCCACGACGACTGGGACCACGTGGTGGTCTGCGGATCGCAGACGCGCACCGGGCCTGTCCGCGATACCGGCGATACGGGTGGCGCGGCCGGCCTGCCGCTGGACGACGCCTACGAGGCGATGCGCAGCAAATTCTGGAGCGCCTACCACGCCGCGCGCGCCTGCCGCATCCGCCGCGGCGGTTCGCTGACCCTGGTATCGGGCGTCTTCAGCGTGCGCCCCGATCGCAATGCCGTGCTGCAGGGCGCCATCAACGCCGCGCTGGAAGGCCTGATGCGTGGCCTGGCGCTGGAAATGGCGCCGATACGCGTCAACGCGATCTCGCCCAGCGTCACCGACACGCCCCTGTGGAACAAGCTCGACGAGGCGCAACGCCGGCGCAAGTTCGAATCCTATGCCGCCCACGTCCCGCTCGGACACGTGGCCCAGCCCGACGCGGTGGCGCGCGCCATCCTGGCCGTGGCGGGCAATCCCGCCATCACGGGCTCGACGCTGCTGGTGGACTGCGGCGATGCCATCGCTTGAAACCGTCGCCCTCCCTGCCCGGACCCTACATCCCCTGGAGCCGTCTCCCATGAAGAAGCTTCTGCACGTCCCCGTCATCGACATTTCCCGTTTCGCGTCCGGCAGCGACGCCGACAAGCAGGCCATCGCCCGGTCCGTCGACCAGGCCTGCCGCGACATCGGTTTCCTGATCATCTCCGGCCACGGCATCGATGCCGGATTGATGGACCGCATGCGCGACGTGTCGCGGCGCTTCTTCGACCTGCCGCTGGCCCGCAAGATGGAGGTCGTGCGTCCCGGCATGGACGTCGCGCGCGGCTACATCGGCATGGAAGACGAATCGGTGGGCCGTTCGCGCGACGCCAGCGCCAAGGCCGGCGATCTCAACGAAAGCCTGATGATCGGCCCGGTCGACATGCCCGACGCCGGCTACGCGCACGCGCCCGCCGCCGGCAAGCATTTCGCGCCCAACATCTGGCCCGACGAACCCGCCGACTTGCGCGCGACCTGGACCGAGTACTACCGCGCCATGGGCGACCTGGCGCGCACGCTCATGCGGATCTTCGCGATGGCGCTGGAGCTGGACGAGCATTACTTCGACGACAAGGTCGACCGCCACATCAGCCGCCTGCGGCTGCGCAACTATCCCGCGCAGGACACGCCGCCGCAGCCCGGCCAGATCCGCGCCGGCGCGCACTCCGACTACGGCAGCCTGACCATCCTGGCCACCGAAGACCGTCCCGGCGGCCTGCAGGTGTTCAATGCGGAAGGCCAGTGGGTGGACGTGCCCATCGTGCCGGACTGCTTCATCATCAATATCGGCGACCTGATGGCGCGCTGGACCAACGACCGCTGGGTGTCGACCCTGCACCGCGTGGTCAATCCGCCGCTCGACGCCAAGGCGGAAAGCCGCCGCCAGTCGATCGTGTTCTTCCACAATCCCAATTACGACGCGCGCATCGAATGCCTGCCGACCTGCGCGCGGCCCGACGTGCCGGCCAAGTATCCGCCCACGACGTCCGGCGAACATCTGCGCGCCATGTTCGTGGCGACGCAGAACGCCACGATGTAAGCGGGCGCCGACGCGCGGCACGCCCGGGCGCCGCCACGCGCCCGAGAAAAATGGCATGGGTATTGCTTATGCCTGGATGCCGTTTTTTCGCACGTCGCCGTGCCCCCCATTGCGTCCGCCGGCGGCGGACGCGCCCTATCTGGAAAGACCCACGCATGCATAAATCGACATCCGCACCCTCGCCCCGGCAGCTGGCCTACCGCCTGCTGGGCATGCTGGCCCTGACGCTGGGCCTGCTCGCCGCGCACATCGGCGCCGCGCGCGCCGCCTACCCCGACCACGCCATCCAGGTCATCATCTCCTTCCCGCCGGCCGGGGCCACGGATGTGCTGGCGCGGGCCATCGGCCAGAAGCTGTCCGCCGAGCTCAAGCAATCGGTCATCGTCGAAAACCGGCCCGGCGCCGGCGGCGCCATCGGTATCCAGGCCGCCGCCAAGGCGCCCGCCGACGGCTATACGCTGTACTTCGCCGCCGTGACCAACGTGGCGGTCGCCGCCGCGCTATACCCGAACTGGCCGGCCGACCTGAACAAGGACTTCAAGCCCATCGCCGGCGTCGGCATCGTGCCGCACATCCTGGTCGTGCCCGAAACCTTGCCCGTGAACAATGTGGGCGAACTGGTGTCCTACCTGAAGGCCAAGCCCGGTCAATACAACTTCGCCTCCCAGGGCACCGGCACGCTGTCGCACCTGGAAGCCGAATTGTTCGCACTGAAGACCGGCGTCAAGGTCACGCACATCCCCTACAAGGGCAGCGGCCAGGCCCTGCCGGAGCTGGCCTCCGGTTCGTCCAGCTTCATGTTCGACAGCATCCCCGGGTCCATGCCGCTGATCCAGGCCAAGAAGCTGAAGGTCCTGGCGGTCGCCTCCGGCTCGCGCGTGGGCCTGCTGCCCGACGTACCCACCATGAAGGAAGCCGGCATCGCCGGCGTGCAGGCCGACAACTTCTTCGGCTTCGTCGCGCCCAAGGGCACCCCCCAGGCGGCCATCGACACCTTCGGGCAGGCGCTGCAGAAAGTGCTGGCCATGCCGGAACTGAAGGCCGCCATGGTGGCGCAGGGCGCCGAACTGGTCTACACGCCCGCCGCGCCGTTCGCCGACGCGGTCGCCAAGGAGCACAAGACCTGGGCGGACGTGGTCAAGGAAGCGAACATCTCCATCCAGTGACGCGGCTATGCGCGCGGGCGGATCGGCGCTATAAGCATGGCTTCCTTCCCAAACAGCAGGCGCTTCCCGATGACGACGTTCGGCCCCGAGTTCTGGTCCTTTCCCTACACCTCGCAGCGCATGCCGGTCCTGGCGGAAAACGTCGTCAGCACCTCGCAGCCCCTGGCGGCCAGCGCCGGCCTGAGCATGCTGATGCGTGGCGGCAATGCCATGGACGCCGCGCTGGCGACGGCGATCGCCCTGACCGTCGTCGAACCCTGCATGAACGGCATCGGCGGCGACGCCTTCGCCATCATCTGGGACGGCAAGGCACTGCACGGCCTGAACGCCAGCGGCCGCGCGCCGGCCGCGTGGACGCCGGACCGGTTCGCGCATCTGGACAGCATGCCTTTCCGCGGCTGGGACGCGGTCACCGTGCCGGGCACGGTATCGGCCTGGCGCGCCGCCAGCGAGCGCTTCGGTGCGCTGCCCTTCGAAGACCTGTTCGAGCCGGCCATCCGCCTGGCGCGCGACGGCTACCTGGTCTCGCCCACCGTGCAGCGGCAATGGCAGGCGCAGGTGCCGGGGCTGATCTCCCAGCCCGGCTATGCCGAATCCTTCGCGCCGCATGGCCGCGCGCCGTTGCCGGGCGAACGCTTCTCCTGCCCCGGACAGGCGGAAACGCTGGAGAAAATCGCCCGTACCAAGGGTGAAGCCTTCTATCGCGGCGAACTGGCGGCGGCGATCGCCGCGCACGCCCGCAACACCGGCGGCAGCATCACCGAAGCCGATCTCGCGGCCCATCGCGCCGATTGGGTCGAACCCATTCGCATGAAGTACCGCGACGTCGAGCTCGTGGAAATCGGCCCCAACGGCCAGGGCATAGGCGCGCTGATGGCGCTCGGCATGCTCGACACCCTGGACCTGGGTTCGCTGCCGGTGGATTCCGCCGCCAGCGTGCACCTGCAGCTGGAAGCCATCAAGCTGGCATTCGCGGATATGTACGCCCACGTGGGCGACCCCGCGTCCATGACGGAGGTCACCGCCGCGCACCTGCTCGATCGCGATTACCTGGCGCAGCGCGCCCGCGCCATCGACCCGCGCCGTGCCTCCTATCCCGGCCACGGCAACCCGCATGGCGGCGGCACCGTCTACCTGACCGCCGCCGACCGCAACGGCATGATGGTGTCGTTCATCCAATCGAATTTCAAGGGCTTCGGCTCCGGCGTCGTGGTGCCCGGCACGGGCATCGCCCTGCACAACCGCGGCTGGGGCTTCAGCACGCGCGCCGGCCATCCCAACCAGGTCGGGCCCGGCAAGCGTCCCTTCCACACCATCATTCCCGGCTTCGTCATGCGCGGCGACCAACCGCTGATGACCCTGGGCCTGATGGGCGGCTCCATGCAGGCGCAGGGACACGCCCAGGTGCTCTGCCGCCTGGCCGACTACGGCCAGAACCCGCAGGCCGCCAGCGACGCGCCGCGCTTCCGCGTCAAGGACGACAACCGCGGCGTGGCGATGGAATGGAACACGCCCGCCGAGACCCTGCAGGGGCTGAAGGACCTGGGCCACGACATCACCCAATCGCCGCGCTTCGACACGGAATTCGGCTGCGCGCAGATGGCGCTGCGGCTGGAGAGCGGCGGCTACCTCGCGGCGTCGGACCATCGCAAGGACGGGTACGCGGTGGGGTGGTAATACCCCGCGCGCCGCTCATATCCGCGCCAGGGTCTCCGCCAGCAAGGCGATCCCCGGCTCGATACGCTCCGCGCCGATGGCGGTAAAGCCCAGGCGAAAGTGACGATCGGGCGGCTCGGCGTCGAAAAAATTCGGGAAGCCCGGTTCGATCAGCACGCTGCGCCGCGCCGCCGCCCATGCCAGCTTCTGCGTGCTGGTGGCAGCGGGGGCGTCCAGCCATAGCGCCCCGGCGCCGTTCGCCTCGTTATAGCGGCAATCCGGCAGATGGCGATCGATGGCCGCGCACAGGCGCTCGTGCTTGCGGGCATGTTCGCCACGGTAGCGCCGCAGGTGCGCGTCGTAGTCGCCATGCGCCAGGAACCGCGCCAGCAGGCGCTGGTTGTTCAGCGGCACATGCCGGCAGATCAGCCGCCGCAGCGCGCGCAGCTCGCCGATCAGCTCCTCGTCGGCCACCATATAGCCCAGCCGCAATCCGGGCGCCAGGCTCTTGGAAAAGCTGCTCAGGTAGATCACGCGCCCGTGGCGGTCGCTGGCCTTCAGGGCGGGCGGCGGATGTCTCGTCAGGTCCAGGTCCGCTTCGTAGTCGTCCTCGATCAGCACCTGGTCGTGGCGCATCGCCTGGCGCCACAACGCATCGCGCCGCGCGGCGCTCATGGTGACGCCGGTCGGCACCTGGTGGCTGGGCGTGACGTAGATGTAGTCGCAGCGCGCCAGATCGTCGTCGAGCACGATACCCTGGTCGTCCACCGCATGCAGGGAGACCTCAGCGTCCTGGATCTCGAACACATTCCATGCGTCGCGGAACCCCGGGTTCTCGATACCGACGCGCACATCCGGCCCCAGCAGCAGCGTGGCCAGCAGGTACAGCGCGTTCTGCGATCCCAGCGTCACCAGGATTTCCCCGGGCGCGGCGTGGATGCCGCGTCTCGGCAGCACGCGCGTGCGCAGTTGCGCGATCAGCTCCGGATCGTCCTGGTCGACGGCGTCGTTGAGCCAGGCGGAACGATGCGCGGCGCCCAGGATATCGCGGCTGGCGCGCCGCCACGCGGCGATCGGGAACCGCTGGGTATCGGCTTGCCCGTAGGCGAAGGGATAAACATAGTCGCGCCAGTTGCTGGGCCGCAGAACGCCCTGGCGCACCTGCGAAGCGAGCCGCAGCCGCCGGCCCCACGACGGTGCATGATCGCCGGTATCGCCGCAATCTGGTGCGGCGGGCGCCTGCGCCGGACGCGTTTCGCACGCCAAGGCGCCTTCCGCCCGATAGTCAGGGTGCAGGTAGTAGCCGCTACGGGGCCGGCTTTGCAGGAAGCCCTTTTCCACCAGGCTGTCGTACACCAGCGCCACCGTATTGCGAGACATGCCTATCTGGCGGCCCAGGTCACGGCAGGAGGGCAAGGGCGCGTCGCTCGGGAAGACGCCGTCCAGGATGGCGGCGACCAGCGCCTCGCGCAGTTGGTCCTGCAAGCCGCGCGCGTGCTGAAGCTCCAGATGAAAGTAACGGGCGCCCATGGGCACCTCCGCGGGTGCGTGACACACGGTGCATCAAGCAATATCCGCGCCAATTCTGGCCGCCGGGGCAACTGGCCAGCCGATTGTGCCGATCTGTCCTATGGACCGGCCCATCCCTGCCCCTAAGATGGTCCTGCCGGCGGCGCGTCCACACCACGCCGCGAACTCGCCAGGCACGGACGATCCAACGACGACAAGGGGAGTTTCATGCGTATCAAGACAGACGCGGCGGCTACGGCCGCCACCGTGAGCGGCACGGGCCGCCGCTCGACGGGCAGGACATTCTTCGCGGTCGCGGCCTGCCTGCTGGCCGCGTCGCTGACGGTGCAGGCCGCCGACCTGGCGGAAATCGAAAAGCGCGGCACGATGAAAGTCGCCACCGAGGACGACTACGCGCCCTTCAACTACATCGTCGACGGCAAGCCCACCGGCTTCCACGCCGATATGCTCGAGGACCTGCGCAAGTACGCGAAATTCAAGGTGCAGCAGGACATCCTGCCGTGGACCGGCCTGCTGGCCGCGGTCTCGGCGGGCCAGTACGACGTCGCGTTCACCGGCGCCCTGGTCACGGACGATCGCCTGAAGACCTTCGACTTCACGCCGCCGTTCGCCTCCGCGCAGCACTACTACGTCAAGCGGGCCGGCGACGGCCGCCTGGGTGACATCCCCACGCTGAGCGGCAAGACCGTGGGCGTGCAGGCAGGCAGCGCGTTGCTGGCGCGACTGCCCGAGCTGGAGAAGATGCTGGCCAAGTCGGGCGGCAAGCTGGGTGAAGTCGTCCAGTACCAGTCGTATCCGGAGGCCTATGCCGATCTGGCGAACGGCAGGCTGGACTACGTCGTCAACGCGGTCATATCGGTCAACGACCTCGTCAAGGCGCGTCCGAAGGTCTTCGCCAAGGGCGTCGCGGTCTCCGGCAACGGCTTCGCCGCCTGGCCCATTCCCAAGGGCAACCCGGCACTGCTCAAGTTCATGACCGGTTTCATGGACCACGAACGCCAGAGCGGCCGCCTGGCCGAGTTGCAGAAGAAATGGTTCGGCGAGTCTTTCCCCGATCTGCCGACCGTGCCCATCACCAGCGTCGACCAGTTCCACAAGCTGGCGGGCATGGAATAAGCGGGCGGGACGCGACATGGACGCGCAAGCTTGGCGCATGCTGCTGGAGGGTGCCTGGGTCACCGCCTGGGTCTCCTCCGTATCCATCGCGATAGGCGTGGTGCTCGGACTCGGGCTGGCGCTGCTGCGCATGGCCCGCATCCCCATCCTGGACCAGGTGCTGGCGATCTGGATCAGCCTGGCGCGCGCCACGCCGCTCGTGACGCTGGCCCTCTTCATCTTCCTGGGCGTGCCGTCGCTGGGTATCGGCATGAATCGCGAAACGGCGGCCATCGTCGCGCTGACCATCAACACATCGGCGTTCAACGCGGAAATCTGGCGCTCCGCTTTCGCCAGCTTTTCGCGCGAGCAGCGCGAAGCCGCGCTGGCCTGCGGCATGACGCCGGCCAGGATGTTCCGCCGCATCATGCTCCCGCAGATGGTGGTGGGCAGCATGCCGGGACTGGTGAACGAGATGTCCTCACTGGTGAAGAGCAGCCCGGCCGTCGCCATCATCGGACTCGTCGACTTGAGCCGCGTCACCAACCGCATCGCGGCGGTCACCTATGAACCGCTGCCGCCCATCCTTGCCGCGGGCGTGCTGTACATGCTGCTGATCGCCTTGCTCGTGAGGCTGCAGGCGGTGGCCGAGCGCCGCGCGGCGCGGCTGGCGATGTAGGAGGCCGCATGCATCCATGGCAAACGATATGGGACGCGCGCGACGTCTTCCTGGCCGGCTTCGGCAACACCTTGCTGCTGGCCGCGGTAGCAGCGGCCATCGCCTTCGTGATCGGCTGCGCGCTGGTATTCCTGCTGGACGGGCCTGACCGGGCCTGGCGCCGCGTGCTGCGCGCGCTGATCAACGGGCTGCGCATGCTGCCCTTCCTGATCTTCGTCTATCTGCTTTACTACGGGCTGCCGACGCTGGGGCCGCGCCTGCGCGCCTGGGATGCCGGCCTGATCGCGCTGGCGCTTTATCACGGCGCCTACATCGCCGAAATCCTGCGCGGGTCGCGGATCATCATGCCGCCGGGCTCGCTGGAGGCCGCGTATGCGCACGGCTACCGGCGCGGCAAGGCCTTCCTGCGCATCGTCCTGCCGCAACTGGTGATGCGCACGCGCGGCGTGCTGGGCAACCAGCTCATCCTGTGCCTGAAGGACACCTCGTTCCTCAGCATCATCACCGTGCCGGAACTGACCGCCGCCGCCAACTCCGTGCAGGCGCGCTACTTCATCCCGGTAGAATCGTTCATCGTGGCCGTCGGCCTGTATTGGCTGCTCGCCATCGCGATCGAGACACTGGTCCGCGCCATGCGCCGCCACGGTTTGCGCCGAGGATTCGAACATGAGTGAAATCCCCGCGGTATCCATACGCAATCTGTCCAAGAGCTTCGACGGCTACGAAGTCCTGCGCGACATCGAGCTGACGGTGCGCAAAGGCGAAGTCGTCAGCATCCTGGGCTCGTCCGGTTCCGGCAAGTCCACCCTGCTGCGTTGCGTGAACTGGCTGGAGCAGCCCGATCGCGGCGAAATACGCATCGCCGGCGCCCGCATGGGCGTCGACGACGCCACCGGGCGGCCGCTGCGCGCGCGCGAACTCGCCGCCATGCGCGCCCGCACCGGCATGGTGTTCCAGAGCTTCAACCTGTGGCCGCATCTGACGGTGCTGCACAACGTGATGGAAGTGCCGGTGCACGTCCAGGGCGTCCCCAAAACGATCGCGCGCGAACGCGCGCTGGCCTTGCTGGCGAAGGTCGGCATGGCGGAAAAGGCCGGCCAGTATCCGCACACCCTGTCCGGCGGACAGAAGCAGCGCGTGGCGATCGCGCGCGTGCTGGCCATCGAGCCGGAGGTCCTGCTGTTCGACGAACCGACGTCGGCGCTGGATCCCGAGCGTGTCGGCGAAGTGCTCAACGTCATGCGGGAACTGTCGACGGAGGGATACACGATGATGGTGGTCACGCACGAGATGGATTTCGCCCGCGCGGTATCGGATCAGGTGGTATTCCTGGAGCAAGGCAAGATCATCGAAAAAGGCGATCCCGAAAGCTTCTTCACCCGGCCGGCGAGCGAACGCGTGCGCCGCTTCCTCGAGCTGGACAAGGCGGGCGCGCCATGATGGCTGAACTGGCGATCGACGGGGGCTTGCGCTGCCCGTTCGACGCGGCGCGCGGCCTGCAGGAACAGCTGCGCGAAAGACTGCTGGACGCGATTTTCGATGGCTGCTTTCCCGCGCATGAGCCCATGCCGTCCAGCCGCCGGCTCAGCCAGGAGCTGGGCGTCTCGCGCAACACCGTCGTGCTGGTCTACGAGAAACTCGCGCAGGAAGGCTACCTGGCGGCGTCCAGCCGGCGCGGCTTCTACATCGATCCGGGCCGCCTGGGCGAAAGGCCGCATGCCGGCCTCGAACCCGATCCGCGACGCCTGTTCGGTTCCGGCGGCGAGCCGCCGGACTGGGAGGCCCGCCTGGCCCAGCATCCCTCGCGCCTGCACGCGATCGTCAAGCCCCGCAACTGGCGTGATTACCGTTATCCCTTCGTCTACGGTCAGGTGGAGTACGACGAAGTGACCGCGGCACGCTGGCGCGAGTGCGCCCGGCTGGCGGCCACGGGGCCGCACGCCCGCGTGTGGCTCGACGACCAGGTGGCGCAGGACGATCCCCTGTTGGTCGAACAGATCACGCAGCGCATCCTGCCGCGGCGCGGCATCAAGGCCGGCCCCGATCAATTGCTGGTGACCATCGGCACGCAGAACTCGCTATCCATGCTGGCGCAGTTGCTGGCCCGCAAGGGAATGCCGGTCGGCATGGAAGAACCGGGCTACGTGGACGCCCGCAATATCTTCACCCTGGCCGGATGCGCGCCGCGCCCGCTGGACGTCGACGCGCAGGGGCTGGTGGTGGACGATCGCCTGAAGGGCTGCGAGATCGTGTTCTGCACCCCGAGCCATCAGTCTCCCACGGGCGTGACCATGCCGCTGTACCGGCGCATCGACCTGCTGCAACGCGCGTCGCGCGACGATTTCCTGGTCATCGAGGACGACTACGAAAGCGAACAGAACATCCTGGGGCGCAACCATCCCGCGCTCAAGAGCCTGGACCATTCCGGCCGGGTCATCTACCTGGGCAGCCTGACCAAGAGCCTGCTGCCCGGCGTGCGGCTGGGTTTCGTCGTCGCCGATGCCGAGCTGATACGCGAACTGCGCGCACTGCGCCGCTACCAGTACCGGCATCCGCCGTCGAACAACCAACGCACGCTGGCCTTGTTCCTGAGCCTGGGTTATTTCGATGCCCACGCCCGGCGCCTGAGCGCGTCGCTGGCGCGCAAGTGGCGAACCATCAGCCAGGCGGTCACCACGCTCCTGCCGGCCGCGACCGCCAGCGGAACGTCGGGCGGCTCCGCGCTGTGGCTGCGCGGCCCGCAGGGCTTCGACGCATGGGCGCTGCAGCGGCTGGCCGCGCGGCGCGGCGTATTGATCGAGCCTGGGCATATCCATTTCCTGCGCGACCCGCGGCCGAGCGAATTCTTCCGCCTGGGCTATGCCGCGATGCCTCATGACGACATCGTCGGCGGCATCCATGCCCTGGCCCAGGCCTGGAACGAGATGGAACAGGCCGGATGACCGCTTCCCTGCTGGGCGCGGCCAGCGTCATCGTGCTGGTCGCCGGCATCGTGCGCGGCCTGACCGGGTTCGGCTTCGCGGCATTGGCCGTCGTTGCGCTGGCCTTCCTGCTGCCGGTGCGCGAAGCCGTGCCCGTGGTGCTATGCCTGGACATCTGCGCCAGCGCGGCGCTGCTGCCTGGCTGCTGGCGCCACGTCGATTGGGGCGTGACGCGGCCCCTGCTGCTGGCCGCGCTGTGCGGCGTGCCCATCGGGCTGCTGGGCCTGACGCGCATCGACGGCCAGGCGATGGCGCTCGGCGTCTATCTGCTGATCGGCGCGCTGGCCCTGATCGGCCTGGCCCGGTGGCGCCTGCCCGTCGGCGACGGCCCGTTGTCGGCCTGGCTCGTCGGCGGGGCCACGGGCGCGCTGCTGGCGGCATTCTCGGTGGGCGGTCCGTTGGTCGGCGCCTGGCTGACCCACGCCGGCACGCGCCCCGATCGCATGCGGGCGACGCTGGTGCTGTTCTTCGGGGCCGTCGATCTGGTCAGCGTGGCCGCCCTGGCGGCCACGGGCCACCTGGGCCCTGAAACCCCGTTGCGCGTCGCAGCCCTGCTGCCGTGCGCGTTCATAGGCTTGTGGATAGGCGAAAAGCTGTTCACCCGCGTCCCCGCGTCACGCGCCGTCACGCTCGCGCAGTGGCTGCTGCTGGTGCTGGCGCTGCTGGGACTCTATGGCACGCTGGCCGCGTAGGCGGTAGCCGCCTATCCTTGAAATAATCATCGTCGACGAAAAGGAAACCTGCATGGAACACGACAACCCGGCGGATACCGTATTCATCACGGGCGCCACGTCAGGCTTCGGCGCCGCGACCGCGCGGTGCTTCGCCGGCCGCGGCTGGAATGTGATCGCCGCCGGCCGCCGCGCCGACCGGCTCGACGCGCTGGCGGACGAGGTGGGACCACGGCTGCATCCGCTCGTCCTGGACATACGAGACCGACCCGGCATGGAGGCCGCGGTGGCCGCCTTGCCGGCCACGTTCGGACGCGTGCGCGCGCTGGTGAACAACGCGGGGCTGGCGCTGGGCACCACGCCGGCGCAGGCGTGCTCGCTGGACGACTGGGAAACGATGGTCGACACGAACATCAAGGGCCTGCTGTATGCCACGCGCCTGCTGTTGCCGCGCCTGATTGAATACGGCGCCGGCGCGGGCATCGTCAACCTGGGTTCCGTCGCGGGCAACTGGCCCTATCCGGGCAGTCATGTATACGGCGCCAGCAAGGCCTTCGTGCGGCAGTTCTCGCTCAACCTGCGCTGCGACCTGCTCGGCACCGGCGTGCGGGTGACGAATATCGAACCCGGCATGAGCGAAAGCGAATTCTCGCTGGTGCGCTTCGCGGGCGACCGCGACAAGTACGACGCCGTCTACCGAGGCGCGCAGCCGCTGCAGCCCGAGGATATCGCCGATACGGTGTACTGGGTGCTGAACCAGCCGGCACATATCAACATCAATAGCCTGGAAATCATGCCGGTGACCCAGGCCTGGAGCAACTTCGCGATACGCCGCGAGTGACGGCACTCCAGCAACGGTGATCGGGCGGCCAGGCCGCTCCGGTCACCGTCGCGGCGCGAGCCGTGCGTCGCTCAATCGGCGCGGATGCCTGCGACCTTGATGACCTTGGCGTAGGCCGCGGTATCCTGCGCGATGGTCTGCGCGAAGTGCGCCGACGTATCGCCCACCGGTATCGTTCCGGATTGCTGCAGCTTGTCGGCGACCTCCGGCTCGGCCAAGATGGCCGCGACATTCTGCTGCAGCTTCGCCACGATAGCGTCGGGCGTGCTGGCCGGCGCGACCAGCCCGTACCAGATGCTCGCTTCGAATCCCGGCAATCCGCTCTCCGACACGGTGGGAACGTCGGGAAACAACGGCAAGCGCTTCTCGGACGCGACCGCCAGCAGCTTCAGCTTGCCGCCGCGTATCGGACCCAGCGTGGGCGGAATGACCGTGAACATCATCTGCACCTGCCCGCCCATGAGGTCGGCCACGGCCGGCGCCGCGCCCTTGTAGGGTATCCCGAGAATATCCAGCTTCGCCTGCTGCTTGAACATCTCCGCCGCCAGATGCGACGCGCTGCCGTTGCCCGACGATCCGTACGTCAGCCTGCCGGGCTCGTGTCTGGCCAGGTCGATCAGCCCCGTCACGTCGCTGGCCGGCACCGAAGGATGGACCACCAGCACGTTGGGTGCCAGCCCCACGTTGGTGATCGGCTTGAAATCCTTGGCGAAGTCGAAGGGAAGATTGTCGTACAGCGACACATTGACGCAGTTATTGCTGCTGGCCATCAGCAGCGTATAGCCGTCGCCCGGCGCCGTGGCCACGGCCTGGGTGCCGATATTGGTGGCCGCGCCCGCACGGTTTTCCACGAGCACCGGAACGGACAGCCGCGTGGTCAGCCGGCTGGCCACCGTACGCGCCAGGAAGTCCGCGGCGCCGCCCGGCGCCCATGGGACCACGATCTTGATCGGCTTGTCCGGATAGTTGTCCGCGTAGGCATTGTCGAAGGCGCACAGCAGCATCGGCAACGTGCAAAGAAGGGTACGGAGTTTCATGAGTATCGATCCCGACTTGAATTTTCATGCGCTGTCCGCCACGGCGACGTTGTCGGGTGTGGCGAACAGCAATGCCATCGCTTCCTGTGGAAAGCGATCACACGCCTCCGGATCCCGCACCGGTTCCCCGTCTGGCAACGACCAGCAGTGACTGCCTCCCGACCATGTTGTTGTGGCGGCCTGCCGCCAGGCGGCGCAGCCGGGACGTCCGATCAATATGGTCCAGCGGACATCCTTGGTATGAAACTCGATATGGCTTACGCCATCGCCGGCGGACGCGGCGCGCGCCGCGTCTATCCCGCCGTCCAAACTTTCCAGCAGCGCGCACAGGTGCTTGAGCGCGGCCCCCGCGAGCCGCGGGTTGAAGGAACGGTCGATCAACCCCCGGCGCAGGAAGTAACCGCGATCGAAATCCACCAGGCCTTCGATGGCGACCTGCAGTTCGGGATGGCGCCGCTTCGCGACGGCGGCTTCCAGCGCCTGGCGGCAGGCCGCGGCGTCGTCCTCCTGCGCCAGCGCGGGATTGTCCGTACTCAGGCGCGCCAGCATGCCGCAGGCGATGCCGGTGCGCGCGGTAAAGCCGTCCAGCGTCTCTGCCAGCTGCAGCGGCGATTCGCTCATCCGCGCCCTGAACATGAGGCCGGCCTGCGTATCCGTCGGCAGGCATTCCCGCAGCAGGACGGCGGCTTCCTCGCATTCGGCGGCGATCCATCCGTGGAAGATCAGGTGACCGTACTGCAGTCCGTCGACCGCGGCATCGGCGGGACTGCGCAGCTTGCTGATCAGCAAGCGCGCGTGCGGCAGCGCCGCCGCCAGGCCGGCCAGGTCTGGCGCCAGGTCGCGCAAGCGCGCGGGCGCCACGACAAACTCCAGTACGGTGACCGCCTCGCCCAGCGTACGCAACAGCTCGTGCTGCGCGCTGCTCGGAATCGCGGTCAGCACCAGGTGCGCGCGCAGGCCGATACGGGCAAGTTCGAGAAAGCGGGCGCGCACCGTGTCGCGCATCAGGTCCGACAGCGGGATCCGCAAGGTGCCGATGCCCATATCGCACAGCGCGAACAGCGGATAGTCGTTACGCACGATCTTGTGGTCGAAGGCATCGAGCGCGCCGCTGGCCGGCACGGCGACATCTTCCGCCCAGGGATAGCCCGGATCCACCGCCAGTCCCCGCGCCGGCGCGGTCTTGATGTGCAGCGGCGTCCGGTCCGACAAGGTATCCGCCAGCGACACGCCCTCGTCCGGCGCCTGCGCGGGCAGGCGCACGAAGCGCGCGACGTGGCCCCGCTCGAAAACGTCGACGACGAAATAGCCCAGCTTGTCCACGTCCTGGCGGCCGCCTTCCGCGCCCGGCGGGGTGACGCGTTGCAGCTCCGAGTAGTCCTGCCGAACGAAGGCGGTGGACGGCAGCAGATAGAACTCGGTGTCGCCGTGCTGGTTGTACCAGAGGTTGTGCACGTGGCCGCAGAAAACCGCCTCGATGCCGTGGCGCTCGATCAGGGACAGCAACCAGGAGCGGGCCGGCTCGTCGAGATTGTCGTAGTGGCTGGGCTCGTGCGCGTCCCGCACGTGCGGCGGATAGTGCAGGGAAAGAAACTTGCGGTCGGGCGCGGCCGCCAGGGCCTGCTCGAACCAGGCGGCCTGCTCCTGCTCCTGCGGCAGCCCGGCGTTCAGCAGCGAGGTGTTCAGGACGAAGAAGTCGCAGTCCCCGTGCTGCCACGTGTACCACTGCCGTCCGAACTGCGCCTCGTACTTCGCCATGTACTTCGGGTTGATCTGCGCCACCGGCGCCATCGGCCAGGGCTTGTCGCCGATGTCGTGATTGCCTGGCGTCAGGTAGACGGGACAGTCGAACGCGCTTTCCAGTTCGCGGTAGTTGGCGCAGGCCTGATCGAAGCCCGGGTGCGACGGCATCGGATGCACGATGTCGCCGACGTGCAGGACGAATTCGGGCCGATAGCGCCGCGCCGCGGCGAATGCGATGCGCGCCCGGCCGTTCGCCAACCGGTTCAAGGGAAAGAAGGCTGCCGCCTTGTCCTCGGCCTGGTTGATATGCGTATCGGAGATAACGATGAATCGGAACAGCCGGTCGCCGGCGTGTGCGAGTGTGGTCTTCATGGATTCCATCGCGCCGGGCAGGCGCGTCGCGAAAAACAGGCCGCCGCGCGGTTCAGAGCACTTCGTCCTTCAGGTAATACCATCGATAGAGCAGCGCCTGGCCCAGGCGCCTGAAGGGCGCCAGCGGATGCGTGGGCAGCGCGCTGTCGTAGATGGGCAGCGAAAACGCGGGGTCCGCGCGGCCGGCGATGCGTTCCGCCATGCGCCGGCCGGCGTGGGCGGAGAAGCTCACTCCGTTGCCGCCGTAGCCCAGGGCATAGAACACGTTCTGGCCCGGATCGGGTTGGGCGATGCGGGGCATCATGTCATGGCTGACGTCCACCCATCCCCACCAGGAATAGTCGATATCGATGCCGCGCAAGGCCGGGAACTTGCGGTGCAGGCCGTCTATCAGCAGGCGCTCATGGCGCGGATGCCGCGCGTCCGCGCCGGTGATGGCGCTGCGGCTGCCGATCTGCACGCGGCGGTCGGGCAACAGGCGATAGTAGAAGCGCAGCGTGCGCGTGTCGGTGATGGCCTCATGCGTCAGGAAGTTGGTGCGCGCCAGCTCGTCGTCCGTCAGCGGACGCGTGACGATGCTGTTGGAAAGGATGGGATAGCAGCGGCCGCGCAGGCTGGGATGCAGGCTGCCGGCGGTGTACGCGCCGGTGGCGATCGCGACGGCGCGCGCGCGCACGACGCCGCCCGGCGTGCGCAACAGGTGCCGCTCGCCTTCGGTGCGCCAGCCGGTGACCGGGCTGGACGGATGCAGGGTCGCGCCATGCGCGCGCGCCATGCGTATGTAGCCGTAGGCAAGCTTCAGCGGATGCACGCTGATGCCGTCGGGCTCGTGCAGGGCGCCATGCGCGTCTTCGTCGCGCACGTAGTCGCGGTGCACTTCCTCCCGGGTGAGCATCCGCGTGTCGTAGCCGAAGCGGTCGCGCATGAGCGCGCCTTCGCTGCGCAGGAACGCCATTTTCTTGTCGCGGTGGGCGATGTAAAGATGCCCGCCGGGCTGGGCATCGCAATCGATCTGCGCCACCAGGCCGCGGAATGTGCCGAAGCCCTCGCGGATTTCCGCGTCGAGCCGGCGCGCGACATCCACGCCCCATCGTTCTATCCACTGCGACCGGTACAGCCGCCCGCTGGCATTCTGGCCCTGGCCGCCGTTGCGGCTGGTACATCCCCAGGCGACGCGATTGGCCTCCAGGACGGTGGCCTTGATGCCATGCTCCCTGGCCAGGAACAACGCCGTCGCCAGGCCGGTGAAGCCCGAACCGATGACGGCCACGTCGACGTCCCGATCGCCGTGGATGGGGCCATCGTCACCCGGCGGCTCGCCCGCGGATGCCACCCAGTAGGTCGGCGCGTAGTCCTGCCCCCGGCCCGGCCCCGTGGAAACGAGCGGGTCGTAGGTGGGGTCGTAGGCCTGGCGGCTCGTCGTATCCACAGACATATCCATCGCGGCCAAGCCCGTGTCAGGCGGCGGCGGGCGCCGTGCGGTTCTTGCGGAACACGTGCTTGACCAGGATCTTGCCGTCGCGGAACGTGAAGACGTCGACGCCGTCGACCTCGATGCGCGAGCCATCGGCCGCCGTGCCGGTGAACGTCCACTCGGACACGCCGCGATCGCCGCTCACCCAGTGACGGCCGTTCTCCCACTGGGCGTCGGGGACGGTTTCCCATGCCGAGGCGAAGGCCCTGGCCACCGCGTCCAGGCCAGCGTGCCGGGCGCCGCACGCCAGCGGGCCCGCGGCGGTCTCGAATACGCACGCTTCATGCATGAAAGACATCAATGCAGGCAGGTCGTGCCGATTCCAGGCCGCGCTGAAGGCCTCAAGCAGGGTGGTGTCGACGACGGATGCCATGGTGCGTGTCCTCTGATACGGGGTTTGAGGACACCTTACACGGCGCATCGCGCCGCCCATAGAGCCAGCGGTCCACGGCGATGGAGCCAGTGGGCCCGCGCGCCCTTAATGCGCCACGACCAGCGCCTCCACCCCCCGCACCGTATTGCGCTTGCGCCACCGCAGATCATCCAGGTCGACGATGCGCATGACCGGCAAGCGGTCCAGCAGGCTGCCCAGGCCGATCTGCAGCTCCATGGCCGCCAGCCGGGCGCCCAGGCAGTAGTGGATGCCGCCGCCGAACGACAGCAGCCGGTTGCCGGTCTCCTCGCGTTCGAGCAACAGGCGGTCGGGTTCGGCGAAGCGGGCGGGATCGCGGTTGGCGGCGCCCAGGCTCATGAACACGATGGATCCCTTGGGCAGCGCGATGCCGCCGGCTTCGGTGTCTTCCAGCGCGACGCGGGTCAGGAACTGCACCGAGCTGTCGTAGCGCATGCATTCGTTGATCGCCTTGGGCAGCAGCTCGGGCCGCTGGCCCAGCAGGCGCAGCTGGTCCGGATGCTGGTGCAGCGCGATCAGGGCGTTGCCTATCATGTTGGCCGTCGTCTCGTGGCCCGCCACGAACAGCAGGATCACGTTCGACACGACTTCCTCTTCGGTCAGGCCCTGGCCGTCCTCGCGCACCGACAGCAGCACGGAAACCAGGTCGTCGCCCGGCTGGCGGCGCCGCGCTTCCACGACGCCGCGGAAATACGCCTCCACATTCAGCATCGCGGCATTGACCTGCTCCAGCGCCGGGGCGCCCAGCGGCGCGGCCTCCAGGGCCTGCACCAGCTGGCCGACGTCGCGTTCCAGCATATCGGCGTCCTCGACCGGGATATCCAGCAGCCGGCAGATGATGCGCACGGGCAGGGGCTGGCTGTAGGCCGGCACCAGGTCGAACGCCTGGCCGCGCGGGAACGCGGCGATCAGTTCGTCCGCGACTTCCTGGCAGGCCTGGCGCAGGGCGTCCACCCGCCGGGCGTCGAAGGCCTTCATCAGCAGCGCGCGCAGGCGGGTGTGCGCCGGCGGGTTCATCATCAGGAACATGCGCGCCAGGCCCTGGAAGATCGGCTGCGACGGCCCGTCTTCGCCGTAACGGGCGCGGATGCTTTCCATATAGCCCTTGCCCATGCGCCGATCCACCAGCATGGCGTCGATCATGTCGTAATGGCCCGTCATCAGGATATGCGGCGCGAGCTTGAACAGCTTGCCGCGCGCGCGGATCTTTTCGTACAAGGGGTAAGGGTCCCGGTAGAACTCGGGGGTAGAGAGGTCCTGCAGATTCATGGCGGCTCCAACAACGCACGGCGATCACGGGGCGGCGGCCGGTCCCGGCCGCGCGTCCACGCGCTAGTTAACACGGACTTCATGCCGTTTATTCCATCGCCGGACCCCACACTTTCCTGAAAGAGGGACAAGCCGTAACCGCCGCGGCGGCGCCCCAGGCGGCGCGCGGGATGCCGGTGCTAGAATCTGTAACGACCCCCGCCCTGTATATGGACGCGGCGCGCGACCCGGCACGCGGCCACGCTGCCCCGCCGCGCCCACGGCGCGCCGCCAGCATGCCCGCGCGCGCCGCCCGCCGGACACGCCGCAGGGACCGGACAACATTTCCGCCATTCCACCGTTTGAGTGAGGTTCACGAGCAAATGTCTACCACGTCGAAGATCATCTACACGCTGACCGACGAAGCCCCGGCCCTGGCCACCTATTCGCTGCTGCCCATCGTCCAGGCTTACACCCGCTCGTCGGGCGTCGCCGTCGAAACCCGCGACATTTCCCTGTCCGGCCGCATCATCGCCGCCTTCCCTGAGCTGCTCACCGACGCCCAGAAGATCTCCGACGACCTGGCGGAACTCGGCCGCCTGGCGACCACGCCGGAAGCCAACATCATCAAGCTGCCCAACATCAGCGCCTCGATCCCGCAATTGAAGGCCGCGATCAAGGAACTGCAGCAGCAGGGCTACAAGCTGCCGGATTATCCGGACGAGCCCGCCAACGACAAGGACAAGGACGCCAAGGCGCGCTATGACAAGATCAAGGGCAGCGCCGTGAACCCCGTGCTGCGCGAAGGCAACTCCGATCGCCGCGCGCCGCTGTCCGTCAAGAACTACGCCCGCAAGCACCCGCACAAGATGGGCGCGTGGTCGGCCGACTCGAAGACCCACGTGTCCCACATGGACAGCGGCGACTTCTACGGCAGCGAAAAATCCGCGCTGATCGCCAATGCCGGCTCCGTGCGCATCGAACTGGCCACCGCCGACGGCGCCACCAAGGTGCTGAAGGAAAAGACCCCCGTCAAGGCCGGTGAAATCATCGACGCCGCGGTCCTCAGCAAGAACAAGCTGCGCGCCTTCCTGGAAGTCCAGGTCGAAGACGCCAAGAAGAAGGACGTGCTGTTCTCCGTTCACGTCAAGGCGACGATGATGAAGGTCTCCGACCCGATCATCTTCGGCCACGTGGTCTCGGTGTTCTACAAGGACGTGCTGACCAAGCACGCCGATACCCTCAAGCAGGTCGGCTTCGACCCCAACAACGGCATCGGCGACCTGTACGCCAAGATCGCCGGGCTGCCCGCCGACAAGCGCGCCGAAATCGAAGCCGACATGCAGGCCGAATACGCCAAGCGCCCGCGCCTGGCCATGGTGAACTCCGACAAGGGCATCACCAACCTGCACGTGCCCAGCGACGTCATCGTCGACGCCTCCATGCCCGCCATGATCCGCGAAGGCGGCAAGATGTGGGGTCCGGACGGCAAGGCCTACGACGCCAAGGCGGTGATTCCCGACCGCAGCTACGCCGACATCTACCAGGTGGTGATCGACGACTGCAAGAAGAACGGTCCCTTCGATCCGGTCACCATGGGCACCGTGCCCAATGTCGGCCTGATGGCGCAGGCGGCCGAGGAATACGGTTCGCACGACAAGACCTTCCAGATCCCGGCCAACGGCACCGTGCGCGTGGTCGACGAGTCGGGCAAGGTGCTGCTGGAGCAGCCGGTGGAAGCCGGCGACATCTGGCGCATGTGCCAGACCAAGGACGCGCCGGTGCAGGACTGGGTGAAGCTGGCCGTGAACCGCGCCCGCGCCACCGGCACGCCCGCGATCTTCTGGCTGGACAAGAACCGCGCCCACGACGCGCAGATCATCGCCAAGGTCGAGCGCTACCTGAAGGACCACGACACCTCGGGCCTGGACCTGCGCATCATGACGCCTTCCGAGGCGTGCAAGTTCTCCGTCGAGCGCATCCGCCAGGGCAAGGACACCATCTCCGTCACCGGCAACGTGCTGCGCGACTACCTGACCGACCTGTTCCCCATCATGGAACTGGGCACCAGCGCCAAGATGCTTTCCATCGTGCCGCTGATGGCCGGCGGCGGCCTGTTCGAAACCGGCGCGGGCGGTTCGGCGCCCAAGCACGTGCAGCAGTTCGTGGAAGAAGGCTTCCTGCGCTGGGACTCGCTGGGTGAATTCCTGGCCCTGGCCGCGTCGCTGGAACATCTGGCCGACGTCCACGGCAACACCGCCGCGCGCGTGCTGGCCAAGACGCTGGACGAAGCCACCGGCAAGTTCCTGGACAACGACAAGTCGCCCTCCCGCAAGGTAGGCGGCCTGGACAACCGCGGCAGCCACTTCTACCTGGCCTTGTACTGGGCCCAGGCCCTGGCCGCGCAGACGGAAGACAAGGCCCTGCAATCCAGGTTTGCCGGCATCGCCAAGACGCTGACGGACAACGAAGCCAAGATCGTGCAGGAACTGGCCGCGGCGCAAGGCAAGCCGCAGGATATCGGCGGCTACTACCGTCCGAATGCGGAAAAGACCAGCCAGGCCATGCGACCCAGCGCCACGCTGAACCGCGCGTTGAAGCAGCTGGAAGCGTAACGCCGGAAGCACAAGGTTCTTGCGCTTCCTCGGCAAAAAGCCGGCCCTTGGGGCCGGCTTTTTTTATCTCGGAAGCGGGGACGTCGGAGCTGGAACACGTCGCATCCAGGCGTTCGATCCGCCGCCGCGAACGATACCTAGGCACCTCTCCGCAAGCCAGCTGATAACTCAGGCTGGGAACCTGACGCCGATTATCGGCACCCATATTCCCTTGACAGAATATTCCATCAAGGGAATAATTTCAATGCGCTGGGAAGTCGAATACACGGACGAGTTCGAGGAATGGTGGTGCTCCTTGAAAGAGGGCGAACAGGATTCGTTGATCGCGAGCGTACGCTTACTGGAAACGTGCGGCCCCTCTCTGGGCTTCCCGCACAGTACGGCGATCAAGGGATCTAGACACGGCCGAATGCGTGAGCTCAGGACACAGCATTGCGGCCGGCCGTTACGGACGTTGTATGCCTTCGACACGCGGCGCTGCGCGATCTTGCTGATCGGCGGCGATAAAACAGGGGATGATCGGTGGTACGCCGAGCATATACCAATCGCGGATAGTCTCTACGACGATCACCTCCAGCAGCTTGTTAAAGAGGGGCTTATCGATGGCTAAGAAATTTTCTGAGCTGTACGCGAAGGTGCCGGCAGCGCGCCGCGCGCGCATAGAAGCAAAGACCCGGGCGATGCTAGCTGAGATGCCGCTCCAAGAGCTTCGCCAAGCCCGCGGTCTATCGCAGAAGATGCTCGCCGAGCTGCTGCACGTGCAGCAGCCCTCCATCGCCAAGTTGGAGAAGCGCACCGACATGTACATCTCCACGCTGCGGAGCCATATCGAGGCCATGGGAGGCGAGCTCGATGTGATCGCGCGTTTTCCCGATGGCTCGGTGAAGATAAGCAATTTCTCGGAGATCGACGAGAACGCCGCGGCCTGAGCCGTCGGCCGGCAACCGACAGCCTGCATCGGGCAGCCGGGATGAACCGGCACGCCGCCGCGCCCTGCGTGACGGCTACCGCAGCCCCACCATCGTCGACCGCAGCTGCGACGCGGTCTGGCGCAGGGGTTGCAGGAATTCGGCCACCGCGGCGTCTTCCTGATAGGCGCCGGCCGGCAGGCTGACGTTGATGGCGGCGACGATGGTGCCGTCCTGGTCGCGCACCGGCACGGCCAGGCCGGCGATGGAGTCGTCCAGTTCGCCATCCACCCAGGCATAGCCGCGCTCGCGCGCCAGCATGACCGTCTCGCGCAGGCGGTCGCGGTCCACCACGGTGATGGTGGTCAGCTTCTTCAGCTTCGCACTTTGCAGATACGCGTCCAGGGCGTCGTCTTCCAACCCGGACAGCAGCACCCGTCCCATCGACACGGCATGCGCCGGCAGCCGGCTGCCCAGCGACGGGCTCATGGACAGGATGCGCTTGGTGTGCAGGCGTTGGACGTAGACGATGTCTTCCTCGTCCAGCACCGACACGGCGCAGGACTGGCCGATCCGCGCGCCCAGTTCTTCCAGCGCCAGCTGCGATTGCCGCCAGAACGGCAGCGTGTACAGGTACGACAGCCCCAGGCGCAGCACCTTGGGCGTCAGCCAATAGTGCTTGCCGTCCGTCTTGACGAAGGACAGCTCGATCAGCGTCAACAGGAAACGCCGCACCGCCGTGCGCGGCAGGTCGACGGCCGCCGCGACGTCGGCGAGCGTCTGCCGCGCCTCGCCTTGGCCCATCGTCTCGATGATCTTGAGCCCGCGCGCGAAGGTGCGGACGAAGGACTCGCTTTCCGGCGTTGCCATGCTTGCTCCCACATCGTGGCGCGGCGAACGGCCACGCGTGTGCTTGACACCCGTGCCTCGACTCCCCACAATGACCGTATAGCGGATGAATATATCCGCTTAGCGGTCATTATAAGCAACGCGACCGCAATCGCGCAAGTCCGTGCGGCGGCCGACGCCCGGGCGTTGCGGCTCCCTCCCAACACCGCCCTGGAAAGGCCATGACACAAACCACATTCGAGACAGATTTCTGGAAAGACGCCGCGGCGCGAAAGATCTGGGACGACATCGTTCCCGGCGAACCCCGCAAGACCATCCCCTACACGCTCACGCTGGAAGCCATCCAGAAGTACTGCAAGGTCGTCGGCGACATGCACCCCCTGTACTTTGACGAGGACTACGCGAAAAAGTCGCCCTACAAGGGCCTGATCGCGCCGCCCGCCATCCACATCCTGCTGATGTTCGCCTGCACGCCCACCGACGACTGGATGCGCAGCCCGGGGACCGTCAACGCCGGCCAGTCCTGGAGCTACAACACGCCCGCGCGACCGGGCGACGTCATCCGGCTGGAGGCCCGCGCGCTGGACAAGTTCATCCGCAAGGATCGCCTGTTCGTCGTGCATGACAACGTCTTCTTCAACCAGAACGACGAAGTGATCTGCTCCGGCCGCGGCTGGACCATCCGCCCCATGTAAGGAGACAACGATGACCCACGCATTCGACACGCTCGCGGCCGGCCACAAGATCGAGGGCCAGCCCTTCACGCCTACACGCGAATCCATCCGCGCATTCTGCGAAGCTTCGCTGGACTACAACCCCCTGCATTGGGACGACAACTACATGCAGGGCAATTTCGGCAAGACCAATTTCGGCGGCATCATCATGCACGGCATGAACAACTTCGGCGTGATCACGCGCATGCTGACCGACTGGCTGTACGAACACGGCGGCATGCAGCGTCGGCTCGAAACGCGCTGGAAGTCGCCCGTGAAGCCGGGCGACACCATCACGCCGCACGCCGTCGTCACCGCCACCCGCAAGACCGACAAAAGCCGCTGGGCCACCCTGGACGTACAGGTGCTGAACCAGCGCGGCGAAACCGTTGCGGTGGGTGAAGCCATGGTGGAATTCCCGCACTGAATGCAGCAGGCGCGGCAACGCGCCGGCGAAGACCAACGAGGAGACAACAAATGAAGAAATCATGGCTGCGCAATGTGGCCGCCCTGGCGCTGGGCGCGTTGTGCGTGGGGCCGCTGGCGGCCGCCGCGCAAACCTTCCCCGATCATGCGGTACGCATCGTCGTGCCGTTCCCGCCGGGCGGCACGACCGATATACTGGCGCGCATGCTGGGCAACGCGCTGGGCACCGAATGGAAACAGCCGGTGGTGATCGAGAACAAGCCTGGCGCCAGCGGCACCATCTTCTCGGAACAACTGGCCCGCACGCCAGCCGACGGCTACACGCTGATGGTCACGGCCACGCATCACGTCATCAACCCCGCGCTGTACAAGAACCTGCGTTACGACACCACGGCCGACTTCACGCCGATCGCACAGGTGGCCGCCGTACCCAACGTGCTGGTCGTGAACACGGATTTCGCCGAACGCAACCGCATCGACACCGCCGCCGATCTGGTGGCCTACGCCAAGGCCAATCCGGGCAAGGTGAATTTCGGCTCGGCCGGCACGGGCGGCGCCAACCACCTGTCGGGCGAACTGTTCAAGTCCATGACCGGCGTCAGCATGGTCCACATCCCCTACAAGGGCGCGGCGCCGGCGCTGAACGACCTGCTGGGCGGGCAGATCCCCGTCATGTTCGACTCGGTTCCCGGCGTGCTCCAGCACATCAGGGCAGGCAAGCTGCGCGCGCTCGGCGTCACATCGCTGACGCGCTCCGCCGCGCTGCCGGACGTCCCGACGCTGGACGAGGCCGGCATCAAGGGCTTCGAAGCCACCGCCTGGTTCGGCCTGTACGCGCCTGGCAACATGGACCCGAAGCTCACCGCGAAGCTGTCGCATGATGTCCTGGCAGCCTTGAACACGCCGGCCATCAAGGAACAGTTCGCGCAGCAGGGCGCGGTCCCCGGCATGATGAAACAGCCGGAATTCGCCCGCTTCGTCGCCGCCGAAATGGACAAGTGGGCCAAGGTCATCGACGACGCCCACATCACCATCCAATGAGGGCAGTGCAATGACGGCAACGAGCAACACCCCGGCGCGCGACCAGGATACGGCGGACCAGGCCGCCAGGAAGGCGCTTTCGCACATCCGGGTACTGGACCTGTCGCGCATCCTGGCCGGCCCCTGGTGCACGCAGAACCTGGCCGACCTGGGCGCGGACGTCATCAAGGTCGAACGCCCCGGCAGCGGCGACGACACGCGCGGCTGGGGTCCGCCCTGGATCCGCGACGGCGCAGGCCAGGACACACGCGACTCCACCTATTACGCGGCCGCCAACCGTGGCAAGAAATCGCTGACCCTGGATATCTCCACACCTGAAGGCCAGCGCATCGCGCGCGACCTGGCGGCGCAAAGCGACGTAGTCATCGAGAACTACAAGATCGGCGACCTGAAGCGCTACGGCCTGGACTACGAAAGCCTGCGCGCCATCAATCCCCGTCTGGTGTATTGCTCCATCACCGGCTACGGGCAGGATGGGCCGAGCGCCAGCAAGCCGGGCTACGATTTCGTCTTCCAGGCCATCGGCGGCTTGATGAGCATTACCGGCGAACGCGACGACCTGCCCGGCGGCGGCCCCCAGAAAGCCGGCATTGCCATTGCCGACGTCATCACCGGCATGTACGCCACCATCGCCATCCTGGCCGCGCTCAATCATCGCGACGTCTCGGGCCTGGGCCAGTACATCGACATGGCCTTGCTGGATTGCATCGTCGCACTCGGCGGCAACCAGGTCACGGGCTACTTCGCCACCGGCAAGGCGCCGCGCCGCTACGGCAATGCGCACGCCAGCCTGGTGCCCTATCAGGTCTTCACCGTCGCCGATGGCGAGATCGTGGTGGCGGTCGGCAACGACGACCAGTGGCAGCGCTATTGCGCCGCCATCGAACGCCCCGACCTGGCCGCCGACCCACGCTGGCACAAGGTCACCGGCCGCATCCAGGGCCGCGATACGCTCGTGCCCGCCCTGGCGCGCACCATGCTGGACCGGAGCGCGAGCGATTGGCTGCAACGCCTGGAATCGCACGGCGTGCCCTGCGGCCGCATCAACGACTACGAACAGGTGTTCCAGGATCCGCAGGTCGTACATCGCGGGTTGCGCGTCGACATCCCGAGGCCGGCGAACGCCGACATCGATGGCGTGGTGTCCACCATCGCCAGCCCGCTGCGGCTGCGCGACACGCCGCCACGCTACGACCTGCCGCCACCACGCCTGGGCGACAACACGGAAGCCGTGCTCGGCACCTTGCTCGGCTATACCGCGCGGCAGATCGCCGAACTGCGCGAGCGCCGCATCGTTTGAACGGAGTACTCCGCACCATGCAGGAATCCCCACTGGCGACCTACCGCCGCCATCTGTCGGCGGGACGTCTCGCCTATCAGTACGACCCGGCCACCGCCCGCGCGGTGTTCCCGCCACGCGTGCTGGGCCCCGGTTCGGGCTCGGGCATGCGGGATCTGGAGTGGCGCATCAGCGCCGGCCTGGGCACCATCCACGCCATCACCATCGTACATCCACGCGACCAGGACGCCTACAACGTGGTGCTGGTGGACATGGACGAAGGCTTCCGCCTCATGAGCCGGGTGGAAGGCGCCGACACGCGGCCCGCCATCGGTACGAGGGTGCGGATGCGCGCCTGCATGCCCGCCGACGGCGGCGAACCCTATCCGGTGTTCGACATCCTGGACGCGGCCGGAACGCGGGAGGCCGCATGAACACGCCATTGCGTCGCGGCGCCACCGCCATCGTCGGCGCCGCCGAATCCGACCTGGGCAAAGTCGCGCCGGGCCTGGGTCCGATCGATCTCATGGCGCAAGCCGCGGGACGCGCCCTGGACGACTGCGGCCTGTCGCTGCGCGACGTGGACGGCGTATTCGCCACCACGTCGCAAAGCCGGATGCCCACCCTGGCGCTCTGCGAATACCTGGGCCTGCAGCCGCGCCATCACGACGCCACCAACATGGGCGGCGCATCCTTCATGACGATGATCGGCCACGCCCAGGCCGCCATCGAAGCCGGGCTGTGCGAGGTCGCGCTGATTGCCTACGGCAGCACCCAACGCAGCCTGGGCCGCGCCAACGTCGCGGCGCCGGATCCCAATCCGCACGAAGCGCCCTACCGGCCGCTCTACACGGCCAGCTCCTATGCGCTGGCGGCGTCGCGCCATATGCACGAATACGGCACCACGCGGCGCCAATTGGCGGAAATCGCGGTGGCGGCGCGGCAGTGGGCCTTGCGCAATCCGGCGGCCTGGGAAAAGAAGCCGTTGACCGTTGACGACGTGCTGGCGTCGCCCATGATCAGCGAGCCCTTGACGCTACGCGACTGCTGCCTGGTCACCGACGGCGGCGGGGCGCTGATCGTGACCAGCACCGAACGCGCTCGCGACCTGCGCCGCGCGCCGGCGTACGTGCTGGGCGTGGGCGAGGCCATCAGCCATTACTCGATCTCCGCCATGCCCGACCTGACCACTACGGCGGCCGTGCAATCCGGCGCCCAGGCCTATCGCATGGCTGGCCTGAGACCCGCGGACGTGGACGCGGCGCAGCTGTACGACGCCTTCACCATCACCACGCTGCTGTTCCTGGAAGACCTGGGCTTCTGCCCCAAGGGCGAAGGCGGACGCTACGTCGAGGACGGCCGCATCGCGCCGGGCGGCGAACTGCCGGTGAACACCAGCGGCGGTGGCCTGTCCTATTGCCATCCCGGCATGTACGGCATCTTCGCCTTGATCGAAGCCGTACGGCAGTTGCGCGGCGATGGCGGCGAACGTCAGGTCGCCGGCTGCGAGACGGCACTGGCGCACGGCAACGGCGGGACGCTGTCCAGCCAGAGCACGGTGATCCTGGGCAGCGCGGCCACGCTCTGATTCATGCTCGCCCGCGGGTCGCCCTTTGCGTAAAGAGCTGGGCGATCCGGGCATGCGCGGCTTCCACGATTTCGTCCTGGCGCCGACCGATATGCTTTTTAAGCAATGCCGTACAGGCGTCGAGATCGCGACGCGCCAGCGCGTCGATGATCGCATTGTGATCGTGATGCGTGGCCCGTCGCGTGGGCGCGCCCAGGTCGATCCACCGCACGAACTGTATGCGCGCATTGATGTTGTCCAGGACGCGCGACATCTCGAGATTGCCGGCAAGCGCGACGAAGCGCTGATGGAATGCCTCGTCCTGCGCGATCAGCTCCAGCTGCGAGCAGCCGCTCTCCGCGACGTCCTCCCTGACCATGCTCGCGACCGCCGCGATGTCTTCATCGCTGGCGCGCTCCACGGCCAACTGCGCCGCGGCCACTTCCAGCGAGGCCCGCAGTTCATACAGGTCGAACAGCTCTTTGGGATCCAGATTCCTGAAGAAGAACCCCTTCCCCGGCACTGAACGCAGGAAGCCTTCGGTCGCGAGCCGGTGCAACGCTTCGCGCAACGGCGTGCGGGACACATTCAACTCCCGCGCCAGTTCTCCCTCATTCAGCCTCTCCCCCGGCAGGAAGGCATGGGACACCGCCTTCGCCCGCACGGCGGTATAGACCGTCGCGGCGATGTTCTCGGCCAGTGCCGACGGGTCCATTTGATCAGCAGTAGACATGTGGTTCGAACGGTGTGCGAGCCGTGCCTGCCAGGCAAGCCAGGACGCGGTCGCCGGCGGCCGGCGAGGCTGTTGGGGATCTGCGCCTACATGTTAACCCTATTGCCAAGCTTCTGAACTTGGCCCAGAATTCAGACCTGTATTCAGAACGGTATTCTCCTGAACAGAACGGCGCAAGCGGTTGCCAGGCAACGCCAGCCCGCGGATCAGGGCGAACCATCAGCAGGGACGGATTCATGACCATCAAGGGACGAGCCTGTATCGCGGGCGTCTTCGAACACCCGTTGCGCAAGGCAGAACAGCATTCGGTCGCCCAGCTGCACGCGGAATGCGCGCGGGGCGCCCTGGCGGACGCCGGGCTCACCGCCCGCGACGTGGACGCATACTTCTGCGCCGGCGACGCGCCCGGGCTGGGTCCCCTTTCCATGCTCGACTACCTGGGACTCCGGGTCAGGCACCTGGACACCACCGAGACCGGCGGATCGTCGTACCTCATTCACGTCGCGCATGCGGCCCAGGCCATCGCGGCGGGCAAATGCAACGTCGCCCTGATCACATTGGCAGGCAAGCCGCGCACCGACCCCTCGACGGCCAAGCCGCGCGAGTATGGGGCGACGTCGCCCGATTCCGCCTTCGAGCTGCCCTTCGGCATGAATACGCTGGCCGGATACGCCATGGTCGCGCGACGCCACATGCACGAACACGGCACCACGGCCGAGCAGCTGGCGTGGATCAAGGTCGCGGCCGCCACCCACGCGCAGCACAACCCCCACGCGATGCTCCGCAAGCCCGTGACGGTGGAAGAGGTCGTCAATTCACCGCTGGTGGCGGATCCGCTGCACCGCCTGGATTGCTGCGTGGTGAGCGACGGCGGCGGCGCCTTGATCGTCACGCGTCCCGAGATCGCCCGCGAGCTGGCGCGCCCGGTCGTCACCGTCCTGGGGGCTGGAGAAGCCGCACGTGGGGTCTACGGCGGGGACGGCGACCTGCTGGTGACCGGCGCCGCCCAGTCAGGCGCGCAGGCATACGCGGAAGCCGGCGTCACGCCGGCCGACATCCAGTACGCGTCGATTTACGACAGCTTCACCATCACCGTTCTATTGCAGCTGGAGGACCTGGGCTTCTGCCGCAAAGGCGAAGGCGGCCGCTTCGTGCAGGACGGCAACCTTATTTCCGGCGTCGGCCGCCTGCCCTTCAACACCGATGGCGGCGGCCTGTGCAACAACCACCCGGCCAATCGCGGCGGCATCACCAAGGTGATCGAGGCAGTACGCCAGCTGCGCGGCGAAGCCCACCCCGCCGTCCAGGTGCCGAACTGCGAAATCGCCCTGGCCCAGGGAACGGGCGGCAATCTGGGCGCCCGCCATGGGAGCGCCACCCTCATCCTGGGAAGGAGTTGACCGAATGTTCCTGGACAACCGGGAGTGGCCCGCGCCTGCCACCAACCCTGAAAACGAAGCCTTCTTCACCGCCGCCGCGCAAGGCAAGCTGCTTTACGGCCACTGCGTCTCATGCGGGCGGGCCCATTACTACCCCCGTCGAAGCTGCCCGCACTGCTTCTCGGCCTCGGTCGATTGGGTGGAGGCAAGCGGGCGCGGCCAGATCTATACGTACACAGTCACCGGCAATGAAACGGACCGGCAGGTCCTCGCCTTCATCGAACTGGACGAAGGCGTCCGGATGCTCAGCAACATCGTCGGCGCGCCGCCCACGATGCTGGCCGTGGGGGCCAGGGTGCGCGTCGCATTCGGCCGCGCGGGGACCGTCCGGGTGCCCGTCTTTGTCATGGACGAAGCGGGGCCCGGCGCATGAATCTCGATGCCGTCAAAACATGGAGCCGAACCGTCGTTCACGAATACACCGAACGCGATTGCGCGCTGTATGCGCTGGCGATCGGCGCCGTATCCGATCCGCTGGACCCTTGCCAGCTGCGCCTGGTGGATGAAACCGATCAAGTCGTGGTGCCCACCATGGCGGCCGTGCTTGCGTCGCCAGGGTTCTGGGCACGCGACGACAAGTCCATGGGGATAGACGCGACGCGCCTGATCCAGGGGGACCAGCGCATCGCATTGGAACGGCCCCTGCCGCCACAGGGCCGCATCGTCGGCATCTCGCGGGTGTGCCGCGTGACGGACAAAGGAAAAGACAAGGGCGCGCTGATCACCGTATGCAAGACCTTGCAGTCTGAAGACGGCGAGATCTACGGACGCGCGTGGCAGCTGTTCTATTGCCGTGGCGACGGTGGCTTCTCGGCAAGCGGCGCGGACGACATCCTCCTGACGCAGGCAGTCCCCGCGGCGCTGGCCCCCGCGCCGGCGCGCCCGCCGGACAAGCGCACCACTTATCACGTCCGCGACGACGCCGCGCTGCTCTACCGCCTGTGCGGGGACGGCAACCGATTGCATATCGATCCCGCGATAGCCCGGCAAGCGGGTTTTCCGCGCCCCATCCTGCATGGCCTGGCGACGTATGGCTTTGCCGCCGTGGCGGCGATCCGGGCCTGCGCGCAAGGCGACGTGACGCGGCTGACGCGTTTCGACGCGCGATTTTCCGCCCCCGTCTATCCGTCCGACGACATCGAGTTCCGGATGTGGGACGAGGGCGGCCATGTGGCGCTCGAAGGATATGTCGCCTCCCGCGACGCCGTGGTCATCAGCCACGTTCAAGCCGCATTCAAACCATAGCGAGACAGATCATGACGCAGTCCATGTCAGGCAAGGTAGCCATCGTCACAGGCGCGGGGGGCGGAATCGGCCGCGACATCGCATTGCAGTTCGCCCAGGCAGGCGCCCGCGTGGTGGTCAACGACATCGGGGCGTCGTTGAGCGGCGAAGGAAGCGACGACGGCCCGGCAGCCGCTGTGGTCCGCGAAATCCGCATGGCCGGCGGCGAGGCCGCGGCCAACACCGACTCCATCGCGACGCGCACCGGCGCACAACGCCTCGTGCAGCAGGCGGTGGACACCTATGGACGCATCGATTGCGTCGTCAACAACGCCGGCATCCTGCGCGACCGGTTCTTCCACAAGATGAGCGACGAAGAGTGGGACGCGGTGCTCAAGGTGCATTTGTACGGCTCCTTCTATACCAGCAGCGCCGCCGCGCCCTACTTCAAGGAACAGGGCAGCGGCGCCTATGTGCACATGACCTCGACGTCGGGACTGGTCGGCAACCGGGCGCAGGCCAACTACGCCGCCGCCAAGATGGGCATCGTCGGCCTGTCCCGCACCATCGCCATAGACATGCAGCGCGCCGGCGTGCGTTCCAACTGCATCGCGCCTTTCGCCTGGGGCCGCATGGTGGCATCGGTGCCGGTCACCACGGAAGCCCAGGCGCTGGCTGCCGAGCGCAAGCAGCTGCTGATGACGCCCGCCAAGGTCGCGCCGCTGGCGGTCTATCTCGCCAGCGAGCTGGCGCGCGATGTGAACGGACAGGTGTTTGCCGTGCGTGGCAATGAAATCATGCTCATGAGCCAGCCGCGGCCGGTGAAGTCCGTGCACATGTCCGATGGCTGGACACCGGAAAGCATCGCGGACTACGCCTTGCCGGCGATGCGTGGCGCGCTGACGCCGCTGGAAGAAACCGCGGACGTATTCAACTGGCAACCCATCTGAACGCCGCCCAACGCCGTCCGCCGTCACGCCCGTCATCGGCCACACTGGAGATATCGTGGATCTGAATTACAGTCCGCAGGACCTGGAGTTTCGCAATACCGTGGCCGCCTGGCTGCGCCAGAACCTGCCAGAGGACCTGCGAGCGAAAGTGCTCAATCACAAGCGCCTGGCCAAGGAAGACTTCGTTCGCTGGCACAAGATCGTCGCCGCCCAGGGATGGGTCGGCGCGAGCTGGCCGGTGGAGCACGGCGGGACCGGCTGGACCACCGTGCAGCGGCATATCTGGGACGAGGCATGCGCCGCCGCCGGTGCGCCCATCATCATGCCGTTCGGCGTCAACATGGTGGCGCCCGTCATCATGGCTTTCGGCAGCGAAGCGCAGAAGCAGCACTACCTGCCGCGCATCCTGAACTGCGACGACTGGTGGTGCCAGGGCTATTCGGAGCCAGGCGCCGGTTCCGACCTTGCCGCCGTCAAGACGCGCGCCGAACGCGTCGGCGACCACTACGTCGTGAACGGCCAGAAAACATGGACCACCTGGGCGCAATACGCCAACAAGATCTTCTGCCTGGTGCGCACCGATCCCGGGGCACGCAAACAAGCGGGCATTTCCTTCCTGCTGATGGACATGGACTCGCCCGGCATCACCGTGCGGCCGATCATCATGCTGGACGAGGAGCACGAGGTCAACGAAGTGTTCTTCGATAACGTCAAGGTTCCCGTGGAGAACCTGATCGGCGAAGAGAACAAGGGCTGGACCTATGCCAAGTATCTGCTGGGTCACGAGCGCACCAACATCGCCGCCGTCGGACGTTCGAAAAGAGAACTGCGGTCGCTCAAGCGCCTGGCCCTGCGGCAAAGCAGGAAGGGCCGGCCGCTGCTGCACGATCCGGTATTCGCCGCGAAGGTCGCCTCGTTGGAAATCGATCTGATCGGCCTGGAAATGCTGGTACAGAAGACGATCTCCCAGGAAGACCACCAGAAGTCTCCGGCGCCCGAAGCATCCATGCTCAAGGTAAAGGGCAGCGAAATCCAGCTGGCCATCGCCGAACTGATGCTCGAAGCCGTCGGCCCCTATGGCGCGCCTTTCGACCCGGCCTTCATCGCCGGGGAACGGGAGCATGCGATTACCGGCAACGACGACGCCGCCCCGCTCGCCTCGCTGTACCTCAATTCAAGAAAGATCGCGATCTATGGCGGATCCAACGAAATACAGAAGAACGTCATCGCCAAACTCGTGCTGGGCCTGTAAGGAGCCGGATCATGGATTTCAACATCACGCAGGACCAGCGGCAGTTCGCCGACGCGCTGCGTCGCTGGATCGAAAAGGACTACGGCATGGAGACGCGCCGGGCCATCATCCGCACGGAGACGGGCGTGTCGGAGCAGGCATGGGCGGCGCTGGCCGAGCTCGGGATTCCCGCGCTGCCGCTGCCCGAGTCGGCGGGCGGACTCGGCGGCTCCTTGATGGACATGTTCATCGTGATGGAGGAGCTGGGCCGTGGGTTGATCGTGGAACCCGTCCTCGCCACGGCGATGGGCGCGCAGTTTCTACACCTGTCCGGCCATCATGCCGAACGGCTTGAAGGAATCGCGGCAGGACAATCGACCATGGCTTGCGCGCTGGGCGAGCGGGAGTCCGGCTACGATCTCTTCGACGTCGCCGCCTCGGCCAGGCCGGATGGCGATGGCTACGTCCTGGACGGCGTCAAGACGGTCGTGCCGCATGGCGCGCAGGCGGACCATCTCATCGTGTCCGCGCGCACGTCAGGCGCGCGCCGGGACGGCGCGGGCATCTCGGTTTTCCTCGTCCCCGCCGATGCGGCGGGCCTGACCGCGCGTGACTACAGGACCATCGATGGCCTGCGCGCGGCGGATGTCCGGCTTTCGAACGTCCGCGTGCGCCGCGACGCGCTGCTTTGCCCCGAAGGCCAGGGCCTGCCGCTGCTGGAAGCCGTGGCTGACCACGGCATCGTGCTGCTGTGCGGCGAGGCTATCGGCGCCATGGGCGCGCTGAACGAGGCGACGCTGGAATACCTGAAGACACGCGAGCAGTTCGGCGTACCGATAGGCAGCTTCCAGGTCCTGCAGCATCGCATGGTCGACATGGCCATCCATCTTGCGCAGGCGCGCGCCGTGGCCACGCTGGCGGCGGCACGGCTTTCCGGCGCGACGGATCCGGCAGAGCGAAGCCGGCTGTCGTCGGCGGCCAAGGCGCGGGTCGGCCAGGCCATGAAGTTCATCGCCCAGCAGGCCGTGCAGCTGCACGGCGGCATGGGCCTGTCGGATGAACTGCCCGTATCCCATCACGTGAAGCGGCTGACGATCATCGAGTCCACGCTGGGCGACACCGACCACCACCTGGCGCGCTACGCGGCGCTGTCCCATGTGCTGGAAGAGGAAACAGCAAGCTGAACCGGCGCGCGGGGCGCCCGCCGGTCACATCCGATCCACGCAGTTCCCTATCCATGCCGTTCCTTGTCCGATGCAGGAGTCATCATGAATCGTCGTGTTTTCTTCTCGGTGTGCGGGAACGCATGCATCGCCGCCGGCATCGCCGCCGGCATCGCCGCGCAGGCCGTGGCCGCGCCGCCGGCGTCCGGGTTCCCCGAAAAGCCCATCAGGCTGATCGTGCCCACCAATCCCGGCGGCAGTATCGACACGATCGCGCGCATCCTGAGCGTTGAGCTGTCAAATCAGTTCAAGCAAGCGGTCATCGTGGAGAACAGGACCGGCGCCAGCGGCATGATCGCCGCCAGCGCCGTCGCGCAGTCCGCGCCCGACGGCTACACGCTGCTGATCACCCACACCGGCGTGCTGCAGGCCGACCTGCTCCACAAGAATTCGTCCTATCGGCTGAGCGACCTCGCGCCGGTGGCGGAGATCGCCAACACCCCGGTCGTGTTCGGCGTCGGCATGCAGGTTCCGGTCACGGACCTGCAGTCCTTCGTCGCGCTGGCCAAGAAGCAACCCGGCCAATTGAGCTACGGCTCCTATGGCAAGGGAACGTCCGCGCATATCTGGGCCGAACAATTTTCCAAGCGCGCCGGGATCGAGCTGATCCACGTGCCCTACGGCGGCGAAATTCCCGCGCTTCAGGACCTGCTCGCCGGCCGCATCACCAGCGCCTGGGGCGCGGTGGGGACCTACAAGCAATACGCCGACGCCCATAAGGTGCGCATACTCGCGGTGGCCAACCCCGTCCGGTCCAAGGTGCTGCCGGACATTCCCACCTTCATAGAGGCCGGCTATCCCGAAATGAATGCGAGCGGCTGGTGTGGCGTGTTCGCGCCCGCCGGGACGCCCAAGGCCGTCATCGCGACGTTATCGCAAGCGATCCTGAAGATCGTCCACCGGGAAGATGTCGGCCAGCGCATACTGGTCACCGGGCAGGAACCGACCGGTACCGACGAAGAGACCTTCGGCCAGCGCGTCGCGCGCGACAGGCAGACATGGGCCAAGGCGATATCCGACCTCCATATCACCCTGGACTAACCGTTCCCGCCCAGTCAAGCAGGCCCGCCCATGACACCGCAAGACATCGCTCGTTGGCCGACGCATCTTCCCCATCGGCTGCCGACGCCGGCAACGAATCTCCATTTCAACCTGCTTGTTTCAGCGACCCGGTTTCCGGACAAGGCCGCGCTGATCGACGGGCGCGGCACGCTGACCTACCGCGACCTGCTGACGGCCGTCGAGCACATGGCCGGCTTCCTGGAACGGGAACTGGGGATACGCAGCTCGGATCCTGTCATGATCTACATGCAGAACTCGCGCGAATTCGTCGTGGCCTACTATGCCATCCTGCGGCTCAATGCCGTGGTGGTCCCGGTGAATCCGATGAACAAGCGGGCCGAACTCGACCATTATCGAACGGACACGCAGGCGCGCGTCGTCTTTTGCGACAGCGCCATGTCGGATGAATTGATGGCGATGGAAAGCGCCTCCGCACTCGCTGGCATCATCATCACCGGCGCGGATGCCATGGACGCGGACGGGCCGGGCGTGGCGGACGGTATCGGGATTTCAGTACACGGGTTCCACGCCGCCCTCGCGGCCGGGCTTGCGCCGGCCGCGCCTTGTGACCACGATCCCGACCGGCTCGCGGTCATTCTGTATAGCTCCGGCACGACGGGCAAGCCCAAGGGCTGCATGCATACGAACCGATCGATGATGGCCAGCGTCAACTCGGTCGCCCACTGGATGGCCATGCGCGTCGACACGGTGGTCCTGGCGGCGCTGCCGTTCTTCCACATCACCGGCATGCAGAACATGATGAATACGCCGATCTATGTTGGGGGCACGCTCGTCTTGCTGCCACGGTGGAATCGGGACAAGGCGGCCGAGCTCATCGCCCGGCACAAGATCACCCACTGGAATACGATGCCGACCGTGATGATCGACTTCCTGGCGAGCGAGCAGCTTGCCAGCTACGATCTGCGCTCGCTCAAACGCGTGGGCGGCGGCGGCGCGGGCATGCCGCAGGCCGTGGGCGAACGTATCAAGGCCCTGCTCGGCGTCGATTTCCTGGAAGGCTATGGCCTGTCCGAGGGCATGCCTTTCACGGGAAACCCCGCCGTCCATTTCAAGCGCCAATGCCTGGGCATTCCTCTGTTCGACACCGATGCGCGCATCATCGACCCGGAGACCTTGCGCGAGCTTTCGACGAGCGAAGTGGGCGAAATCGTCATATGCAGCGACAAGCTGTTTGCCGGCTACTGGAAGAACGAACAGGCGACGAACGATGCGTTCGTCACGCTCGACGGCCGACGCTTTTTCCGCACCGGCGACCTGGGATACGCGGATCATGAAGGCTATTTCTTCATCGTCGACCGCCTGAAGCGCATGGTCAATGCGTCGGGCTACAAAGTATGGCCCACGGAAATCGAGGCGCTGCTGCACGAGCATCCGGACGTGCGGGAAGCCTGCGTGATCGCCGCGCGGGACCCTTATCGGGGCGAAACCGTGAAAGCCGTCATCGTCTTGAAAGAAGGCGCCGCGGATCGGACGTCGGAGACCGCCATCATCGATTGGTGCAAGGCCAGGATGGCGGCCTACAAGTATCCGAGACTGGTCGAATTCGTCGACGATCTTCCCAGGCTGGCGACCGGAAAGATCGCATGGCGCCAATTGCAGGAAGCGGAAAGGGCGAAGCCGCGCTAGCGGCTCGCCATGTGCATCCCGCGCCTGCCCCCGCGGCGCGGCGCGCGAGGCGCCTGCCCTACAGCGCGCCCTTGAATGACTTGGTCCAGTAGTCCAGGAACTCGGCCTTGGTCGTCACCAGCTTTTCCAGATCGTAGGGATAGATGCGCTTGAGCTCTTCGTCGGTGAAGCCGACGCGTTGCTGCAGGTCCGGCGGCAGCGGCGCGTTGCGCACGGTGGGCGCGTAGCCCATGGCGCGCGCGAAATGCACCTGGCCTTCCGGCTCGAGCAGGGCATTCAGGTAGACCCAGGCCGCGTCCGGATTGCGCGCATTCTTCGGCACGGCGCCCTCGAAAGTCACCGGTATGGTGCCTTCCTTCGGGATGGCGAAGCCCAACGGCAGGCCCGCGTCGCGCCATTGCAGCGCGCGCGCCTTCCACATGCACGCCATCCAGATCTCGCCGGACTTGAACGCGGTGGCCACCGCTTCGTTGGAGGGATAGACGCGCGGCTTGTTCTTGGCCAGCTGCTCCAGGAATTTCTTGCCGGGCTCGAAGCTTTCGAAGCGGCCGCCGCTCTGGCCGGCGCCCAGGAACAAGCCGTTGTACAGGTACAGGATGTCGGAAAACCCGACGCGGCCCTTGTACTTCGGGTCCAGCATCAGCTGCACCGAATCCGGCGGCGACGAGAACTGCTGCGTGTTGTAGACCAGCGTCATGGCGCTGAAGATATGCGGTATGGAGTACGGCGTCTTGAACTGGTCGTGCACATTTGCCAGGTTGGGCAGCGCGGACTGATGCTCCTGGATGGGGGACAAGCCCCCCGTTCGCGACCCGTCGTACATGTCCACTTCACCCAGCAGCGCGACGTCCATGCTGCCGCGGCGCGAATTGCGTTCGGAGCGCAGCTTGGTCAGGCGCGGCACCGCATTGGCGGTGTCGAATATCACGCCGATGTCCTGCTTGGCCACCAGCGGCGAAATGTATTGCTGCAGCAGGTTCTGGTAATCGCCGCCCCAGGTGCCGACGATGACTTCCTTGCCGGCCGCCCGGGCCTGTCCGGACAGCAGCGGCAGGGCCGGCGCCAGGGCCAGGCCGCCAGCGGTCTTGAGGAAACGGCGGCGCCGCGAGCTTTCTTGGTTCATGAACGACTCCCATCCAGGATTGAATTGAAGAGCGCGGCGGTCATGCGACCGCCCGCAGGGAAACGGGGGCATCGGAAGGCAGGTCGCGCAGCGCCTCGCCATCCAGGTCCCGGGTAATGACGATCAACACATCCTGATCGGGCGACAAGGTCGCCATGCGGCGCGGCATGCCGAAGGTCGTGCCCACGCTCTGTATCAGTACCGGCTCGGCGCAATCGCTGACGCGCAGCAGGGCCTTCAGGCGCAACAGTCGGTCGCCGCACAGTCCCGCCAGGTCGTCGAGCCAGGTGGAAAAGGACGACCACGCCACCGGCTGGCGCACGGTGCCGCGCCACACCCGTATGCGCGGATGATCGATCGCGGCGTCCCGTCCCGCCCTGGTGGCCGCGCCGACCGCGTTCAACGCGGCCAGCGCCAGATCCGCGCCCGGCGCGGCCGCCAGGGGGGCGAAGGCCTCCCGCACGGCGACGTCGCGATCCGCTTCCGCCACGATCCGGGCCAGGGGATTCATGGCCCGGGCGCGCGCCGCGTGCAGGTCCAGCCCGCCATCGGCGCCGGCCAAGGCCAGGTCGGTCTTGGTCAGCACGATGCGCTGCGCGGCGGCGAACTGCGCGGCGGCTTCCTCGAACTGCTCGTCGCCCAGCGGACCGCGCGCGCAGTCGTAGGTCGTCACCACGCTGAGCCGCAGCCCATGTCTCGCGAGTTCGGGATCGGCCAGCGACGCGATGATGGGCCCGGGCCGCGACAGTCCGCTGGTTTCCAGGATGATGCGGGCGAGCGGCCGGCCATCGGGGCGCGGCGCGTTCAGCAGCGCGTTCACGGTGTCCACCAGCCCGCTGCGCAGCGAGCAGCATACGCAGCCGTTGGCCAGCAGCGTCATCGGCACGCCACCGCCGCCGTCGGCCACGATGGCGCCGTCCACGCCGATCTCGCCGACCTCGTTGACGATCACGCCGGTATCGCCGGCGTCGTCCCCGCGCAGGAAGTCGACCAGCAGGCTGGTCTTGCCGCTGCCCAGGAAGCCCGACAGGACGATCAGCTCAACGGGCGTGGGGCGGTCCATCCGGATCTCCTTCCCAGCTGTCCTTGACCAGGGCCCGCACGTCGGCCAGCAACTGCTCGGTGTCGTACACCACGCCGCCCTTCACCGTATGCCGCAACGACCGCTTCCATTCCACTTTGCCGGTTTCGTCGTTCAGGCGCATGGCGCCGGTGCCGTACAGCAGCTTGAAATCCTCCAGCGGGTTCTGGTCATGCACCAGCAGATCCGCGCGCTTGCCCACGTCCACCGACCCGGTGTCGTCGCCCACGCCGAGCAGGTCGGCGCCCAGCGACGTGGCCGCGCGCAGCACCTCCAGCGGATGAAAGCCCGCTTCCTGCAGCAGCTCCAGCTCGCGCACGAAACCGAACCCGTAGATCTGGAAAATGAAACCGGAATCGCTGCCCGCGCAGACGCGTCCGCCCAGGTTCTTGTATTCGTTGATGAACTGCATCCACAGGCGGTAGTTCTGCTTCCACTCGATCTCGTTGGTCGTGCTCCAGCGGTACCAGTAGGCGCCATGGCCGCCGCGCTGCGGCTGGAAGTATTTCCAGATGGCGTTCCAGGTGTAGTCGTCGTGCCAGTCGGCGCGCCGTGCCCGCATCAGGTCGCGGTTGGCGTCGTAGATGTTGAACGTCGGCACGAAGGTATGGTCCAGCTCCAGGAAGCGGTCCATGACCTCGCGCCATTTGGCGCTGCCGGGCTGGGCCGCCTGCATGAAGGTCTGGCCGGCCAGGGCGAAGCGGAAGTACTCGTCGCCGTAGTTGTAGTCGGTGGGGAAGTCCTGCACCACGCGATTCTCGAACAAGGCCTCGGGCAAGCCGTAGTAGTGCTCGGAGCTGGTCAGCCCCCATTGCGCGGACTTCAGCGCGTTGACGCGCGTGACCGCCATCTGCGCATGGTGGCAGCCGGATCGCAGGCCGACCTTGCGGGCCTCGTCCAGCGCGGCCTGCATGATGGCGGGCGGCGCGCCGAAGAACTTGATGCCGTCCGCGCCGCGCGCCTTGATCCTGCGCACCCATTCACGGCCCTGCTCCGGGGTGTGGATGGTCTTGACGCGATCGTTGACCGCGGGGAACACCACGTGCGCCAGGATGCGCGGCGCGGCGATCTCGTTGCGCTCGGATTTTTCCTTCTGGTCCAGGTTCCAGCCCAGTCCGTTCATGGAGCCCATTTCGCGCACGGTGGTCACGCCATGCGCCAGCCACAGCTTGTAGATGTAGTCGGCCGGCGGCGCGACGCCGCTCATCGTGTGGTACGGCGTGCCGATATGGGCGTGCGAATCGACGAAGCCCGGCGTCACGAACTTGCCGTGGCAATCGACTTCATGGTCGCCGGCGGACGGGCGGCGGTCGGGATTGATGGGCTTGTGCGGCGTGCCGACCAGCACCAGCGCGGCGATGCGGTCGTTTTCCACCACGATGTCCACCGGTCCCCAGGGCGGCGCGCCGGTACCGTCGATGACGGTCGCGCCGCGCAGCACCAGCCGCTTGAACGGACCGTCGCCGCGATCGCGCGCGCCGGCGGCCGTCGGCGGATGCCAGCCCTTGGCCGCGTTCAGCGCGCGGGATTCCTCGCCGACATCGACATTGGCATACGGATTATCGATCGCCATGGTTCAGGCCTCCGCCGCGTCGTGGTAGATCTTGCCGTCCTTCATGACCAGATCAATATGGTCGCCCTGGCCCAGCAGGCAGGACACGTCCTTGTAGGGGTTGCCGTCCACCACCAGCATGTCGGCGATGGCGCCCGGGACGATACGGCCCAGGCGGTCTTCCATGCGCAGGACTTCGGCGGCCACGCTGGTGGCGCTCTGTATGACCTCATGCGGCGTCAGCACCTGCGTCCGCAGCCGGAATTCGTCGCTCTGCAGCCGCTGCGACGGCCCCAGCAGGTCCGAACCGTAGCCCATCTTGACGCCCGCCCGCTTGTAGATCTCCAGCGACTTCAAGCCGGCGGTGCGCACCGTGGCGATCTTGGCGACGCTGTCGGGCGGCAGGCCGTAGTCGGCGCCTTCGTTGGCCAGCGCCTCGTAGGTGACCAGCGTCGGCACCACATAGGCGCCATGCGTGGCCATGAGGGCGGCGGCGTCATCGTCGATCAGGTTGCCATGCTCGATGGTGCGCACGCCGCATTTGACGGCGCGGCTGATGGCTTCCGCGGTATAGGCGTGGGCCAGCACATAGGTCTGGCGGCCGCGCGCCTCGGCCACGATGGCGCGGATCTCGTCTTCGGAATAGCCGAAGGACGCGATCGGATCGGTGGGCGACGCCACGCCGCCGGACGCCATGATCTTGATCTGGTCCGCGCCCATCTGCAGTTCCTGCCGCACGGCCTTGCGCACGTCGTCGACGCCGTCGGCCACGCGGCCGATGTCGCCCGCGCGAAAGCAGCAGCCGCAGAAGCTCATGGGCCGCAGATGATCGGAGCGCGGGCGCGGATCGCCATGCCCGCCGGTCTGGCTGATGGCGCGGCCGGAGATGAACAGGCGCGGCCCCACCAGCGTGCCTTCTTCCACGGCGCACTTCAGGCCCCAGCCGGCGCCGCCGGCGTCACGCACGGTGGTGAATCCGCGGCGCAGCATGGCCGCCATGATGGGGACCGCGCGCATCATGACCAGCGCGTCGGGCAGCATGCCTTGCGTGCTCAGGTTCAACTGGGTCGCCATGACGTGCGCATGCAGGTCGATCAGCCCCGGCATCAGCGTGCGCCCGCGCACGTCGATCGCGCGCGCGGACCGCGCGCCGATCGGCCGGTCGGAGACTTCCTTGATCGCGCCGTCCTCCACCAGCACGTGCATGCCTTCGCGCAGCTCCGGCGAGTCAGGGTCAAGCAGATTGGCGTTCTCGAACAGGACTGCGGTCATACTCGGCCTCCCGGCGCGTGTCTTGGTGGGTGGATCTTGGTGGGGGGATGGCGATCGCGATCAGGACGCCATGGTTTTCACATAGCGGCGATGGATCAGCCAGTTGGACAACAATGCCATCAACAGCGTCGCGCAGACCAGTATCAGCGCCATGGCCGCTCCGAACGGCCAGTTGGACGCGCGCGTGATCTGGTCGTACAGCGCGGGGGCCATCATCGTCAGGCCGGTGCCGCCCAGCAGCACCGGCGTGGCATAGGCATTCATGCAAAGGATGAAAACCAGCATGGTGCCCGCCGCGACACCGGGCGCGGCGATCGGCAGCACGACGCGGCGAAAGGTCGTGAAGAAGTTCGCGCCCAGGTTGCGGGCGGCTTCCTCCACCGAAAAATCCATGCCTTCCAGCACGCTTTGCAGCGTCAGGATCAAATAGGGCATGACGACGGCGGTGGTGCCTATCACCACCGCCGTGGGTGTGTACATCAGCTGCAGGGAATGCTCGATCAGCCCCAGGCGCTTGAGCACCGCGTTGACGATGCCGGCATTGCCCAGGATCACCATCCACCCGGCCGCGCGCACCACGCTGCCCACCATCAATGGGAACACCAGCAGGATGACGAACAGGCTTTTGTGGCGACTTTCCGTCCTGGCCAGGAAGTAGGCCACCGGGAATCCCAGCACCAGGGCCAGCACCGTGCAAAGCGCGGCCACGCCTATCGTGGTCAGGAACACATTGCGATAGTAGGGATCGGCGAAGAACCGGGTGTAGTTCTCCAGCGTGTACGCCTGCTGCATCATCTCGCTCGGATCGAAATGATTGAAGCTGTACCGAACCAGCTGCAGCAGGGGCACCATGATGATCAGGAGCACCACCAGCGACGCCGGGAAGGCCAGGCTGGCGCCCAGCGGCACGCGCCGGGCGGTGGAAGCCGCCGTGGATGCGGGAACGGATGCCGATGCAGTCATGGGCGCCTCAGTCCGCGAACGTGACGCAGTCAGCCGCGTCGAAGCAGGCGTACACGCGGGTGCCCGGACCGGGCGCCGCGCCCGTCCCGGCGGCGGGCAGGGCCGACTTCCAGCCGGCGTCGTTGGGCAGCTGGCTGACGATGGCCTCGCCGCTTTCCAGCTTGACCCGCACTTCCAGCTGCGCCCCCAGGTACACCGTCGATTCCACCACGCCAGGCATCGCATTGCCGCCGCCAGGCTGCGCCGACAGGCGTACGCGTTCCGGCCGCACGCCCACATGCCGGGCGCCGGACAGCGCGCCGGCGACATGGATGCGCGCGCCTTGCTCGGTACCGAACACGCCGCCGTCGGACAGCCCGCCACGGAAGAAATTCATCTTGCCCAGGAAGTCGGCCACGAACAGATTGGCGGGCCGCTCGTACAAGGCGTCCGGCGTGCCCACCTGCTGCACCTTGCCGTCATGCATGATCGCCATGCGGTCGGCGATAGCCAGGGCTTCTTCCTGGTCGTGCGTCACGAAAACCGTGGTGAGCCCCAGGCGCTGCTGCAGGGCGCGGATTTCCTCGCGCACCTCCAGCCGCAGCTTGGCGTCCAGGTTGGACAGCGGTTCGTCCAGCAGGAACACCTTGGGCTGGATGGCCAGCGCGCGGGCGATGGCCACGCGCTGCTGCTGGCCGCCCGACAACTGGCGCGGATAGCGGTCGCGCAGCGCGGTCATGCGCACCATGTCCAGCACGTCGCGGATGCGGCCGTCGCGCTCGGCGGCGGGCACCTTGTGCATCTCCAGCCCGAAGGCGACGTTCTGCGCCACCGTCATGTGCGGGAACAGGGCGTAGCGCTGGAATACCATGCCGGTGTCGCGCTTGTGCACGGGCAGGTCCGTGATGTCCTTGCCGCCGATACGGATGGTGCCGGCCGACGGCGCCAGGAATCCGGCGATCATGCGCAGGGTGGTGGTCTTGCCGCAGCCGCTGGGGCCCAGGAAGGCGACCAGCTCGCCGTCGGCGATCTCCAGCGAAAAGTCGGCCACCGCCACCGACGCGCCGAACTGCTTGTGCAGATGTTCCAATGAAACCTTGGCCATCGCCTATACCACCTGACTGAGTTTGACGAAGCGATCCGTCACCAGCATGATCAGTCCCAGCAGCAGTATCTGCACGGACGAAACGGCGGCGATGGTCGGATCCAGATTGAATTCCAGGTACTGCATGATGGCGATGGGCAGGGTGGTGCGCCCCGGTCCGACCAGGGACAGCGACAATTCCAGGTTCTCGAACGACACGATGAAGCTGAACAGGCCCGCCGCGACGATGGCGGGGCGCAGCATGGGCAGCGTGATGCGCATGAAGGCCACGCGTCCGCTCGCGCCCAGGTTGCGCGCCGCTTCCTCGATGGAAGGATCCAGGCCCGCCATGCTGGCCGTCACCAGCCGCACGGTCCATGGAATGGTCAGGCATACATGGGCCGCGACCAGGCCGCCGTAGGTGCCGACGATGTCGTGGTCCAGCAGGTTTTCCGCGCGCAGATAGAACAGGTAGATGGCGATGCCGGCGACGATGCCGGGCACCAGCAGCGGCGACAGCAGCATGGTGTTGACCCAGGCCGCCCCCGCGAAGCGATAGCGCGTGAGCGCCAGCGCGGCCATGACGCCCAGCACGACGCCGCAAGCCGCCGCCAGCAGGGCCACCTGCAGGCTGAAGACAAAGCCGTTGGCGAACGCGTCGTTGGCCCAGGCCTTGACGTACCACTGGACGGTATAACCCGACGGCGGGAAATACAGGATGGCGTCCTTGAAGAAACTGAGCCACACCACCACGACCAGGGGGCACAGCATGAAGCCGTACATCAAGGCCACGAACGCGCGATGCAGGAACCTGGCCCAGGGGATGCGGGCGCCGCGCCGCGCCACCGAGGTCGCCGCACCCGCGGTGGAATGAGCTGTACTGGCCAAGAAACTTGTCCTCCGAACGTATCGCGCCGGCGGCAGGGAAAACCCCCGCTAGAAAGACAACGGCCACGATGGTGGAACCGGCATCTTAGGAAGCCGGGCCGCGGGTTGGAATAATGGTTAACCTCAATACAATCCCCGGCGCTAACGCCGGCCCACGCATTTTTCGTAGAGGCCCAGCATCGCCCCGCCGGGGTCGTAGCGGTCCTTCAGCGCCTGGTATTGCCGCATCGCGTAGGCGCGATCGAATTCCTCGCGGCTGAAATACACGTCCGAGTACAGGGACTTGATGCCCTCGCAACGCAGGACTTCCTGTTCGATCAGGCGGTTGAAGTGGCCTTCGCCATGCGGCTCCCTGGCTTGCACCACGTCCCAGAAGCCGAAGTTCACGTAGAGCTGTCCCGCGCGCACGGGATAGAGCGTGAAGCCGGGCCCCGACGCCGGCGTGCGGATCGGGCAGATCCAGATGGGCAGCACGCCGATTTCGCGCAGCAGGAATTCCAGGAAGCCGGCGGCGCGATCGATGGGGATGTCGACGTCCTGGATCACCGATTCCGGATGCAGGCCGCGCCAGCGCGCCAGCCGGCGCGTCAGGCCCCAGCGCGAATTCCAGCGCATCAGCCGCGTATAGGTGCGCGAGTTCAGGCGCGCGCGGCCGTACAGGCGCCGCAGCAGCGGCTGCTGGGCGCCCAGGTTCTTCGAGCACCAGAACCAGTCCGTATCCCAGCGCCAGAGATAGCCGTAGGTGGTCAGGTGATCGACCTGCCTTTCCAGCAGAGACCGATAGTAGATATGTTCATAGGTGTAGTCGCTGACCCTGGCGGCGTCCGCGACGAAACGGCCCTCGCTGAGCACCATGGTATCGGCGCCGAACACGACGCCGTCGACAAAGTCCGCTTCGCCATCGCAGGCCCGCGCCAGCGCGTCGAAGAACGCGCGCGGCGCGGCGCAGCGGCTGTGCTCGACCCGCACGTAGGGCTGCACAGGCAGGGTCCGCATGACCATGCGCAACGCATAGCCCAGCGTCCCGTAGGAGTTGGGAAAGCCATGGAACAGGTCGCGGTGCGCGTTGTCGGGCGTGCAGGTCACGATGTCGCCGCCCGGTAGCAGCACGTCGAGCGACAGCATGGTGTCGTGCGCCAGCCCCTGGCGGAAGGACGTCGCTTCGATGCCGACGCCCGCGACCGCGCCGCCCACGGTGATCGTCTTCAACTGCGGCACCACCGCCGGCATGACGCCATGCGGCAGCGTCGCGTCGACCAGGGCTTCGTAGGTCGCCAGGCCTTCCACTTCCACCGTGCCCGCGGCCGTGTCCACGCCGTTCACGTGGTGGAAGGCGCCCAGGTCCAGCCGGCGCTTCGCCCCTTCGGCGCGGTCGCGGAACAGGTTGGAGGTGCGCTTGGACAAGCCCAGCGGCGCGCCTTGCGGGCCGGCCCCCTGCCGCCGCAATTCGGCCCGCAGGGCGGCGACGCGCCCGGCGTAGGTATCAGCGTTCGCGGTCATACAGGTGCGCCCGCGACATCGGGTAGTTCGCGCGCGTGATGTTGCCCTTGCTGAATACGATCTGGAACAAATGTGTATAACCATTGGACAGCCGGAACATCTCCGCGCAGCCCGTCAGGTAGGTCATCCAGACGCGGCGGAAGCGCTCGTCGAAACGGCGCGGATCCAGCGCCTGGATGGTGTCCCAGCCGGCCTCGAAGCGGCTGGCCCAGGCATCCAGCGTGGGCGCGTAATGGCGGCGCAGGTTCTCGATGTCGACCACCTCCAGTCCGGCGCGCTCCATCTCGACGATGACGTCCGCCAGGCCGGGGATCCAGCCGCCGGGAAAGACGTGCTTGCGGATGAACAGCTCGGTTTCGAAACGGCCCACGTGGCCGATGAAGTGCAGCATGCCCAGCCCGCCCGGCTTGAGGAAATCCGCGTGCGCGCGCACCACGTCGCGCAGCTGGTCGCGGCCGGCGTGTTCCAGCACCCCGATGGACACCACCTTGTCGTACTGCCCGTCGACCTCGCGGAAGTCCGCTTCGCGCACGGCCAGGCGCTCGCCCAGCTGGCGGCGGCCGATTTCCTCGCGCAGCCAATCGACCTGCTCGGTGGTGGTGTTGAGCCCCACGCCCGAGGCCTGGTGGCGTTCCGCGGCATGGAACATGAAGCCGCCGAAGCCGCAGCCGATGTCGATGAAGCGCTCGCCCGGCGACAGCAGGATCTTGCGGCAGACGTGCTCGACCTTGTTGCGCTGCGCTTCCTCCAGCGTGCGGGTGTTCTCGTCCCAGTAGCCGCAGGTGTACATCATCAGCTCGCGGTCCAGCCACGGCGTGTAGAACGGCGTGCCCAAGCCGTAATGGAAGCGCGCATTCGCCTTGGCACGTGCCGGATCGCGATTGGAATGCCGCCATTCGTGCAGGCGGTTCTCGGCGATGTTGGCGATCCTGGGCCGCGTTTCGAAGCCGCCGGACATGGCGGCGGCCAGCGCGGCGCCCAGGTTGTCCACGTCGACCTGCTGGTCGAAGTAGGCTTCCAGCAAGCCCATGTGCCCGCGCAGCGCGGTGGCGATCACGGCGCGGCGCGTGTGGAACGTCAGGGTGAAGGCCGGATCGCCGCCGCCCATCGCATGCCTGACGCCACCCGGCAGCTGCACCGCGAAGGGCGCTCCCGTGAGCATGCTGAGGTTTTCCAATGCACCGTTCAAGGCGAGTGACAGCGTCATCCGGAAATCCTTTACCGTGATGGCCGCGGGGCCACGGTGTTAGTCCAGGAGAGAAGCGCAGACAACTCTAACCGCGGGCCGCGCGGCCGCAAACACCCGCGCCTGCCGGTTACGTACCACGATGCTACAAGGTCTTACCGCCGCCGGATTGATCCGGCTCAAACGATGCGTCAAACGCCGCCGTCCGTCAGCCGATACCAGGTCACGACGGCATTCACGTAGATACGCCGCAAGCCGTACAGCGGAAAAGGCTTGATGGGCGACAGCGGCACCGGCAGCGCCGCGGCCGAGCCGGTGGCCACGTAGTCGGCCATCGCCTTGCCCATGGCGGTCTGCAAGCCGACGCCACGCCCCTGGCAGCCGATGTCGATCAGCAGCCCGGGCTCGGGTTCATGCAGATGGGGCAGATAATCGCGCGTGATGGCGACCCGGCCGCACCAGCGGAATTCGAACGGCACGCCGGCCACGCGCGGGAACATCTTGACCATGACGCGCTCCAGGTGGCGCCAGTCCGCCACGCCGCGCGGCTCGCGGAACGGTCCGCGCCCGCCCATCAGCAGACGGCCCTGGTGATCCATCCGGAAGTACAGCAGCAGGTTGCGCGTATCGGAGCAGACCTGGCCCTGCGGCAGGATGCCGGCGCGCACGTCTTCCGGCAGCGGCCGCGTGGCCACCTGGAAGGTGTTGGCGTCGATGATCGTCGGCTTCAGCCCGGGCCACAGGCCGGCGCCGTAGGCGTTGGTGCACATCACCACCCGGTCGGCCGCGACGGTGGCCCCGGACACCGTCGTGGCGATCCATTTGCCGCCGTCGCGCCGCAGGTCCGCCACCGGACTTGCCGTGTGCACGCGGGCGCCGGCATTCATCGCCGCGCGCGCCAGTCCGCGCACGTAGCTCAGGGGCTGTATGGCGCCGGCGCGGGTGTCCATCCAGCCGCCCAGGTATTTGTCGGTGCCCAGCAGCGCGCCGACCTGTTCGCGGTCCAGCGGGCGCGCATCGACCCCGCGCCGCGCCCACTGCGCCGCGCGCTTGTGCGCCAGCGCCAGCGCCTGCGGAGTGTGGGCGCCCTGGATCCAGCCGGTGCGTCTGCGCGGCACGTCCATGCCGTGCCGTTCGATCAGATCGAAGACGATATCGGCCGTGCGCCCGGCGAAGTCGATGACCTGCTCGCCGCGTTCCGGTCCGTAGTGCGCCAGCAGTTCGTCCGGGTCGTACTTCAAGCCGGGGATGACCTGGCCGCCGTTGCGGCCCGAGCCGCCGAAGCCGATATCGCGGGCCTCCAGCACGACGACGTTGACGCCGCGCTCGGCCAGGTGCAGCGCGGTGCTCAGGCCGGCGTAGCCGCCGCCGATCACCAGCACATCGGCGCTGGCCGCGCCCGCCAGGGCCTCGGTGGGCGGCGCCGTGCCGGCGGTGGCCGCCCACAGGGACGGCGACAGCGGGAACGGTCCCTTGCCGTCGCCATCGAATACGCCGTCGTCGGCGCTGCGGCTCTGAGCTTGCGGCATGATGAAGCGGTCCTTACATGGGATGCAGCACGCGGCGCAGGAAGTCCTGCGTGCGCGGATGAGTGGGATGATTCAGCACTTCGCGCGCGACGCCCTGTTCCACCACCACGCCGCCGTCGAAGAACAGCACGCGGTCGGCCACTTCACGGGCGAAGCTGATTTCATGGGTGACGACGACCATGGTCATGCCGTCGTCGGCCAGCTTGCGCATGACGCCCAGCACGTCGCCCACCAGTTCGGGATCCAGCGCGGAGGTCGGCTCGTCGAACAGGATGGCCTTGGGCTGCATCGCCAGCGCGCGCGCGATCGCCACGCGCTGCTGCTGGCCGCCGGACAGCTGCGGCGGATGCGCATCGGCCTTGTCGGCCAGGCCGACGCTGGCCAGCAATTCCCGCCCGCGTTCGGTGGCCTGCGCGCGCGGTTCGCCCTTGACGTAGATCGGCCCTTCGATGACATTCTCCAGCGCGGTTCGATGCGGGAACAGGTTGAAGCGCTGGAACACCATGGACACCTGCGTGCGGATCGACACGATGGACGCGGCGTCGCAATCCACGCGTTGCCCGTCGACGGTGATCTCGCCCTGGTTGTAGCGCTCCAGTCCGTTGATGCAGCGCAGGATGGTCGACTTGCCCGAGCCCGACGGGCCGATGATGCACACCACCTCGCCCTTGCTGATTTCGGCGTCGATGCCCTTCAATACCTCCAGGGCGCCGAACCGCTTGTGCACGCCTCGCATCGCGATCATTTGGCGGCGCTCCTTTTTTCCAGGTGGCGCACCAGCAGGATGAGCGGCACGCACATCACCAGGTACATCAGCGCGACCAGCGTGAATACCGTGGCGTTCTTGAAGGTCGACACGGCGATCAGCTTGCCCTGCAGCGCCAGTTCCGCCACCGTGATGGTGGACGCCTGGGAAGAATCCTTCAACATCATGATCATGATGTTGCCGTAGGGCGGCAGCACGATGCGCACGGCCTGCGGCAGCACCACGCGGCGCATGGTCAGGCTCCAGCTCATGCCCATCGCCATGGCCGCTTCCACCTGCCCGCGGTCGATGGCCTCGATGCCGGCGCGGAAGTTCTCCGCCTGGTAGGCGGAGTAGGCGATGCCCAGGCCGATGATGGCGGCCTGCACCGCCGTCAGCGCGATGCCGGCATCCGGCATGACGAAGTAGATGTAGAACAGCAGCACGATGATGGGGATGCCGCGCAGCACATTGATCAGGCCGGCGCTGAACCTGGACAGGGCCTTGATGCCGGACACGCGCATCAGGGCCCAGACCAGGCCCAGCACGGTCGACAAGGCCAGCGAGCCCACCGTCACCAGGATGGTGAGCTTGGCGCCCTGCAGCAGGATGGGCAGGTATTCCCGCGCATCCTGGAAGAATTCCATCATCGTTTTATCCCCCGTTGCCTGGGTGCGCCAGGATCAGGCCAGGCCCCACTTCTTCAGGATGGCGTCGACCGTGCCGTCGGCCTTCAGCTTCTTCAGCGCCGTATCGATCTTCTTCAGCAATTCGGGATCGTCCTTGCGCGTGGCGATGCCCACGCTGCCGGTCACGGCGGGCTTGTAGCTCTTGACCATGCGCAGGTTGCTGAAGGCGCCGCTGGCATTCTGGTTGATGGTGTAGGCCGCGATCGGATAATCCATGAAGCCGCCCTGGATGCGGCCCGCGTTGACGTCGCGCATCATGTCCGGCGGATTGTCGTAGAGCTTGACCTCCTTGAACACGCCGCTGTCCTGGATGGGCTTGACGAAGGCCGTGCCGACCTGCACGCCCACGGTCATGCCTTTCATGTCGGCGAAGCTGGTGTATTCCTTGGTGTCGCTCTTGGGCACCATCAGGCCTTCGCCATAGGTGTAGACGGGATCGGAGAAGGACACCACCTTCTGCCGTTCGGGCGTGATGAACATCGCCGCGGAAATCACGTCGATGCGCTTGGATTGCAGCGAACCGATCAAGGCGGAGAACGCCATGGGTTCGATCTGCACCTGGAAGCCGGCCTCCTTGCCGACCGCCTTCATGATGTCCACCATCACGCCTTCGATGGAGTTGGTCTTGGTATCCAGAAAGGTGAACGGACTGCCGGTGGGCGTGGAGCCCACCTTCACGACCGCCTGCGCGCCGGCCGTGGCGGCCGCGGCCAGCGAAATCGCGGCGAACAGGGATGCGGCGATGGATCTGAGCTTCATGGATCGTCCTTTTGTGCGTGAAGTGAAATCGCGTGACGTTGACGTGCCGGCGGCGGCGGACCACGGCCCGTTGACGTTGAAGAAAAGTCCTTCGGTCAACGGGCGCTAGGTTCGCCGGCGCCGTCCTTCCCGAGGCCGTGGCGGCGGTGCGTTCGCATCGCCGTCCGTATCAGCCGCGATATTGCTGATGGCCCAGATCACTTCCGTGCGGACATCGCCCGGATTGCGCCAGCGGCGCGGCGTGCGGCTGGCATAGCAAAAGCTGTCGCCCGCGCGCAGCAGCATGACGCGGTCTTCGATGCGCAACTCCAGCAGGCCGCTCAGGACCACGCCCACCTGCTCGCCCTTGTCCGTGACGAACAGGTCGTCGCCGGTGGAGCCGCCGGGCGCGATGGAGATACGGCACAGGTCCATGGTGCGCGCGGCGGGCGGCGTCACCACTTCCTTGGCAATGCCTTTTTCGTCCAGGCGCAGCATGCGATGCGTGCCGGCGCGTTCGACGTTGTCGCCAGCGGCCGTGTCGTCGCATTCGGCGTTGCGCAACAGCGTATCGGCCGACACGCTCAGCTCGCGCGCCAGCACCCGCAGCGTCTTCACCGATATCGAACTCAGTCCGCGCTCGATCTGGCTAAGCAGGCCCAGCGACATGCCGCAGGCCGCCGCGACGTCGGCCAGCGAGCGGCCCTGGTCCTTGCGCAGCTGGCGAAGTTGTTCGCCCAGCCAGAGATCGACCAGCGAATGCCCCTGGCGCACGGCGCGCGGCCGGATCGCGGCTCGCGCGTCCGGCGCCGGCGTAGGCTTGCGTGCGGCGGTCGACAGGGCCATGGAAATGAAATTTTCACGATTCTGGAATTTTCAATGCTAGCGGCGCGCCGCTGCCAGCGGCAACCTAGGGACATCCCGCGTTTGCCCCCTTGCGAGCGGCCCCGCTTTGGAACATGATCGCCGCACCGGCGGAGCGCGCCGGCGTGTGCAGGGGCGGCAGGCGTACGCGCGAGCATGCAGGACGGCACGCGGCCGGCCCTCTTATCGAGAGGACATCATGCTTTTTCGACATCGCACGTTGATCATGGCCGCCATGGCGGCAAGCCTGGCCGCTTCGGTATCCATCGCGCAGACCACCGCGCCCGCCAAGACTCCCACGCCGCAACAGGAGCGGATGGCGAAATGCAGCGCCGCCAACAAGGGGAAGACCGGCGACACCTACAAATCCGCCATGAGCGCCTGCCTGAAAGGCGAACAGCCCGCCGCCACCCTGACGCCGCAGCAACAGAAGATGAAGGACTGCAATGCCCAGGCCAGCAAGCAGGCGCTGAAGGGCGACCAGCGCAAGACCTTCATGAGCACCTGCCTGAAGGGTTGACCAGGAGAAGACCCACATGACCACGCAAGCCGCACCGCTGGATGGCAGTATCGTCCAGGCCCTGACGCACATCACCACGGCGACGCTGACCACCGTTTTGCTGAAGAAAGGCCTGCGCAATGTGTGGATCCGCGGCGCGGCGCCATTGCGGTCGGACAGCCCCCGCATCGTGGGGCGGGCCTTCACCCTGCGTTTCGTCCCGGCACGGGAAGACCTGGCGACGCCGGCATCATGGGCGTCGCCGATTTCCACGCGGGCCGCCATCGAGGCGATGCCCGATGGCGGCATCGCCGTCGTCGACGCGCTCGGTGTGACGGACGCCGGCATCTTCGGCGACATCCTGTGCGCGCGCATGCGCAAGCGCGGCGTGGCGGCGCTGGTCACCGACGGCGTGGTGCGGGACCTGGCCGGCGTGCTGGGCACGCAGCTGCCGGTCTGGTGCCGCGGCGCGGCGGCACCGCCTTCGGTCGCCGGCCTGACCTTCGTCGGCTGGCAGGAACCCATCAGCTGCGGTGGCGTGGCGGTGTTTCCCAATGACGTCATCGTGCTCGATGCCGACGGCGCGGTGCTGATACCCGCCGCCCTGCTGGAAGAAGTCGTGCAGGCCGCCGTCGAACAGGAACAGCAGGAAGCCTGGATCATGGAACAGGTGGAAGGCGGCGCGCAGTTGCCGGGCCTGTATCCGCCCAATGCCGAGAACCAGGCGCGCTACCAGGCCTGGCGCGCGCAGCGGCGCGATCGGCCCTGAACCCGCCCGCCCACGGGAGTCGGGCGGATCAATCCTGCAAGCCGCGCACGTTGCGATACGCGCAATGCCGCGTGTCCACGTAGCGCCGCCGGAATTCGACCGGCTTGTCCTGGAAGGTGTATGCCGTACGCTCGACCTGGAGCACCGAGGTCCCGGGCTTGAGCCCGAAGGCCGCGGCCACGCCGGCGTCGGCATCCGCCGCGGTGACGTCCTCCTGCACGCGCACGACCGACACGCCGTAGCGTTCCTGGTAGTACCCGTAGATCGAACCGCGCCGCGCCGCGAAATCGTCCCCGGACAAATTCGGGAACACGTTCAAGGGCATCCACAGGCGGTCCAGCATTACCGGTACGCCGTCCATCCGGCGCAGGTTCTCCACATGGGCGAGCGAGCCGTTGCGTTCGATGCCGAACAGCGCGGCGAAACGCGCGGTGGCGCGCTCCCTGGCGAAGGACAGCAACTCGGCCGTCACCTTGATGGCCGCGCCCGTCGGATCGACGTAGTTGAAATACAGGTCGAAGGCGTGGTCGTCGGTAAAGCGCGCGACTTCCGTGCCGCGCCCGGCACGGCGCGTCAGCAGCCGCTCGGCCACCAGCGCTTCGACCGCCCTGCGTACCGTGCCGATGCCGACGCCGAACAATCTGGCCAGCTCGGGCTCCGGCGGCAGGCGGTCGCCGGCGGTCCACACACCGGTGCGCAGGCGCTCGACGATTCCGGCACGGACGATTTCATAGAGAGGCTGGTCGTAAGAAGGCGCGCTGGCGGGCATGGCTGGGATCCGGCGGAAGGCTGGCCGCCATTGTATCAATTCGAATCATTCGAATGATTCGTTTGACTCGTGCGGGGCCCGAGGCCTACACTCGCCGCACGCCATGCCGGACGGCAGGCGCCACCAGGAGGACTGACATGCCCAATCCCATCAAGCACATCGCCTTCCGGGTCGAAGACCTGGACAGGGAAAGCGCGTTCTACGAGAACGTCTTCGGCTATACCCACGTGAACACGGTACGGCGCAAAGGCAAGCGCGGCGACCACATCTCCCGCCACATGACCGACGGCTACATGGACCTGACGCTGATCCAGTACGAATCGGCGGATGCTGACGAAGCGGAATTCGCCGGCCCGTCGCCGTGCATCCACCACATCGGCATGGAGGTCGACGATCTGGACGCCTTCATCGCGGCGATAAAGAAAAACGGCGGGGAGATCCTGACCGAGCCCGGCCATCTGCCGGTCAAGTTCCGTTCACCGGGCGGGCCAGTGGCCGAAGTGGTGCCGCGCAAGCGCTGGGAAAGCGAAACGCTGGCCGCCGGCGTGCACGGCGAAGTGCTGCAATAGGCCACGACGCCGGCTGCCGCGCATCGGCGCGGCGTGGTCAGTCGGCGTGGTCGATTGGCGTGCTCAGTTGGCGTGCTCAGGCGGCCACGTCCAGGGCGCGTCTCGCCGCGGGATTGCCCGCCGCGGAATCGCCGGAAGCCAGCGCCAGCTGATACAGGGCGTCGATCAGTTGCGACGCATGGATGACGCCGACCAGCCGACGGGCATCGTCCACGACCGGCACGCAGGCGATGCCGGACGCCATCGGCCGGGCCAGCTCGATGGCCGGCATGGCGGGCGTGGCATAGGCCACTTCGGAGCGCATGCAATCGCGCGCCAGCGAGGCGCGTGAAGGCGCTCCGGGCGCCGACGCCAGCCGCACCGTGCGGGCGGACGCGTCGCCGTGCGCCAGCAGGCCGAGCAGATGGCCCTGGCCATCCACGACGGGCAGGGCTGCCAGCCGATGGCGATCGAGCAGGCGCAGGGCGGCGTCCAGCGGCTCGTCATCGCGCACCACGACCGCGTCCCGCAGCATGACCTGCCCGCAGGCCAGGCCGCCGAAGCGCCGCAGGCTGGCACGGCGTTCCGCCTCCAGCACGATATCCGCCAGGTCTTCCCGGCTGATGTCCAGCAACTGGTCATGCGAACGCAGGGCTTCGTCCAGATCGGCGCCGGTGAAGCCCAGCGGCGTGGCCGCGCGGTTCAGCGCGGCCGGCGCCGCCTGGACGTGGCGGTGCGGATAATTGCGCTTGAGCACGCCATTGAAGACCACCGCGATGCACAGCAGTACCGCGGAGTTCACCGCCACCGGGTACAGGGCATAGCCATAGCCCAGCTGCGCGATGGAAGGGCCGCCCAGCACCGCGGTCAGCGCGACCGCGCCGCTGGGCGGATGCAGGCAGCGCAGGGCAAACATGACGGCGATGGCCGCGGCGACGCTACAGGCCGCCGCCAGGCCCGGCGCCGGAATCAGGTGCGAGAAGAACACGCCGACCAGCGCGGCGCTGACGTTGCCCACCATCAACGACCAGGGCTGCGCCAGCGGGCTGGCCGGCGCGGCGAACGCCAGCACGGCCGACGCGCCCATCGGCGCGATGAACCACGGACTAGCCTCGCCCAGCGCATGGCGGGCGATCCATTCCGTGCATGACAGGCCGAGCAGCGCGCCCAAGGCGCCCAGGATTTTGTCGCGCCGGCTGGCGCCGACGGGGGCCGGCGCGTATGCGCCCAGGCCTTGCTTGAACCAGCTGAACACGCGTTGTCTCCAAGCCGGCGCCTATGGACTGGAACGTGGTGGCGCGCGGACGGCCGTGAAATTTATCACGCGGCTACATAGCTGAAAGGCATACCGTTATGCGCCGCGCGGCGCTCATGCGTGCAGCGGATGATTCGGCGCGAAGCGCGCCCGATACTGCTGCGGCGTGACGCGCAGCCGGCGCAGGAACAGGCGGCGCAGGTTCTGCTCGCTGCCGTGCCCCGTATCGACGGCGATGCGCTTGAGCGGCGCGACGCTGGCTTCCAAGGCCCGGCAGGCCGCTTCGAAACGCATACCTTCCACCGTCTTCGCCGGCGTCCGGCCGACCGCCGCCACGTAGGCGCGGGCGAAGGTGCGCGGCGCCATGCCGGCCTGTTCGGCCAGCCGCTCCACGCGCAGGTCTTCGTGCAGGTGCGCGGCCATCCAGGCATGCAGTTCGGCGAACTGCGGCTGCCCGGATTCGTGCTGCGCGAGCAAAGGCACGCTGAATTGCGACTGCCCGCCCGGCCGCTTGATGAACATGACCAGGTCGCGCGCCGTCCCCAGCGCGATGCGATGGCCCAGGTCGGCCTCGACCAAGGCCAGCGCCAGGTCGATGCCCGCGGTGACGCCGGCCGAGGTCCAGATGTTGTCCTGCTGGATGAAGATGGGATCCGCATCGACGCGCAAACCGGGATACATGGCCTGCAGGCGGCCGGCCCAGCGCCAGTGCGTCGTCACGCGCAGCCCCTGCAGCAGACCGGCTTCCGCCAGCAGGAAGGTACCCGTGCACACGGAGCACAACCGCCGCGCCTGGCTGGCCTGCCGCGCGATCCAGCGCGCCAGCGCCGGCTCGGCGACCGCCTGGCCATCGGGACTGCCGCCCGGCGCGATCAGGGTATCGATGGCCCGGCCCGCCAGCGCATCCAGCGCTTCGGTGGCGACCGCCACCCCCGCGCCGGTCAGCACGGGACCGCCGTTTTCCGAGGCGACGACGATCTCGTACGGCGGCGACCGCTGTTCGCCCGACGCCACGGCCTGCCGGTTCGCCGTTTCGAAGGCCTGCACGGGCCCGCTGATGTCCAGCAGGTTGGCGCCGCGATAGCTCAGCATCACGACGAGTCTCCGCTGCGCGGGTAATGCGTCCTCGGGTACGTCCAGGCTTGCGCGCGTCATTCCATCCTCGGTGTTTTCAGGTGCCACCATAGGGTCATGGCGGCCGCCAGCGCTACCACCGGCAGCATAGCCGCGTTCAGCGTGAACCAGCCGAAGCGTTCCAGCACCGGGCCCGCCGCCAGCGTGGCGAGCGCGGTCGCGACGTAGCGCAGCAGCTCGGCGCAGCCCTGCGTCGCCGCGCGTTCGGCCGGACGGTAGCTGCGCGCCAGCAAGGTGGTGCCGCCCACGAACATGAAATTCCAGCCCACGCCCAGCGCGAACAGCGAGACGTAGAACGCGTCCAGGCTGGTCGACGCCATGGCCGCCAGCGCGCTGATCACGTTCAGCGCCATGCCCGCGTAGAGTACCGCCGGCAGCCCGAAGCGGGCGATCAGCGCGCCCGCGAAGAACGAGGGCGCGTACATCCCCACCAGGTGCCATTGGATGATGCCGGCGCCCTGGTCCATCGTATGGGAGCACGCCACGGCGGCCAGCGGCGCGGCCGTCATCACCGCCATCATCGATACCGAGCCGACGACATTGTTGGCGATGGCGGCCACGAACACCGGCTGGCGCGCGATCCGCGCCAAGGGCCGCTGCGCCGGGCTGGCGGTTCCCGGGGACGCGAGCCCGCCCGCCGTAGCGGACGCGGGAGCAGAGGCGGCATGGGGGTCCGGACCGTCGCGGTAACCTGTCCACAGGATCGCCGCCGAGATAAAGCCCAGCAGGGCCACCATCAGATAGGCCCCCGCGAACAGGACGGCCGGGAATAGATCCTTGGCCCAGTTCGCCAGCGCCGGCCCCAGTATCGCCGCCACCACGCCGCCCGCCAGCACCAGCGAAATGGCGCGGCTCTTGTCGGCATTCGGCACGGCGTCGGCGGCCGCCAGGCGGTAGTACTGGGCGAACGCCTGGAAGACGCCGACCGCGGCGGTGCCGGCGCAGAACAGCCAGAAATTGGCGTGGAAGACGGCCCACACCGACACCAGGCCGCCCGCGCCGCAGGTCATGGCCCCCAGCACGAAGCCCGCGCGCCGTCCCCAGCGTTGCAGCAGGAAGGACGCGAACCAGGTGGTCACCGCGCCGGCCACCGTGATCAGGGCGAATGGCAGCGTCGCCAGCGACTTGTCCGGCGCCAGTTGGTAGCCGGTCAGGCCGGTCAGCGTCAGGTCTATGGATATCGCGCAGGTATACAGGCCCTGGCAGAGCGCCAGGACGCGGGCGTTGCGTCCGCCCGCGGCAGCCGTCGTGAACATCGTCGTCTTGTTCCATGCACCCGGGCGCCGACGTGGCGCCCGTGACGAACTAGGCTATCGAGGCGGCGGCGCGTGCGTGGGACAACAAACCTTCAATTCCTGCCAAACCCTGCAAGACTCCCCGCGGACTCAGCGTCCCACGCCGTAGCGCGGGCCCGGCTTGCCCACCGCCAGCCGCTGCGCCAGTTCCTGGCGCTGGGCGTCGTAGCGCAGCCAGTCCTCGCCGTCCTGCAGCGACGGGATGGTCACGGCTTCGCCCTGGTCCAGGCCGGCCAGCGACGCGTCCACCATGTCCTCGGCGCTCATCACCCAACCCTCGGGCAGCTTGGCGTGGTCCATGCCGGCGACGCCCCAGAACTCGGTGGCCGTGGGGCCAGGCAGCACCGCCTGCACCCGCACGCCCTTGTCGCGGAGTTCATATTGCATCGCCTGCGACAGCGCCAGGACATAGGCCTTGGTGCCGCTGTAGACGCCGTTCAACACATCGGTATTGATGGCCGCGATGGAAGAAATATTGATGACGTCGCCCTTGCCGCGCGCCAGGAAAGCCGCGGCGGCGGCGTGAGCCAGGCGCGTCAGCGCCGTGACGTTCAGGTCGATCATCGCTTCCATGCGATCGAGGTCGGCCTGCAGGAAAGGCGCGACCAGGCCGAAGCCGGCGTTGTTCACCAGGACGTCGATGCTGGCGTCATCGCGCAGCAGCGCTTCGACGCGGCGCTGGCCGTCGCGCTGGCCCAGGTCGGCCACCAGCACGGCGGCCTTGCGGCCATGGGCTGCCTGCAGCCGATCGGCAAGTTCCCGCAGGCGTTGTTCGCCGCGCGCGGCCAGGATGAGGTCGTAGCCGCGCCGCGCCAGGCGGTCGGCATAGATGGCGCCGATGCCGGACGACGCGCCGGTGACGAGTGCGGTGCGCTGGCGGGAAGCGGTGTGGCTGGTGGTGGCATTCATGATGTGATCCGGAAAGGTTTTCGATGCCGCCATTCTGCGGGCCGGAGCCCGGGTCTCAAATGACGCAAAACCCACTTTTCCTGCCATGACGGAAAATACGCCGCCGGAGCCTTGGCGGCCTACAATGCCGTATCGACCAACGCCCCGACCAACCCCGCGAGACATCATGGCCACGCGCATCGCCCTTGTGGTATTTCCCGGCTTCCAGATCCTGGACCTGTCCGCGCTGACCGTCTTCGAACTGGCCAACCTGCACCTGACCGACCGCGGCAAGGACGCGCATTACGCCATGGACGTGGTTTCGCAGGACGGCGGGCTGGTGCCGTCATCGTCCGGGGTCGCCATCCAGACCCGGCCCATCGGCCGCAGGCACTACGACACGCTGATGGTAGGCGGCGCGGTGGAAATTCCCGCCAGCACGCCGGCGCTGATCGCCAGCCTGCGCCGCGTCGCGCGCCGCACACGGCGCGTCGCCAGCATCTGCACGGGCGCCTTCCTGCTGGCCGAAGCCGGCCTGCTCGATGGCCGCCCGGCCACGACGCACTGGGCCCTGGCCCACGAGCTGCAACGCCGCTATCCCGCGATCCGCATGGACGAAGACAAGATCTTCGTCAGCGACGGCGTGCTGTGGACCTCGGCCGGCATGACGGCGTGCATCGACCTGGCCCTGGCGCTGCTGTCGGACGACCTGGGCCCGGACGCGGCGCGCGCCGTGGCGCGCAAGATGGTCATCCACTACCGCCGCAGCGGCGGCCAGTCGCAGTTTTCCACGCTGGCCGAGCTGGAGCCGGATTCCGACCGCATACGCGCCGCGCTCGACTATGCGCGCGAGAACCTGCGCGAACCGCTCAGCGTCGAACAGCTGGCGGACCAGGTGCACTGGAGCCCGCGGCATTTCAGCCGGGCGTTCCAGGCGCAGACCGGGCTGTCGCCCGCCAAGGCGGTGGAGAAGCTGCGGCTGGAAGCGGCGCGCGCCTTGATCGAGGAAGGCGAAAGCTCGATCGCGCGCGTGGCGACGCTGACCGGATTCGGCGACGAGGAACGCATGCGGCGCGCCTTCCTGCGCACCCTGGGCCGGCCGCCGCGCGACCTGCAGCGGGAAGCGCGGCGCCGGACGTCCGCCGCGCCGCTCGCCGGCCTGGCCGCAACGGCCTGAACCACCCTGGTTGCCATGGCCTGAACCGGTCCGGCCGCCGTGGCCTGAACCGGACCCGGATGAATCGGATCGCTTGAACCGGACCCGCCCGGACCGTCTACGCGGGTTGCTACGCCCGCGCCACAGGTTGTATTCTTATCAATACAACCATACATCAACGATACCGGAGACAAGATATGCGAGCCTCTCGCCGCGCCTTCGCCATTTCCCTCGCGGCCCTGGCCGCCGCCAGCGCCGCCATCCCCGCCCACGCCCAGCAGACGCCGCCCATCAAGCTGGTGGTCGGCGCGCCGCCGGGAGGCACCACCGACACCGTCGCGCGCAGCATCGGCACGACCATGGGCAAGGAACTGGGCCGCACCGTGATCGTCGAAAACCGTCCTGGCGCCGGCGGCAATATCGCCGCGGACTACGTCGCCAAGAGCGCGGCCGACGGCAATACGCTGCTGGTGAGTTTCAACAGCTTCTCCATCAACGCCAGCCTGTACAAGAACCTGCCCTTCGACCCGCGCAAGGACTTCACGCCCATCAGCATGCTGGCCAGCGTCCCCAGCGTACTGGTGGCGCGCAAGGACTTTCCCGCCAGCAACATGGCCGAACTGATCACGCTGGCCAAGGCCCATCCCGGCAAGTACACGATGGCCCTGGGCGGCATCGGTTCGTCGCTGCACATGGCCGGCGAGCGCATGAAGATGATGGCGGGCCTGGACATCATCAATGTTCCCTACAAGGGCACGACCCCGGCCGTGACCGACCTGCTGGGCGGGCAGGTGGACATGATGTTCGGCAGCACCCTGAACGTCATCCCGCACGTCAGGAGCGGATCCTTGAAGGCGCTGGGCGTCAGCAGCGCCAAGCCGCTGGAATCGCTGCCCGGCGTGCCGCCCATCGGCGACACCATCAAGGGCTTCGAGTCCAACGCCTGGTTCGCGCTGTTCGGACCGGCCAGACTGCCAGCCGACACCCTGGCCAGGCTGAACGACGCCGCGCGCAAGGCCGTCGCGGCGCCGGATTTCCGCCGCCTGCTGGAACGGGAATCGGCCACGGCCGTCAGCAGCACGCCAGAAGAACTCGTTAAATTCGTCAACGAAGACATCGACCGCTATGCGGAAGTCGTGAAGTTCACGGGCGCCACGGTGGAATAAGGCGCGTCCGGGGCGCCGCGCATGCCCGCACCACGAAGGACACATGAACAGCCCGCTGCCGCTCTATCACAAGGTCTACCTGCTGCTGCGCCAGCGCCTGCTGGACGGCGTATACCAGGCCGACCAGCCCTTGCCCGGCGAAAACGCGCTGGCGCAGGAATACGGCGTGTCGCGCCTGACGGTGCGGCGCGCGCTGGACGCGCTCGCCAGCGATGGCCTGATCGCGCGGCGCCAGGGGCGCGGCACCTTCGCCCAGGCGCCGTCCCAGCTATCGGCGCCGCAGCGGGGCGGCACCGTGGACGCGTTGATGGCGCACCTGGCCCGCATGGGCATGAGCACCCAGGTCAAGCTGCTGGAGCTGGCGACCGAAGCCGCGCCGCCGGCCGTCGCCGCGCGCCTGGAAGTGCCGCCCGGCTCGCTGGTCCATCGTTCCGTGCGCGTGCGCAGCCACCAGGGCGAACCCTTCTCCTATCTGCGCACCTACGTGCCGGACGCCATCGGCCGCCGCATCTCGCGCAAGGCGCTGGGCAGCAAGCCGCTGCTGCAGATCTTCGGCGAACTGGGCATCCGCGTCTCGGGCGCGGAGCAGGCCATCAGCGCGGTGCTGGCCGACCCGGCGGAGGCGGAAGCCCTGGGCGTGCCGGTCGCCTCCGCGCTGCTGAACATCCGCCGCCTGGTGCGCGACGCCGCCGGCAGGCCGGTGGAATACCTGGACGCCCGCTACCGTCCCGATCGTTTCGAATATCGCCTGGACATGGCCGCCCACGAAACCGCCGGCACGCCGGTGTGGCTGCCCGCCGGGCCGGGTGCGTAATACCGCGCGCCATGACATAAGGACATAACGGAGACTCGCATGCCTTCCCAGACATTGGCCCAGAAACTCCTGGCCGCCGCCAGCGGGCGCGCCGCCGTCGCGGTCGGCGAAATCGTGACCTGCCGCGTCGACCTGGCGATGTTCCACGATTCCAGCGGGCCGCGCCGCCTCAAGCCCATGCTGGAATCGCTCGGCACCGGAATCTGGGACCGCGACAAGGTCGTGCTGGTCATGGACCACTACGTGCCCGAGGCCGACGACGAATCGCGCAAGATCGTCCGCATCGCCCGCGACTGGGCCGCGGAGCAGGCGTTGCCGCACGTGTACGACTCCGTCGGCATCTGTCACGTGGTGGTGCCCGAACATGGCCACATCCGGCCGGGCATGCTGTGCGTGGGCGGGGATTCGCACTCGCCTACCGGCGGCGCGTTCGGCGCCTACATGTTCGGCGTGGGCAGCACCGAAATGCTGGGCGTGGTCGCCAGCGGCGAGATCTGGATCCAGGTTCCGCAAACGCTGATGATGCAATGGGACGGCGCGCTGGCGCCGGGCGTCACCGCCAAGGACATGATGCTGCACATGATCGGCCGCTTCGGCATGAACGGCGGCCGCTACCAAGCGGTGGAGTTCTGCGGCGACGCCGTGCGGGCGCTGTCGATGCAGGAGCGCATGACCCTGTCCAACATGTCGGCGGAGATCGGCTCGCAGGTCGGGCTGGTGGCGCCGGACGACACGACGGCCGCCTATCTGGCGCAGGCGGGGGTCGACGAGCCCATCGACGTCGCCCGCTGGCAGTCCGATGCGGACGCGCAGGCCGAGCGCTACCGTTTCGACGCCGGCACGCTGGCGCCGCACGTCGCCGCGCCGCACAGCCCCGCCAACTCGCGCCCGATCGCCGAGTATGAAGCGACGCCCATGCAGGTCGCCTACATCGGCGCCTGTACGGGCGCCAAGCTGGAAGACCTGCGCGCCGCCGCCAGCGTGCTGCGCGGCCGGCGTATCGCGCCGGGCATGTCGCTGATGGTGGCCCCGGCCAGCCTGCGCGACCAGCGCCAGGCCGACAGCGAAGGCGTGATGGCCGCGCTGGTGGACGCGGGGGCGACCTTGCTGCCCAATTCGTGCGGCGCCTGTTCCGGCTACGGCGGCTCGATTCCCGAAGGCGCCAACGTCATCGCCAGCACGGCGCGCAACTTCCAGGGCCGTATGGGCGCGCGCACCGCGCAGGTGTACCTGGCCTCGCCCTACACCGTCGCCGCGGCCGCCGTGGCCGGCCACCTCATCGACCCCAGGGAGATGCTGCAATGACCACGCACCGAGCCTGGCGCCTGGGCGCCGACGTCGACACCGACCAGCTCGCGCCCGGCGCCTACATGAAGTTCGGCATCGACGAGATCGCCCGCCACTGCCTGGAGCGGGTGCGGCCCGACTTTGCCGCCGCCGTCCGGCCGGGCGACGCCATCGTCGCCGGCCCCAACTTCGGCATCGGTTCTTCGCGCGAACAGGCCGCGTCCGCGCTGGTCGCGCTGGGCCTGCGCGCCGTCATCGCGCCCAGCTTCAGCGGCCTGTATTTCCGCAATGCCTATAACGTGGGCCTGCTGCTGCTGACCTGCCCCGATGCCGAATCCATCCAGGAAGGCGAAGCGATCACCATCGACCTGGATGCCTGCCGCGTCGTCCGCGCCGACGGCACCGCGTTGGCCTGCGAACCCATCCCGGATTTCCTGCGGGACATGGTGCGGGCCGGCGGCCTGCTGAACCTGTTGAAACGCCGCCTGGCCGACGGCACGCTGAAACCCAATCCCGTGAGAGCATGATGCCGCATACCCTGAAACAGAAACTCGCCGCCGGGCAAGCCGTACTGGCGCCTGGCATCTACGACGCGCTGTCGGCCCTCATCGCCGAACAGGCCGGCTTCGATGCGCTGTACCTGTCGGGCGCATCCATCGCCTACACGCGGCTGGGCCGCTCCGACGTGGGCCTGACCACCTATACCGAAGTGGAACAGACGCTGGCGCGCATCACCGAACGCGTGGCCTGCCCCGTCATCGTCGACGGCGATACCGGCTTCGGCAATGCGCTGAACGTGCAGCGCACCGTGCGCGGCTTCGAACGCGCCGGCGCCGCGATGATCCAGCTGGAAGACCAGGGCTTTCCCAAGCGCTGCGGCCATCTGAACGGCAAGAGCGTCGTCCCGGTGGCGGAGATGCGCGGCAAGCTGCGCGCCGCGCTGGACGCGCGCCACCATGCCGACACCTTGATCCTGGCGCGCACGGATGCCGTCGCCGTCGAAGGCCTGGACGCGGCGCTGGAACGCGCCGAGCAGTACCTGGAATGCGGCGTGGACGCGATCTTCGTCGAAGCGCTGCGCACCGACGAACAGATGGAAGCCGCCTGCAAGCGCTTCGGCAAGCGCGTGCCGCTGCTGGCCAATATGGTGGAAGGCGGGATGACGCCGGTGAAGAGCGCGGCCGAGCTGGCCGCCAAGGGCTTTTCCATCGTCATCTTCCCGGGCGGCACCGCGCGCGCCGTGTCCCACCTGCTGCAGCGCTACTACGGCAGCCTGCGCGAACACGGCACCACCGCGCCGTGGCGCGACGCCATGCTGGACTTCGATCAGCTCAACGCGCTGATCGGCACGCCCGAACTGCTGGCGCTGGGCAAGACGTACGAGTAGGTCAGTCCTTCTCCTCGATCGCGTCGACGCGATCGGGGTAGAAGGCCAGATGCCCGGCGATCTGCGCCACCGCGGGATGCGGGTTTTCGTAGGTCCACACCGCATTCGCCGCCCTCGCGCCGCCATGCGGGATGCTGTAGTACGAACAATCTCCCTTGTACGGACAGTACGTGGCGTGATCCGTGCGCTGCAGGCTCGCCATGTCCGCATCCTTGCGCGGGATATACTGCACCGCAGGGTAGTTGGCCTCGCGCAAGGTCAGCGCCTCGCGCGTATCGGCGATCACGCGCCCCGCCAGCGTTACGACCACGCGTCTCGGATTGTGCTCGATGATGATCGGGTGATCGGGACCAGGCGTCTTGACCGGTTTCATAGCAGCTTTCCTTTGCGCCACGCGCATGAAGATCCGTGCTTCCGCCCTGCGTGCATGAGCACCCGCGGGCTTGGACGGGCAATCCAAGCCCATCCATCGTAAGGCCGCCGCGCGGCATCCCCCGGCAAACCCACGTTAACGACAGGAGAATCGATGGCGATATCCAAAGCCACACCGCAAGCCCCCAAACACGTATTGAATCGCGCCATCGCCGCTTCGGCGATAGGCAACGCCACGGAATGGTTCGACTACGGCATCTACGCCTACGGCGTGTCGTACATCTCCGCGGCTTTCTTTCCCGGCGATGTGCAGCAGGCCACGCTGTTCGCGCTGGCGACCTTCGCCATATCCTTCCTGATGCGTCCCTTCGGCGGCCTGTTCTGGGGCCCGCTCGGGGACCGCCTGGGACGCAAGGCCGTGCTGGCCCTGACCATCCTGCTGATGTCGGGCGCGACCGTCTGCATCGGCCTGATCCCCACGCACGACACCATCGGCCTGTGGGCCCCGGCGCTGCTCATCCTGCTGCGCATGGTGCAGGGCTTTTCGACCGGCGGCGAGTACGGCGGCGCGGCGACGTTCATGGCCGAGTACGCGCCGGACAATAAACGCGGCTTCTGCGGCAGCTTCCTGGAACTGGGCACGCTGGGCGGCTTTTCGCTGGGCGCCCTGCTGATGCTGGGCTTTTCCGTCGCGCTGGACGACGCGGCCATGCACGCGTGGGGTTGGCGCATTCCGTTCTTCATGGCGCTGCCCATGGGGATGGTCGGCATGTATCTGCGTTCGCGCCTGAAGGAAACGCCGGTGTTCCGCGAAGCGGAAGAGGCCCTGAACCAGAACGCCGAACCGCGGACGGGCGGCGTCAAGGAAGTGTGCACGGACTACAAAGGGCAGGTGCTGTCCATGGCGGGCCTGGTGGTCGCGCTGAACGTCGTCAACTACACGCTGCTGAGCTTCGCGCCCACCTATTTCGCCAACCAGCTGGGGCTGAGCACGCAGGAAGCGCTGATCGTGCCCATCATCGGCATGGTGTTCATGATGATATGCCTGCCCTTCATCGGGCGGCTGTCCGACCGCGTCGGCCGCAAGCCGGTATGGTGGGTATCGCTGGTCGGCCTGTTCGTCCTGGCGATCCCCATGTTCCACCTGATGGCGGCGGGCCTGGCGGGCGCCATCATCGGCTACGCGGTGCTGGGCCTGTTCTATGTGCCGCAGCTGGCGACCATCTCCGCCACCTTTCCGGCCATGTTCCCGACGCATGTGCGTTTTGCCGGCTTCGCCATCGCGTACAACGTCTCGACCTCGCTGTTCGGCGGCACCGCGCCCGCGATCAACGAATGGCTGATCGCGCGCACGGGCAGCAGCATGGTGCCGGCGTACTACATGATGGCCGCCTGCGTCGTCGGCGCCTGGGCGCTACGGCATGTCGTCGAAACCGCCGGGCATTCGATACGGGGTTCGGAAATCCCCGGCACGCGCGCCTCGGTGGCCGAGGTGCGCGACCTGGACACGCAGCAGGCCGGCGGGACCTGAACGCCGGGCGCGGCGTATCACGGGTTCGTGGTCTTGCCGGGGTCCTTGCTGGCGTCCTGGCCGCCGTCCTGGCCGGCATCCGTGCTGATGCCCGGATCGTGGGCCGGCTTGGCGGCGCCTGCGTCCTGGCCCGCGCTGGTCGCGCCCGCATCCTGGCCCGGCTTGCCGGTGTCGGCGGCGGCCGGTGCGGCGGCAGGGGTCGCGGCGGGAGTCGCCGCCTTGTCGGCCGGCGCATCCGCGCCCTTCGCCGCCGGCGTGGGTGCGGCCGTGGGCGCGGGTGGGGATGCGGGCGTAGATGCGGGCGTGGCCGCTGGCGACGGCGTGGCCCCCGCGCCATTGGCGGCTGCCCCTTGCGGCGGAGCAACCTTGCCGCCGGCCTCGGCCTGGGGCAGATAACGCTGCACCAGATCGAAGAATCCCTCGTAGAACCCGGGCGCGGATATGGTCTCGCTGCTCACCTTGGACAGCGAATCCTCATAGGAACCGAAGGGCATGGACACCGACCCCAGCACGCTGAGCCCGACACCCGCCGACGCGCTGGTCTTCTTGATGATGTAGCGGTCCTGCACCGCGTTCACGAAGACGGTGGTGTGCGGCGAGGCCTGCTGGTCCGACGTGCAGACCACATGGAAGGAAATCACCTGGTGCTGCTGATCGTCGTCCTTCACCTGGAAATTCTTCTGGCCTTCCACGCCGTCCTTCTGCGCCTTGCCTATGGTGTAGCCCTGGCTGAGCAGCGCGCGCCGCGCCGCTTCGCAGGTGGCCGAATCGCTGGCCGGATAGTTACGTGAATAGGTATTCGTATCCTGGAAGGTTTCCGGGTAGGCCTGCCTGCTGGCGCCCGAGCAGCCGGCCAGGGCCAGGCAACCCAAGGCGAGCGCCGCGGTCAACCGGGCGGGGCCGTCCCATCCACGGGTCTGGACGGTAGGGATGTAGCGATCAGGAGACAGCGGGCTGGGCATGGTGTGCGCCTTGTAATGAACGCCCTCAGGGTACCTTCGGCTCGTCCTATTCCTAGAGGCGTGACGGTTTCAGATGTTTCGCACGGTTAATCGTGCCTACGGCGCGCTCCGTATGGGGACGGAGCGCGAGGCGCGTGCGAGATTTCAGGGCCTGCTCATCCGTACGCGCTCGCCGGCCCGGCGACGCAACACGCCCGTGATAAAAACGCGTCCCTGCAATTAATTACATTGTTTACGGGCAATAATAAGATTTCTCCGATTGACGGCCCCCGCCTCCGTCGTGATGGCTTGACGGCTTGACGGCGCTCCCCCCGTTGCCGGGCCGACGCCCCACCTCGCTCCTACCGATCGCCGAACTTGCCGGCGCGCCCCCGAATGCATTTGGACCTGTTGACGCTTTATCTGCTCGCCATCGGAACGCTCCTGGCCAGCGCCGGGATGATGTTCTGGGAGCATCGGGGCAATCCCGCGCGTGGCGGCACGCTGCGCACCCTGGCCGCCGCCTTCGCGGTGATCGCGATCGGCTGCGCGGCCGCCTTGTTCCGGCGCGCGTTGCCAGGCGTCGCCGGTTCTGCCATCAGCAACCTGGTCATCCTGACCGGCTACCTGCTCGTGCTCGAAGGCGTCGCGTCCCTGAGCGGCCGACGCCATCGCGCCGCGTCGGCCGGCCTGCTGGTCGCCATGGCACTGGTGTGGCTGGCGGGCGGCACGCGCTGGCAGGACGTCATATGGAACTACCTGAGCGCGATTCCCATCGCCCTGGTCAGCGGCATGACGGCGTGGGAAATGCTGCGATGTCCCGCGATGAAGTCCCTGCCGTCGCGCTACATCGTGGCCGCGGTGACCAGCGTGCACGCCCTGGCGTATGCCGGCAGGGCGCTGATCCTGCCCTGGCTGGTGACCGACTACGGCGGCGCGATACAGCTGGTGGCCAGCAAGATCACGATGTACGAAGGCGTGCTGTATTCGGTCCTGCTGCCGATGAGCCTGCTCAAGCTCATGCGTGAAGAATCGCACGCCCAACTGCTGCGCGAATCGCGTACGGACTACCTGACGCGCCTGGGCAACCGCCGCTGGTTCTTCGAAGAGAGCGCACGCATCGCGGGCGGCGAGGACGCCCGCCACCCGCTGTCGATACTGGCGTTCGACCTGGACCACTTCAAGGCGATCAACGACCTGCATGGTCACCAGACCGGCGACGAAGTGCTGAAGTCCTTCGCGGAAATCGCGCGCGGCGTGGTGGGTCCGGATGTCGTCCTGGCACGCATCGGCGGCGAAGAGTTCGCCGCCCTGCTGGCGGGCCGCGACGCGCTGCGCGCACAGGCCCTGGGCGAAACCGTCGCGCGGCGTTTCGCCGAAACGATCTCAGACCGCATCGCCAGCCTGGGCGTGCCGGCCACGGTCAGCATCGGCCTGGCGCGATTGGATGCCCAGCGTGACGATGCCAGCACGGGCGGCAACAAGGCCTCCGCCCTGGCGGAAGCCCTCGCCGCCGCCGACCGCGCCCTGTATCGCGCCAAGTCCCTGGGCGGCAATCGCCTGGAACTGGCGGATGGCATCGCCTAGCCACATCTGCCCAGGATCCGTCATCGCTCAATGGCCGTTGGCTTCAAAACCCAGCCCTAGTACAATGCACCTAAGTGGACTGGGAGTGCCCGGTCGGCGTCACGGCCCCGTTATCGGGGCCTTTCGCTTTTCAAGGCCACACCTGCAGCCCTCTATCCTGGGATCCTCGAGAGCCGGAATTCAGGTTTGAGCGATAGAGCTTACGCTTGATGACTTCAAAAGCCCTGTTGGGCTGGTGCGGCCGCAACACACTGATTCCAATCGGCCGCGCAACCAGATCAGCCAGTTGCAAACCCGGCGAGTTCGCTTTCTTATCCGCGAATATGATCTCGAAGGGCAAACAGATCTTGAGACAGTTTTGCCCGCTGCAAATACGGCGGAATTCCAACTCAAGCTCGTAGTCTTCTTTCTTGCCGCGACACTCCACAACGATGTGCGTAATGCCATCCTCCTCGCCTTTCTCAGCGACGTATTCGTACATAGCTTCCAGGCAAAGGCGCAGCGCAATATGGTATGGATTTTCGCACCGTTCGGGCCGTAGCAGTAATCGTCTTTTGTCGATTACGCAGCAGATCAAGACGACTTCGGCAGCGTCCACGATTTGCGTGAGGCCCTCCAGGAACTGTTGCTTGTGCAGGCGATCGCGAAATCGGAAGTGACCTTTCTCTTTCCGGATGTCGTGTTCGTGCAGCACCGTCAAATCGTGGCCGAAATGTCGAAATTTGAAGTGGTGCAATGCGGGTACGACCCGTTCTGCATAGTGACTTTTGTCAACGGCACAGAGTGCGAGTACGAAAACAGGATAGTCACGGTCCAATGTGGGCATACAGTGGTCGCCGCTCTCGTCCACATAAGCCACGAAAGGACTGAACTTCACGGCTTCCTTTTTTGTCTCCCGGCCGCCTTGCGTCCTTGCTGTGCCGTCACTGATCACGCCCTGACATCCTTAATCTCAGTCCTGCGGCTCGCGTACGCCGCCCTTGAGAGAGTATGTGAGTCATGGCGAGGCAACCACGAGGCTGCTGAAGATAGGACGCTCCCGTAGACCATGGTCATCGTCCCTATCATTTCGCTTCGGCAGGGGCCGACGGCGACGATGATTCCGCGCAAGGACATCACCGCCGCAAAAGCGACCTCGCCTAAGCTCCCGTCAGGACTTGTTGAAGCGCGCCAGGAATGACTGCGTGGCCGGCTGCGTGGGATTGTCGATCACCTGCCGCGCAGGGCCGGCTTCGACCACGACGCCGTCGCGCATGAAGACCACCTGGTCCGCGACTTCGCGCGCGAAGGCGATTTCGTGCGTGACCAGGATCATGGTCATGCCGTCTTCCGCCAGCGCCTTGATGACCGCCAGCACTTCACCGACCAGTTCGGGATCCAGGGCGGACGTCGCCTCGTCGAACAGCATGACCTCCGGCCGCAGCGCCAGGGCCCGCGCGATCGCCACGCGCTGCTTCTGGCCGCCCGACAGCATGTCCGGGTAGCTGTCCGCCTTGGCGGCAAGCCCCACGCGGGTCAGCAGATCCATGGCCTGCTCGCGGGCCTCGGGCTTGGATACCCGCTTGACCGTGACCGGTCCTTCCATGACGTTCTGCACCACCGTCATGTGCGGGAACAGGTTGAAGTGCTGGAACACCATGCCCGTGGTCGCGCGATAGCTGGCCAGCTCCTTCTCATGCATGCGGCGGCCCTGGCCGCTGTTGAAATCCATGCTGCGGTCACCCACGCGTATCGTGCCGCCGTCCGGCATGGTCAGCAGGTTGATGCAGCGTAGCAGCGTGGACTTGCCCGAGCCCGACGGCCCGATCATCGCCACCGCCGTGCCCTTGGGCACCTGCAGCGAAATATCCTTCAGCACGACATGGTCGCCGAAGCGCTTGCTGAGGTTGCCGATCTCTATCATCGCGTCGCTCATGCCGCGCTCCTGTCCTGCTTGGCGAGACGATTCTCGATGCGCTTGGACCACAGCGTCGCGGGGAACAGCACGATGAAATAGCACACGGCGGCGATCGTGTAGATCTCCAGCGGACGATAGGAATCGTGCGCGGCGGATTGCGCCTGGTACAGCAGGTCGGGCACCGCGATCACCGACAGCAGCGAGGTGTTCTTCAACTGCATGATGGATTGGCTCATCAGCGGCGGCACCATGTGGCGGAAGGCCTGCGGCAGGATGATGCGCCGCATGACCTGCTTGTTGCGCATGCCCATGGCCAGCCCCGCCTCGGTCTGGCCCCAGTCCACGCCCAGTATGCCCGCGCGCACGATCTCCGAATAGAACGCGCCGCCGTACAGGGTCAGCGACAACGCGGCCGCGCTGGTGGGCGACATCTCGATATTCGTCAGGATGGGCAGGGCGTAATAGAACCAGATCAGCTGCACCAGCACCGGCGTGCAGCGGAATACTTCCACATAGGCGCGCAGGATGCCCGCGATGAAACGCGGCGCGCGCACTCGCCCGATGCCGACGACCAGCCCCACGGCCAGGCCGGCCGCCACGACGATGACCGTGTACACGATGGTATAGGCCAGGCCGCTGAGCAATAGCTTGTGGTAGACCCAGACGGCGCCAAAGTCCCAGTGGTACACAACAACTCCTTGATAGTCCCGCTATAGTGGACCGCGCCCCGGGCATGGCGCGGCCTGTGCGAAGGGAGGACGGCCGCCGTGGCGTCCCTCCCCGCCGGTCAGAACGTGGCTTCCTTGGGGAACAGCTTGGGATCCACGCCGGCCAGCTTCTGCATGTTGTCAACGATGGTCTGCTTGATCAGGCCCTTGGAGCGCTCGGTATTCAGCCACTGGTTGACGTACTCGGTGAAGGCCTGGTCGGGCTCCTTCTGCACGCCGATCGCGGTGGGCGCGGTGGCGGCCGGCGTGGGGATCACCAGATGGCCCAACTGGGGCGACTTCGACAACACGGTGGCGGCCAGCAGGATGACCAGGACCTGCGCGTCCACGCGTCCGGTCTGCAGCGCCAGCGTGGCGTCGCCCGAAGTCTCGAAGCGATTCAGCGTCGCCTTGGGCAGCGATTGCGTGGCGAAGGTGTCCTGGTTGGAGCCCTGGTCGACGGACAAGCGGACTTCCGGCTTGTTCACGTCGTCCCAGGTCTTGGGATCGAAGCCCTTCTTGGCGACCAGCGTGAAAGTGTTCTGGAACAGCGGATCGGTGAAGCCGACGGTCTTCTTGCGCTGCTCCGTGGGCGCCAGGCCGAACATGCAGTCGATCTTGTTCGATTGCAGGTCCAGCACCGCGTTGCCCCAGGTGGTGTCGATGGCCTGCAGCTTCACCCCCATGGACTCGGCCAGCTGGTTGGCGAAGTCCACGCAGAACCCCTGCCATTGCCCGGTGGCGACCGATTTGACGAAGTAAGGCGCGGCGCCCGCGACGAAGCCGGTGCGCAGGACCTTGGTGCGCTTGATGCGCGCCATGGTCGATTCGGTCTGCGCCAGCGCCGGCATCGAGATCATCGAGCCCAGACCGAACGCGCACGTGGCCGATACGAAACTTCTACGTGTGATCAAGGAATTCTCCTGAAGGCGTAAAGCGCCTGGAAGCGTCAAGGACGTCCGGTGCGTCAGGCCCGGACATATCCACCGGAAGGCATTCTAATCGCGCCCATCCTTCCACCAGGGCCCGGAGGCCCGGAAATCGCGGGGATTTTGGCATCCGATGGCCCGGACGTTGCCGAATTGCCTACCCTGCCGGCCAGGAGGCCGGCGGCAATGCGGGCAAACCCTAAAAACGCCCGCCTACCGCAACGAGCCGATGAACCACTTCAGCATGCCCACCACGTCGAATACCGGCACGCCGGTCGCCGCGCGCACGGCGGCGGCGAAGGGCGGCATATTGGTGCACTCGCAGACGATCGCGCCCACGTCCGGATGCTGGGCCATGAGCGCACGCGCGGCGTCGACCATTTCCCTTTCCAGGACGGCGTAATCGGCCTCGTCCGGGCCCGCGCGATCGGTGAAGACGCGGCGGAACAGGCTGTCGTCCGGCATGCCCACGATGGGCGTGGCGGGGTCGACGCCGACGGCGGCAAGATGCGCCCCGGTCAGGGACTGGCGATCGATGGTCAATATGCCGACGCGCCGGCCGGCCGGCAGCATGCTTGCGACCATGGGCACCTGCAGCAGGGAGCTGGTCGCCACCGGCACCGGCAGCCGCTCGCTCAGTTCGCGCTGGAACAGGGCCAGGAAGCCGCAACTGGTGGTGATGCCGCGCACGCCCAGGTCGACCAGTTCCAGCGCGGCGTCGACGAAGGGATCCAGCAGGCCGCGGCCGCGGTCCTGGATCACGCGCTCCGGCGTCGCGCCGCGCACGATCCTGTACTGCAGCGGTACCGACCAGGTCGCGCCGTTGCCGATCTCGCCGGGGAAGCGCACGAAACGGGTATCGAGCATGAGCACGCCCAGCGTCAGGCCGTGGACGACGGGGCGGGAAGTCGGGTTGGAAGTCATGGCGGACCGGATGGAGTGGAGTCGGATGGGCAGGCGCGGCGCTGTCGTTCGTTCATAGATCCCCGGCGTCGGCCAGCGCCTTCACGGAAACGGGGCGGATGGGCCAGCGGGGGACATCGCCGTCGATCTCGGCCAGCGTCAGCGCGTTCGCCTCGTCGCCCGCCCGGGTCGCGGCATGGGCGCAATAGCGTCCCTGGCACAGGCCCATGCCGACGCGGCCGACCAGCCTGGTCTCGCGTCCGGAATGCAGGTCCCGGGCCGCGAGATCGCGGGCGGTCACGCCTTCGCAACGGCAAAGTATCGTATCGCCATCCACGGGCGGCCGGGGGTTTTCGTACAGGCGCCAGATCGATTCCTGGAACACCTCGGCGGCCAGGCGCCTGGGCGCGCGCGGGGGCGCGCCGGCGAGCCTGGCCATGACCATCGCGGCCACGCGGCGGCCTTCGCCCAGCGCGGCATCGGCGCCCAGGACGCGATGGCAATCGCCCGCGCTGGCGATGACGATCCCGTGCAGATCGCCGCGCGGAATGCCTCGATCGTTGCGGGCCAGCCCCGCGTGCAGCACCAGCACGTCGACCTGGTAGTCTCGCGTCGCGTCGCGGGGGCCCTGGGTGCGCACCCGCAGCGCGCCGTCCACGCGGCTGACCGCGCTGACGGCGACGGCCGTCCGGTAAGGCACCCGCGCCGCGCGCAGGCGCCGGAAATAGCCGGCGGCCTCCAGCAATTGCCTGGGACCCGCCGCCAGGCCTGCCGCCAGGCCTGCCGCCAGGCCCGCCGCCGCGAACGGCCGGCGCCAAAGGTTGCGACAGGGGGCGGCGGCCTCCAGTACCGCGACCGGCGCGTTGCCCAGCGCGGCCAGCTGCGCGCCCAGGGCCAGCGGCAGGGGGCCATTGCCGGCCACCAGGATGCGGCCTTGCGGCGCCTGGCCGCTTTCCTTCATCTGCACCTGCAGGCCGCCGGCCGTGACGACGCCAGGCAGCTCCCAGCCGGGGATGTGCGGCGCGCGCTCGGTGGCGCCGATGGCGTAGATGACGGCCCGCGCCCGGACCAGCTTCACCTGGCCAGCGGCACGGTTGTCGAGCATGCACACGCCGTCGCCATCGATACCCAGGAACACGGTCGACGTCAGCAGGCGGATACGATCGGACAGCGCCGCCAATTGCCGCAGCAGCCTGGCCCAATTGCGTTTGTGCCGTGCCGGCATGGGCACGGCGCTGGGGCCGCCGTCATGCGCGGCGCGGTGGATGGCGCCGCCCGCGTGGGGACGCTGCTCCACCAGCAAGACCCGCGCACCGCGCCTGGCCGCTTCGATCGCCGCGCTGACGCCGGCGGGGCCGGCTCCCACCACGAGTACGTCGATGCCGGCCGGGGTGCCCGCGCCGTGCCGGTCGTCATGGGCCGACATGCCGCTCTCCCTGGAACGCGCCCGGCGCGACGACCGCATCGGGCCGCGCCGGTGTCAGGCAGGCCTCGACCGCGGCACCGCCGTCGATCGACACCAGGCAGGCCTGGCATTGCCCGATGCCGCAGAAGTAGCGGGCCTGTTGACCGCCAGCGGCGGGCCCGAAGGCTTCGATGCCGGCGCGCCGCAAGGCCAGGGCCACCGTTTCGCCGGGACGGAATGGAATCGCCGTTTCGTTCCAGTGGAAGTGGTTCATGGTCGGGCTCCGGCCGCGGCGGCTGCGGCGGCGAAGCGCGCCGGGGACAATGCGTCGATATCCAGGTCGCAGCCGCGGCCCAGCGCGATGTCGGCGGCCAAGCGGCCCATCAGCGGGCCCAGGCAGATGCCGTCGCCTTCGAATCCGGTGGCGATCGTCAGCCCTTCGATCATGGGATGCCTGCCGACGATAGGCAGGCCATCGACGCTGGCGGTGCGCACACCCGAAAACGTACGTATCACGCGACGCCGCTCCAGCGGTGGATAGACGGCCAGCGCTTCCCGCAGGATGCGCGACACGTGGTTCACGGTGGTCTCGCGGTCCGCCAGGCCGTCCTCGCGCGTGCCGCCGATCAATAGTTGTCCGGTGTTCAGCGGATCGATCACCAAGCTGACCGGGTCGCGCCTGGAAGCATCGGCATTGCGTTTCGCGGCCAAGTACGCGGCGGACATCAGCGGCCCGGCGAAGGCGGCGACGTTGTCGCTCGCCCGGTCCGTGATGATGATCTGGCCTTTGCGGGGAATGAGGATGTCGCCCAGGCCCACCAGCGCGGTGGACCCCAGGCCGGCGGCGATCAGCACCGCGTCGCCGTCGTAGTCGCTGGCATCGGTCGCCACGCCCACGGCCCGCCCGCGCTCGGCCTTGATGCGGCGTACGGGCGCCTGCCGCACCACGCGTGCGCCGGATTGCTTCAGCATGCGATCGACGATCTCGTAGCCCAGCGCGTGGCCGTCGTCGGGCACCGCCAGGGCAGCCACGATCGCGGGCGACACACCCGGCACCGCACGCGCGAACGCCGCGCCGTCCAGGCTTTCCACCCGTACGCCGGCCTGCAGCAGGTCGCGCCCGTGCAAGGCCATGATCTCCGCCTCGGTCTCGTTGCGCGCGAACAGGAAAGTCGGGCGCTGCTGGAACAGTCCCCGCAGCAGCCCGTCGCTTTCCAGTTCGACGTAGAAATCGCGCGCATGGCGGGCGATGTTCATCAGGAAGCCGGGCTTCTTGCTGCCCACCGACACCAGGCCATCCGACGCCCCCGACGCCCCGGCCGCCGGCGTCGAAGCATCCAGCACCGTGACGTCGCAGCCCGCCCGCCGCAGAAAATACGCCGCCGACGCGCCGACGATGCCCGCGCCGATGATGACGATACGCGTGCTGGCGCCACCACTCAGAATCATCGCTTGCTACTCATCCCTTACTACTTCAAGGGCTCTCAAATATTCTCAACGCCGTTGAGCACGGAAAAGCAGGACGATGATTATAGAGAAGGGCCGGTCACCACCCGTGAAAACGGCCCCAGGCTTCCAGCGTGCCGTCCGCCGATAGCGCCTGGTAGTGCTCGAACTGCGCGCCCGTGGCGCAGGCGTGGTTGGGCAGGATGCGCAGGCGCGTGCCGATGGGAAAGCGGGTGACGATGTCGTCGTCTGCGCCGCTGGCGCGCGCGACGATGCCGTGTTCCTGGTTGGCGCCGACCAGCAGGTAGCCGTCGACCGCTTGCCCGTCGATGCCGCGGATCTGGCCGTACTTGTAGTCGCGCTGCTGTTTCGACGTGCCGACGTCGCGGCTCATGGCCATCCAGCCGGCGTCCACAATGGCCCAGCCTTTTTCCGCCTGGTGGCCGATCACGGTCGCCAGCACGCTCAAGGCGATGTCGTCCATGGCGCACACGCCGACATTGTGCATGACCAGGTCGAAGAACACGTACACGCCGGCCCGGACTTCCGTCACGCCGTGCAGGTCCGTGGCGCTCAGCGCGGTGGGCGTGGAGCCGACACTGACCACGGGACACGGAATACCGGCGGCCCGCACCCGTTCCGCCGCGCGCACGCACCCCGCGCGTTCCTGCTCCGCCAGCGCCGCCAAGGCTTCCGCCGTGTTCAGTTCATAGCTCGATCCGGCATGGGTCATCACGCCCTTGACCTGCATGCCGCCCTCATGCAGCACCGCCGCGACCTCCAGCAACTCGTCGCTGTCAGGATGCAGCCCAGACCGGTGGCCGTCCGTATCGACTTCGATCAGCACGGGAAACCGTTCGTCCTGGCCACGGCCGAACTCGGCGATCTGGCGCGCGGACACCACGCTGTCGGTGATGATGGTCAGGTCGCATCCGCGGCGGCGCAGCGCCAGCGCCAGCGGCAGCCGATGCGCCGCCATGCCGACGGCGTAGAGGATGTCCTCGATGCCGGCGGCGAAGAACTGCTCGGCCTCCTTGAGCGTGGACACGGTGATGCCGCGCGCGCCCGCGTCCACCTGCGCGCGGACGACGTTGTCGCACTTCGAGGTCTTCACGTGAGGCCGGAAAGCGACCCCCAGCGTATCCATGCGGTCCTGCATGCGCCGGATATTCCGCATGGCGCGCGGCAGATCGATGATAGCGGCGGGCGTATCGATGGTGTTCAAAGTGGCGTTCATGAGTGCATTAATCCAGCGTATCGACCTTGGCCTTGAGCGCGGGAACGTCGTCGCGCAAACCGCGCGTGATCAGGCCGGTCACGACGTCCGGGGCCGCGCCGGCGCCGGACGGCAGGTCGACGCCCACGCCCTGCATCTGTTTACGGAAATCCGGATCCGCCGCCGACGCCGTCAATGCCTCGGTCAGGCGCGCCATGACCGGCGCGGGCGTGCCGCGCGGCGCGAAGATGGCGTTCCAGGCCCGCACGTCCAGCGCATAGCCCGCCTCGCTCGCCGTGCCCACGTTCGGCAGCTGCGGCAGCCGCGACGACGACAGCACCGCCAGGGCCTTGATCTTGCCCCCGGCGACCTGCGGCAATGCCGTCGTGGTCTGGTCGCACATGAAGTCGGTCTGTCCGCCCATCAGGTCATTCATCGCGGGCGCCACGCCCTTGTACGGCACGTGGGTCACATTGGCCTTCAGCGACGCCAGCAGGAGCACGCAGCCGTAGTGCGAAATCGACCCCACGCCGGCGCTGCCGTAGGAAGCACCGTCCTTGTTGGCGCCCAGCCAGGCGACGAACTCCCTCAGGTTGCTGGCGGGCAGATTGGCCTTGCCGAGCAGCAGCATGGGCGCGGAACCGGCCAGGCCGACCGGCTGGAAATCCGCGATCGGGTCGTAGGGCAGCTTCTTGTACAGGGCGACATTCGCCACATGCGTGCCTATGGTGCCGAAGCCCAGCGTATAGCCGTCGGGCGCCGACCTGGCCACCTTGGCCAGCCCGATGGTGCCGCCCGCGCCCGCCAGGTTCTCGACCACGACGGCCTGGCCCAGGCGCTTGCCCATCTGCTGCGCGAAGCCGCGCGCCAGCGCGTCGCTGGGCCCACCGGGAGGAAACGGCACGACCAGGGTCACGGCACGCTGCGGAAAGGCAGCCGCCGGCGCCTGGGCAAGGGCCGGCGCGGCCAGCAGGCCGGCGAACGCGAGCGCGGCGACGGCGATCGAGTCGCGCGCAAGGCGGGTGCGAGTCAGGGGGATACGAATCACGGCCGGCTCCTGGTCAGGATGATACGGGTGGGGTTGCATGCAGGGTTTGCAGCCACGGCAAGGCCGGCGCCAGGGTCGCGGCCTGGGCGTCCGGCTCCCTCGCGCCCGCCGGCAATGCCAGTCCCACGCGGTTGTGCCAGAACGTCCGCAGCCCGACCGCCGCGGTGCCGAACATGTCGTAGCCCGACCCCGCGACGAAAGCGGCATCGCGCGCCTCGATCCCCAATCGATCGAGCGCCATCCGGTAAGGACGCGGATCTGGCTTGTAGAAGCCGGCCTCTTCGGACGTCACCACGACATCCCAATCGATACCCATGAGCGCCGCGGCCCGCGTCCCCAGCACGCGGGAGCAGTTCGTCACCACAGCCAATTTGCAGTGCGGCCGCAACGCGGCCAGCAGCTCGCGCGCGCCGTCCCACGGCGGCAGTTCGTCCCAGTGCGCCTCCAGCGCGGCCGGCGCCGACAAGGGCAGGCCGGTGTCGCGGGCCGCCTGGCGGACCAGCTCCTCATAGGGCTCGTAGGCGCCGCAGCCGTAGGTCAGCTGCAGATATCGGGCGCGCCATGCGCGGCCCTGCTCCTCCGAGCCGGCGGCGGCGTTCCAGACGGTCCAGGAGTCCAGCAGCGCGGTCAGCAGATCGAACAGCACCGCACGCGGATAGGTGGGGATGGAGGTCGTGTTCATGAGCCGCACTCTACCTTCCGGAACCGGCGCCGTGGTTTAATCCTTCCACATCAATCGTTAAACACCATTTAATGATGGTCCAGATCGAAGACCTGCGGTTGGCGGCGGCATTGCTGAACGGAACGTCGCTGAGCGCCGCCGCGCGCGCGCTCGACGTCACGCCGCCGGCCCTGTCGATCAGGCTGCGGAAACTGGAGGCCGCGCTGGGCGTGACGCTGGCTTCGCGTACCGCCAGACGGCTGAGCCTGACGGCCGAAGGCGAGCGTTTCGCCCGCGACGCCAGCGCGATGCTCGCGCAACTGGACAGCCTGTGCGATTCGCTGCAGCAGGACGCCCGCCAGCTGACCGGCACGCTGCGCGTCTCGGCGCCGTTCGGCTACGGACGCCAACACATCGCGCCCCTGATCGCCGAGTTCGCCAGGGCGCATCCTGCCCTGCGCCTGGAGCTCGAGCTGCGCGAGACGCCCTGGCCCGACAGGCACGATGCGGACGCCATCATCCATATCGGCGCGGTACGCGATTCATCGTGGATCGCGCGTACCCTGGCCTCCAACGAACGCTGGCTCTGCGCCAGCCCCGCCTACCTGCGCACCCATGGCGTGCCCCGCACGCCACGCGACGTGGTCCGACACAGCTGCATCTGCATCCGCGAGAACAATGAGGACGTCACCCTGTGGCACGTGCGTCCGCGCAGCGCCGGACGCGGGCAGCGGCGCGCCGAACAGGAAACCCTGCGCATCGCGCCGGCCTACTCCACCAACGACGGCGTGGTCGCGCGGCAGTGGGCCGAAGAAGGGCTGGGACTGGTGTTGCGATCCGAATGGGATGCCGCGGAGGCGGTGTCCGCCGGCAGGCTGGTTCGCGTGCTGGCCGATTGGGAGTTCGACAGCGCGCCCATCGTGATGCTGGTGCCGACGCGCATCGGACGCACCGCGCGGGTACAGGCCTTGATCGAATTCCTGGAGCATCGCATCGGCAAACAGGCGCCGCCACGCGGACGGCCTGCGGCCAAACGAACGCCAACGCGGCGCTAGCGGACGTTAGCGGACGTTCAGACCCTTTCCAGCGGCTGATGCGGCTCCGCCGGCAGGACCACGCGTATCGCTTCGCCCGCCCGCACCGTCCCGCCGGTCAGGACCACGCTCATCACCCCGGCCTTGCGCACCAGGCTGCCATCGGGGGCGCGATCCAGTACCGCCGCCGTCAGGCCTTGCCGATAGGTATCCAGCTGGATGCAGGGATTGCGCAAGCCGGTCACGCGCAGGCGCACTTGCTCGCCGATATGCAGGACGGTATCCACCGGCAAGGCCAGCAGGTCTATCCCGACGGTGGTGATGTTCTCGCCGAGCTGGCCCGGTTCGATCTCGAACCCCTTGCCGGCCAGTTCGGTGAACAGCTCACTGTGGATCAGATGCACCTGCCGCAGGTTCGGCTGCGTGGGATCCCGCGCCACGCGCGAGCGATGCTGGACCGTGATCCCATAATGCGCGTCGTCCTGCACGCCGTAGCCGGCAACCAGCGCGATGGAAGGCAGGACCTGTTTCGAGAATGCATGCGCCGGGCTGGCGCTGACGGCGGTGACGTGGGCGGTCATGGGACGAGGCATCGGGCGGAAGCGCCGATTGTAGAAGCCTTACATGACTGGAAGATGTACGCCGGCGACGTGGCCGGCGGGCCAGCGGGCCGATGAGATGACCGGCCCGCCGCCGACCCGATCAGACGCCCATGCACCCCAGGGCCTTCAGCCGCGCATCGATCCAGCTCGTGTCCAGCCGATCCGCGGCGATGTCCGCCATCATCTTTTCTTCGACGTGATGCTTCTCGCGCGTGGCCGCCAGCACCTCGTCAACCTGCCCGTAGGGCACGCACAGCAGCCCGTCGTCATCGCCGATGACCAGGTCGCCGGGCTCTATCACCATGCCGGCCAGCGCCACCGGCCCATTGATCACGCCCGGGCCGTCCTTGTAGGGACCGCGATGCGTGACGCCCGCGGCGAACACCGGGAAGCTGCCGCGCCGCAGCGTGGCCGAATCGCGGATGGCGCCATGGATGACGATGCCGCCCAGGCCCCGGCGGATCGCATAGGCCACCATGATCTCGCCGATGATGGCATTGGTCAGGTCGCCGCCGGCGTCGACCACGATCACGTCGCCCGGCTGCGCCAGGTCCAGCGCCTTGTGCACCAGCAGGTTGTCGCCCGGCCGGCAGCGCACGGTCAGCGCCGGTCCGGCCATATAGGTGCCATCGTGCATGGGACGCAGGGTCGGCCCGCCGGCCGGCATGCGCGACATCACGTCGCTGACATTGGCCACGGGCAGGCCACGAAAATCCGCCACGGTCTGGGCGGACACCGCACGCTGGCGGGCATGGATCGAAAAACCTATCATCGCTTTCATTCCTTGTTCGGTGGACGGTCCGGATCGGGCGCGCGGCGCCAGACGCTTATTGCTTCTCGATGCCGGACTCGGTGATGACGGCGCCGAAGGCGTCATAGTCCTGCTTGTAGCGCTTGGCGAAATCGGCGCTCGTGCCGCCCAGCGCCTGATAACCCGCGTCGCGCAGTTTCGCCTGGAACTCGGGCTTGGAGATGGCCTTGTTCACCGCGGTATTCAACTGCTGGACGACGTCGTCGGGTGTCTGCCCTGGCGCCATCAAGCCCCACCAGATGGTCTGGTCGATCTTCTTGTACCCCTTCTCGACAAAGGTGGGCACGTCAGGCAGGGATTGCGAACGCTGGTCCGCCACGACGCCGATCGCATGCACGGCGCCGCCCTTGATCTGCGACAGCAGCGTGGCGACGGAACCGTTGTAGATGTCGATCCGGCCGCTGGACAGGTCGGGGAAGGCCTGGCCCCAGCCGCGATACGGCACGGTCATGATGTCGATGCCGGCCTCCTTGCGCCATAGTTGGCTGATCAGGTCGCCGCTCGAACCCACGCCGGGCACGCCCACGGAGAGGCGGCCGGGATTCTTCTTGGCGAACTTCTCCACGTCGTCGACCGTGCGATACGGCGACTTGGGCATGGTCACGTACACGCTCGGCGACGATGCCACCAGCACGACCGGCTTGAAATCCTTGAAGGTGTCGTAGGTGAGCTTCTTGTACAGCCACGGGTTCAGCACGACGTTGTCGGTCTGCGCCATGACCAGGGTATGGCCGTCCGGCTTCGCTCGTGCGACCGAATCGAGCGCCAGGTTGCCGCCGGCGCCGGGCTTGTTCTCGACCACGATGTTCCAGCCCGTGTCGGCCGCCACCGCCGCGCCGAGCATGCGCGTCAGCGTGTCGGTGCCGCCGCCTGGCGGGAAAGGCGAAATCAGGGTGATGGGCGATGAGCCCAGGTCGGCGGCGCTCGCCACGTTGGCGGCGCAGGCCAGGGCGGCGCATGCCGCGAGATATGCGGGGTATTTCATGGTTGTCGTCCTCTCGGTTTGCTTGTTCTTTGGATTGCGGCCCAGCCCGATCGGGGGCGGGGCTCAAGGCTCAGGGCATGTCGATCATTCCCGTCGCGCCAGCGGCTCCAGCCAGCGCAGGCTGGACGCCACGGACGTGGCGTCCTCGGTGCCGTCCAGCGCGGCGGCGGTGCGCTCGAACAGCGCGGCGACGCCCGGCATGACGCGGGGCGAAAAACCGTCGAGCTCCAGTTGGCGCGTGGCTTCCCGCACTTCGACCAGGCGGCGGCGGGCGTGCACGACGTGGGTGCGCACCAGCATTTCCAGGAACACCCGCAGCGATTGCTGATCGAGGTCCTGCAAAACGCGATACAGATCCTCCCGCAGGCCCTTGGCCTCGGCTGCCACCAGGCATTCCACCGCCAGCGCCTCGCAGCCCTTGGTGTACACGCTGCGCAGCAGCTTCAAGGTCGCGGCGTCGCCCGCCTGCGTGCCCACCTGCTGGATGGGCGCGCCCGCGCCGCGCATCAAGGTTTCAATCGCCGCCGCGCCAGGGCCCGCGCACAGCAGCGGGGTCTTGCCCTTGCCGAGGCTGATGGCGCCGGTGATGGCGACGTCCGCGAACACGACCTTATCGCCGGCCGCCAGCTCGGCCGCGGCGCGCATGTCCTGCGGGCTGGCCGTGGTGAAGTCGGCATAGAGCGCGCCGTCCGCCACGTAGGGCAGGGCGCGGGCGCAGGTGTCCAGCGCCACCGAGCCGAAAACCGCGCTGATCACGACCTGCGCCTGGCCCAGCCAGGGGCCCAGGTCGTCGTGCAGGGGGATGCCCTTGGCCTCGCAGTACTGATTCAAAGTCTCCGACGGGCGGGTGTCGCAGATGCCCAGGATGCGGTGGCCCGCGTCTCCCAGACTGTCGGCGTAGCACCGACCCACTTCCCCGCCACCTATGATGGTGATGTCCATGATGTACAAAAAAAATACAATAGGCGCCATTGTGGGTGCAGCGATGGATGTCCGCCAATGCTGGTAAACCCTTAGGTTGTTATGTGCGACTGCACAAAATATGGCGCTACACGCCTCGGCTCGCCCGACGTTCACGCCGGACACCGGTGCGTCAAAAAATACAGTTAAAAAACAATCTATCCCGTCGCGCCGCTCCCGCGCACCGGCCGGCAACGGCATCCTGTGTTAGCCTGCGCGACATCGCGCCCGGCGCGGCGCCGGCAACGCCCACTCTTATTCCTTTCCACACGCACGGCTGCACACACCATGGCCAGCGATTCGCACCTAGCCTACGAAACCCTCAAGCACCGGATCCTGGCGGGCCAATACAAGCCGGGTACGCAGCTGAAGGAAGAACCCCTGGCCGACGCCTTCGGCATCAGCCGCACGCCGGTACGCGCCGCCCTGCGGCGCCTGGTGGAAGACGGCCTGGCCGTGGCCGAATCGGGAAGAGGCGTGCACGTGGCCGCCTGGACCGAATGGGATATCGAGGAAGTATTCCAGCTCAGGCTGCGGCTCGAACCGTTCTGCGCCCAACTGGCCGCCGAGCGCCGCAGCGACGATGCGCTGGCCACGCTCATGCAAAGCAACGAACAAATGGCCAAGGCCATCAAGGCCGGCGGCGCCGGCATGGCGGACGCGACGCAAGCCGCGAATCGCGTCTTCCATCACACCCTGCTGGAAGCCAGCGGCTCGCACCGCCTGCAATCCATCCTGGCCACGATGATCGACATGCCCATCGTCATCCGCTCCTTTCACCTGTACAGCCGCGATGAAATGCAGCAGAGCCTGAGCCATCACCAGGACCTGACCCTGGCCGTCCAGGATCGCGATGGCGCCCTGGCGCATGACATCATGCAGCTGCACCTGAGCATGACGCGCCGGCGACTGATGAAGGCACGCGCGGCGGGTACTCAATAGGCCCCGCACAAAGCGTGTACCGTTGACAATAATCATCATATTTACAGCATTGCTTCGGATAGGCTTATGCGCAACGTAAAAGGCAAATCCTCGTCCACCAAGGATCGCTATTTGTTTTCCGATCAGATAGGGCACCTGCTGCGGCGTGTCTATCAGCGGCATACCGCCCTATTCCAGCAGTACATACCCGATTCCCAGCTCACCGCCGCACAGTTCGTCGTGTTGTGTTCGGTTCGGGATCACGGGGCGAGTTCGCTTGCGGACCTGGTCAAGGCCACGGTGATCGACCAGGCCACCGTGCGTGGGGTCGTAGACCGGTTGAAGCAGCGCGAATTGGTGAAGGTGGATCACGACCCCGTTGACCGGCGCAAGGTCGTCATCAACCTGACGCCTGCCGGGCAGGCGCTGGTGCAAGAGATGGAGCCGTTCGCCATGCAGATCACCGAAAGCACGTATGGCAACCTGAACCCGGCCGAGCGGCTGGCGCTGGATTTTCTGTTGACCAAAATGCTGAACGGCGACGAACCGGCATAAGGCCGGTTCGTCGCCGTCAACATTGGTGAAAGCAAAGGGCGCGCGCCCCTGCCCTGTCAATCCAACGCGCGGTTGCGCGATTCCACGTCCACCGACCAGATTGCGATGGCGCCCGCCACCAGCATGCTGGACAGCACCACCAGCGATAGCGTGAAGTGGCTGGTCATGATGGGCGCGATGATGGCCGGCGCGAACAGCCCGCCAAAACGCGCCACCGCGCCGGCCAGGCCCATGCCGCTGGCGCGCAGGTCGGTGGGGTAGACCTCGGGCGTGAAGGCGTACAGCGCGCCCCAGGTGCCCAGGAGCGAGAAGCTCATCAACAGGGTGGACCCGATCACCAAGGCGGGCGACGTGCCCAGGCTATACAGCATGCAGCCGACCGCGCTCAGGATCAGGAATCCGACTAGCGTGGGTTTGCGGCCCCAGCGTTCGACCCCGTAGGCGGACAGCGCAAAGCCGGGCAGTTGCACCAGCGCCAGCAGCACCAGGAATTCCTGGCCGCGCATGAAGGCGAAGCCCGCGGTGCTGAGCTTGATCGGCAGGTAGACGAAAACGCCGTAGTACGCGATGGAGATCAGCGCCCACGCCAGGAACAGGCCGATGCTGCGGCGCCGGTGGCTGGCCGAGAACAGCGCGAACATCGACGCATGCGCGGGCGTTTCCGGTTGCAGATGCGGCACGTCGACATTGCTGCGGTTGACGCGCGCGACGCGCTCCAGCACCTTGCGTGCTTGATCGGATTTGCCGTTGCGGTTCAGGAACATCGGCGATTCGGGAATATAGAAGCGCAGCACCAGGCCGATCAGCGCGGGCAGACCCGTCACGAAGAAGATGACCCGCCAGGCATCGTCGCCCCAGGCCACGGCGGCCAGCGCCAGCACGGCCAGCAGGATGGTGCCCACGGCCCAGAACGATTCCAGCAGCACCAGCCAGCGGCCACGGCGGTCGCTGGGCAGGAATTCGGCCATCATCGTGTAGTCCACCGGCAGGGTGCCGCCCACGCCGATGCCGGTCAGGAAGCGCAGGAAGAGCAACCACGTGAACTCGGGCGCGAAGGCCGAAGCCACGCCCGCGCAGGCGTCGATGACGACGGCCGCCATCAGCACGGGGCGGCGTCCGATGCGGTCGGCCAGACGGCCGAACGCAAACGCGCCGATCAGCATGCCGATGAAAAAGAACGTGCCGCTTTGCAGCGCTTGCGGCACGGTGATGCCGAAGGTCTTGGCGATGGACGGCGCGCTGAAACCGATGGATAGCACCTGCATCGCGTCGGCCATCCACACCAGGCCGAATATCACGAAGAGCCGGTACTGGAACGTGCCGACCCCCGCCGCCTGTATCGCTTTGTCCACGGAAACCAATGAAGCTGACATAGATAAAACCCCTTGATGTGATCGTCGTTGAAGTTGCACGTGTTGTGTCCGTGGTTCCTAATGCTGCTCCGAGAAGTCGCGTAGCCGTTCAATGGTTGCAGTGGGATCGGGCCAAGCCGGCTCCCCAGGCGCGAAACGTTGCCGCAGATAGCCCACCAGGTCCGCCACCTGCGCATCGTTCAGGCTGTCGCGAAAGGCGGGCATGTAGCCCAAGGCATCCTCGGCCGGATCCTGGATGCCATGCAGGATGACCTGGATCAGGTTGTCCGGCGTGGCGGCGTGGACGTTGGTGTTCGCGCCCAGCAAGGGCCGCGCGCCGAACAGGGTCGGACCGCTGCCCGCGTCATGGCAGGCCGCGCAGGCGTTCTGATAGACCCGTTCGCCGTTGGCGTGGCGGGCTTGCAGGGCGTAAAGGGTGGCGGTATCCGGTGCCGATGCGGGTGCCGATGTGGACACTGACGCGGCCGCCCCGCCTTGGTTCGGCAAATCCATCAGATACGTCGTGATGGCCCGCAGGTCGCTATCCGGCAATTCAGCCAGGCCGTGGATCACGGGCGCCATCGGCCCCGCGGCCACGCCATGTTTTGGCGCGTAACCGGTCCGCAGGTACTGGAACAGTTCTTCGCTGCTCCACGCGCGCGGGCCGCTGGCAAGCGCGTTCAAGGCGGGCGCGGTCCAGCCTTCGGCCTCTCCGCCCGCCAGATAGTGCACGCCGGTCTTCTCCGCGCCCAGGCGATTGCGCGGCGTGTGGCAGGCGGAACAATGGCCCGCGCCTTCCACCAGATACGCGCCACGCAACCACGCTGCGCTGCGCGTGGAGTCGGGCGTGAAGGGCGCGGCATCGTGAAACAGCGCGTTCCAGCCGGCCAGCAGCGGACGCATGTTGAATGGAAACGCCAGTTGCGTCTTGGGCGGCTCGGCCTTCACGGCCGGTTGCGACATCAGGTAGCCATACAGTGCCTGCATGTCCGCATCGCTGAGCTTGGCGTACGCCGTGTACGGAAACGCGGGGTAGAGCTGGCGGCCGTCCTGGTGCACGCCCTGGCGCATGGCGCGTTCGAAGGCCGCATAGGACCAGCGGCCGATGCCCGTGTCGTTGTCGGGCGTGATGTTGGTGGTGTAGATGACGCCGAAGGGGGTGTCCAGCGCAAGTCCCCCGGCATTGGTCTTGCCGCCGGCCGCCGTGTGGCAGGCCATGCAGTCGCCCGCGGCGGCGACAAGCCGGCCACGCTCGATGGCGCTCGCCGAATACAGTGAAACGTCGGGTCCGGGGGTCAACGGCAAGGCCGGCTTCATCGGCCACAAGGCCACGGCAACGCCCGCCAATCCTGCCATGCCTGCCGCCAGCCACTTCCATCCGCGCGACATGGGGTTGCGCACGCGGGCCTGCCCGGCCAACGCGCGTCGCAAGGACTCGGCCTGGAAAGGCACTTGGCGCAGGCGCACGCCGGTTGCATCGTGGATGGCGTTGGCGATGGCCGCCGAGGCGGGCAAAGTCACCACACCGTCAACGTCCAGACTGCCTTGCGCGATGCGCATGGCGGCGGAGTCCGCGCGGCTCAGGTCGCGGTGTTCGTCCCGCTTTTCTAGCGCGCCGGCGGCGACGTTCGGCGAGGGCCGCGCAGGACTCGTCCAGGTATCGAACGCGGCGGGCTCGGCAAGCAGGCGGCGGGCGCTGTCCAGCATCCACGGGGCTTGATGGTCGATGCGAGGATGATCGGGCGCGTCGATACGTGTATCGATGGGTGCGCCTTGCGCCGTGCGCAGGTGCTGGCTGTCATGCCCGGCCACGATGCGCGTGACGTCGATACGGCCCGTATCGGGTTGCACGGCCACCTCGGCCACCCATGCGGTCCAGACCGTGCGCGCGGAGCCGGTCTCGTCCACGCATTGGACCTGCGCGGTGGCAAAGCCCGTGCCTCGCAGCAGGCCATCCGGCTCGCTTTGCGCTGCCCGCGCGGCCGGCGCCGTTTTGCCCGCGACCTGCGCCGCCCGCGCAGCCACCTGCTGCGCCAGATCTTGCCCCCTGCCCGGCGGCAGGTGAGACAGCCGCCACGCCTGCGGGTCATGGCCCTGGGCTTGCGCCTGTTCGTGCCAATAGCTTTCCTCGGCGAACACCTGCGCGGCGTTCAGCTCTTGCACGCTGGCGCGCAGCGGCGGGCGCGCGTGCGTGCCCGAGACCACCGGCATGCTGCCGCACAGCGTTGCGTGCGCGGCGGCGCTGGCGTGCGTGGGTTGGCTCAACAGCCGCGCGAGGCTGGGCCGCAACGCCCACGGCGACCGGGATGTCAGAGCAGCGCCGGCGCCGCCGGTGACGGGATGGGGAACGTTCTCGTCCGGGATCTGCGCATGGAGCGAGGTCGCATCCATGTGCGGCGCATCGGGAAGCAGTCCCGACCTGACGCCCAAAATCCGCTCATCGGACTCGCCCGCGACACACGCCACCGACACCGGCCTGCCCACTGCCTGCGACAACAACGCGGCATCGGCGGCGGCGTCCATCAGGTCCATGGGATGACAGGCATCGTGCCGGTCGGCAGCCGCGCCGATCGCGCCGTTCGTGCCGTTCGCGCCGTTCGCGCCGCCACCCCGCGACGCGTCATTCGCAAGGCCTTGCCCGCCCACCGTGACGGTGATCGCGGCCAACGGCTGCTCCAGCAATGCCGACAGTTCTTGCCGGATCAACGCTTGCGTGTCGGGCGAGCAGGCTGGCAGCCACACGCGGGTACGACCGTTCAGCGACCACGCGACCACCTGCGTGCCGGCGGCGGCGGCGGGCTGGGCGCTCAGCGTGTAGCGTATGGGATCGGTGTCCGAGGACACCCCCGACGGCGTATCCACGAACGCGTCCGAGCGCTCGTCCCCCTTCGGCGATTCATCGCCATGAAGTTCCGGGTCCGGCTTCGCCCGTTGCCATTCAGGCGCCAGCGCCAACGCAGCCTGCCGCGCATAGAGCGGCGTCACCGCGACCACGCCCGCGAAATGCTTGTGCCGCACCACGGCCGCCACGCCCGGCTGGCCCTGCGCCGCGTCCTGCTGCACGCCTAGCAGCGCACTGCCCCGATAACGCGCACCGTCCCACAAGACCTCGGGCGGACGCAAGGCAACGCCATGCAGCAAGTCGGCCGGCAGCTCGGTCAGCGAACCCGATGCCCCCGTGGACATACCCACCGAGAACCCGCTCATCGCGCGCACTCGCCCGCCTGGCAGGGCGGGGACTCGGGCACCGCTGCCGGCACGCCGGTTTCGCGTTGCGCCCGCAGCTCCACCGCCCGATGCGCCGCCATCATGATTTCCACATGCGTGCCGCAGCGGCACAGGTTGTGATGCAGTTCGCGGCGGATCGTGTCGTCAGAAGGGTTGGGATTGCGCCGCAGCAGCGCTTCCACCGTCATGATCATGCCATTGAGGCAGTAGCCGCATTGCGCCGCCTGACAGTCGATGAAGGCCTGCTGCGTCGCGCCGGGCTGCTGGCACGTGCCCAGACCTTCCAGGGTGGTGACCTCGCGCCCTTGCACCGCCTTGATCGGGATGACGCAGGAACGCGCCGCCACGCCGTCGATCAACACCGTGCACGCGCCGCACTCGCCCAGGCCGCAACCGAACTTGGGGCCATTCAGCCCCAGATCGTTGCGCAGCACGTGCAGCAACGCCGTGCCCGGCGCGGCGGACACATCGACCGCGCTGGCGTTGACGCTCAGCCGGAGCGAAGGCGGCCGATTGCTTGAGTTGACGGGCGATTCCATGGGCGTGGCGCAAATGGACGATTCGGAGGATATGAAAGTCGCCGCGAGGCGGGCAGGGGCAAGGGCAAGGGCAAACCCCTTCAGCGGACACCCATCAAGCGGCAGCCCGGGGTTTTGCGTCCACCAGCGGTTCGTTGAACACGTCATACCCGAAGCACCACGACGGGTCTTCGTTGGTGCGCAGCCAGGTATTGTCGTGCGAAATCCGTTGTACCTTGCTGGCGCGTTCGGCCCGGTTGGCCTCGTACAGCGCGAACGCGAGCTCGTGATTGTGCACACCCGCTTCCTTGAAGCAGCGCGCCAGCATGGCCCCGTCTTCGATGGCCATGGCCGCGCCCTGCGCCATATGCGGCTTCATGGGATGGCAGGCGTCGCCCAGCAGCACCAGACGGCCGCGGCTCCACAGCGGCAGCGGGTCGCGCTCCAGCAGCGACCACTTGGTGACTTCCACCGTGGCGTCGATCAGCGCCTGCACGGTGGGATGCCAGCCTTTGAATGCTTCGCGCATTTCGGCCTTGCTGCTGGGCAGCCAACGGTCGTTCAAGTCCCAGTGTTCCACGGGTACGCCAGTGACGTAGTAGAGCTCGTCGGCCTTGCTGGTGACGAAGTACGTCACCAGGTGGCGGTCGTCGCTCCACCACTTCACGCAGGCATCGAAGGGCAGCATGCCCGCCTTGACCTGCGGCGTGGGGAATACGGCGCGATGCGCCAGGTAGCCCGCATACTTGGGCGGCTCGGGCCCCAACAATTCTTCGCGGATGCGGGAATTCACGCCGTCGGCGCCGATCACGATGTCGGCTTCTTCCGACGTGCCATCGGCGAAGTGCATGACGACGACGTCGCCCCGGTCTTCCACCCGCGTCAGGCTCTTGTCATAGACCACGGCGCTCTTGGGCAGCGCGTCGATCAGCAAGGCATGGAAGTCGCCACGGTGCACGGTCAGATACGACGCGCCATATTGCTTGACCGCGTAATCGCCCAGTGGAATCTGCGCCAGGATGTCGCCGGTTTCCCAGTGGCGGCTGTACCAGTAATCCGGGTGCGAACCCTGCGCATTGAGCGCGTCCTCAATGCCGATACGGCGCAGGATCTTCATGACATTGGGCCCGACGTGGATCCCCGCCCCCAGCCGCGAAAAACCGGCCGCCTGCTCATAGACGCGGACATTCAGCCCGTCCTTGAGCAGCAGCGCGGCGGTGGCGGCGCCGCCAAGGCCCGCGCCGACGACGGCGATACGAGGGGATGTAGACACGGAACTTCTCCTTGCTGGATGGTGATGAACCTGAATTCTGCTGGCAGATAATTAGCGTGTACACGCTTTATTTTTGACGGCACCGACTGGGTGGCGAAGCGCACACCCTTAAACAGATCACCAAAATCCTGCCGAATTTCACTGAATTAGGTGAAAACCACTACGGAAATCGGGCTGGATATCTGCTTCGCTCTTTGCAAGAATAGAGCGTATACACCTTTTTTAAATTTATCGGAAACCCTAGGTCCGACTTTTACTCACAAGGCGCTCCGCATGGCGAAGACATTTCGAATTGGCCAGATCGTTCCCAGTTCCAACACCACGATGGAAACCGAAGTGCCCGCCATGCTGCGGGCACATTCCTCGTTGCGCCCGAGCGACCGCTTCACCTTCCATTCCAGCCGCATGCGCATGAAAAAGGTGCAGAAGGAAGAACTGGCCGCCATGGACGCCGAAAGCGACCGCTGCGCGCTGGAACTGAGCGACGCCCGGGTCGACGTCCTGGGCTACGCCTGCCTGGTCGCCATCATGGCCATGGGGCGTGGCTATCACCGCGTATCGCAAAAGCGGCTGGCCGAACGCACGGCGGAAAACGGCGCATCGGCCCCCGTCATCACCAGCGCCGGGGCGCTGGTGGACGCGCTGCACGTGATGGGCGCCAGGAAGATCGCGCTGGTGGCGCCCTACATGGTGCCGCTGACTGAACTCGTCATGGATTACATCGCCGCCGAAGGGTTCGAGATCGTGGACTGGCGCGCGCTGGAAATTCCGGACAACCTGGAAGTGGGCCGCCACGACCCGGCCAGGCTGCCCGCGATCGTCGCCGGCATGAACGTGGCCGATGCCGACGTCATCGTGCTGTCGGCCTGCGTGCAAATGCCGTCGCTGCCCGCCGTGGCGCAAGTCGAAGCCGAAACCGGCAAGCCTGTGCTGACGGCCTCCATCGCCACTACCTACGCCATCCTGAAAGCGCTGGGCCTGGACCCGGTCGTACCGGGCGCCGGCGCGCTGCTGTCGGGTGCATACCCCTATTCGAAGGCCGCACAATGACGCACGCCACCGCTACCCATCCCGCCTCCACCTACCTCTACGGCGGCAACGTCCACGCCAACGGCATCCGCCAGCACTATCTGCGCTACGGCGGCGCGTCGGCCGGACGCGCCGAGCACCCCGCCGTCATCGTCATTCCCGGCATCACCAGCCCGGCCGTGACCTGGGGCTTCGTCGGCGAACGGCTCGGTCGGCAGTTCGACACCTATGTGCTCGACGTGCGCGGACGCGGCCTGTCGTCATCCGGCCCGGGTCTGGACTACAGCCTGGACGCGCAGGCGGCCGATGTCATCGCCTTCGCCCAGGCCTTGGGGTTGACCCGGTATGCGCTGCTCGGCCATTCCATGGGCGGACGCATCGCCGTGCGCGCCGCGCGCAGCGCACCGGCCGGTCTCGAGCGCCTGGCGATCGTCGACCCGCCGGTCTCCGGCCCCGGCCGGCGCGCCTACCCGGCGAATCTGGCGTGGTACGTCGACTCCATCCGCCAGGCCACCCTAGGCATGTCGGCCGAGGACATGCGCGCGTTCTGCCCCACCTGGACCGACGCGCAGCGCCAGCTGCGCGCAGAGTGGCTGCACACGTGCCATGAACCGGCCATTGTGCGGAGCTTCGAAGACTTCGGCCGCGACGACATCCATGCCGACCTGCCCCGCATCCACGTGCCGATGCTGCTGATGACGGCGGAAAAAGGCGGCGTCGTGGGCGACGACGATGTTGCCGAATGGCAGGGCCTGGCGCCGCAGACGCGGCACGTGCGCGTGCCCGCTGCGGGCCACATGATTCCCTGGGACAACGAGGCGGGCTTCTACGCTGCCTTCGGCGACTTCCTGGGCCGCGCGCTTCACTGAAGCGTCCCTCCGAACTGCCAAGGAGATCCACATGTCCGTCAGCGACATCGATTTGATCCACGCCTGGAAACAGGTGCTGACGCTGTCCCGGCTGGAAGCGGGCCAGATCGTCACCGTACTGACCGGCGCCGATACGCATCCGCAAACCCTGCGCTGCGCCATCACCGCCGCCAGCGACATGGGCGCGCGCGTCAACCGGCTGGACCTGCCGCCCGTCAATGCCGAGAAGTCCATCAGCCGCGACGCGCTGGCGTATCTGGGCACGACGCCGCTGACCGGCAACCCGGCCGCCATCGCCGCGCTGAACGCCAGCGATCTGGTGCTGGACCTGATGACGCTGCTGTTCTCGAACGAACAGCACGACATCCTGAAAACCGGCACCAAGATCCTGCTGGCCATCGAACCGCCCGAGGTGCTGTGCCGGCTCGTGCCCACCGCTGCCGACCGTGAGCGCGTACGGGCCGCCGCGCACCGGATCGAAGCGGCGCGGCAGATGCACATCACGTCCGACGCGGGCACCGACCTGCGCTGCGCGCTGGGCGAATTTCCCGCCATCTCCGAATATGGCTTCGTGGACGAGCCCGGCCGTTGGGACCACTGGCCCAGCGGCTTCGTGCTGACCTGGCCTAATGAAGGCCACAGCAATGGCCGCGTGGTGCTGGACCGCGGCGACATCCTGCTGCCCATGAAGGACTACGTCACCGACCCCATCGAGCTTGTCATCGAAAACGGCTACGTCACGCGCATCCAAGGCGGCGTGCAGGCCGACATCCTGAAGGAATACATGGCCGCATACGAGGATCCGGAAGCCTATGCCGTGTCGCATATCGGCTGGGGACTGCAGCCGCGCGCGCAATGGTCCATGCTGGCGCACTACAACAAGGAAGCCCATATCGGCATGGACGCCCGCGCCTTCGAGGGCAACTTCCTGTGGTCCATGGGCCCGAACAACGAAGCGGGCGGCAGCCGCAACACCGCCTGCCACATCGATATTCCCATGCGCCATTGCACTGTGGCGCTGGACGGCACGCCCGTCGTTGTCAACGGCGTGGTGCAGGACGAACCCGGGCTGGCGCGCGCCGCCCGCCGCAAGGACGCGCCATGACGTCTTCCCCCCCGAATGCGGCGCCCCCCGCCGCCGGTGACATCTCCGCCTATGCACGCCAGGGCTTCGGCACGCCCTTGCCGCTGAAACCGCCCTATGGCCTGCTGATCGTGGACTTCGTCAACGGCTTTGCGGACCCGGACGTATTGGGCGGGGGCAACATCGCGCCCGCCATCGCGCAGACGCGCCACCTGCTGGCCCACGCCCGCGAACGCGGCTGGCCCGTGGCGCACAGCCGCATCGTGTTTGCGGACGACGACGCCGACAGCAATATCTTCTGCATCAAGGTGCCCGCGATGCTGGCGCTGAAAGAGCACAGCCACAACAGCGCCATCGTCCCGGAACTCGCCCCCATGCCGGGTGAATACGTGGTGCGCAAGAGCACGCCGTCCGCGTTCTTCGGCACCATGCTGGCGCCGTGGCTGGCGCAACGCGGCGTACAGACCTTGCTGGTGGCCGGCTGCGTCACCAGCGGCTGCGTCCGCGCCAGCGTGGTGGATGCGATGCAGGCGGGCTTTCGGCCGCTGGTCGTGGCCGATTGCTGCGGTGACCGGGCGTTGGGGCCGCATGACGCCAATCTGTTCGACATGGCGCAGAAGTACGCCGCCGTGATGCCCTTGGCGCAGGCGATGGCCGATACGCGCTGACGCCGGCATAATCGTCCATCGGCACTATCCTGCCCGCCATGAACCTGCCCGCGCCCCAGCATCTTTACGCCGCGCTGCTTGCGCATCCCGACGCCTTGCTGGTCGTGCGCGAGCCGTCCGCTCCGCCACGCCCCGCACCGGGTCAGCCGGGGTCGGCGTCGGACTATGTGCAGCCCACGCCCGAGATATTCGTTGCCGTGGTGGGTACCGCCGATGACGAGGTGGACAGCCGTGGCGCGCCGACGTCTGGTTGGCGCGTGCTGGCCTTCAACGGCCACGTGGACTTGGGCACCGGCATCCGCACGGCGCTGGCGCAGATTGTTGCGGAGGAACTCGACATACCGCTGGCACGGTTGGACATGGTGCTGGGCCATACCAACGCCACCCCGAACCAGGGGCCCACCATCGCCAGCGCCAGCATCCAGATCTCAGCCGTGCCGCTGCGCCGCGCGGCTGCGCAGGCGCGAGAATACCTGCTGGAGCGCGCGGCGCGGCGATGGAACCTGCCCAGAGACGCGCTGTGCGTGCGTGACGGCGTGGTGTCCGTGGCCGCTGACGCCAACGCCGGCACCGATGCCACCACCAACGCCGCCGACAACACCGCCCTTGATAGCCCCGCACGCCAACTGCACTACGGCGACCTCATCGCCGGCCAACACGTCCGGCTAACCTTGGCCGCTCAGGATCAACCGGTGCGCCTGAAACCCGCAAGCGAATACCGCATCGTCGGCCACGGCGTGGCGCGCGTGGACATCCCCGCCAAGGCCACCGGTGAACTCAGCTTCGTGCACGACGTGCGCGTGCCTGGCATGCGCCACGGCCGCGTGATCCGGCCGCCCCACCCGGGACGCGACGCGGGCGACTTCATCGGCCGCTGCCTCATCGACGTGGACGCCGACTCCGTGGCGCACCTGCCCGGCAATGTCCAGGTCGTGACGCAAGGCGACTTCGTCGGCGTCGTGGCCGACCGCGAAGAGCAGGCCATTGCCGCCATGCGCGCGCTGAAGGTGCGTTGGCGCCCGGTGCCGCCCGCGCCTCGCCTGGACGATCTGGCCGCCGCCATACGCGCCCACCCCGCCCGTGCGCGAACGCTGATCGACGATGGCGATGTCGATGCCGCGCTGGCGGCGGATTCCTCCACGACGTTACTGCGCCGCAGCTATGTGTGGCCTTATCAGATGCACGCGTCCATCGGCCCGTCCTGCGCGGTAGCGGATTTTCGTGAGGGCAGGCTGACGGTATGGACCGGCACGCAGAACCCGCACATGCTGCGCACCGACCTGGACCGCCTGCTGAAACTGGGTGAAGGCCAGATCGACCTGATCCGCATGGAGGCAGCTGGCTGCTACGGCCGCAATTGCGCCGACGACGTCTGCGCCGACGCGGCGCTGCTCGCCATGGCCGTGGGCGCGCCGGTACGCGTGCAGCTCACGCGTGAACAGGAACACCAATGGGAACCCAAGGGCACAGGCCAGTTGATGGACGTCAGCGCGGCGATGGATGCGCAGGGCGAGCTGCTGGCCTATGACTTCGCCGTGCGCTACCCGTCCAACGACGCGCCCTTGCTGGCGCTGCTCCTGACGGGCGCTGTATCGGGCGAGCCTCGCACCTTGGAGATGGGCGACCGCACCGCCGTCCCGCCCTACCGTTACGCCAAGCGCCGCATCGTCTGCCACGACATGCCGCCGCTGGTGCGCTCGTCATGGCTGCGCGGCGTGTCGGCCTTGCCCAATTCCTTCGCGCACGATTGCATGATCGACGAACTGGCGCACGTCGCGGGCGAAGACCCGGTCCGGTTCCGTTTGCGGCATCTGGACGACCCGCGCGCCAGCGCCCTCATCGACGCCACCGCCAGCCGAGCGGGATGGCAGACGGGCGCTAGCGGGTCACGGGGCCAGCCCGATGCCGACGGTATGCTGCACGGACGCGGTGTGTCGTACGCCCGGTATGTGCACAGCAAGTTTCCGGGATTCGGCGCGGCGTGGGCAGCCTGGGTCATCGACCTACGGGTAGAGGCAGCCACCGGGCGCATCCGCGTGACGCGCGTCGTGGTGGGCCAGGACACGGGCATGATCGTGAACCCCGATGGCGTGCGCCACCAGATTCATGGCAACGTCAATCAGACGCTCAGCCGCTGCCTGCTGGAGAAAGTGGATTTCGATGCGGCGGGCGTGGCCAGCCGGGAATGGGGCGGCTACCCGATCATCGGTTTCAAGGAGCTGCCGGAGATTGACGTGCTGCTAATGCCCCGCCAGGACGAACCGCCGATGGGCGCCGGGGAATCCGCGTCGGTACCTGGCCCCGCCGCTATCGCCAATGCATTGTTCGACGCGACCGGTAGGCGCTTCTACGAAGCGCCTTTCACGGCGGACGCGGTGCGAGCCGTGCTGTTGGCGCGCTGAATGACGGCGGTGTGAGATTAAACGCTGCCCAGCCATAAGGAAGGCCGAGTGTTTTTGGTGCTGGCCTAACTTGCCATGCTGACATGCTGGTACGAGCGATGCCGACCTTCTCGCCATGCGCGACGAACTTTCGGGCCTGGTCCCGACGGCGGACGAACTAGGGCGAGCTTCTGCTTTCGGCCAATAGCTGTCATTGGCGCGCAGACCACCGCAACTGCGTGGCCTTTCAGCTCACAAGAGATTGAAATTTGTGCGGCACACGTAGGTGTCGCTACACTACTCTACGCGGCGTGGGGCCTGCATGGCAGGCTATGCGCTAGTGTTCTGTATCCGTTTGAAGAATGATCGAGTCCCAATTTATCGTGAACCCATTGCTCAGGACGAATCTAAAGCATTTTTCCGCTATCTCAAACGATTGTGATAGCGAGTCACGCATCTTTTCTTGCAACCCCGTTTCTATCCTGCCGGTGTGAGCGACTTTAGAACGTGCAGTATATAGCTGCTTAAGATTCGAATAGATTGTTTTACGACCCGCGGCGTCCTTTCCTAATAGCCAGGCGCCTCGAACACGGAAACTCAGGGATAATTGTTCTGTTTTGTTCTCACTTAATAGCAACATCTCGAGTGCGATGCAGAGATCCAGAATCTTATCGCTTTGATCCGATCTGCGCTTGGCCTGAGCCAATCTCCTCAAAACTGTTAGTAGGCGCTGTTTCTCGCTCGCGCTTCGATGAATCCACTCATTGATTAGAAGAACGAAGCTGTCCATCTGAGTACGTCCTATAACGCAGCGCTGCGAACCAACGACGTCAATCGGCATGAACTGTCCACCACGTGTCTGAAAAAAGACCCAGGGGTGTTCGAACGGATTCAAATAGGTGCTAACCATTCCGGGTACCGCGTGCACTCCCGTAACAGCGTTCATAAGGTAGCAGATGTTGGAGTGGTGCTCCAACGTGGACGTCAGCACATCGAAGCTCTGATGCAGCGCGAGATCAATAGCCGTAGGAATTTCAACATTCGAGACCATCGCAGTGGCGGGAGTCGCTCCGCCGGTTATCGCCTCAGGCTCGAACTGCCGACGCTGAAACGCCTGGCGTTCACGTGACGGTGGCATTTGTTCAATTGGTATTAATCGAACCGAGTCGTCCAGGGTATATATACCATCAACAACAGGGCCGTGAACCCAAGTCACGAGTTGGCACTTCACACTTTTGCTATTGCAAAAGGAATGAAGAGCATTTCTTGCATATTCCATTCCACAATGGAGCGCCAACCAGGTGATCCACGAGACTATCGCATCCTCAAAATAGCCAGCTGAAATAAAGCCGGAGTTAATATTCATACCTTTAAATTGATCAAGTGCCCGACAGGACTTGACCAATTCCTCTGCGGCAGATACCCAACCCTTCTGCCGCGCGTTCAGCAAGGCTTTCGCCCATTCCATAAGACCGTCATTGCACAACTGCTGTTCAAAGAGATCTTCATGCGAGAGCCGCGGAAGCCATTCAATCATTTCGCATTGACCTTGTATGCTCGCAAGTGCATTAAGCTTGCGCGGTAAGTCGGGAAGTGCAGAGGCCGACATACTAACATCTGAAAGTATCCTATGGTTAACGTGGAGCCTTCCGTCTTGACACCATTCTGCAGCTTTCATAATGGTTAATCACCGATTTCCATCAATGGCACGGCAGCATGCATTTAGGGGCTCAAAGCGTGACTCCGCTAGACAGGTTCGCCAGCCGGGCAGTCCGACGAAGGCTACTTTCGGCCAGAAACGGGCGTTGGAGGTCGCGTGATAATCTCGTCCGTTTCTTAATCAGTAACTGTCAAGCATGTCTCGAGTTCATTTGATCGAGGGCCCGGTAGGGGCTGGAAAATCCACCTTCGGCGCGGCTCTGGCTGCAAGCAGCAACGGCGTGCACATCCCGCTCGACGAGTGGTTTGCGACG